>NZ_JBIVHM010000026.1:0-1207 GCF_044749185.1 Paenarthrobacter sp. NPDC089675 | reverse complement strand
CCTCGGTTCCTGTTCCGATTGCTTTTGGCAATGGCGCCGGGGCCCCGCTGACCGCCGTTTTCGGTGCTGCCATCATGGCGTTCTTCGCGGTGGGCTTTTTGAAGATGTCACCGTTCATCACCAACTCGGGTGGATTTTATGTTTACGTGACCGCGGGCTTGGGCAAGGTCCTCGGGCTCGGTGCTTCCTTCCTGGCCCAGGGCAGCTACTTCGTCTTGCTTCTGGGCAGCCTGACCTTCAGCGGCTACTCGCTGAACACATTCGTCACCGGTCTTGGGGGACCCGAGATACCGTGGTGGGCCTATAGCCTCCTGCAGGTGGCCATCGTCGGGATCCTGGGTTACGTACGGGTCGACGTTTCAGCGAAGGTACTCACCGTCCTGCTCCTGGGCGAAGTCGCCGTAGTGCTGGCCTACAACTTCTTCGTCATGCTCGCCGGGGGAGCCTCCGGCCTGGACGTGGGCAGCTCACTGGATCTGCACAACATCTTCTCCGGCAACCTCGGTATCGCCCTGCTCATCGGCGTCACCTGCATGGGCGGATTCGAAGCAACAGTGATCTTCCGCGAGGAAGTACGCGAACCGAAGAAAACCATCCCGCGGGCCACCTTCATCTTCATCCTCATCACCGGCCTCTTCTACTGCATCACCTCCTGGTCCATGATCCAGGCAGTTGGCAGCTCCACAGCACAGGAAACCTACGCCGCGGACCCCGCAGGCACCCTTTTGGGAACCATGGAAACCTACATGGGACGAGTTGGCCACGACCTTGTCGTAGTCATGCTGATCACCAGCACCCTGGCCGCGAACCTGGCCATCCACAACATCACGACCCGCTACGCCTTCAACCTGGGCAACGACAAAATCCTCCCCCGCGCCCTGAGCCTGGTCCACCCCAAGCACGGATCACCCTACCGGGCCTCCGTCACCATCAGCATCGCCGCGGTCATCGGCCTGATCCCCTTCATCATCCTCAACGCGGACCCGAACTTCCTGTTCATCCAGCTCCTGAGCTCCTTCAGCTACGCCTTCATGCTGATGCTCACGATCACCTCAGTGGCAGTGGCTGTCTTCCTGAACCGCCGCAAACCCGAAGGCACCACCATCTGGCACCGCGTCATCGCCCCAGCAGCAGCCCTCATCGGCATCGGACTCACCCTGGCCATCGCAACAACCAACCTCGAAGCACTCTTCGGCAACACAGGCCC
>NZ_JBIVHM010000025.1:0-1267 GCF_044749185.1 Paenarthrobacter sp. NPDC089675 | reverse complement strand
TCACCGATGGAACGATCCGGCTCTGGGGCAGGCAACGTGAGGCCGGGGAGTTGAGATCCCGGGCTATGACCGGAAAAGAGGACCAGCGTTTGAGAGAGGGAGACAGGCGGCTACTGAAGCAGGTCTTGAAGGAGAATGAGATCCTCAAGGCCAAGCTGGCCAAGTCTGAGGCCGCGGTGGACATCCTGGGAAAAGCTTCCGCGCTCTTGGATGCCATGGCCAGGAGCGCAGCGGCGACGGACCCCGAACTGAAGGATCCGGAGCCGCAGCGCCCGGACTGGTTGAACCCAAAATCTGGAAAGACATTGCCCTGACCTTTGTCGGGAATCTGGTTGCTGCCGGCTGGTCAGCTGTGAAGGCGTGCGCGGTTGTTGGGCTTCACCGGACCACGTGGTACCGGTATCTGAGCCCGCCGGCAACGGCCGGGATCACGATTGCCCATGCCGACCGGGCGTATCCGAACCGGATTACCCCAGCCGAAGCTGAGGAGTTCATGACCGCTCTGAACTCCGAGGACTACGGAAACCTTTCGGTCACCCAGGCCTATTACCGGATGCTCGATACCGGACACTGCTCCTTCTCCATCGCAACAGCGCACCGTCTCGTTGCTGCGCGCGGACAGAACGGTGACCGGCGTGTTCAACGCGGAAACACCAGCCCGAAGCGGATCAAACCCGTCGTGGAAGCCACGGGCCCGAACCAGCTCTGGAGCTGGGATATCACCATGCTCCGCGGCCCGGGCAAACACACTTACAAGCTCTACGCGATCATCGATGCCTTCTCCCGCAAGGTCATCGCCCACCGCGTCGAACACCACGAGACCGCGGCCCTTGCCTCCACGTTCATACGTGAGGCCGTGGACATGACTCACCAGCGGCCCCTGGTTCTGCACGCCGACAACGGAGCTCCCATGCGGGCCGGGACCACCGTGGACCTGGCCCGGGCGCTTGGTATCACTTTGTCTTACTCCAGGCCCCGGGTCTCGAACGACAACCCGTACTCCGAAGCGCTCTTCAAAACCGTCAAATACGACCTTGGATTCCCGCAACGGTTCCGGGACCTACAAGACGCCCGGGCCTACATGGACCAGTTCTTTGCCGCTTACAACGCCCATCACAGGCACAGCGGCTTGAACTTCTACACCCCCAACACCGTCCACCACGGGCTGATCGAACAAGCGCGCAGGCAACGACAACAAACCCTCGATGCCTGCTACGCCCGCAACCCTCACAGATACCACCGCAGACCCACCGCGCCAGGAATACCA
>NZ_JBIVHM010000024.1:0-1484 GCF_044749185.1 Paenarthrobacter sp. NPDC089675 | reverse complement strand
GGGTTTTCCACATAGGGGTGTTTGTTGGGTTACGGGCGTTGGCTGGCGTGACAGGGTTGATTCATGGGATTTGGCGGGCAGGTGATAGCGGAGCGGGCAGGAGTGTCCGGTGCTGGTGCCGTGCCCGTTGCCCGGGCACGTGGCGCGGTTTCGCTGGGGGCCGGGCCTTCCACGGCGGCCGTTTCGTCAGGTGCCGTGCCCGTGGACTGTACGACGGCGGTGCTCACCGCTGCGGTCCCCGGCCCCGGGGCTGCGCTGCCTGCCTTGGGGGCGAACGACGAACCCGCGCATCTTTCCCGGGCCCCTCGTGGGGACGGCAGTCCCGGCGGGGTTGCCGGGGCGTTGGAAGACAGCGCGGCCGTGCTGGAGGGGCTGCGGGAGTCGGCCCCTGAAGCCGCGGCATTGTTCAACGCCTGGGAAGCTTCGGACTTCGCCGGCCGCGTCGAGGACCTCGCCCGCACCATCGGCTACCTCCAAATCCTCGCCGCCCACGCCATCGAACGCACCCGCGAACAAGCCAAACACGCCCCCAAAACCAGCACCCCCGGATGGCGGACCGGCTGGACCGAACCCACCACCCGCCCAGCACCCTCAACGCGAGCCCAGACCACCACCCCGCAGGGACCGGCGGACGGTTCCATCCTCGATGACGGGTACCGCAACGCCGCGGAGTTCCTGCGCGCCAGGCTCCGGATCGGGATCCGCGAAGCCCGACGCCGCCTGACCCAAGCGGCGCTGCTGCTGCCCGGAACCACCCCCACCGGCCAACCCACCCTGCCCCGCTACGAACACCTCGCCCACGCCCTGACCAACACGCACCTGCCCTCCATCTCAGCCACGATCATCACCAACGCCCTGGACACCGTCGCGCGCATCGCCCACCCCGAGACCCTGACCACCATGGAACACACCCTCACCCGCGCCGCCACCGAAACAGACCCCGACTTCCTGGCCAAAACTGCCCGACGCTGGATCGACCACATCGACCAAGACGGACCCGAACCCAGCGAAGAAGAACTCCGCACCCTCCAAGGAGCCTTCCTCCGCAAACCCCGACGCGGCCTGCACCACATCGAAATCTTCGCCACCGACGAACAATACGAAACCCTCACCACCCTCATGAACACCGCCACCAACCCCCGCCTCACCCACGGAGGCACAGATAACAGCGATAACCACGGCGATAGCGACAACGACAACGGCGCGCCGCAGCGCAACACACCCACCAGCGGGAACGCAGAACGCGCCCCCTCACTCCCGGACCTGGACCGCCGCTCCCGCGCCCAGAAACTCCTCGACGGCCTCGTCACCGGCTGCCAAATCGCCCTCAAAACCGGCGAACTCCCCGCCAACGGCGGACTCAAACCCCAAGTCACCGTCACCATCGACCACCGCGACCTCTACAACCAACTCACCACCACACCCACCAGCCAGGAACCACAAACACCCCCACCCGGCACCGGAACCGGAACCGGGACCTTCAC
>NZ_JBIVHM010000023.1:0-1978 GCF_044749185.1 Paenarthrobacter sp. NPDC089675 | reverse complement strand
TACACACCTTCCGGCTTTCCGTTTCGCTCCCGGCGACTCAGAAAACAATACACGCCCCCAACCCCCAACGCAAATCCACCCCAAAGGCAGGTCCAGCAGAGCAAGACGACACACCATTTGGCCCCGTGAATCTCGCATGAAGTTCCCGTGAATCCGGCGGGTCGACGCGCCCAGCCCATAAAGGCAACCACCCGCCGTCGTACATTCCACCTCAGCTGCGCCTGACGGGCCGCCGTCCTGCGGCGAAGCGACGAAGCCCCGCCTGGAGACGCAAGTATCCCGGTCCGCCTGCCGGGGCGTGACTCCCCTAGGAGATGGCCGCAGGCAGGTGGGAGGATGGGCCCATGGAACTGCACATCACAGGAGATGCTGCTGCCGACCAACTGCTCAGTGACGACGCCTTCGCGCTGCTGACCGGCATGCTGCTCGATCAACAAGTGACCATGGAATCCGCGTTCGCCGGGCCAGAGAAGATCCGTACCCGCGTTGGGTCTTTGGAGCCCGGCACCATAGCGGCGTTCGACCCGGCCGGCTTTGTGGAGGTCTTCAAACAAACTCCGGCCGTCCACCGTTTCCCAGGCTCCATGGCCGGACGAGTTCAGGCACTGGCGGAGACAGTCCACCAGGACTGGGACGGCGAAGCAGCTGCCATTTGGACCCGAGGCAACCCAACCGGGGCAGAGGTCCTGCGGCGCCTTAAGGCCTTGCCGGGCTTCGGCGACCAGAAGGCCAGGATCTTCCTGGCGCTTCTCGGAAAACAGTGTGGTCTCCAGGCTCAGGGATGGCGCGAGGCCGCCGGCCATTACGGTGAGGAGGGCTCGTACCTGTCCGTGGCAGACATTGTGGATCCGGACTCCCTGGTAAAGGTCCGCGCGAGCAAGCAAGCCGCGAAGGCTGCAGCCAAAGCCTCGAAAGCCTGATCCTCGCTTTAAGACAGCTAAGGCCCCGCATCTGCGGGGCCTTAGCTGTCTGCAGCCTGGCGCGGGTCATCACCGTCGGGACGGGAGGTCGATCGCACGCGAAGGCACGACGGCGGCATTCAGGACGGCGCGATCGCCCAGCGGGCGTTCGAGGTGGACTGTGAAAGGCGTGGGCGGATTGCCCTGGCACGAAGCCGCTTGGGCGTCCGATTTCCGCACACCAATGACGACTTCCACCGTTGAATCCGTCTCGACAAGCTTCACGACCTCTACCCGGCCCTCGGCATTCTGCCCTGAATTGCAGTCGGACTCTGTGACAAGCAAAGGAACAACCTTGTCCGCCGCTGCCGGCTTCGAGCTCGGGTCCAGGGTGACAGACCCGGCCCCCAGGTCTCCCAGGTCGAGGGTCGGCGTGCAGCTGGACGACTCCACCACGGCCCACACCGGCTTACCCGGTTCTGATGCCATGGAGTTCGTGGAGACAACGATGTACTGGTAATCGCGAACATCACCCGTTCCGTTGTCCTCGGGTATTGCAAGCTTGTTCATGAGCATCACCCGATCGCTGCTTTCCTGCGCAATGAGCCACGATGCTGCGTGGAATTGTTCCACGTCACGTCCACTAAGCGCTGGCTGTGCTTCAGGCCTGAGCTCCGTCGCCGGCCTGGGATTCTCGAGCGCGTGGCGCTGAACCTTATTGCCTTGGCACAGAAGGGTAGTGGAGTCGATCTCGGTAGCAGGGTTGGCCGCCGCGGGGCTTTCTGCAACTAGACCGCCCCCGCCCTGGGTGGGTGCAGCACGTCCCGCTGCCAGAACCGTGCAGGCCGAGGCGCAAACCGCCAGTGACTTCAACGTGTTCCCCATGACGCTCAGAGTACGCCCTGCGCCCGGTCTGGTTGTGTTGGTTTTTGGCGTTGGTTTTAAAGTGGGAGACCCCCCAACCTGGTGGTTGGGGGGTCTCGACCTGTAATGGTTGTCCGGCGGTGTCCTACTCTCCCACACCCTCCCGGGTGCAGTACCATCGGCGCTGTGGGTCTTAGCTTCCGGGTTCGGAATGG
>NZ_JBIVHM010000022.1:0-2438 GCF_044749185.1 Paenarthrobacter sp. NPDC089675 | reverse complement strand
ACGGGGGTGCGCGAATGGCCCGATCAAAAATCAACCAATCAATAAAACAATCGGTATCAACAAACTTGGCACACTATTGAGTTCTCAAACAACAGACCCTCCAAAACATCACCCCAAGCCACACCACACAAAGCAGCGCAACCCACCAGGGCCATTGGAAAAGAAGAGTTATTTTTGGCCGCCCATCCGAACCGTACACACCTTCCGGCTTTCCGTTTCGCTCCCGGCGACTCAGAAAACAATACACGCCCCCAACCCCCAACGCAAATCCACCCCAAAGGCAGGTCCACGCCAACCCCAAAAGCCCGCCACACCGCCGTCGAACACCACCAGCAGCGCCAGGCGCGTGAGTCCGTTCGGCTTCAGGGAGCGTAACCGCGCCTCGGTTCTGGAGGCAGGAGATAAGTCATCCGTGGCGCCACCCGGCAGTTGCCGGCAGTTCCCGTCATCGACGGTACTTTCGGTCCACTCATGCATCGGAAGCGCAAGCAGGGTACCCGGTGGGAGCCGCCAAACTAAGGAGCAAGAGAGCTGATGCGTACGTTAAGGTCGAGCTTCTACAAATTGGCGTCAGTGGTTGGGGGATCACCGGGTGAATGGATATACACGCGGCTGAATGGCTTCGGTACGGCCATCATTGAGTTGGAATTCAGAACGAGCGATTGCCGTCACCTCATCGAAAGCGCAGCGACCGGTGCCGGCTGGATCGTCGAAGACGACACTCGGTGGGAGCAAGGCCACCGACTTACCCTGATACGCACAGGCCGCGGCGTCGTCGGTCCTTCGACACGGGAAGGCTGGGTACGGGAACTCCAAAAACTCCTTTCCAGCATTCCCGACAAGGTTGTACTGCTCCAACCACGATTCGTACGTCCTGATTACAATCAAGTACCCCAGTGGGGCATCGATTTGGACGGCACGACTACAGACCCTCCAGTGCTGGATCATCATCCGCTTGGTCTGTATGGCGACTACGCTGCGGCCGCCAGGCAGATAGCAGAGTCGTTTCCTGGCGGCAGGCCAATTCCCAGGAACGCGGCGTCGCGACTCGAGCGGCCCACGATGGCGACTATGGGATGGAACTGGCATGCCGCAATCGTGCTCGCAGCTTGCGTCGGAGGAACCTATGGCGAGGGCATCACCGCCAATCTAAGCCAGCTGCTGAGCGACGATGGGCTGTCCAGCGCCTTCAGCAATAACCTCTGGATCAACTCGGGCTTCGGGTTGTATGGCCTCATGGCCCTCTGGCTAACGCTCTGCCTGGCCTTGCACGTCCTTTCCGTCCTCGGCGCTGCCCTCCTGGGCTTCTTCAAGCAATCAGAATTCGAAGTCCACCTCATGTTCCGGAGAAAGACCAAGTTGCCTGTTCGAATACGCCGTATTCTTACCAATCGCGCATGGCCATCGAAGGAGCTCGTGGCGGACCGCGGCTCACGGACATACCTGCGAATCAGGTGGCTTTACGTCTTACTCGCCCGCATGGGCGCAGGTTGTTTCGCAGGAGCGGTGATACGAAACGGACTCGCCACCGCCGAAAAGCTACCCGGCGGAATAGCGGCTGTTGTAGGGGGCGCAGCAGTCCTTGGCCTGATCTGGGTCGTCGGCCGCCTAATAGCGGCACATCTGCTCCTTCGAAGCGGCCGCCTACCTCGTCTGGCCTTTAGCGTGGGTTCGTTGGCCATCAGCCTCACGGTCTTCGTTCGATTTCCAGCCTGGGCTTACGTTGAAGGAATCGGTGTTGGCAATCTCGTGGGCACTATCGAGCTGCCGCAGCTCATATTCTTTGGCTCAGCACTGATCGTCATGGCCGCCGTCCTGACGTCGGGATGGCTTTTATTCTGGCTGGCCAAGCGGCTGGACGGAGTGGCGCGTTTCATCATGAAGGCCATGGCTATTGTGTCAGTGACGCTTTGCTTCCTGACCATCGCCCAGACGGAGATGAACGCCGGCACTAACCTGCGCGTCCGCGGAACGTCCGAGTTCGCCAAGACAAGTTACCCGATTGCGGCCTGCCTGCAGCAAATCCCGGTTTCCGGACCGCCAACGGCCGTGTGGTTGCTCGGCAATAGGGACAACCAAACTGTAGTCTCAACGCGAAGTCCAAATGGGCTGGCCTTATCCTCCCCCGGACAAGTGTCGATCCTCCCCACTGACAGCATCACATTGACGCTCGTGCCTGCGGAAAAGAGAGAGGAAACGGAGGGGGTTGCTGAACTGGGGGTTCGGCCCTGTTCCTTCGCAGAATCGCAGCTCGACGACGAGGTACCTTCCCACGAGGCCGAGGTGCCTTCCCACGAGGCCGGTTCGCTTGCCTCGTTGAGGTTTGGGTTGGAGTTTTAAATAGGGAAAGCCCTGACCGTCGTGGTCGGGGCTTTCCCTTTAATTTGTGTCCGGCGGTGTCCTACTCTCCCACACCCTCCCGGGTGCAGTACCATCGG
>NZ_JBIVHM010000021.1:0-4074 GCF_044749185.1 Paenarthrobacter sp. NPDC089675 | reverse complement strand
AACTGGCATGCACGGGTATTCGTGAGCCGGGAGTAGACGGGTTTCGACGGATGGCTAGAGTCAGCCTGAAACCGATGCGTTGCCCTTCGGGGGCCTAAGGCTTGATGCTGGTCAACAGGTTTCGAAGTGACTCCGCTGCCGTCTTCAGTTCTTCGCCTGGATCTAATGCGAGTTCTCCTTGGGCTCTCCAAGGAGTTGGGCCGGCGAACTCCTCGAGTTCGAAGGCTATGCGAACGTGGCCCTCGTGCTTCGCGGTTAACCTAAGGTCGCCCTCAATGGAGGCGAAGCTTATCTCACCATCCCAGCCACGCCAGTTGCGTGCTAGCTCGTCAAAGAAGGACAGCAGGCCCAACCAACCGTCGAAATCCCAAACACGTTTGGCGGCTAGAAGTCCAGGCAGTTCGGCGGTAACAATCAGGACTTCGATAGGCAGGCTTGGGTTGGAAAGTGTGCTTTCAACGCGGAAGTTGAGCTTGCCCTGGTGTCCGACTGTCGCCTCATGCATTGCTTCATCTTCCACTAAGAGCTTCGACGAAGTTGCCGGGCTTTCCGCCAGTAGTAATAGACCGTCAGATCGGCCGCTAGGGGCTCTCCGTCGTCGATTGCCTTTCGAGGCTGGTCGATGTCATCAACTGCGGGGTCGAGGAGACGCCACTCAGGGTCACGGACGTATCCCTCTTGCTCAGGAGCGGCAAGTGGCCGCATCCAGGCGGGAGGGTGAGCATATGCGTCCTGGCATTTGATGAGGGGTGAATTAGCCCCACCCGTGGTTGGGAATCGTAGCTGAACTATGTCGTCTTCCCAGCCACAAACTTGGCAGATCTCATACGACCCAGGCTCTTCGGTAAAAACGAGATACCCGCAGCACGGGCAGGGAAATTCTGGGGAATCCGGCATCGTGCCAGTCTGACATATTCGAGCTTAGGCAAGCCGTAGTTTGCTGTCCTTTGCGAGGTATCAGCGCCTTCGAACGGCGGCGATGTATTGGGCGTAGGCGGCGGCGGAGTCTGTGGCGTGGCGTTCGATGGTTGTGGGGGAGTAGCCGAGGGTTTCGGCGATGATGGCCACGGGTGCGAGTTTGGTGAGTTCGTGGAGTGTTCCCAAGCGTGCGGCGCGGGTGCTGAACAGTTTGCTGAGGCGTGTGGTGAGGTGGCCAGGATGGATGTGGCGTCCGGGTGATGCTCCGCGGAACACCCATTTGGTGTTGGGGTGCGCGGCAGTCAGCCCGTGGCCCGGGTTCGCAGCGAGCTCCCGCCATGGCTGTGCAAGGGGATCTGGAAGTGCGATCTGGATGGTCCCCAGTTGAACGGTGACCAGTTCGTCGGTGACGCTGACGTCGTCCCAGGTTAGGCGTGCGATGTTCTCTGCCTGTTGTCCGAAGACGAGGATCAGGATGGCCGCGGCGCGGTCGCGGGTTTCCAGTTCATCGGTGTGGATGACTTGTTGGAGTGCTTGGTCTTGTCCAGCTTTGGGGAGTCGTGGGCTGGTGCCGCGGCGGTGCGGAATGATGGTGAGCCCAGCTGGGGCGGCTTTGGTCTTGATGGCCCATTTGAGGAAGCGCTCAGCGATGCGCCTGGTTGTGGGTCCTTCGGCTTGCCAGACGTCCAGGTGGGGTTGCTGCAGTTCCGGCAACGTGATGTCATGACTGGTAAGCCAGTTCAGGAAGTCGATGGCGACGGTGACTTCCTGCTTGGCACGAAGAAAAGTGCCGCGCGTGACTTCGTCCATGAGATTCATGCGCCGTTGGTGATGCCAGCGGATGTAGCGGCGGATCACGTCAAGGTGCTGAGAGTCGCTAACGCGTTCCAGGGCCTGTACTGCCCAACTGTCGTAGCGCGTCAGGAAAGCATTCCGTTGGGGGAGCACGCCGTGTTCGATGAGGAGCCCCCGGACGTATTCGCGGGTTCGCGAGTCGGGCAGTTCGTCGAAGGTTTCGTGGGTGATCTCAGGTGCGACCGCGAGGTTGCGGAGGAAAGCCGTGACGTGCTTTTGGCGGATCCAGGTCATGCCGCTGTTGGCCCGTTTCATGGACTTCAGTGCCGCTGCCAGCGGGATCAGATCGTTGGCGATGGATCCCGTGATCGGATCGGTGAGCAGGTCGTCGACGACGCTGCCGAGGACGCAGGTCCAGCAACGCCCGCCGCTGTGAAGTTCGTCTTCGGCTCCGCAGCCCTCGCAGTCGATGTTGACTCGAACGCCCGAGCAGCGTCGGCATGCAGGCTGTTCATCGATGATTCCGGGCAGGACGCCGTCGTGGCCGCAGGCGCAGATGCCGCGGGTGCGTTTGGCTTGCTGGTAGCAGTAGCCGCAGACTCCGCCGTCGGGCCATCGAGCGACTGTTTGGTGGTGCTGGCCGCAGCGGGCGCAGGGGACCGGCCAGCGGGTCGGGTCTTCTGCCTTGCGTGGCTTACTCACCGTCCTCGGGAGTGACAAGCCGGACGCGCTTCGCGATCGGGTTGCCTGGTTGGATGCCGAGCTCTTCGCTGCGCTTGGGTGCGTTGGCTGTCGCCGCGGCACGCATCTCAACGAACGGCTCGAACAAGTCGCTTGGGGTGCAGTCCAGGATGTCGCAGAGCGCCGCGAATGTCCTGGCCGGGATGCGCTCCGGCGTGGACGTGACCAGCCTGTAGACCTGGCTTTCGGAAAGGTTGATGCCCCGGGATTTCAGGAGCGGCATCAGTTCGGTGGTCTTCCAGAGGTTCTGTTTTGCCATCAGGGCTCGCAGGTTCCAGCGGTAGCCAATCCGGCGCTGTTCAGGCATCTGGGTCCTCCAAGTTCGCGATGCGACGTGCAATCATCTGCTGCACGGTTTTCTGCTTGAAATCCGACGATACCGAGGTGTAGAGCCCGGTGGTCGAGGCGTAGGAGTGGCCAACCTGAGTCTGCACGAAGGCCGCGTCGTAACCGGCTTCGATCAAGTGGGTCACGTAGGAATGCCTGAGGCAATGCAGGCCCAGCTCCTGGGGCAGGCCGACGGCATCCCGTGCCGCTGCGAACGCATCACCGAACGAGCCCAGGGACATTCGGGTGCCACGCTCGCTTGGCCAAAGAGCCGAGGACCGTTCAGCTGTCGGGAACTGTTGCCGCATGCCGCCGGCTGTCCAGGTCTTGAGTTGGTCCACGACCCAGTCGAACTCCGGCACGGTCAACACGGTGCGCCGTCTGGGTCCTGAGCCTGCCGTGCCTTTGGCGAATCGAACCTGGAGTGCTCCGAACCGTCCGTAGTCGCTGACGTGCGGGTTCGGGCCGAAGTCCTCCAGATCCAGCATGGTCATTTCGCGTCGGCGAAGCCCGTAGGCATAACAGACCTTGAACGCCACCGAGTCCCGGAACAGAGGCAGCCAGCGCTTGCTGCCGGCGGCATATTCCTTGTCGACCAGGTCATCGAGGTAGTCGAAAAGCCGCTGCAGTTCCGCCTTGGTGAACGAGCGCTTCTTCGCCGGGACGGCATCGTCGGTGGTGTGCCGTGGCATGTTCCACTCGAAGCAGATCTGGCTCGGAATATCGCCAAAAGTGCGTTCGCAGAACTCGCCCCACCCATAGCCCGGATGCGTCAGGTACGAGCAGAACATCGCCACGGCGTTGCTGTACGAACGTAACGTCTTCAGGCTGATCGGCTTCTCGCCAGAACGCAGATCGGCCAAGAAATCATCGATGTCGGCCGGGCGCCACTGCCACGGAAATTCACCCGTAAACCGCTGAAAACGCTCCAGCAGCTGGCAGCGCTGCTTGATGGTCTGCGTCGTGAGCCCGCGTGCCAGCATCTGCGCCCGCCAGCCATCCAGCATGGCAGTGAAAACACGTTCATCAGCCCGGAACAGCCCAATATCCGGATCCACCAGCATCCGCGGGACGAAACCCGGAACGGCACCATTCACAACGACCCCTAAACCATGGAAACATGCATTAGATGCAGGAAACCTACAGCCGCAAGGGATCCGGGCGCAAATTCAAGTCCGAGCCGAGAACACTTTCTTCCTCGTCAATGCGTTCTGACCTGCGCAAACGTTGGATACGTCGCGGGACGGGAGTTCTCGCAGCTACTTCCACTCCCGTTGTTTCTGCGCCGATAAT
>NZ_JBIVHM010000020.1:0-4885 GCF_044749185.1 Paenarthrobacter sp. NPDC089675 | reverse complement strand
TTGGGTTGTTGGTTGGGAACCACATAGTGGACGCGTGCAGTGTGTGTTGTGTGGTGTAAGTTGTTGGCCTATTAGTACCGGTCAGCTTCACGAGTCTTTAGTCCTCGCTTCCACATCCGGCCTATCAACCCAGTGGTCTGGCTGGGGGCCTCTCACACGCAAGGTGTGTGGAAATCTCATCTTGAAGCGAGCTTCCCGCTTAGATGCTTTCAGCGGTTATCCCATCCGAACGTAGCTAATCAGCGGTGCACTTGGCAGTACAACTGACACACCAGAGGTTCGTCCGTCCCGGTCCTCTCGTACTAAGGACAGCCCTTCTCAAATTTCCTGCGCGCGCAGCGGATAGGGACCGAACTGTCTCACGACGTTCTAAACCCAGCTCGCGTACCGCTTTAATGGGCGAACAGCCCAACCCTTGGGACCTACTCCAGCCCCAGGATGCGACGAGCCGACATCGAGGTGCCAAACCATGCCGTCGATATGGACTCTTGGGCAAGATCAGCCTGTTATCCCCGAGGTACCTTTTATCCGTTGAGCGACGGCCATTCCACAATGTACCGCCGGATCACTAGTCCCGACTTTCGTCCCTGCTTGAGATGTCTCTCTCACAGTCAAGCTCCCTTGTGCACTTACACTCGACACCTGATTGCCAACCAGGCTGAGGGAACCTTTGGGCGCCTCCGTTACTTTTTAGGAGGCAACCGCCCCAGTTAAACTACCCATCAGGCACTGTCCCTGACCCGGATCACGGGCCGAAGTTAGATGTCCAAAGTGACCAGAGTGGTATTTCAACGATGACTCCACCCGAACTGGCGTCCGGGCTTCAACGTCTCCCACCTATCCTACACAAGCCACTCCGAACACCAATACCAAACTATAGTAAAGGTCTCGGGGTCTTTCCGTCCTGCTGCGCGTAACGAGCATCTTTACTCGTACTGCAATTTCGCCGAGTTTATGGTTGAGACAGCGGGGAAGTCGTTACTCCATTCGTGCAGGTCGGAACTTACCCGACAAGGAATTTCGCTACCTTAGGATGGTTATAGTTACCACCGCCGTTTACTGGGGCTTAAATTCTCAGCTTCGCCCCCGAAGGGGCTAACCGGTCCTCTTAACCTTCCAGCACCGGGCAGGAGTCAGTCCGTATACATCGTCTTGCGACTTCGCACGGACCTGTGTTTTTAGTAAACAGTCGCTTCCCCCTGGTCTCTGCGGCCCACACCCGCTCACGCCAGCAAGTGGCGGTCACGGGGCAGGCCCCCCTTCTCCCGAAGTTACGGGGGCATTTTGCCGAGTTCCTTAACCATAATTCTCTCGATCGCCTTGGTATTCTCTACCTGATCACCTGTGTCGGTTTGGGGTACGGGCAGCTAAAACCTCGCGTCGATGCTTTTCTTGGCAGCATAGGATCACCGGATCCCCCCGTACGGGGGTCCCATCAGATCTCAGGAACGTGCTCGAAGCACACAGGAACGGATTTGCCTATCCCTGACCCTACATCCTTAGACCGGGACAACCATCGCCCGGCCCGGCTACCTTCCTGCGTCACACCTGTTAATACGCTTACCTCCCGGGATCAGGTCCCAGCCACCACCACAACCATCACACCCCGAAGGGTGATCATGCCGGGTGGGGGGTGGTTAGTATCCCCCGCTCAGTATTGGCGGTTTTTCGCCGGTACGGGAATATCAACCCGTTGTCCATCGACTACGCCTGTCGGCCTCGCCTTAGGTCCCGACTTACCCAGGGCAGATTAGCTTGACCCTGGAACCCTTGATCATTCGGCGGACGGGTTTCTCACCCGTCTTTCGCTACTCATGCCTGCATTCTCACTCGTGTAGGCTCCACCGCTGGTTTCCACCGCGACTTCACCGCCCACACGACGCTCCCCTACCCATCCACACCCCTGAACCACGAAGGCTGAGGTAAATGTGTGAATGCCACAACTTCGGCGGTGTACTTGAGCCCCGCTACATTGTCGGCGCGGAATCACTTGACCAGTGAGCTATTACGCACTCTTTCAAGGATGGCTGCTTCTAAGCCAACCTCCTGGTTGTCTAAGCAACTCCACATCCTTTCCCACTTAGCACACGCTTAGGGGCCTTAGTTGGTGGTCTGGGCTGTTTCCCTCTCGACTATGAAGCTTATCCCCCACAGTCTCACTGCTGCGCTCTCACTTACCGGCATTCGGAGTTTGGCTGACGTCAGTAACCTTGTAGGGCCCATCGGCCATCCAGTAGCTCTACCTCCGGCAAGAAACACGCAACGCTGCACCTAAATGCATTTCGGGGAGAACCAGCTATCACGGAGTTTGATTGGCCTTTCACCCCTACCCACAGCTCATCCCCTCCATTTTCAACTGAAGTGGGTTCGGTCCTCCACGACGTCTTACCGTCGCTTCAACCTGGCCATGGGTAGATCACTCCGCTTCGGGTCTAGATCACGCCACTAAACACGCCCTGTTCAGACTCGCTTTCGCTACGGCTACCCCACACGGGTTAACCTCGCGACGTAACACTAACTCGCAGGCTCATTCTTCAAAAGGCACGCCATCACAACAACACAGCAAGCTGCGGCTGCTTTGACGGATTGTAAGCACACGGTTTCAGGTACTGTTTCACTCCCCTCCCGGGGTACTTTTCACCTTTCCCTCACGGTACTGGTCCGCTATCGGTCATTAGGAAGTATTTAGGCTTATCAGGTGGTCCTGACAGATTCACACAGGATTTCTCGGGCCCCGTGCTACTTGGGATCCTCACCAAAGGCGGTGCACGACATTACAGTTACGGGGCTCACACCCTCTCTGGCCGGCCTTTCAAGACCGTTCACCTATGCCCACACTCACACCCCACCGGTCCGGCAGAACCAGCACGGCAAGTCCCACAACCCCGCCCACGCAACGCCCGCCGGCTATCACACATGGGTCGGTTTAGCCTCATCCGCGTTCGCTCGCCACTACTAACGGAATCACTCTTGTTTTCTCTTCCTGCGGGTACTGAGATGTTTCACTTCCCCGCGTTCCCTCCACGCACCCTATGAATTCAGGTACGGGTCACACAATCACCATGACAGCGTTGTGCGGGGTTTCCCCATTCGGACATCCTGGGATCACCGCTCGGTTATCAACTCCCCCAGGCTTATCGCAGATTCCTACGTCCTTCTTCGGCTCCTAATGCCAAGGCATCCACCGTGCGCCCTTAAAAACTTGACCACACAAAACCACAACAACCACCCACAACAAGGGCAGCCACCATGGTCGATGCACTCAATCAATTCGAGAGAACCAAGGAAAACCACCACCCACAAACGGGGCAGCAGTCCCAGGTTCCAAATCAAAGAAATTGCTAGAACACACACCCAAAAAACAAGATGCATGTCCAGATGCTCGCGTCCACTATGTAGTTCTCAAACAACAACCCCATCAACCACCCCCACCACACGGCCCCCACCCACAAAGGGGAAGGAAACCACAACGCAGCAGACGTCGGCCGCAGGAACAACAAGAAACACCAGAAGAATTCCCTGCATTGCTGCAAAAAAGGCCCTGTTGCCTCAGGACCCAACAGTGCGCCAAACACAACCCCCACAACCAGCACCCCGGAACGCGTTCCCAACAACACCCACCCCCCAAAAGGGACAGACACCGCCGTACTAACACCAGGACACCAACCACACAGGCCATGCCACAAAAAATGATTTGCTGATATTCCACCCATGAGCACCCACCGCAGAACAGACGCCTGCGCAATGGGCAACACTGACAACCACCACCCCACCCATGCAGGCACGGCACGTGTTGTTAGCAGCTCCTTAGAAAGGAGGTGATCCAGCCGCACCTTCCGGTACGGCTACCTTGTTACGACTTAGTCCCAATCGCCGGTCCCACCTTCGACGGCTCCCCCCACAAGGGTTAGGCCACCGGCTTCGGGTGTTACCAACTTTCGTGACTTGACGGGCGGTGTGTACAAGGCCCGGGAACGTATTCACCGCAGCGTTGCTGATCTGCGATTACTAGCGACTCCGACTTCATGGGGTCGAGTTGCAGACCCCAATCCGAACTGAGACCGGCTTTTTGGGATTAGCTCCACCTCACAGTATCGCAACCCTTTGTACCGGCCATTGTAGCATGCGTGAAGCCCAAGACATAAGGGGCATGATGATTTGACGTCGTCCCCACCTTCCTCCGAGTTGACCCCGGCAGTCTCCTATGAGTCCCCGGCCGAACCGCTGGCAACATAGAACGAGGGTTGCGCTCGTTGCGGGACTTAACCCAACATCTCACGACACGAGCTGACGACAACCATGCACCACCTGTAAACCGGCCGCAAGCGGGGCACCTGTTTCCAGGTCTTTCCGGTCCATGTCAAGCCTTGGTAAGGTTCTTCGCGTTGCATCGAATTAATCCGCATGCTCCGCCGCTTGTGCGGGCCCCCGTCAATTCCTTTGAGTTTTAGCCTTGCGGCCGTACTCCCCAGGCGGGGCACTTAATGCGTTAGCTACGGCGCGGAAAACGTGGAATGTCCCCCACACCTAGTGCCCAACGTTTACGGCATGGACTACCAGGGTATCTAATCCTGTTCGCTCCCCATGCTTTCGCTCCTCAGCGTCAGTTACAGCCCAGAGACCTGCCTTCGCCATCGGTGTTCCTCCTGATATCTGCGCATTTCACCGCTACACCAGGAATTCCAGTCTCCCCTACTGCACTCTAGTCTGCCCGTACCCACTGCAGAACCGGAGTTGAGCCCCGGTCTTTCACAGCAGACGCGACAAACCGCCTACGAGCTCTTTACGCCCAATAATTCCGGATAACGCTTGCGCCCTACGTATTACCGCGGCTGCTGGCACGTAGTTAGCCGGCGCTTCTTCTGCAAGTACCGTCACCCCCAAA
>NZ_JBIVHM010000019.1:0-12793 GCF_044749185.1 Paenarthrobacter sp. NPDC089675 | reverse complement strand
CCACCGCAGACCCACCGCGCCAGGAATACCACCCACCGCCGGAATCAACCACAGAAAAACCACCCAGCTGTCACAAACAGCTTGATATATACCGACGTTCCGGCGGTCTCGCGCCTTTCCAGCGAACCGGGTGCTATTTGGCCTAGATCGCGATCTTGTAGATGTGGTGGGTGTACTCGTTGGCGAAGGAGTCCATGAACTTGCCGTCCTGGACGGCGATGGTCCGGTTCTCCCCCACCACCTCAACCTGGGTGCCCGTAATTCCTGCCGGCAGGGTAAAGGTCTTGGAACCCGTTGTGCCGTTAAGACCGATGCCGGCGAAAAGGTATGCGCTGCCATCCTTGGCCTTCAGCATGGTGTCTGTACCCGCAGCCCCGGCATTCCACGCATAGCTTTGCGTGTTCAACACGGGAGCAAGGGATTGGATCCCGGCCAGCGCAGTCTTGATCTTCGCCTTTCGATCAGCCGGGATATCCACCAGGCTGTACGTGCCGAACTGCGGATCGTTGTTGTGTTGGAAGATATCGATGCCCCGCGCTTCATGGATGATGGCCGACCACATGGCGCCTTCCATCTGCTCCGGAGTGATGGTCCTGTCATTGCTGCTTTCCAGGAACGGACGGGCAGACTCCACAAAAACCCAGTTCGGTTGGATGCCCGGGCTCGACTGGTAGAAACGCATGCGATCAGCCGTCCAGCCGTAGGCCGCACTGGTGGCAGCTTTGGCCCCGGCAGGCCACGACGGCGTGCGGTCCACCTCGAACTGCAGGTCGGCCCGCGTGTAGAAGTACTGATCGTTGCTGCTCGCGTCAACTGCAGCCATGAAGTCGTCCATCAGGCCCGGCGCCCAGTAGGTTCCGAAGATGCCCTTGCTGTAATTCGCGAAGGCAGGACGGCCGTCGTTCTTGGCCCGGATGTTGGCCACCAACTGCTTCATGACCTGCAGGTTCTGCTCGGCCGATACGCTGCCACAACCCAGGCCGACCATCTCGCACTCGTCGTCCGTATCCCAACCGACCACGCCCGGATCACTTCCGACCTCCGCCTGGGTCCATTCGCCGCCCGGAATCACCAGCATCCCGGTATCGGTAATGGACTTCATGGTTGATCCGTCGTGCTCCGCATTGTGATACACGTTCACGCCGATGTCCTTCAGTTGAGCAGCATGGCCCGGCTTGCCATACCAGACACCGATCGGGAACAGGTTGGGGTTGTTCAGCTTGGCTGCCCCGGGGAACTTGGACCAGTATGCAGGACCGCCGTCCCAGGGGATTCTTGCCAGATTGGCCAGGCTGCCGGTGGATGGAGTGGGGGTGGGGGTGGGCGTTACCGTCTCCGTCGGCGTGGGGGTGGGGGTGGGCGTTGCCGTCTCCGTCGGCGTCGGGGTGGGCGTTGCCGTCTCCGTCGGGGTGGGCGTGGGGGTGGGCGTTACCGTCTCCGTCGGCGTCGGGGTGGGCGTTACCGTCTCCGTCGGCGTCGGGGTGGGCGTTACCGTCTCCGTCGGCGTCGCCGTCGACGTCGTGGTCGGTTCAACTGTGGACGTTGCCGTGGGGCTCTCGGTGGGTGGTGGCGTGCCGGGGTCCGTGCACCCGGCAAGGGCCACCACAATCACCGCCCCGAGCGTGGCGAAGGTGCGTTTCATGAAGTTGTCTTCCTTTGGGGAAGCAGCCAGATGCTGCTTTGCGGCGCCAGACCCCCAGATCCGACTCTTTCTGAGACCTACCGCGGCAGGCGTTGTAAGCCGGGCATCCATGTCCCGGCCAAGCCCGATGACGAGCGCCAGCTATTGCCCGACCTGCTGCATTGCGACACGTGCGGACCTGGGTCCGGCGCCATCGAGCCAGCAAAATACAAACCCAACCAGTGGGTGGTGACGACTCTCGAGTACCCGAAGGTCGAGCCGTCGGACCAGCTTACGCGAACCGCTCAGCACCCTGCCGATTGTTACGTACATCACATCTCTCCGACCATTTAGACGAGTTCCTGTGCATTAGACGTCAGGAACCATCTAATGCACGGGATGTCGTCTAAGCGGCCCAGCGCAAGGCCCTTAGCACCCGGTTCTTGAACTCTTGCTCGTTGAACAGATCCCTCCACGTGATGCGGATGACCGTCCAACCCTGCTCAATCAGCGCCTTCTCCCTCTGCCGCTCCCTGTAGATCACTTCTTCCGTGGGCGCGAAGTCGAAGTATTTGACCTTGCCGTCGAATTCCAAGGCCACCTTCTTTTCCCGCCAAGCGAGGTCAATCCGATACCTCCCTTCAACGGTGGGTACCTCCACCTGTAGTTCCGGCGATTCAATCCTGAGGCGCCCAATGAGATCTCGGGTCAGGGTTTCACCTGGCGATTCAGACCTCGGATCGGCATTCTTCAGTGCACGGCGGAGTGACGTCACGCCATTACGCCCGCGGAGGTCCTCGCACGCTTCCAGAAGCTTCCGCCGGCTGGCGCCGAGCCGGAGCGCGTGATCCATGAGGATCAGAGACTGCCGGTAGTCGAGCATCAAACAACAATCCACCACGGTGCGCTCCAATGAAGTGCATTTCAATCCGCCCCGCTGGACAACCTCGGCATCATCAACGAGCCTCGTATGGGGAACGACATCCCTGCCGTGTGAGACCGGGGACGGAGGCGCCTTCTGTGTGATGTGTATGCGATCGTCCACGTTCCAGAGGAACAGGCCATGAAGCCGGGCAGCTGATGTATGACTGTAAACGAGGCCTCCTGCCGAGGTTGCAAGCGTCCCGTGAGCATGGGCAGCAATGCGCTGACGGCTCTGAACCCAAGGCTTTTGCGCCGCCCAGACACTCCCCCTGATATAGCAGCCCCGCCTCATCCTCACCAGCTCTCCGGACCGAACCATGGCCCCAATGTTCCGGGTGTTGAAACCAGCGTTTTCCAGTTCAGCTGTTCGCCAGAGGTCCATACCGGCAGGAAGTTCGCGGGGCGTCTTGTTGGTCATGGCACAAGCCTCGCGAACAGCGCCTTGCCAGCGAAGGACCTCGCACAGCTATGTGGACACCGCCCGATTAGACGACGTCGTGCGTATTAGACGACTCCTAACGTCTAATGGGCAGCGAGCCGTCGAAATGGTGGGCCCCAGTGCCGCGAGAGCACACGGCATCAAGGGCGCACAACAAAGCGGGCGGCACCTCCCCAGGTGCCACCCGCCTCGTTGGCTCTGTTGCGCAGAGTCCGCGCCCTTGTTGCAGGTCAGGGGCGCTGCCGGCCGAAGACAGGGAGTGCGCGCAGCCAGCGGGAGAACCCGGTGGCCTTGCGGTCACAGTCGGCCGGAATGTAAAAGTCCGGATCGGTGGCACCAAAGGGCAGGTACAGCTCCTGACCCGGCGCCGGGAATTCCACGACGTTGTTCGTATCCTTCGAGTCCATCTGTGCCTCCTCATTTTGATAGCCGATGTTTCCGTAATTTGGAAACTTTTTATTGTTATGTGGAAAGTCTAGAAGACGCCCAAAGTCAGCGTCAAGACCTTCTTTCCGGCCCTCGAGGTAGCGCCGGTCACATTCGGCTGGTTCATAACGATCTTCCGGAACCCGTATACACAAGCCGATTACGTAAGCTACTCTCGAATGAGTTCGTGGCGTAGGTCACGTAACCTGAGAGCAGCAGGCAGGGTCGTAATGAGCTGGCATCCATGGATGCCGGCTCTTTTTTGTTGGGTCGGCTCCATCGGAAACGCAGTGGAAACACTCGCTTAATTTCATTGATGGAACGTTGGTTCCACCTCACAGAAGTTGGGATATGACCATGAGCAACAACATCGTCCTCGGCGAAAACCAGTACGGCAAAGCAGAAGTCCGCGTCGTCAAGGTCACCCGGGATACCGACCGCCACCAGATCGAAGACCTGAACGTCACCTCGCAGCTCCGGGGCGACTTCGAGGCAGCCCACCTCGAAGGCGACAACGGCCACGTCGTCGCGACCGACACCCAGAAGAACACCGTCTACGCGTTTGCCCGTGAAGGTGTCGGCTCCCCCGAAGCCTTCCTGCTCCGCCTCGCCGACCACTTCACCGGCGAATTCTCTTGGGTTACCGGCGGCCGCTGGGAAGCTGAATCCTACGCATGGGAGCGCATTCAGGCCCACGGCGAAGGCCATGACCACAGCTTCGTCCGCAACGGACAAGAGGTGCGGACCGCCGTCGTCGTGCGTGACGGGGCAACCACCCACATTGTCTCCGGCCTCAAGGACCTGACCGTCCTGAAGACCACGCAGTCCGGCTTTGTCGGCTACCCGCGCGACAAGTACACCACCCTGCCGGAGACCACCGACCGCATCCTCGCAACGGATGTCTCGGCCCGCTGGCGTTACAACACCAACCTGGACGCCTCGGCGACGGACTTCAACAAGAGCTACGAGGACATCAAGGCCCTCCTCCTTGAAGGCTTCACGGAAAACTACTCGCACGCTTTGCAGCAGACCCTCTTCGACATGGGCAAGAAGGTCCTTGAGGCACACAGCGAAGTTGCAGAGATCAAGTTCTCCATGCCGAACAAGCACCACTTCCTGGTTGACCTGAGCCCGTTCGGCCTGGACAACCCCAACGAGGTCTTCTTCGCCGCCGACCGCCCGTACGGCCTCATCGAAGCAACTGTCCAGCGCGACAACACCACCGCCGCACCCCTTGCCTGGATGGGCATCGCCGGCTTCTGCTAAGCACGTCCCGGCTTCATACCCGCGAAGAAACCGCGCGTAAAGGCCGGAAAGAGTTTGTGTGCAGGTTCCGCCAAGCCCCGCAAAGACGGAACCTGCACACAAACCCGACCCCAAAAACACCAAACTTTTGTTAGCCAGACACAGTTAGCCAGACGAAGACGTCTGCCATGAACCCAGAAAGTCTGCCATGAACACCAAGAAGAAGTCCCGCCCCGCGAATACCACCTCGCCCCAAAAGTCCCAGCGTCCGGAGGACCAGCGGCTCTCGATCGGAAGCACCTTCGCTTACGGCTTCCAGCACGTCCTCACCATGTACGGCGGCATCATCGCTCCGCCACTGATCATCGGCGCAGCCGCAGGCATGTCTTCGCAGGACATCGGGCTCCTCATCGCCGCCTGCCTCTTCGTCGGCGGCCTCGCCACCATCCTGCAGACCGTGGGTATCCCGTTCTTCGGCTCGCAGCTCCCCTTGGTGCAGGGCGTCTCGTTCGCCGGCGTTTCCACCATGGTGGCGATCGTCCAGGGTGGCGGCGGGATCCAGGCGGTGTTCGGCTCGGTGATGGTAGCCTCGCTGATCGGCCTGGCAATCACTCCCCTGTTCTCGAAGATCATCAAGTTCTTCCCACCGGTAGTCACGGGCACAGTGATCACCACGATCGGACTGACCCTCATGCCGGTCGCCGCGAACTGGGCCATGGGCGGCAATGCCAAGGCCGCCAACTACGGCAGCATGGCCAACATGGGTCTCGCAGCACTGACCATGGGCGTCGTCCTCCTCCTGAGCAAGATCGGAAACGCAGCGATCTCGCGCCTCTCCATCCTGCTGGCCATGGTCATCGGCACCCTCATTGCTACGGTTACGGGGATGGCCGACTTCTCCAAGGTTGGCCAGGGCGACATCGTGGCCTTCCCCACCCCGTTCGCTTTCGGTGCCCCCACTTTTGAAATCGCTGCGATCATCTCCATGCTGATCGTCATCCTGGTGACGCTCACGGAAACTTCGGCTGACATCATCGCCGTGGGCGAGATCGTTGACACCAAGGTTGACTCCCGCCGGATCGGCAACGGCCTGCGCGCAGACATGCTCTCCAGCGCCATCTCCCCGCTGTTCAACTCCTTCACGCAGAGCGCCTTCGCCCAGAACGTGGGCCTCGTGGCCATCACGGGCATCAAGAGCCGCTTCGTCGTCAGCGCCGGAGGCCTCATCCTGGTTGTCCTGGGCCTTCTCCCGATCCTGGGCCGAGTGGTCGCTGCGGTTCCGACGCCCGTCCTGGGCGGTGCCGGCGTCGTGCTCTTCGGTACAGTGGCCGCCAGCGGTATCCGCACCCTCGCAAAGGTCGAGTACAAGAACAACATGAACCTGATCATCGTGGCTGCCTCGATCGGCTTCGGCATGATCCCGATCGCCGCCCCGAAGTTCTACGACCAGTTCCCGTCCTGGTTCTCTACGATCTTCCACTCGGGCATCAGCTCGGCAGCGGTCATGGCGATCCTGCTGAACATCCTGTTCAACCACTTCAAGGCCGGCAACTCGGACAACCAGTCGGTGTTCGTTGCGGGCACGGAGCGGGTGGTCACGCCCGAGGACATCAAGTGCCTCGAGCACGGCGACCGATTCGAGAACGGCAAGCTGATCGACGCCGACGGCAATGAAGTCCCGCTCAAGAGCACCTCGGCGTCAGAGCACTAGCTCGCGGCGAACAAGCAAGACGGCAGTGTTTCCTTGGGGGACACTGCCGTCTTTCGGCGGCTTAGGAACCTTGCGTAATACGCACGACGGCGGCACGCGCCACCGGGGCCGGCTCCCTTGGGTGAGGACGCCGGGCAAAGAAGAACCCCCATGCTTGCGGTAAGCATGGGGGTTGTTCGCCCGCAACAGGGGGATCTAGTTCTGGTTCAACTCCGCGGAGATAGCCAAGGCGGCCTCCCGCAGCATGGGAACTGCGCGGTCGGCGAAGGTCTGGTCCACGCGGGTGATCGGGCCGGAGACGGAGATGGCCGTAGGAGTGGGCGCGTTGGGGACGGCCATGGCAAAGCAACGGACGCCGAGCTCCTGCTCTTCCTCGTCAATGGAGTAGCCGCGTTCGCGGATCAGCTTCAGGTCAGCGAGCAGGGAATCGATGTCGCCGATGCTCTTGGCCGTGGGGGTAGGCATGCCGGTGCGGGCCACGATGCCGCGGACCTGCTCGTCGTCGAGCTGCGCCAGGATCGCTTTCCCCACGCCGGTATCGTGCGTGTGGGCACGGCGGCCAACCTCGGTGAACATGCGCATGGAGTGCATGGACGGGACCTGGGCCACGTAGATGACCATGTCGGAGTCGAGCACGGCCATGTTGGAGGTCTCGCCCAGGCGTTCCACGAGGGTCTTCAGTTGCGGACGGGCCACGGCGCCGAGCTGCTTGCTGGCACCTTCACCGAGGCGGATGAGCCGCGGGCCAAGCGCATAGCGGCGGTTGGGCAGCTGGCGGATGTAGCCCAGCGATACGAGGGTCCGCAGGAGGCGGTGGATGGTAGGCAAGGGCAGGTCCGTGGAGGACGACAGCTCACTGAGCGTGACATCCCCGCCTGCATCCGTGATCAGTTCAAGCAGTTCAAAGACGCGCTCAACGGACTGCACGCCTCCGGAGGCTTTTTCAGCCATTCCCTTGTCTCCAATGACTCAGATTCCGACAACTCTTATCCGCATCGTGAAAAGAATTGCTTTGAACACCCAAGATACAGCACAGCGCCAAGCTTCGCGACGACACCGAAGATGACCGATCAAGGGGTTGTGTTTCCACTTGGTAGATAATAATATCCATAATACGAAAACATTCGAATTTGAACGGCGGCCCGGGAACGGGCCTAACAGGAGGAATTTCAATGGCGAATCCGAGCCCCGGTAACTCGATCACCCTGCGCGTCTCCGCGCCGTCGAGCTTCACCGCGACGAGCGAACTGGCAGCAGCTGTTGGCGCAGCCGGTGCCGCAATCACCGCACTGGACGTCACGGAATCCCACCACGAGACCCTCGTCGTGGACGTCACTTGCAACACCACCGACGACGCCCACGCAGCCCGCGTCAAGGACGCCCTGAACGCCCTCGAAGGCGTAACGGTCCAGCACGTCTCAGACCGCACCTTCCTGATGCACCTTGGCGGCAAGCTCGAGGTCGTCCCGAAAGTAGCCCTGCGCAACCGCGACGATCTGTCCCGCGCCTACACTCCCGGCGTCGCACGTGTTTGCCTGGCGATCGCAGAGGACCCGGCCGCTGCCCGGAACCTGACGGTCAAGCGCAACACCATCGCCGTCCTCACCGATGGTTCCGCCGTGCTGGGTCTCGGCAACATCGGCCCCGCCGCCGCGCTCCCGGTCATGGAGGGGAAGGCCGCGCTGTTCAAGCAGTTCGCCAACGTTGACGCCTGGCCGGTCTGCCTGGACACCCAGGACACCGAGGAGATCATCAAGATCGCCAAGGCCATGGCCCCCGTCTACGGCGGCATCAACCTCGAGGACATCGCAGCACCGCGTTGCTTCGAGATCGAGAACCGCCTCCGCGAAGAACTCGACATCCCGGTCTTCCACGACGACCAGCACGGCACGGCGATTGTTACCCTCGCCGCTTTGGTCAACGCCCTTCGCGTCGTGGACAAGAAGCTGTCCGAGGTCAAGATCGTCGTCTCGGGCGTCGGCGCTGCCGGCTCCGCCATCATCCAGCTCCTCCAGGCCCAGGGCGCGCAGCACATCGTCGCAGCCGGCCGTTCAGGTGCCATCCACTCGGGTGAAAAGTACGACGACGAGCACCGCAGCTGGATCGCGGCGAACACCAACGAGGAAGGCTTCTCCGGCAGCCTCCACGACGCCCTCAAGGGAGCCGACGTGTTCATCGGCGTCAGCGCCCCGCACGTCATCGGAGAAGAGCAGGTTGCCTCCATGGCAGAGAACGCGATCGTGTTCGCCATGGCCAACCCGACGCCGGAAATCGACCCGGCCATCGCTTCCAAGCACGCAGCTGTTGTTGCCACGGGACGCAGCGACTTCCCGAACCAGATCAACAACGTGCTGGCCTTCCCGGGCTTCTTCCGGGGCCTGCTTGACGCCGGAGCATCGGACATCACGCCGAACATGCTGGTCGCCGCCGCCGAAGCTATCGCCAATCGCGTGGCTGACGATGAGCTCAACGCGAGCTACATTATCCCCAGCGTCTTCGATCCCCATGTTGCCGCCGAGGTAGCTGCCGCCGTCGCTGCAGCCGCCCACGCGAACGCAGCTCGCTAGCACCAGCGCAATCTAGACAAAGGAATCCGCTCCCATGGCTATTACAGTCACCGATCCCCGGCCGATCGAACGCGCCGAGGAAATCCTCACCCCCAAAGCCTTGGCCTTTATCGAAGAACTGCACACGCGCTTCGCCGGCACCCGCAACGAACTGCTCCAGGCACGTAAGGCCAAGCGCCAGAAGGTCGCAGAGACGTCCCGCCTGGACTTCCTTCCGGAGACCCGGGAAATCCGCGACGGCGACTGGAAGGTAGCCGAAGCACCGGCCGCCCTGCAGGATCGCCGCGTCGAGATGACTGGTCCGGCTACCCCGGCCAAGATGGCCATCAACGCCCTCAACTCCGGCGCCAAGGTCTGGCTGGCCGACCTCGAAGATGCCTCCACTCCTACGTGGCCCAACGTCATCGACGCAATCCTGAACCTCCGTGACGCAGCCCAGGGAACCCTGAGCTACACCTCCCCCGAAGGCAAGGAATACCGCCTCCGTACGGACGCTCCCTTGGCCGTCGTCGTGGCCCGCCCGCGCGGCTGGCACATGGAGGAAAGCCATCTCCTGATCGACGGCGAACCCACGGTCGGCGGCCTGGTGGACTTCGGCCTGCACTTCTTCCACATCGCAAAGCAGCTCCTGCTTAACGGACACGGCCCGTACTATTACCTGCCTAAGATGGAAAGCCACCTCGAGGCCCGGCTGTGGAACGACGTCTTCGTCTTCGCCCAGGACTACCTCGGCATCCCGCAGGGCAGCATCCGCGCCACGGTCCTGATCGAGACCATCCCGGCCGCTTTCGAGATGGACGAGATCCTCTACGAACTGCGGAACCACGCTTCCGGCCTGAACGCCGGCCGCTGGGACTACCTCTTCAGCATCATCAAGTACTTCCGTGATGCAGGCGAAGAGTTCGTCCTCCCGGACCGCGCCACCGTTGCCATGACCGCTCCCTTCATGCGCGCCTACACCGAACTCCTGGTCAAGACCTGCCACAAGCGCGGCGCCTTCGCCATGGGTGGCATGGCCGCAGTGATCCCCAACCGCAAGCAGCCGGATGTCACCGCCGCAGCCTTCGAGAAGGTCCGCGCCGACAAGACCCGCGAAGCAAACGACGGCTTCGACGGCTCGTGGGTTGCCCACCCGGACCTGGTGTCCACCTGTCGCGAAGTGTTCGACTCCGTGCTCGGCGATCGCCCGAACCAGATCGACAAGCAGCGCCCCGAGGTGAACGTCACCGCCGAGCAGCTGATCGACGTCTCCTCCGCCGGTGGTACCGTCACCGAAGCCGGCCTGCGCCTGAACCTCTATGTCGCCGTCGCCTACACCGGCGTTTGGATCTCCGGCAGCGGCGCCGTGGCCATCCACAACCTGATGGAAGACGCTGCGACTGCGGAAATCTCACGCTCGCAGGTGTGGCAGCAGCTGCGCAACAAGTCCATCCTCGCGGACACGGGCAACACCGTGACCCGCGAACTCGTCACCCGGATCCTCGGCGAAGAGACCGAACGCCTGCGCATCGAGTTCGGCGACGAGAACTTCACCAAGTACTACGAGCCCGCGTCCAGGCTGATCGAGGACATTTGCCTCTCCGACGAGTACACGGACTTCCTCACCACGCCGGCGTATGAGCTGGTGGGCTGAGATGGGTTCGTTCTCCTCCTCCGACCTGGCCCACATCGAGGACCAGCTTTCCGCCACGGACCAGTTGCTTGACCGCAACTACCCCGGCGACGACGGCTCACGCCAACCCATCCACACCGTCTACGTCCCCGCCGACCGCTTCACGCCCACCTTCGTGGCTGATTGGGGCGCGCAGGCATTCGCGACGGCGGAGGCCCACGGCGGCCTCGAAAAGCTCGGTCAGCTGTTGGGCCAGGAGCCCGACCTCGCTTCCGCTGTCGCCGCCCGGGTTGCCTCCAAGCTCGCTTCCGAGCCGATCGAGGACCTGCGTTTGGACTTCGAGGACGGCTACGGCGACCGTGGCGATGAGGCAGAAGATGCCGACGTCGTTGCTGCCGCCAAGGCCGTTGCTGCTGCGGTTGCTGCAGGGACCGCGCCGCCGTTCATCGGCATCCGCTTCAAGTGCTTCGAGGCGCCCACCCGGGCCCGTGGCCTGCGCACCTTGGACTTGTTCGTGTCCACGCTGGCTGAAGCCGGCGAGCTTCCCGAAGGACTGATCCTTACCCTGCCCAAGGTCACCACGGTGGCCCAGGTCCAGGCCATGGATTACGCGGTCTCCCGCCTCGAGGAAGTCCTCGGACTCCCCGCCGGCCGGCTCCGCTTCGAGGTGCAGGTAGAAACCCCGCAGCTCATCCTCGGCGCCGACGGGACCTCGCCCGTAGCGCAGCTCCCGCACGTGGTTCCTGGCCGTATCAGCGCACTGCACTACGGCACCTACGACTACAGCGCGTCCCTGGGCATCTCCGCGGAATACCAATCCATGGAGCACCCGGTGGCCGACTTCGCCAAGGAAGTCATGCAACTGGCTGTCGCAGGCACGGGCATCCGCCTCTCCGATGGTTCCACCAACATCATCCCCGTGGGTGACGCAGTGGAGGACGCGTGGAAGCTGCACGGACGACTGGTCCGCCGCTCCCTGGAAAACGGCTACTACCAGGGCTGGGATCTCCACGCCGCCCAGCTCCCCAGCCGTTTCTCGGCGTCGTACGCTTTCTACCGCGAAGGCCTGCCGGCCGCGGCGCTGCGCCTGCGCAACTATGTTGAGCGGACCGAAGGCGGCGTCATGGACGAGCCCGCCACCGCCCGTGCCCTGGCCGGCTTCGTCCTCCGCGGCGTCCAATGCGGCGCAGTGGGGACCGACGAGGTCAAGGCGCTTGCCGGCGTCGAACTTTCCCAGCTGACCGCACTGGCGCACCCGCGGCTGGCACAACCGACTTCCCACTGATTAGGAGCACTGATGGGCAACTATTACTACCCGACAGGTGGCTTGCCGCCGCAGACCCACTTGACCACCGAGCGGGCCATCGTCACCGAGGCCTACACCGTGATCCCCAAGGGCGTCCTGACGGACATCGTCACCAGCAACCTGCCGGGCTTCACCAACACGCGTTCGTGGATCATCGCGCGGCCGATCTCCGGCTTCGCCACCACGTTTTCGCAACTGATCGTGGAGATCGCGCCCGGCGGCGGCGCTCCCAAGGCTGAGTTCGAGTCCGGCGTCGAAGGCGTTGTTTTCGTGACCAAGGGCAAGCTCAACCTGACCCTCGACGGCGAACTGCACCACCTCGAAGAAGGTGGCTACGCCTACCTCGCGGCCGGTGCCGAGTGGGGCGTGGAGAACGTCTCCGACGACATCGTGTCCTACCACTGGATCCGCAAGGCCTACGAGCGACTCGAGGGCTACGAGGCCAAGTCCTTCGTGACCAACGAGAAGGACGTTGAGCCGACTTCCATGCCGGACACCAACGACGTCTGGAAGACCACGCGCTTCACGGATTCCAGTGACCTCGCCCACGACATGCAGGTCAACATCGTCACATTCCAGCCCGGCGGCGTGATCCCCTTCCCGGAGACGCACGTCATGGAGCACGGACTGTACGTCCTGGAGGGCAAGGCCATGTACTTGCTCAACAACGACTGGGTTGAGGTGGAGGCCGGTGACTTCATGTGGCTGCGCGCGTTCTGCCCGCAGGCTTGCTACGCAGGTGGGCCGGGCGAGTTCCGGTACCTGCTGTACAAGGACATGAACCGCCAGGTGAAACTGACTTAGTCTGCGCCGAGATCGCCGGAACGCTGCCCTTTCGCAGGGAACGTCCCTGTGTGTCAGGCTGTCGTGTGACAGGTTGTGTGTCGCTCGCGGTCTGACGCACAGGGCGGGGAAAGGTCCGTCATGGATTTTGTTATTCCC
>NZ_JBIVHM010000018.1:0-20042 GCF_044749185.1 Paenarthrobacter sp. NPDC089675 | reverse complement strand
AGGGAATAACAAAATCCATGACGGACCTTTCCCCGCCCTGTGCGTCAGACCGCAAGCGACACACAACCTGTCACACGACAGCCTGACACACAGGGCCGCAACGGCGAACCGGGCAGCGGTCCCGCGATTTCGCGTTAATGGGCTAAAGCCGTGCCAACCTGGTAGCCAGATGCAGCCCCGCCAGCCGTCCGGTACCACGCGGGTCTCCCCCGCAGAGCTCGAAGATCCGCTGCAGCCGGTGATGCATGGACTGGCGCTCCAGATGCAGTTCGCGGGCAGCCTGCGCCGTATTGCACCCCGAATCCAGCCACACGGTCAGTGTGGCCAAGAGGCCGGACCGCCTCAAACGGTCGTGCTCGACGACGGCGCCCAACTGCCGCTCCACGAAACTTTCCCGTACCACCGGGTCCAAGTACGGGCCCGCCAGAAGCTCGACGGCGAACGCCTCGGAATCCGCAAATCCGTCCCCCGAACACGGCAAGTCGAGTGTCCGTCGCGCTTCCGCCAGCGACCACGGCGCCTCATCGATCCCCATTCCGAGGGGGCCAACAGCCATGGACGAACCTGCGGGCATTTCGAGGGAGCGCAGAGCTTCCAGCAACGCCGCGCGGCCTGCCTTTCCCTCTGAAGGCAAGGCAGCGAGCGCAATCAGCTCGGCGTTGTCCGCATAGCTTGCACTGTGGGCCACCCGCGTGTTCAGCAGTTCGTCCACTGCGGCGCGCAGTTGCCCGGCTCCTGTCGAGCGGATAACGACGGCGGCCACCGCGCCGTTGACCGCAAAGCCGGCGGCCGGACCGAGTTGCTGCAATTGCCACGACTGGCTTCCGGAATTGATGGCCCGCATGAGCTCGATCCCTGCGAGCTCCTTCAGCCCCGGCGGCATGCGTTGCATGAGGGCCAACCCCAGGATGTCCACCGACCGTTCCCCCGCCACGCGCGCCAGCCCCGGGTCGCCGCCGTCGGGCACGTGCAGTTCAAGGCGGGCGGCCAGCACTCCCCGCACCGGCACGTCCACTATGGCTACCTCGCCGTCGTCGTCGGCAGCCAGCGGCCCCGCGGCACCAAGCGTGAGGCCCGACGGCGAGACCAACCTGGCGCCGACGGCGGCCTTTTCCGCCAGCACGGCAAGGAGTTGGTCGAGTCCGCCACCGTGGGCGAGTTCTGCAGCCATGGCGTGGCTCGCTTGGTCTCCGCGTTGGAGCTGCGCCACCGATTCGCTGACCAGGAGGGAGTTGATTTCCTGCATCACGCCGACGAACGGGACCACGTGCCGCAGCTCGACGACCGGCAAACCGGCAGCGCTGGCCGCTTCCAGCATGGCAGCCGGGACCGAGGGCAGGGCAGGCCCGGTCTCCAATGCCAAGGCCGCGATTCCGCGGGCGGCAAGTTCCCTGACGTAGTCAACCTGCCGTGCGGCGCCAACACCGGCAAGTGCCTGGCCACCACTGAGCAGGAGTTCCCCGCCTTGCAGGAGCGGCGCAATGTCCAGGACTTCGCTCGAGTGCACCCAGCGGACGGTCCGCAGCAGGGCGTCCGGCACATCCGTCAGGAGCAGCGGTTGGGCGGCTTGGAGGCTTTGGTGCGCCAAGGCATCGCGAAGGAGAAGTGGCATGACACTCCGTCATCTCATGGTCGAATCTATTAGACACATCGTATCTTGTTGCTGTGATGTGGCGCACATAATCTGAGAGTGTCCCTTTCACACACGGAGGCTCTCCCCATGCAAGACAACCTCTCCCCCGCGCATCCAGAACCAGCCACCCCTGGTCAGGCGCCGTCGGGTCCGGCAACGGCGCCGGGCCACGACAGCGAAGCCTGGCTGCAGCCCATTCCTGAGTCCGACCGCACCCGTCGCGTTTCCGGTCAATTCTGGATCTGGGCCGGCGCCAACCTCGCTCCCATCAACTGGGTGCTCGGCGCCCTCGGAATCCACCTCGGCTTGGGCTTCGCGGACACCGTTACGGTCCTCGTCCTGGGAAACCTGATCGGCATGCTGCTCTTTGGCTGTTTCGTGCTCCTCGGCCAGAAAACAGGTGCCACGGGCATGGTGCTGGCGCGCGCAGCTTTTGGCCGACGCGGCAACTACCTGCCCGCCGCCATCCAGGCCCTCCTGGTCATCGGATGGTGTGCCGTCAACACCTGGATCATCCTGGACCTGGTCATGGCCCTCTTCGGAACGCTGGGTTGGGTGGATCCAAACGCCCACAACTACGGCTGGAAGATCGGCGTAGCAACGGCGATCATGGCCGCACAGGTGGCGATCGCGTGGTTCGGTTACAAGGCCATTGCAGCCTTCGAACGCTGGACCGTTCCGCCCACCATCATCATCCTGGCAGTCATGTCCGCAGTGGCGTGGTTCGGGATGAAGATCGACTGGGGCTATGCGGGTCCAGCAGGCAACATCCTGGAGGGCTCTGAACGTATTGCCGCGATGAGCGCGGTCATGACAGCAATCGGCATCGGCTGGGGCATCACCTGGTTCACCTACGCTGCTGATTACTCGCGCTTTGTCAGCACGTCCGTTCCCAAGCGGAAGGTGTACCTCGCCTCGGTCCTTGGCCAATTCATTCCCGTCGTGTGGCTCGGTGTCCTCGGCGCCAGCCTGGCAACCAACAGCGGTGAGATCGACCCGGGCAAACTCATCGTCCAGAACTTCGGAGTCCTTGCCCTTCCAGTTCTCCTGATGGTGCTGCACGGCCCCATCGCCACCAACATCCTGAACATCTACACGTTTTCCGTGGCAACCCAGGCCCTGGACATCAACATCAACCGCCGGAAGCTGAACCTCTTCGTAGGTGTCTTCTCCCTGGCCGCCGTCATCTTCTTCATCTTCCAGGAGGACTTTGCCTCCGTGCTCGACGCTTGGTTGATCGGCCTGGTTGCCTGGGTGGCGGCCTGGGGCGGGGTGATGCTGGTGCATTACTTCTGGCTCGAGAAGCGTTGGCCGGCCAAGGTGGAACGCCTCTTCGACGGGGTCGGCACGCACAGGCTCCCCGTGGTGAATTGGGCCGGAATCACGTCATTGCTTGTTGGCATCTTCGCCACCTGGCTGTTCATGTACGGCCTGATCCCCATCATGCAGGGTCCGATCGCCGTGGCCCTTGGGGGCTGGGACCTCTCGTGGCTTGCCGGAGGACTGACCAGCGCCGCAGTGTATGCAGTCCTTGGCCCGCGGGCACACCGGAAGTACGTCCTCGCCGACAGCAACCACGTCTCCGTCACGCAGCCCGCTCCAACCAGCACCCCCGAACCGGCAGCCTAGCTGCTCCTTGGAAGGATCCACTATGAACCAGCCCGCTTTCGCGGACTCCCTGCACTCGATCACGTGGCCCGAGGGCTTCCGGGCCGCAGCCTCGTTTACCTTCGACGTCGACGCCGAGTCCTGCACCATCGCCCACGATCCGGCAAGCACCCGGCGCATGTCGCTCATGAGCCATCAGTCCTATGGACCGAAGATTGCCGTGCCACGCCTGCTTCAGATCCTGGACCGCCAGGACATCAAGGGCACGTTCTTCATTCCCGGTTTCACGGCCGAAAGCTACCCTGACATCGTCCGCCGCATCGCCGACGGCGGCCACGAAATCGCCCACCACGGCTACCTCCACGAACCCATGCAGGGCATCGACGCCGCCACCGAGGCCAGTTACCTCGACCGGGGCCTGGAAGCCCTGGACAAGGTGGCCGGAGTCAGGCCCGTCGGCTTCAGGGCGCCGTGGTGGGAGCTGAACTGGCACACCCCGGCACTCCTGGCCGACCGTGGATTCCTCTACGATTCGAGCCTGCTCGACGGCGATGCCCCCTACCGCCTGGCCGCCGCCGAGGGCGATTCCCGGGACATCGTGGAAATCCCCGTGGACTGGGCGCTGGATGACTGGGAGCAGTACGGCTTCTATCCGGGAGTGACCGGCAGCGGAGTCATTGAAAGCCCGGCCAAGGCCCTGGAAATGTGGACCCTCGAGGCCGAAGCCCACCACTCCCAGGGCAGTTGCTTTGTCCTGACCAACCACCCCTTCATTTCGGGACGGCCATCCAGGGCCGTGGCCTTGGAACAGCTGATCGAGCGGGTCAAAGGCCTCGACGGCATGTGGGTCGCCACCCTCGAAGAGATCGCCCGGCACACCGCGGACACCATCCAGGAAGTCCACACGCACGCCCGGATCGACGTTCCGCTCTTCCCGGGGGCCGGCGCCACGTTCCGTCCGGCGCGGGTGAAGGTTCCGTCCCTCCGCTGATCCTCAGGGATGGCATTTGATGACAGTACGCCCGTGCCCGGCACCGTTCATCGAGTGCCATCCCGCAGGCGCGCTCAGGTGACGGCGTCGATCCACAAACCGATGACCCAGGTGCTCGCCGCAGCACAGGCCAGGCCCAACTCCACGAGGATTCCGATTCCCGTGGCTTTGAGCGCCGCACCACTGGACCGGAGCGCCGTGCCGAAGTTCCGCGTCCGGAGCACCTCGCTGACCAGGAGCCCTGCGGCGAAGCCGACAAAGAGCCCGACCACCGGAATGACAAACATGCCCACGATTCCAAGCACGACGCCGATCAGCACCGAGCGGTTGGGAATGCCGTGCTGCTTCAGCTTTCGTCCGGTCAACACAGCGCTGGCGGCCATCCCCGAAATAACAAAGACAATTCCGATGCCGAAGACCACCCAGCCCAGCGTTCCCGCGCCGCCCCAGATCGCCCAGGCCAGCAAGCTCACGCCTATGAGGATGCTGCCGGGCAGTACGGGGACGATGACCCCGGCGACACCCACGGCAATGGCCAGGCCGCAAATAATGGTCACGATCAGTTCGGCGTTCATGGCCCAAGTCTAGGTACGAAAGAACGACGGCGACGCTCCCCAGCACGGGAGCGTCGCCGTCGTCGGTCTTGCAGGTAGCGGCCGCTACTCAGCCACTGCGGCGGCGACAGCCGCGGTGACAGCCGGGGCCACGCGGGCATCCAGCGGGCTCGGGACAATGTAGTCCGCGGAGAGCTCGTCCTCGGCCAGTTCGGCAATGGCGCGGGCAGCGGCGATCTTCATTTCCGAGGTGATGCGGCGGGCGCCGGCATCCAGGGCTCCGCGGAAGATACCGGGGAAGGCCAGGACGTTGTTGATCTGGTTCGGGAAATCGCTGCGGCCGGTGGCAACAACCGCGGCGTGCTTGCGGGCAACCTCGGGCAGGACCTCGGGGTCCGGGTTGGAGAGCGCGAACACGATCGACTGGTCGTTCATGAGCTGCAGGTGCTCCTCGGCCAGCTTGGAAGAGGAAACACCCACGAACACGTCTGCACCCGTGAGGGCCTCGGCGGGGCCGCCGGTGACGCCGCGGGGGTTGGTGCGCTGTGCGAAACGCGCCTTGACGCTACCGGAATCAGCCACGAGGTCGGCGCGCTCGGCGTTGATGACGCCCTTGGAGTCGAGCAGCACCACGTCCTTGATGCCCACGGCCAGCAGGATCTCGGCGATCGCGATGCCTGCGGCGCCCGCACCCGAGATAACGACCTTCAGGCCTTCGATTTCGCGGTTGGTCACCTTGGCAGCGTTGGTCAGTGCCGCAAGAACCACGACGGCGGTGCCGTGCTGGTCATCGTGCATGACGGGGACGTCGAGGGCTTCGATAAGGCGCTCTTCGAGTTCGAAGCAGCGGGGAGCTGAGATGTCTTCGAGGTTCACGGCACCGAAGCTCGGGCGGAGGCGAACGAGGGTCTCGATGATCTCGTCAACGTCGGTGGTGTTGAGCACCAGCGGGATGGAGTCGAGGTCGCCGAAGGTCTTGAAGAGGGCGGACTTGCCTTCCATGACCGGGAGCGAAGCGCTGGGGCCGATGTTGCCCAGGCCAAGTACGGCGGTGCCGTCGCTGACCACAACCACCAGGCGCTCAGCCCAGGTGTGCGTACGGGCAAGCTTGGGATCGGCGTGGATTGCGCGGCTGACCTGCGCAACGCCGGGGGTGTACGCGATGGAAAGGTCGCGCTTGTCGTTCAGGGGGACCGTGCTGGTGACAGTCAGCTTGCCGCCTTCGTGGGCCTTGAAGATTTCCTCTTCGGTCAGCACGAGGGCCGTCTGGTTGTCGGTTGCTTCGGTTTCGATTGTCTCGATGGACACGTCTTTGTCTCCTCAGGCTAGCCGTGGACCCACGGCGTGGTGAATGGCAGGGACAGAACTGCGGTCAGGGCCAAGGGTGGCTGGCCCGGCGGTGAGTCTGAAAGGTAGGGCTGCTAGCCGCTTCGGTGTTTCCAGCCTAGGGAACAACCGGAGGTAAAAGATTCAATACCAAGAGAGACGATTCAGGAGTAAAACGTTCAACCTGCGGAAAGTGTGACTCAGGTCATGGGAAAACAACCGTTTTCAGGGGTATCCGGTCTAGACCAGCGGAACTTGTAGGGTCATTCGCCCGTGAGCAGCGAGCACGCCTTCTTGAGGTCCTTCTCCGCTTCGAAGAGCGACAACCTGCGGCAACGGACCGCTTGGACCAAGCCACTCACCAAGTGCAGCAGGATGCGGGCTTTGACAGTGTCGTTCCCTGAATCCTTGCTGAGGGAGCCGACCACTTCCTCGGACAGCGCATCGATCTCGCGCAGCAACTGGGCTGTATCGGTGTCCTTGCCGGCGGGACGGATGAGGCAATGCTCAACGCCTGGCTGCATGACGCGGAGGTGGAAGATTTCCATCATCAGGCCTGCGAGCGCGTGGCCCTTCCCCTCCCGCCGCCGCACGCCGTCGCGCAGTTCCCGCAACTGCTGCCGGTAGACAGCCAGCATGAGATGCGCCGTGGACGGAAAGTACCGGTACAGCGTCCCCAGCGGCACGTCCGCACGCGCGGCAACGTCCGACAAACTCAGGGTGTCGAACTGCCGCTGGGCGAACCCGGCCGCGGTCTTCAGGATGCGGGCATACCGAAGGAGCTGCCGCGGCGTGGTGGGCGCGGCAGCCATGCGAGGCAGCCCTGTAGTCAGATCCAGGGAGTACGGTTCCAGTGAATTTGCTGCAGACATCTCCGGCGATCTCTTGGGAAGCTGGCAAGGAAACGGCCGGCCGGGCAAGACCCGGGCTGGCCGATCGCATCAATGATACGGGAGCAAAATGACCGTTTCCTGAGAGCCGCTCAAAGCCATCCGATGCCGCTCCCCGGATTCACGCGCGCCTGCCCATAAACTTCAGTGGGGTTTCAGCGTCAGCACACGGAGGGAAGAGCAATGGGGACAGTACGACGGCGGGTGGCCGCAGCACTGCTGGGTGCCGCTTTGGCAACCATGGCACTGGGTCAATTGCCGGCGTCGGCGGCCCCGAGCAACGGGCCTGACCCTGTGGTGAACGGCCAGCCTTTCGTGGGCAATACGCTGACAACGGACATCGGGCCGTACACGTTCTATGGCTGCGGCGGCGGAAAGGGTCCGGACTTCACCATTTACTGGACCCGGGACGGGTTCCTGGTTGCCGGCGAGACCGGCCGGACCTACGTGCTCCAGCAGGACGACATAGGCGGGCGCATGGCCGCGCACCTGACGGCGAGCAAGACCGCTTGCTCCGGCGAAACGCTGCATAGTAACGAAACCGCGCCGGTTGGCGCTGTGAACCGCGCCGCAGGTTTCACGGGCAGGTCCTTCGAACTCCTGGCCCGCGGCTCCGACGGTTCGCTTTCGCTCTATGGACGCACGGGGACGGCCTGGGATGCCGCCCGGACAGTGGGTTGGGGATGGAACATCTTCACCGCGGTCCTCTCCCCCGGCGACTTCGACGGTGACGGCAAGGGCGACGTGATCGCGCGCGATTCCTCCGGCGCGTTGTATCTGTATGCCGGGGACGGGACAGGAGGCTGGAAACCCGCCAAGACAATCGGGCAAGGGTGGAACGTTTTCGATTCCATCGTCAGCCCCGGCGACTTCAACGGTGACGGCACCAATGACATCCTCGCCCGCGAGCCCGGCGGCGCCCTTTATCTGTACCCCGGCAATGGTTCCGGAGGCTGGTTGCCGCGCATCGCCGTCGGGCAGGGCTGGCAGGTCATGGACACCCTGCTGACGCCAGGCGACTTCAATGGCGACGGCAAAGTGGACGTTCTGGCCAGGGACCGCAACGGCTACTTGTATTTCTACGGCGGAAACGGCGCGGGCGGTTGGACCCGGTCCTGGCTGATCGGCGTCGGCTGGAACAGCCTGAAGCTTGCCGGGGCTGCCGGCGACTTCGATAAGGACGGCTTCCCCGACGTCTACGGCGTCGATACGCAGGGCCGGCTGGTGGTCTATTACAGCGACGGGCGGACCGGATGGCGCGGTTCCCAAGTGGCCGGCAGTGGATGGGGCGGATTCACAGCGATCTTCTAGCCATATCCCAGTCGCGGTACCATTAACCGCACAAAGTCTGGGGAGGACACCATGTACGCTTCATCACGCCCGACGTCCGGCGTGCGCCGAGTGGTCGCCGGAATCGCCGCCGCTGCCATAGCCTCCATCGCTTTCGCAGTGGCACCTGCCGTCGCAACCATGGATCCGGATAAGCCGGTGATTCACGGTGCGCCCTTTGTGGGTTCGACTCTCAGCGTCGAAATCGAGCAGGGCTCCTTCAGCGGCTGTGGCGCTGCCGCCGGCCCCGACTACAGCATCTACTGGACACGTGACGGCGTCTTGGCTTCCAGGCAGTGGCCCAATTACGTCGTTACCGACGCGGACCAGGGGGCGACAATTGCCGCGCACCTCGTGGCCAGCCAGAACGGGTGCGATCCCGTAGAAGTGTCCAGCGACGAAACGGCTCCCATTTCCGCGTCCAACCGCGCCAACGGTTTCACGGGGCGCGGCGCATTCGAACTGCTCGCCCGGCGCTCCGACGGCACGCTCATGCTGTATCCGCGCGTCAACAACATCTGGGAATCCCCGCGAACCGTTGGACCAGGCTGGAACGGGTTCAACTCCGTCCTGTCCCCCGGCGACTTCACCGGCAACGGCACCAACGATGTCCTGGCCCGCGACTCCTCCGGACGGCTCTTCCTGTACGAAGGAACGGGAAACGGCGGCTTCCAGGCGGGGCGCCAGATCGGCAGCGGCTGGAACGGCTTCACGTCGATCGTGGCACCCGGCGATTTCAACGGCGACGGAAACAACGACGTCCTGGCGCGCGACGGTTCAGGCAACCTCTACCTGTATCCGGGCAATGGCCAGGGCGGCTGGCTGAACCGCTCCTTGATAGGCACCGGCTGGAACGTGCTGAACCAAATCATCACCCCGGGCGACTTCAACGGGGACGGAAACGTTGACGTCCTTGCCCGCGACACCTCCGGCAACCTGCGCCTCTACAAGGGCAACGGCAGTGGCGGGTGGAACGGGTCCGCGACCATCGGTTGGGGCTGGGGCAGCATGGCAAGCATCGCAGCCGCCGGCGACATCGACGGAAACGGCAACGTGGACGTATTCGCCGTTGACGGCTCCGGGCAGCTGCTGGCCTACTACGGTGACGGCGATGGCGGCTGGAACGGGTCCGGCATCATCGGTTGGGGATGGAACGGGTTCAACGCCGTCTTCTAAGCCGATATCGGTTGCTTTTGGGACGTGACTTGTCTTTTGCCGGAAATTTTGTCAGGAAATTCCCAGCTTTCTGATTCCTCCATGTACTCTCATCTCACTTACACCCGCCGGTTGTCTGTGGCCGGCTCGATTTGGGGGAACCATGGGGAGCACTCCTGTGCGATTTCTGACTGTGTCCAGGCCTGTCCGCGCGCTTTTGCTCGGGATGGTGATCGCCTTGGTTGCCCTCTTGTTGACTCCGGCCTCTCCCGCCCAGGCCGCAGGACCCGTCCTCTCGACTTTCGCCCGCACCTCGCCGGCGACCGTCGACGCCGGAGCTCCGGTCAGCTTCGCATTCACCACCTCCACCGCAGTCAAACGGGTTGAGGTCAGCCTCCGCAGCGCGGCCGGCTCCCACACCCTCGCCTGGACATCATCCGCGGGGGCCACGAACGGCTCGGTCACCGGAGTTGCGTCTGCCTCATCGTGGCCGAACGGATCCATCGAGGTCAGCTTTGTCCAAGTGATCACCACGGCCGGGGCATCCCAGGTGTACTACCGAGGCGGCAGTGTCTACCCGCCAGGCACGGGAGCATCCCCGTTCGGCGACCCCGCAGCGCAGGATTTCAGGATCAACAACCCGTTGCTGCCCTATTCAGCATCTGTTCCGACGGCACTGACCCCCGTCAAGACCAGCTTTACACCGGGTCAGGGTGCGCAAGTGCAGGTGAAACTCTCGCAAGTGGCGCAGGAAGTCCGGCTCATTTATCGCGATGCGTCCGAGGTCACCACTTTTGAGCTCGTCTGGGCAGGCAACCCTGCACCTGGCCCGCTGACCGTTACCGCCTCGGGTGCGGTGACGGCAGCACAGGCATCGGGAAACTACACGCTTGACCGTGTTGTCATCTCCTACTTCGACGGCCTCGCCAAGGACACCTACCTCCGTGACGGCACCCTTGAGCGCACGGCGCCCGTTCCGCTCGGATCCGCGGCACGGGCTGTCCTTTCCAAGGGCGACTTCGCCGTGAACAACACCGCGAAGGTTCTGCAGAAGCTCAGCTACTCCGTTGCTCCTCGAATCGAGGGGGAGCTTGTCTACAACACCCGGCTCACGATCAACCGGGGTAGCTGGCCGGTTGAACCCGCCTTCTCGGACTTCCAGTGGTACCGCAACGGAACGGCGATCGACTACGCCCACGACGACACCTACCAGTCCAACATGACAACGGATCCCGGCAATCTGGTGTGGGTCAAAATGACGGTCCGGGCTCCGGGGTTTTTGCCAACGACTGCTTCGACAGACGTTTTCGGACCTATGCCGCGCCGTGTTTGGGTCAGCAACCTGCGCATTACAGGGGATGCCAGTGTGGGTGGTCGTCTCTGGCTTGATCACGGTCCGGCAGGGGTGGATCCGGAAGGCGGACAGCCTTCGTACACCTACGTGTGGAAGCGCAACGGCACCCCTATCCCGGGAGCGACCTCCAGGGATTACAAACTGACGACTGCCGACAAGGGAGTGATCATCACTGCGGGAGTGACGGCTCGATTCGATGCTGGATCGGTGGTCACCGAGGTTGTCGACCTCGTCGGTCCGGTGGCCGACAAGACCCGTGGCAAGGGATTCAATGCGGACGGCACCGGGGACATCTTTGCCCGTGACGGCGCAGGAAACCTGTGGCTCTACCCAAGCAATGGGACCGGCGGCTGGCTGCCGGCACAGCGGATCGGCCAAGGCTGGAACAGCTTCAACTCATTGTTTTCACCCGGTGACTGGGATGGCGACGGAAACGTGGACGTCATGGCCCGGGACGGCTCAGGAAGGCTCTTCCTTTATCAGGGCAACGGCCAAGGTGGTTGGCTGCGCGCATACCAAATCGGCCAAGGCTGGGGCTCCATGAAGGACATCGTGGCCCCGGGTGACTTCAACAGCGACGGCACCGCAGACCTGATCACCCGCGATGCGTCCAATGTCCTGTGGGTATATCCCGGTAACGGACGCGGCGGATTCCTCGCCCCCTACGTCCTCAGCCGTGGCTGGCAGGAGGGGGGCTGGCAAGAGTTCAATGCATTCATTTCGCCCGATTCGCGCATCATTTTCGCCCGCGACTCCCAAGGAAACCTGCGCAAGTACAACGGTGCGGGCAACGGCTACTTCTACGACAACGCTTGGACGCCAAACGCCTTCAGCTCCTATGCGGGCTACGGCTGGGAAGGATTCAGCCGCATCGGCGCACCGGGTGACTTCGACAGTGACGGAGTGCCTGAAGTGTATGGAATTTATCCAGACGGGCGGCTCACCATGTTCTACGGGCTGGGCCACGTTGCCCTTAAGCGCCAGGCAACCATCGGTTGGGGCTGGGGCGGATTTACTTCGGTCTTCTAGGCCACGGCCGCAACGACACACCACATGACACGGGGGACACCTTGAGCACTACCCATAAAGCAGGCAACCGGCCCCGGCCTGTTCTACTTCGCGCGCTTTCCGCCTTGACAGGACTCGCTCTGGCCGGGGCCGTGTTGGCCTGGGCGCCCCTCACGGCAGCGGAACCAGCCTCCGCGGCGGAACAACAAGTTCCAAAGTTGACGGCGGTAAAGCGTGTCTCGGCCGCTACGTTGGCCCCCGGCGGAAAAGTACAGATCGGGTTCACCCTGGCCGAGCGGGCGCAACGCGTCGAGTTCAATTACCGGGACGGGTCCCGGGTCACGGAAAACAAGGTCGTCTGGACGGGAACACCGGCCGCAGGCCCTCTGACGGCCAGCGCAACACTTACCCTGCCTGGTGACGTGTTCGATGGGCCCCAGACACTGCAGAGCGTCTTCGTAACCTACAGCGACGGTGACTGGCCGCGGGAAGTGTCCTACTACCGCGGCAGCAGCAATACTTATCCATTCCCGGTCGCCTGGGAATCGCTGGACTTTGCCGTGAACAATCCCACCAAGGTCCTGGCTCCCAACTCCGCTGAGACGCCGCCATCCCTCACCATTGGGGAATCCAACTATTCCTCGCCACGGTATGAAGTCCGCTACGGCACCTGGACTGCACCGCCGTCGTACTACGATCACGAGTGGTTCCGCGACGGTGTTCCAACCTCGGGGTTTGACGTACCCCAGAGCGTAGCCGGAACGGGCTCAGGCCTGACCCTTAGGCTCACAGCGTTCGCGGCGGGCCACCTGCCGGAGACGGTCGAAACCAAACCCTTTTACCTGGTCAGCGCTTCGACTCCGGTTATCTCGGGGCACCTGGCGGTCCGAGGCGTGGTGAAAGCAGTATTTGACCCCGCCAGCATCAAGGGGCTCCCAGCGGGAGCCAAACCGACGTTCAGCTATCAGTGGCTCCTGAACTACTCCGAGCCGATTCCGGGAGCAACGGGCGCCACGTATTCCCCCAAGCCGTCCGACGCAGGGAAACCGCTCGGCGTCGCCGTCGTCATTCGCTACGCAGGCAGCATCGTTGGCCTGATAACCAACCCCGGCTATTCAACCGCGGTGAAATACCAATCCCTGCTCCGCGACTTCGATGGTGATTCCAGGCCCGACGTCCTGACGAGGAAACCGAACGGCACCCTGACGCTCTTCGCAGGCGGCACATACGGCGCGTTTGCCGCTGGCAGCAAGGACATCGGCTGGGGCTGGGGTGACTTCACAGCGTTGCTCTCACCCGGTGACTTCGACGGCGACGGCAACATGGACGTCATGGCCCGGGACAAATCCGGACAGTTATGGCTTTACCGCGGCAACGGAAAAGGTGGCTGGCTTGGCTCTTCCGTCGTTGGCACAGGTTGGGGAAGTTTCGCCGAGATCATCCCCGCGAGCGACTTCAACGGTGACGGAAGCAGCGATCTCCTGGCCCGGGATCCGCAGGGCAGGCTCTTCCTGTTCCCCGGTAACGGACGGGGCGGATGGCTGCCGTCCTCCCAGGTGGGGCAGGGGTGGAGCGGCTTCAACAAAATCTTCAGCCCGGGCGACTTCAGCGGGGACGGCGTCTCGGATCTCCTTGCGCGCAGTACCGACGGCAAGCTCTACGCCTACTACCCCGACGGGAAGGGTGGGTGGAACTCGTCAAGATTGCTGGCCGGAAACTATTCTTCCAGCCGTTACATGGGCGGCCTGGGTGGATTCAATACCTCGGACTCCTACAACTACTTCTTCAGCGTCACGGACCAAGGGGTGTTCCGAACGGAGCAGATGGGTTCTGAGCTGTACAGCTACTATCGCCAAACTCAAGAGCCCGGCAGTGGTTGGGGCTACCTGACCGCAGTCTTCTGATGAATGGGGAAAACATGGAAAACACTCCTTTACGCCGTGCCGGCTCTTGGCTGGGGGCATTAACCGCAGGGGTCCTGCTGATCGGAGGGCTCGCTGCCGCACCCACGGCTCAAGCCCTGCCAACGTTTGTGCCCGCACGCACGGTGTACATGGGCCAGCCGAAGCTGAATGGCGACCCCACAGTAGGGGGGATCCTGAAGGCGGAGCTCGGCGGCTACGCCCCTTTCGTCATCCCCGAGGGCGGAACGCCAAGCTTCAGCTACGCCTGGACCCGCGTCTACGGCTTCGGGTGGAAGGGCTCGCCGGTGGTCGGCTGGGGCTGGGGCGGCTTCACGGCGGTCTTCTAGGCCTGCTACGCGACGCTCTTGATCTTGACCACGAACACCGCGCCGAGCAGCCCGATCACTGCGGCGGCCACATACAGCGATATGTAGCCGCCCCAGTAAGCCACCAACGGAAACGCGATCCCCGGTGCGATCACCTGCGGAAGGGAGTTGGCGATATTGATGACACCCAGGTCCTTCCCACGGTCCAAAGCCGTGGGGAGGACCTGCGTGATGAGGGCAAAGTCAACGGCGAGGTAGGCACCGAATCCGATGCCGAGAACCAGCGCCCCCGCAAGCGCACCGATCCAGGTGGGCGCGAATGCCAGGATCAGCGACGCCACGGCGATGATCACGGACGACGCTATGACCAACGGCTTCCGCTTGCCCATCCTGTCGCTCAACCGCCCGCCCAGGACACTCGTGACAATCACCGTCAACGCGTAAAGCCCTGTCAGGACCAGGACCCCGAGGGCAGGATCGATGCCCTCGGTCTCCTTCAGATGCACGGCATCACTGAGGAAGAACAGCAGGTACAGGGTGACCATGTGGTTTCCGGTACTGACGAGCAAGCGGGTGAGCCATGCCCAGGCAAAGTCCGGGTACTTTCGCGGCGAGACCCAGAACCCCCGAACGAAGGCCACCACGCCCTTGAGGAACGGAACCATCCTGAACGGCGTGCGTTCCCGTGGCGGCAACGGCTCGTCGTCGTTCTTGAACAGGTAAAGCACGACGCCGGCGAGCAGCGCTGCGGCGCACAGCCAGTAGCCGAGGGCGAAGTTACCGGCAACGACGGCGGCGATCACCGCGCCAACCAGGATGCCGACCGTCTGGCCCATCGCGGCCAATCCGCCCACGGTCCCGCGCTGGGAAACCGGCACGCGGTCCGGGACAGCGGCCGTGATGGCGGCGTACATCCCGTTGGCTCCTGCCTGGACCGCGCACCAAAGCACCGTCATGACGGCAACATCCGGCGCGCCGGCTAGCGCCACCAAGGCTGCCGCACCAAGGATTGCGCCAAACAACACCCAGGGGACCCTGCGACCGTGGCGGGAGGTGGTGCGGTCGCTGAAGGCGCCGAACAACGGATTGGCCACAAGTGAAACTGCGGCCCCGCAGCCGGTCACGAGTGCGAGGATGGCTTCCTTCCCGCCCTCATCAAAGTGTGCTGCCTGCTGGCCCAGGAGGACTTGGAGTGGTCCGAAGAAGGCGGCATTGATTCCCAGGTTGACCAGGACAACACCGGTTACCCAGAGGGCCCGCACCCGCTCGACAGGTTCAGCCAGTGCCACGGTTGTCTTTGAGCGCTCAACGACAGGCTCCGGGACCGGCGCCGGCAGATCGGACAAGCTCATGGCAGTTCCCCCTGGTTCAGTGTTTGATTTCAGCCTAGCGCCCCGGGCAGTCTCCGGACTCGGTGTTTCCCGGGTTATCCACACAGGCCTGGACATGCCGTGCTTCCGGCCTCTCCCAACCGCTAGGGTGGCTTCAAACCCAGAAGGAGAAATCCATTGAACGAGCCCGTGAACACCGCCGACCTCTACGACGAGCGCGGCGAAGAACTCGAATCCATCTCCGTTCAGTTCCAGAACCTCGGAGGTAGGACGCACTTCAGCGGCCCCGTCCGTACCATCCGATGCTTTGAGGACAACGCCCTGGTGAAGACCGTCCTTGCAACCCCGGGCGAGGGCGCAGTGCTGGTGGTGGACGGCCACGCCTCCCTGCGGACCGCCCTCATGGGAGACATGATTGCCGAAAGCGCGGTGGCCAATGGCTGGGCCGGCGTCATCATTAACGGTGCCGTCCGCGATCGCGAGGCCTTGGTGCGACTCCCCCTCGGCATCAAGGCGCTGGGCAGCAACCCCAAGAAAAGCGCCAAGACAGGCGTGGGCGAGGTCGACGCGGACCTGGTGATAGACCGCGTCCGGATTCAGCCCGGCATGATGATCTACAGCGACCCTGACGGCATCCTCGTCGAACGCTGAAAGCACCACCCGGCAGTCTCGAAAAAGGGCACTTCGAAAAATTACTGTCACGCGGGGAATGAATCAGGCATTACGATAGTTACTGAAAGCAACTATCGTGCTTAATCCCCCGTCTGCCACCTCTGGAGAAGATATGTCCAATTCTGCGCCCGTTCGGGCTGCCGGTGAGGTGCTGACGCATCGTCAGACGCTCACCGTCATGGTGGGACTCATGCTCGGCATGTTCCTGTCCTCGCTTGATCAGACCATCGTGTCTACGTCCATCTACACCATTGCCAACGACCTCGACGGCCTGTCCCTTCAGGCCTGGGCCACCACGGCTTACCTGATCACCTCCACCGTGAGCACTCCGCTCTACGGCAAGCTCAGTGACATCTTCGGCCGTCGCCCGCTGTACCTCGCTGCCATCCTGATCTTCCTGGCAGGCTCCCTGTATGCGGGTTCGGTCCACTCGATGACCGAACTGGCCATCGCCCGCGGTGTTCAAGGCCTCGGCGCCGGTGGCTTGCTGGCCCTGGCGCTGACCATTATCGGCGACATCGTAGCTCTGAAGGACCGGGCCAAGTACCAGGGTTACTTCATGTCCGTCTTTGGCATCTCCTCCGTCCTCGGGCCGGTAATTGGCGGTGCCTTCGCCGGCGCTTCGAACATCCTCGGCTTCGACGGCTGGCGTTGGGTGTTCTTCATCAACCTGCCCATAGGCCTCGCTGCCCTGATTGTGGTCTTCCTGTTCCTCCACCTGCCTGCCCGCCACGTCAAGCAGAAGATTGACTACTGGGGTGCTGCTGCCATCACCCTGGCAATCGTTCCGCTGCTTCTGGTCGCCGAACAGGGCCGTGTCTGGGGTTGGACTTCGGGAGGCTCCTGGCTTTGCTACGGGCTGGGCCTCGTGGGCATCGCAGCATTCATCTTCATTGAGAAGCGTGCCGGCGACTACGCCCTGATCCCCCTCCGCCTTTTCGGGAACGCGACCTTCGGCCTGTCTTCCCTCCTGAACTTCATCATCGGTATCGGCATGTTCGGCGCCATCGCCATGCTCCCCATGTACCTCCAGTTGGTGAAGGGCCTCACGCCCACCGAAGCCGGCCTGATGATGATCACGTTTACCGTGGGCATCCTGTTTGGCTCCATCACTGCGGGCCGGACCATCTCTTCCTCGGGCATCTACCGCATCTTCCCGATCCTCGGCACGTTTGTCCTGGCAGGGGCCGCCGTGGTCATGGGCTTGGTTCTGGGTGTCGACACCGGCCTCTGGGTACCCGGTTTGATCGCCGTGTTCTTCGGCGTTGGCCTGGGCTTCTGCATGCAGCCCCTGACGCTGGCCATGCAGGTCTCCGTGCCACCGAAGGACATGGGCGTGGGTACGTCCACCGCGGCATTCTTCCGGTCCATGGGTGGGGCAGTCGGCACCGCTGTGTTCATCTCCATGCTGTTCAGCCTGGCCGCTGACAAGATCGCCGATGGCATGAAGACCGCCGCTGCCACCCCTGAGTACCAGGCCGTGCTGAAGGATCCCGCCGTTGCTTCCGATCCCGCGAACGCCAAGCTGTTCGATTTCTTCAAGAACGGCGCAAGCAACGACTCCCTCAACGACACCAGCTGGTTGCACGCTGCAAACAGCACGCTCACCCGGCCGATCACCGAGGGATTCGCCCAGGCCATTGACACTGTGATGCTCACGGCTGCCGGGCTCATGGTCCTCGCCTTCCTGATCAGCTTTGCGCTTCCCAACAAGAAGCTCACTGATCCCAAGTCCGCTGCAAAGGACTCTGTACCGGCCCACTAAGGCCGCATGGCACCAAAGAAAGGAGCGGCAGGCAGTCCTGGGAGACTGCCTGCCGCTCCTTTTTCACGAGACCACGTCAATACGGCCCTCGCGTGTTGCCGCTTCAGTAATTTTGCTGGACCAGCTCCGTGGCCGTTTCCACGTCGCTTCGAAGGTCGCGATCCTTCATGTCAGGTGACAAAGCAAAAGCTGCGGCCAACAGGTTCCGCACTTTCGCGTCTCCGAACTCCTCCGCTTGCCGCCCCTGAAGCCGGAGGGCACGGACGGCGCAGACAAGCTCGACGGCGGTGACGGTCTCCATGGCGTGCGCGGTGGACTGCAACTGCGCCGCCGCCAAACTTGCGAAGCTGGCGTCTTCCTCCGCCCCCAGGGAGAGGACCACGGTCTGCAGGCTCGCTGGCTGGGCGTTCGCCCGGATGCGACCCACGGCTGCTGCAGCCACGTATTCGAGCATCATGACGCCTGATTGGCCGGAACCGTCCTCTGCCAGGAACGGATGCTGACCCGTGTAGTCGGGGTCGCAAAGGAGATCAATCCTTCGGAGGTGTGTGGCGCAGGCCGCGCCAATGGCAAGGTTCACGGTGTCCAACCGCCTTGCCAGGTTGGTCATCTGGAACAGCCCATGATGCGCCACATCATTCGTACCCTCGGCCGGAAGTCCATGGACCAGGGGATTCTCGTTTCCGGCTACCACCAGCCTTTCCAAGAGTCCGCCCAAGGCGTCGAGTTCTTCAAGCTGCGAGCCGAAGACCTGCGGCAAGGTCCGGAGGCAATACGGATCCTGGATCCTCGCCGGTGTGCCGCTGCCCGCAACCAAAGACCGCAAGGTGTTGGCCGCCGTCGTGACAGCCGGACTGTCCGCAGCTGCGGCAACAGACGGACTTAGCGCCTCCGGGTTCCCTGCCATGGCAATGAAGGACAAACCCGCAACCGTCATGGCGCTCTCGAGCAACCTTGCCAGCCTTTGATGGGCAAGTACGCCTTGTGCGATGGTCAGCGCGCTTGAACTGATGAATGGCAGGGCGTCCGCCGTGGGCCAGGCCTCCAGCAGCGAAGGAGCAGCACCGCCGTGGAGTGGTTGGCGCTCTCCCAGCATGGTGAGGGCAGTCCCTGCGAGGGCAGGGAGGTCTGCTGTCCCGATTCCGCCGAACTCGCGGACTTCCGGTATGACGTCCGCGTTGATCATCCCGGCAAGCGCCTCTGCGATGACTGGGCTGATGCCCGACCCACCTGCGGCAAGCTGCGACAAGCGGACCACCATCATGGCCCGGACAGTACGTCGGTCCAGTGGTTTGCCGGCATCCACCGCGTGGCTTCGCAGAAGCTTCAAGCCATGCGTGTCGGCACCGTCCGCTTCGGCCAGGGTGACGGTCTTATTCGCGCCGACGCCCGTGGAGCGGCCGTAGACCGGTCGTCGGGAAGCCGTGGCCACCGCCGAGTCCTGCGACGCCGACATTCGTGCCAGCGCTTCGCTTGCCAGGCTGACGGGAGCACCGTCGGCGACGGAGACGATCTTTGCCAGGGCCAAATTGCGGCCGTCAATCTCGATCACGGACCGATCCTTTCACTCAAGGCGCTATGGAGGGCTGACCGCAGTTGTGGTTGCCGTGCGGGACACGGCAACCACAACTGTAGCTAGTCGGTTTCGGGGGCGAAACGGACTGGATTCCAGGCTTTCGGGGTCAGCCGAGGCGGGATCCGTGGGCAGGGAGCCGTATCCGCCCGCGCGGCCGACGCCGCCTGGGCCGATCCTGTCCATTTCGGTTCAGCCTCCGCAAACACCGGAGCTTGTGGGCTGGTGGACACTGTCACCTACTCGCTTTCCGGGGCCGCGCCGGTGGCGCCGTGGCCTTGCGAAAGCCGGGAGCCCGCCGCTTCCATGGGGATGCGGACGCCGCGTTCGTGGGCGACGTCGATGGCGCGGTCGTAGCCGGCGTCGGCGTGGCGGATCACGCCCATGCCGGGGTCGTTGGTCAGCAACGCGGTCAGTTTCGCGGCGGCCAACTCGGTGCCATCGGCCACGGAGACCTGTCCGGTGTGGATCGACCGGCCGATCCCGACGCCGCCGCCGTGATGGATCGACACCCACGTCGCACCCGAAGACGCCGCGGTCAGGGCGTTCAGCAGCGGCCAGTCAGCGATCGCGTCCGAGCCGTCCTTCATCGCTTCGGTTTCACGGTACGGGGACGCGACCGA
>NZ_JBIVHM010000017.1:0-38735 GCF_044749185.1 Paenarthrobacter sp. NPDC089675 | reverse complement strand
AAACCACCGAAGCCAACGGAGCATTAAAGGCCATCACCGTGAACAGCAACGCCAAAATCCCCATCCGACCTTTGAGTTTGGTACGGGGCGGAGCCGTCGACACCGAACCAGCCAACGGCCCGGGATTAGCCTTGATGGCCGTATCTGTATTTGTATTCAAGGTTCCTCCGGGGATCAAACACCACGCGGGTCCTTCTGCGTGTTGCGCTGAAATCGTGTAGGGCTGGTTGGGGTGTGGTTGAAGCGACGGCCCATCAGAAGTCCGGACCTCGCGTCTGGGGTCAGTGACCGTAGATGCAGGCTGGGTTTTGCCGCGCGTCGCTCGGGCTCAGAAGAGGTTGGATCGCTAGCTAGGTGCGACCCGGCCGAGTTCTTTGTGTCATCCACGGCTTCTCTTGTGCTACGAACAAGTATTCTTGTCCAAATGGAGGCTGTCAATAGTTTTTGTGGTGTTCGCCTCAATTACTCATGGAGTTCACCACAGGGACACGGCTAACGGCGGGTGACAGTCTTCTTGGTACTGGTCGCAGCTACCAGTTTCCTCAGGCGCGCGAAGATGGCTGGGAACGGTCCCCGTTCCCAGCCATCTTGAAGAAGGTGCAGGGCCTAAGCCGTGGTCCTTCCGAGCGCCCTGCGTCGTTCGCCTTTTAGATCGATCAGGACTTTATGGGTTCTCTCAGAACACGCGTGCGGCAATCTCCGCAGGTGCTGCGAGAAGTGATTTGATCTCGTCGTCGAGTTGCACGAGCGTAATGGATGCCCCGGCCATGTCCAGGGCCGTGCAGTATTCGCCAACGTAGCTGCGGCCTACGCTGATTCCTTGTCCTTCGAGGCGGGAGTGCGCGGTTCCATACAGGACGTAGAGCTCACTGATGGGGGTGCCGCCGAGCCCGTTGACCATGAGTGCGACCTCGTCACCCTGGGTAAATGGAAGGTCGGGGACTATGGCGTTGAGCAGTTCGTCCACGATCCGGTCAGCTGGTTCAATTTTGGCGCGTCGGCGGCCTGGTTCGCCGTGGATACCTACGCCCACTTCCATTTCGTCTTCGCCGATTTCAAATAGCGGGGATCCTTTTGCCGGCGGGGTGCACGCTGTGAGCGCGACGCCCATCGTTCGCGTTGCCGCATTGACTTTTTCTCCGATACGGACGACTTCGTCCAGGTCGGCGCCGGCCTCCGCCGCTGCCCCCACCGCTTTCATTACGAAGAAGTTGCCAGCCACTCCTCGTCGTCCAATGGTATAGAGGGAGTCCTCAACGGCGACGTCGTCATTAATGAAGAGGGTACGGACCTTAATTCCTTCTGCCGATGCCAGCTCTTCGGCCATTTCGAAGGCCATTTTGTCGCCGGTGTAGTTATTGACCAGAAGGAGTACGCCCTTTTCGGTGGCTACTCGTCGGGCTGCTTCGAGTACGTACTCTGTAGGCGGTGCGGCAAAGACATCGCCGGGACAAGCCGCGTCCAGCATCCCCTTGCCGACGGCCAAAACGTGGGCTGGCTCGTGCCCGGAGCCCGATCCCTGAACGATTGCGACCTTGTCGTGTTTTTGAGCGTCAGCCCTCATGATGAGGTTGTATTCCGGGATGTAGGTAAGGGTCTCCGGGTTGGCCAGGGCGATACCTTGAAGCATCTCCGGAATGAATTTCTTGGGGTCGTTGATGAACTTTTTCATGCGTCTGTTTCCTTCACTTCATTGTGACTAGCGTGCGGCTGCGTTTTGTTACCACTTGTCTGAGATGCGCTCGGAAAGCACGGCGATGGCAATCGCGCCAGGGTCGGGCGAGCCTACACTTCGCTCACCCGTATACGAGGCCCGGCCGCGCCGGGCAGTCAGGCTGCTGGTTGCTTCTGCGGCCTCACGGGCTACACGGGCCGCGCGGGCGGCGATGGATTTTGAGTCTTCCCCGGCAGCTATGGCAGCTTCGATTGCGTCCGTCATGGGGACAAGGGCGTCCAGAAGTGTCTTGTCCCCTACATCCGCCCCACCCCTGGCCTTGATACCGTCAATCGCCGCTCTCAACATCATGACAGCGTCCGCTCCTGCGAGGTCATGCTTTCCCCTGGCTACGGTGGCCGCACGAAGGAAGGCCGTTCCCCAAATGGGTCCGGATGTCCCGCCGATCCTGCTGCTCATGGTTAGAGCCACTTTTGACAGAAATGTTCCAAGGTCAGAGCGATCGTACCCGTCCCACTCAGACAGCACGTTTTCGAAACCCCTGGCCAGCGAATAGCCGAAGTCGCCATCGCCGGCGACCGCGTCCAGATCGCAGAAGTAGCTTTCGTTCTCCACGCACGTCTGTGCGATTGTCTTCACGACCTCTTCGAGGCGGGTGGTATTCCGTGTGATGGACGTGGCGTCATTGCTCATGTCAGGCTCCTAAGAGAGGGCAGGGATAGTAGCGGCGGTACGGAGACGGAGCAGATCAGCAAATGACACCTCTCCGTTGAGGCCGATTCCGTGAGGGTTATCTATTACCGAAGCGGGGTGTTCAGGCATGTCACCGAGTGTGTCGACGACAAGCGCCGCACCGCTGAAGTTTTCTTCAGCCGTGTAGCTGCTTTGGGTGACAACCGTCGTTAGGCCTGCAGAAAGTGCTGCTCTGAGTCCGTTGGCACTGTCCTCAACCGCAACCGCGTCAACGCTTCGCACGTTTAGTTCGTGGAGGGCGAGTAGGTAGATGTCGGGGGCTGGCTTCTTGGAAGTGACCGCATCACCAGCGAACACAGAGAATTGCTTGGCCATGTTAGCCCCTACCGCGTGTTCAAGTACTGCGCGAACGGACTCCTCGGCGGAAGTGGATGCCACGGCGAGCTTCCATCCCGCGGCGTTGGCCTCCGCCGCCAGCCGCGCAATGCCGTGTCGCGGCGGCAGCTTTCCTTCCCGCACCATAGCGGTGTAGCGTGCCGTCTTCTCCCGGTGCCATTTCCCAATAAGCTCGCGCTGATGCTCGCTATCGTCCGGGAGTCCGGCCTTTGCGACGAACTCTGGTGTCAGCAGGGCAGCAAGTCGTTCTTTACCACCGCCGATTGCCAGCACCTGGGCATAGTCTTCCTCGCTCCAGCGGACCGGGAGCCCGAAATGCTCAAATGTAGCATTGAAGGCCGGAAGATGACCGTCGCGCTCGGTGTCTGAAAGGACGCCGTCGCAGTCAAAGATCAACGCGCCGCTCATCGTTGGTTCACCTTCTCCCCGACGCCCTTCCCCGCCTGCCCCGCGGCCCCGAACCACTCGATGTGTTCTTTAATCTCTTCCCGAATGGCCGAAGATGCTGCCTTGAAAAGACTTGGCGGGTCCCACTTGTCCAGGCGCCGGGCTTCGTCCAAGTGCTCTGCCGCAGCCTTCATGTATGCGTGTTTGACGGCCGTGGAAATGTTGATTTTTGATACCCCGGCGTCGATGAACGACCTGAAATCCTTCGCAGTCAGTCCTGTGCCGCCATGGAGCACAATTGGCCGGTCTGTGAGCTTGCCCAAAGCCAAGGCGCGTTCGGGCAACAGCGCAGGCGGCGTCTTGAATGCGCCGTGGCTGGTCCCAAGTTGAGGGGCGAGCAGGTCCGCGCCTGTGCGCCGGGCGACGGCCGCCAACTGCTCGATGCTGTACGAGTGTTTTGCCTCATCTGACCCAATGCCATCCTCTACTCCGAGGATGTTCTCAATCTCTGACTCCACGTCAACTCCCGCGGCATGCGCTTGCGCGACCACCTCCGCGGTTTCACGTTCGGCCTCGCCCAGATCCCGGTCAGAGGCATCGAACAGTACGGAAGACCATCCGGCTGCCACCACTTCGTCAATGATGGAGCGGTCAGGACAGTGATCGAGATGAAGGGCTATGGGCGCCTTCACATCACGTGTAACAGCCTTAAATGTGGCTGTGAGAAGAGCTGTGCCAACGGTACGGACTGTCTTCACGGACACCTGTACGATCATGGGTGAGCGAGCGTCTTCCGCCGCGTCTACCACGGCTCTCATACTTACTTCGTCGAATACGTTGACGGCCGGTACTGCGTACCCGTCGTCCCGCGCCTTCTCCGTCAACTTCGCTGTTGATACGACCATTTTTGTCAACCTTTTTCTTTGAACATCGCCCCAACGGCGCATCTCACCTGAGATACAGGTCACGTGCGAACTGGGACCTCACTATACAAGTACATACCGGAAAGTACAACGCCCTTCTTTGCGGCTAGGATGGCTTATTAAGGAGGCGAAACCTGATGACTGACTTGATTGAGCGCAACTCTGCCGTGCCGCTTTACCAGCAACTTGAAGACATCTTGTATGCGAAGATCTCTGCAGGCGAGTGGGCCCCGGGTGAGCGGATTCCGTCGGAGAATGAGCTGAACCGGATTTACGGGTTGAGCCGGATGACTGTTCGAGGCGTGCTTAACAAACTCACCAGTGAGGGTGTTTTGGTTCGCGTGCCGGGTAAGGGGACGTATGTGGCGCCATCCAAAATCAGTGCGGTTTCGCCCGCATACAAGGGAATCCGGGAACAGCTCGAGGCGCTCGGATACGACACGACAACGCAACTCATCAGCCTGGAGCGTGTGCCTGCGCCCAACCGTGTCAGGGAGCGCCTTCGTTTAGGTTCCGAAGATGAGGTCTACGCGATTGTCCGTTTGCGTTCAGTAGACGGCAAGCCGCTCAGTGTTCACCGGTCCTACGTTCCCGCGAAACTGGCTCCCCTGTTGGACCAGCACGACGTTGTAAATGAGCAACTCTGCAAGGTTCTCGAGACGCATTATCAACTTCCCATGAAGAACGTTGAGGAGGATCTCGAGGCTGTCGCTGTCGACGTGACCGATGCCAAGTACCTGGAGTTGCGCCGCGGCGATCCAGCACTTCGACTGACCGATGTTATTTCGGACAAGTCCGGAGCCGTCTTTGAGTACTCCACAATTGTTTTCCGCGGCGATACCATGCGGCTGAAGTTTGATTATCAACTCACCTAAACAACCATAAGGGCCAGCCGGATCGCCCCTCGAGCAGAGGCGCGAGGTCTTCCGGGAGGTTACTTCTTCTCGGCCGTGTAGGGGCCGCTCTGGCGGCGACATGCCCACCAGTCCCCTGCTGCCAGCCGACGGAAACCCGATCACATTAGAATCGCTGTCGTCGTTAGCCAGCCTTCGAGGCATAAACCCCAGCTCGCTGCGTCCAGCAAGTGCAGGGCGGGACGGGTCTGGAGACCGACCCACTGTGCGGGCCTTCATCCTGGCGGTGCACCTTTACTTTGGGGCATCTGAAGCCGATGGTGCACACCTTCGCCTTGTCCGCTTAGCCATCTTATTCGACGTCCCCCGAAACACCGCCCTGGTGTCCGAGGCCGCGGGCGAGCAGTTAAAAATTGCGAACCTGTTGGCCTGGTCCCCTATCCAATTCTAAGATACCCAACTAGGCTATACAACACTATACAAGTCTAGGAGGCTGCTGTGCTGGTCGGCATTGGATGTGACCCGAATGCAAGGGAGCTTAAGGAAGTTCTCGTTCATTACCTGATTGATCTTGGTCATGAAGTCCGCGACTTCGGATCCGAGGATCCGCTTTACCCGCGGACCGCCATTGACGTGGCTGAAAGCACCGCGCGCGGGGAAGTGGATCGAGGTGTTGTTCTCTGCGGTACAGGGATCGGCGTCTCCATTGCGGCCAACAAGGTAAAGGGTGCGTACTGCGCTCTGCTGACTGATGCATATCAGGCTGAACGAGCGCAGCTAAGTAACAATGCCAATATGGTCGCGCTCGGCGCGCAGATTACGGGCCCAGAGTCAGCAAAGAAGATTCTCGCAGGGTATTTGGGAGTTGCTTACGAGCCCTCGGAGCGTAGTGCCCCAAAGTTGGCCGAACTGCACCGTTACGAGGAGAGGCTCGCGCATGAATAAGGAAATATCCGCTTTGGAGGTCGAGGCTGCTCAGGCGCGTCTTCTTGTACTTCGCATGCTTCGGGCCGGCAAATCAGGACATCTCGGCGGGGCGTTGTCGTGCATCGACATTCTTACTGCCCTCTACTTTCATACGATGAACGTCGACCCGGAACGAGCCACGGACCCTGGGCGGGATCGATTCCTGCTGTCGGCAGGTCATAAAGCGATGGCACAGTACGCAGTGCTTGCGCGGCGGGGCTACTTCGATGTCGAGCTGCTGGACACTTACGGTGGCTTCATGAGTCGCCTCGCAGGCCACCCGGACATGCATAAACTGCCCGGTGTTGAAGCAAATACAGGTGCTCTTGGTCATGGCCTGGCGATTGCCGCCGGCATGGCACTTGGCCTGAAGATGGCCAACTCGGATGCACGCGTGTTCACCGTCCTGGGTGACGGCGAATTGCCGGAGGGCTCCAATTGGGAGGGAGCATCCATCGCCGCACATCACCAATTGAACAACCTCGTCGCATTTGTTGACGTCAACGATCTTCAGATCAGCGGGCCCACGAACGAGGTGATGAACATGGAGCCTATCAGCGACAAGTTTGAAGCGTTTGGGTGGAACGTCCGCACCATTGACGGGAACGACATGAACGACGTCGTCACTGCTCTCAATGCAAGTTCCGAGAGTCAGGACGCACCCACTGTGATTGTGGCAAGAACCACCAAGGCCAAGGGCCTTCGATACCTGGAGGGCAAAACGGAATCCCACTATTGGAAGCCCAGCCCGGCCGAATGTGCAGAAGCTGAGGACGAGATGCGCGGTCGCCTTGCCGGGCTGGTTGGGGCTGTGGGCCTGCGATGACCACATCTCTCATAGACCCAAGAAAGACGCTTGGAGAAGCAGTTACAACAATCGCCGCCAACGACGAGCGCGTCGTGGTGCTCTCAGCCGACAGCGGCGCATCATCTGGCTTCGGAAAGTTCAAAGAGCTCTACCCTGAAAGATACCTTGAGTTAGGCATCCAGGAGCACGGTGCAACGGGCGTAGCTGCAGGACTTGCGACAACTGGGCGCGTGCCCGTATTTGCCGCGATTGCCGCCTTTGTGACTACCAGGAATTACGAAGCGTTTCGGAATGACGTCGCTTACATGCGACAAAACGTCAAAATCGTCGGACGCAACGGTGGGATGACGTATTCCGACTTTGGCCCCACTCATCATTCGCTTGAGGACTACGCGATCATCCGCATGCTCCCGGGTGTTGTTGTTCTTGCCCCTCAGGACCCGGGTGAAATCCGTTCAGCGGTGGAGGCCATGATCGCCCACGAGGGACCGGTGTATATGCGGATCGGGGGGCCCTTGATTCCCGACTTGTTCCCGCAGGAGCCTTTCACCATCGGAAAAGGCAGAGTGATCCGGGGCGGCGACCGAGCAACCCTGGTCAGCACCGGAACAGTTACCGGAGAAGTGATGCGTGCAGCTGAGCAGCTAGCCTTCGAAGGTATAGAAGTGGAGCTCATCGGCATGCCAACGGTTGAGCCCATTGACGCCGATCTCATCATCCGTTCCGTGTTGCGGACGGGGCATGTCATCACTATCGAGGAGCACTACGTTCGAGGCGGCCTGTCGGCTGCAGTGGCCGAAACGGTTGGCCACCTGGGTGTACGACATGACTCCATTGGATTGCCCCATCAGCATGTGACAACCGGAACATATGCCGAACTACTTCAACACTACGGACTTGATGCTGAAGGTCTCCGGAATCACCTGCGGACACTGCTCATGGCATGAGCGTTAGGTATGTACCTGACTCCAGGGCACCAAACGCACGCGCGGCACTCCGGTGGCCCCTTTGGGCCGGGTGGCGGAGGGCAATAAAGCGGCCTAGAAGCTATTGGCGACTCATCCGAGGCAGGCAGAAATGGCACCTAGCGACGTGTCTGACCATTTCCCCACGGGATGTGTAGCAGACCTGTGAAGAACGAAGGAGTGCGCCGAGGCGAGGGGACGCGGTTGGCTACTCCAAGTGCTCGCGCGACACCTGGGCGCCAGCCCGGGTTATCCCTCCCTACTTCGATGAGGTCCATCTGAAGTAGGGAGGGATGCCGGTCTGGTTAGGCCAATAAGTCGACGACAATCTGTGTTGGATTGGCGTGTGCTTTAGCGGCGGATGGCGATTACCTCTGCTTCGAGCTTCCATTCAGGATTGATCAGCCCAGCGATGAGGATGCCGGTTGCGGCTGGAAGGTGATCACCAAAGTGCTTGGTGCGGGCGCGGAGAAGTGCGCCCGGATCGCCTTCATGGTCGACGATGTAGGAGTTGACCTTAATGACGTCGCTGGGGGTAAGTCCCTCGGCGGCAAGGTGGGCTGCGAGGTTGGCAAAAACCTGATCGGCCTGCTCGGCGAAGGATTTCGGCCAAGTGCCGTCCTGCCGCACGGGCACCTGTCCTGAAATGTAGACAAGGCCGGCGTCGGCAGGGGTCTTAACGACATGGCTGTAGGTGCCGAGAGGGGCATGGACTTCGGGTGTGTTTGAAAATTCCAAGGACATGTAGGGCTCCATTTGTAGGTGAATTGGCAGCCACCAACGGGTCGTTGAAGACAACCAGAGGCTGGGACGCGTCGTTTGGCGGTCGGCCCGTCCCCTGCCAGCGTGTAAGGCAGCGTGCATCTCAGCATGCAACATTCTTGTCCCATGTACAAGAGTTCTTGCCTCATGAATGAATAGAGGTCGCCACTTCGACGGTGCGCAAGCAACGCGACGTCGCCCGCCCCTGGAGGCAGCGCAAAAAGCCCGAGTTCCCAGGTGCAGCGATTCTGCCTAACCGAAGCTTGGTAGGCGTCATCCAGCAGCATTTTTACAAAAACGCTATACAAGAGTCCTTGTACTACATACAATTCTGCGCAAGCGGCGCCATCAGTAGCCGCCACGGCTTGCGCCACGGGAGCCCGGCTCACTTATGTGGCACGGGAAGACTTATCTTGAAGGGCGGGCGTTAATGAGCAGTGATTTCGGTTCAGTTTTTGGGCTCTTTTTGCTTGTTCTGGCTGGCGCGCTATTTTGCCTCGGAGTAGTTGCAGAGCGCCAGCAAAAGAGCGGGCGTGGTTTTCTGTCCGAGACTCCGGCTGTCCCCGGCGTGCCCGCTAAGGCTGCGGCCTTCATGATTGCTGCAGTAGCAATATTCTTCATGGTCCTGCCCCGTTGACCGGCCGCGGTGGCCGCCCCGGCGAGGTCGTGGCTGAGGGCTGGCGAGGCTTCAACGCGCCACAGCATGGTGACCACGCTGGCCCCTCCCCTGGTCCCAGCCTGGCATCTCGACATCTGGAGAACCGCGCCGGGATCAAAGGGAGCGGGCGCCGACGGCGACGCCAACCCCTTCTCCTGGAACCGTCTTGCTAGATTCAGCTCAGACCCTTGACATTTGATTTTAAATGTCTGTAATCTGAAGGCATCAATCATTCTCCCCGGTTCGCTCAGATCGATCGCCGGCCAGGTTAAGGAGTAGACGTGAGTAGCTTCAGATTCCGCGGCTTTCCCTGCGGCACCCAGAATTCCCGGGGGGTTGAGAAGGGCCGGCTCCGTCATGTACGGGGCGCCCTCGGGACCCAGTTCGTCCGACGCTTCTGGGGCTCACGATGAAGCGCCGGCGCTCTTCCGCTGTAAGTTATGAACGCAACGGAATCGAGCGTGTGTATCCTGCGGATGCCACAAAGGGCGTTTCCAGTGCAGGTGGCTCCTTCTCGCTCGAATCCTCCGATGACAGTGACAGGTTTGGTCAGGGTCTGTTCCCGGATTTTGCACCGACCAGCGCGGCGGCTTCCTAAGCGGGCCTGTCCATCCGCGCTCAACTAAGAGCAGTCGGTTGGCTGAAGCATCATCGCCACCGCCGCTCTGAGTTCTTGAGGTGACGTTTAACATCAGGATGATTCCGTCCGGATGGACACGTAGCACGCTGATTCGTGTCGCGCTCTGCCTCCAGCAGGGCGCCGAGCCCGGAAGGCTCAGCCGGCAGTGCCAAATAGGTTAGATTCAACTGCCATCCTGGATACCTTGAAGCACTCGAAGTTTCAAGGGCCCGCTATGCGGATCGGTGCTTTGCGAATGATTCAGGCGCTTACTCGCAGCGGGCCCTTCAAGCATGCCCGGGTATTGAATTGCCGAGGAGCTTCCGCTGGCCTCCCGTCGGCGACAAGCAATGCGTACTCCAGGGTGACCAAGACACCAAATCGCCCCTCTTCAACCACCGCCACGAGAGGCCGGGGAGTCCGCAAGAAGTTGCCTCGACCCCTTGTGCCATCATCACCGAACAAGATATCATTGTTCAATGAACAAGAAGCCTTGCCGTGCAGTTTGAATGTGCGCGGCAGTGGCTGAGGGGGCTTCAGAACCCAATGACAGGTCCCCCTCAGTTCTGAGCAGAGCACGGCTTACCGTTGACGGCGATTATCCGATTGGAGCCGGCGTCGCCAGAATCCGGTGTCTCCAGAAGCGACATCGAAAGGACCATCATGACCACCACGAGCCCCCAGCATGTTCTTGAAACGTCGGAGCTAAGTCCGGCTCTCGTCGAAGAATATACGGCCACGCGCCCTCGTTCACGAGAGGCATTCGAAAAGGCCCGACGGCTGTTGCCGGGCGGCCAGACCAGGTCCGTGACGCATTACGAGCCGTTCCCGTCACTGATCCGTTTGGGCCGGGGACAGATGCTGGTCGACCTGGATGGACACGAGTACTTTGACGCACTCAATAACTACACATCGCTGGTGCATGGAAATGCCTTTGGCCCGGCTTCGGATGCCGTTCGAGCCCTATTGGATCAGGGCGTCGCATTTGCTTCTGTGCACTCGGAACAGACAGACCTGGCGCGTAGGATTCTCGACCGGCTGTCGTCGGCTGATCTTGTCCGCTTTACCAACTCTGGGAGTGAAGCATCCTCCTTGGCTGCGCGCATCGCACGGCACGTCACCGGCCGACGGGAAATAGTAATGGCCGAGGGTGGCTTTCACGGTTCCGTTGCGCCCCTTCTCCCGGGAGAACCCAATGTGGTCCTCGTCCCCTACAACGATCTCCAGGCGCTGGAGCAGGCGGTCACAGAAAGGACTGCGGCCGTTTTCCTGGAGCCGTTTCAAGGTGCCGGTGGCGTCATCCCCGGGAAGAAGGAGTATCTCCAGCACGCTCAGAAAGTTGCGAACAGCCAAGGTGCGCTCTTCGTTCTGGACGAGATTCAGTCGCTTCGCAACAATTACCACGGCGTCCAGGAAAACCTGGGGCTGAGTCCCGACCTGACTTTGATTGGAAAAATCATTGGTGGCGGCTTCCCGATCGGGGCAGTCGCCGGTCGGGCGAAGCTCCTGGACGCGACTTCCCCTTATACCGTTGGTGGTCTCCAGCACGCTGGCACATTCAACGGCCATCTGGCCGCTGCGGCTGCTGGCAGTGCCACTCTGGATTATCTCGATTCAGCCGCTATTTCACGGCTGAATGCAGGTGCAAGTGAGCTGGCCTCCGCTATTGAGGATGGGGCAGCAGCTGCCGGAATTAAAGTTGTCGTCACTCGCGACGGCTCCATCATGAACATCCATCCGCACCGTGTGCCGGAGAATGCTAAGGAAGCGGCCAAACCATACAAGTTCCACCGTTCTTTGCACCTGGCATTGATGCTTGAGGGAGTCTACGCGGCAACCCGTGGCATGCTGAACCTCTCCACGGCGCTCACTGACTCTGACCTGCGAGAAGTGGGGAAACTGTATGGGAACGCATTCCAACGGATTGCCCAATCTCCGGACATTCTGGAGGACCTTAAATAGCCGTCCGAGAACTTCCATCTCGGACGGTGGTTGGAGCGCCGCGCAGATCGAATCATGCAGCAAATCAAAGGATGATGTCCCCGGCCACCGGTTTACAAGGTATGGTCGGGGACTGCCTGTATTCACCAAGGAACGTCGTCAGGCAGGCCATTTGGGACTTGATTGTCAGCCGCATGATTCTTGGTGCACACGTCGGGCCACCGCGCGTAGGGCTTTTTCGTTTCAAGGCCATAACTCGGGGATCCCAAGCTGGTGCTTGAATACGTTACCCTAGGACGCCCTAGGCTGGACGCCCCGATCCCCTACCAGTATGTAGCCGGCGCTAACTGCCATGCTCCCTCCGGCGGTGCGCCCAGGACCAGGATCCGCTTTGTCCTTTGAACGGCGGTCGACCCACTGTCGGAGGACTATCCACGACCGCCAGCGGTCTCCTGCCAAGCATGGTGTAGCCTCTGTCCCCTCGCTCGTTTCGGTAGCCCATGGTCCCATCACGCTGCTCCAAGCCGCATTCCAGTGCGTCAGCAATTTGTGACAAAGCAATCAACTCACGCTCCCAGCGCTCAACCGGCAGCGCGCTCGGGGCTTCCACCGGGCAGGTACAGTCACTCTCAACGGTTGCTGATCCGCAGTCCTAGTACGTCGTCGAGCCAGGCAACGCGGTTGCCAAATCGCTTCACCTTATTGGGTGCTATCCAACGGTACGAGTCATGCTCCCAGTCAATTCTCAACCGGCGCTGGGACGTCACTGCAGTGAAGGTATGAATCAACCAAGGCTCTGCACCGGTCGTGATGACTAGGGCGGGTCCTGGTCGAAAATCGAGCAGAGTTTCCGCATGCACCCCGGCTTCTTCGACCAATTCGTTAAGAGCCTGTTGCACGGGAGCTGTCCCAGGTTCCAAATATCCCGTGATGCAATGCCACAGACCCTTGTCGTGACGGACGTTCTGGCTTCGTTTGAGAAGAGCTATTTTTCCACGCCATTCGATGACAACGGCAACAACGGTGTTGGACAGAGGAATGGTTGACCTGTCGACTGCTCGTGCTTCCGAGTCCTGCGGTAGTCTTTCCATCCCCGTGTCTTCCTGGTTGTTGCTGTCAATGTGCTTATCGTCAAGCCCTCTGACGGGTGTTCTGCGGCACTGCGAACAGTACGAGCTGACTGGCCTCGGGCGGCGAGGTGGACAATGGTGTGGCGATAAGGCGTCACAGTGGTATGAGAAACCGTTCACTATGAGTTCGGCTGTTGGCGTCATTGCCTAATCCAGCGTTAGTGAGGATCCCAGGCCATTTCCCTTTGAGGCAGTTCAGAAGGAGCCGGGGTCAACGGGATCCGAGGCGGCGCCACTGGGGTGTCTGATCCAGAGCGTAGGAGCATCGTTCCAAGGTGGCATGAGGCTACCTTCAAACATGCGACGAGAATGGCCTGGCGAGCTTAGGGGCGACCAGTCACCGCTTTCCGGGCAATGGCTGCCCGTAGGGGCGGAAAGCCGGCGTCTCAATGGCCGCAGACTCGGGTAAGGCATCAGTAATTGCTCATGCCGAAGCGCGCTTCCGTCGCTGGTCACGTGGGCCTCCCATGCTGGTGACTCTGTCTGATTTTGGGGATGGATCCTGCAGCACCGGACCATACGCCGGAGTGCCCTGGCCACGACGCAACCATCAGGCTCCAGAAAGGCGTCGGTTCATGAAAGAAATTTGATGGCGGCATTCTTAAAGGTCCGGCTGCTGACGGCGTTTGTGTGATTTCGCGAAGGGAGCCAGGTGATTTCGTGGCTTGGTGCGAGGGCTGCGAGTTCAGGCATGGTCTCGGCCAAAGGGTCGCGGTCGCCGGCTACGAGCAGTACAGGCGATTGCGGGACGGCATCGTAGGGCGTGAACGGTTCCAATTGGAACTGTCGAATCATTCGCAGCAGCTCCGAGATGTCATTTCCCGCCCCGGCTTGTCCCATTCTTAGGAATTCAGCGGTAGTGGAATCCGTTGGGCTTTGACCGCTGGTGAGGTGAAGTTCCGCCGCTTCATGATCAAAGTCAGCAAACGGGTCGTGGCGGCTCGGAGCTCCCACTACAAGGCGTCGAACCAGTTCGGGGTAAGTAGCGGCAAATTGCCATGCGAGGCGCGATCCGAGCGAGTACCCAATCACATCTACAATCGGGGCCAGCTCCCGGACGGGAGCGTGCTGCTGGAGAACGCCCCTAACGATTTCGGAAAAAGTGGAGCAGATCGTGCTTGGGCGGTACGCGTAGTCATCTTCGGGTGGCTCGCTGAGGCCGTGTCCCGGTAGATCAACCGTTATCACCAGCCTCCCTGCGTTTGTCAACGCCGAAGTCCATCCGCTCCTGTTCCAGTTCATGTCTCCGGAGGAGGCGTAACCGTGAATAAGGAGAACAGGGGGAAACTGTAACTCATCACGACCATCGTGGGGTTCATAGACCTCCACATGAAGTGATGAGTGAGCGATTGGGTTTTTCACAAAAAGTTCTTCGCCCACCGCGTCCGTCCTTTCGTGTCGCAGGCCGATTTTCGGCCACGCAGCGCGGACCTTGCCGACACAGGTCCGCGCTGCCTGAATTTAGTCTTCGTCGGGGACGTTGGTCAGCCGGACACGTCGTTTCGGCGTAGTTTCGACGGGAACCGTACCAACGATGCCTGCGGTGTCATCGGGCAGCTCGAAGACAATTAGGGGTTCCCCGACGTTGATGGAGTCCCCTGCCTCGCCGAAAATCCTGACGACCTTCCCGGCCTGGGGAGAAGGTAGTTCGATGGCCGACTTCGTGGTTTCCAGTTCCACTAGGGGCTGGTTACGTTCGACTTGGTCGCCGACGGCAACGAACCATTCAAGAACGGTCGCGTCGATCAAGCCTTCGCCTAGGTCGGGGAGAGGGAAAGATAGTTCAGCCACGTCGGTACTCCAATACTCTTTGGACTCCGTAGAGAATCCGGTCTACGTTCGGAATGTATTCGTCTTCGAGGTCTCCCGAAGGGTATGGGACGTCGAAACCTGTCACGCGCTCCACCGGAGCGCGAAGAACCTTGAAGCATTGCTCGGTGATAAGGGAAGCTACCTCCGCCCCGAGTCCCGCAGTCAGGGGTGCTTCGTGGACGACTACCGCTCGCTTGGTCTTGTTGATGGATGCGGCCAGGCCGGCCGCATCGATTGGCTTCAGCCAACGGAGGTCCAGAACTTCGAGTTCGATGCCATCTTCTGCGGCAAGTTCGGCTGTCTGAAGGCAGCGGGAGACCATTGCCCCCCAAGCTACGAGGGTGGCGTGTTTACCTTCCCGGACTACGCGTGCACCTTGGAGGTCCCCGCCGTTGTCCGTGTCTACTTGTCCTTTTTGCCAATAGCGGGATTTGGGTTCCATGAAGATCACGGGGTCCGGGCGTGTGGCGGCGTGCTTGAGGAGGTGAAATGCCTGGTGAGGGTCGGACGGCGAAACCACTTTGAGCCCAGGTACGTGGGCGAATAACGCCTCAAGCGATTCACCGTGGTGCTCAGGGGCCTTGATTCCACCGAAGCTGGGCACACGCAAGGTGATTCCCATCGGCATCGTCCCACGGCTTCGGTAGTTCATGCGTGCCACCTGGCAGATGATCTGGTTTACCGCTGGATATGCAAACCCATCGAACTGCACCTCTGGAATTGGGTGGAATCCCGCCATGGCAAGACCTACTGACATGCCCAAGATTCCGGATTCGGCCAATGGCGTGTCGAACACGCGGTTCTCACCGTGCTTTTTCTGCAGTCCGTCGGTGATGCGGAAGACGCCACCAAGAAGGCCCACGTCCTCACCAAAGACCAGAGCGCGAGGGTTGGCTTCGAGGGTTTCATCGAGAGCTCGGTTCAGGGCCTGCTGCATCGACATGGTTGTTGAGGACGCGGTCTGGCTTTGTGTTGCTTTTTCGAGCGTCTGATCAGACATGTTCGGACTCCTCACGCCACTGGCGGGCCTGGTTCTGGAGGTGGAGGGTGGGTTCCTGGAAAACGAAATCAAACATCTCGTTGCCGGGGCGTGATTCAAGGCTGATCACGCCTGCCCTGATCTGTTCCTCTTCGGCACGGGCTTCGGCAGCTACTGCATCGAAAAATGCTTGGTCCGCGACGCCGTCTGCTTGGAGCCGCTCTCTCATCTTCTTCAAGGGGTCATGGACGGAGGCTGCGGCTTCTTGCTCGAGGCTGCGGTAGCGTCCGGGATCGTCACTGGTGGAATGGGGTCCGCGGCGGTATGTCATGGCCTCTATCAGGACAGGACCATTTCCTGCTCGTGCGTAGGCAAAGGCCTGCGAAGTGGCCCAAACGACCTCTTCCACATCGTTCCCGTCGATGCTCATGGAGGCCATGTCATAGCCCGACGCTCGAGCTGCGACCGAACCGCCGGCGATCTGCCGCTCAGTGGGTACGGAAATTGCCCATCCGTTGTTCTGAACGAAGAAGACAACGGGGGCTTTCATGATAGAGGCGAAGTTCATGGCTTCATGAATGTCGCCTTGTGAGCTGGCGCCGTCGCCGAAGTAGGTAAGGGCCACGCCTCCGGTGTTGTCCAGCTTGGCGCCCAAAGCCCAGCCGACGGCATGGAGGGGTGAACCTGCGACCACCGCTTGGATTGGGGCGAAGTGCGTCGTTGATGGGTTGTACAGACCACCATGCCAGCTGGCTTTGTGGGTCGACATGTATTCCACCATGTCCAGACCTACGGCCCGGGCCACTCCCATTTCGCGGTAGGTGGGAAAGACGAAGTCACGCTCGCGATCTACGACGTAGCCGCTTCCCACCTGTGCGGCTTCTTGGCCGAGTTGGGGTGCATAGCCCGGAATCAGGCCCTGACGCTGCCACGAGACAGCTGATTCATCGAGATGCCGAACTGCAGCCATGAGGCGGTACAGCTCGCGCCGCTTCTCGGACGTCAGGGGCTCGCCCGGATAATCTTCAGGAAGAGGAACTTTCATAGCTTTCGGATCTCTCATTCAAGTGGCACCTCCGTTGAAGCGCGGTGGGAAGTGTTTATGGAACGGTGGTGCAGTTGCGACAGTGACGAACCCCGAGATTGAAGGGCTCATTTGAGCGGAGGCCCTCGGCAGCCAGGTTAGATCTGCCGAGGGCCCCCGATGGAGGAAATAGCGACGATCTGGGTCGGGTAGCAGCGTCCATGGCTTCACCACGTCGTCCAGCACAGGGGGCTTCGGAGCCTCTTAGCGCTACTGCGGACTTCCGTGACAGCTATCGTGTTCAGAAGAAGACCGCTAGGGCAAGGCTCAGTTGTTGCCGTCCAGATCCGAAAGCAATTCCCGCAGTTTCCCGCTGGACAGCTCAAGGTGTCGCTTGTAGGCCGGGATGGCGTCCTGGTAGGGACCTCCGCTGAAGCACAGGTAGCCGAAGCCGCCCAGCTCGTTGTAGAGAGCCCGGACTTTCTCCGCCACTGTCTCCGGGGAACCTACGAAGAAGAAGTTATCGACCAAGTATTCGATGTCGACCTTTTCCTCAGGGGTGTCGCCCACGAGGAAGGGGAATAGTCCCAGCTTCTTGAAGGAGGGCAGGAGGTAACCTTCCCAGAGGCGGGCGAGTCCGGAGCTGAGCGCGATTTCACGAGCTTCGGCGTCAGTGTCCGCCACAAAGAAGTCGCGCACCACACGCCACTCGGACCTATCCGGAGTGTGACCGGCCGACGTGGCGGCGTTGGCGAACGTGTCCCAGTGGGTCTTGAGGATATCGGTCTTCACCTGCTGGCTCACAGGTGAGAACCCTCGGCGTCCTGCTTCGGCCAGAGTCCCGGAGTTTGGTGACATGCCGGTCATGAGAACAGTCGGTCGTGGTGACTGCAGCGGAGTGAGGTGGGGACCAGCGATGGCTTCGTCGTAGGCCGGCATGTCGACCTTGTAGAACTCGCCGTCAATAGTGAACGGACCCTTTCGCGTCCAGATGGCGTCTACGATGTCCAGGCCCTCAGAAAGCATGCGGGCGTTGTTTTTGCCCGTCCCGAACAACTGAGCGTCGCTTGCATAGGCGCCGGGAGCGAAACCCGCGATGTAGCGGCCCCCGGACATGTGGTCCAGCCACATGGATCGGAAGGCCAGGGAGACGGGGTTGTGATACGGCAGCAAGTGCGCCATGGCACCAAGCTTAATCTTCTCGGTGCGCTGGGAAGCGGCCGCGATCATGGCGTCCGGTGAAGGGCTGGGCTCGTGACCGAGTGTGTAGTGCTCGGCAAAGTACATTTCGTCAATGCCTGCTTGATCTGCCCATTCCGCCTGCTGGAGGTCCCAGTCGATTACCTCTTTTGCGGTTTCCCTCCCCTCTGCATATTCGATGCTGATCGGGACGGTAAACATACCGAATTTCATGAACGTCGACTCCTAGACAAAGGTTATTTGATGGTTAAGCGACCGGCCCCAAGCAGGCCGGATGGAGATATGCGGGATGCTTCCGACAAGCGAAGCCAACCGAAAGCACCCCGGCGCGGTGTATAGGAGGTGGCTACGTAAGCTCAGGAACTTCGGGACGGCAGACGGACTCTCCACCATCGACGGGCAGCAGAATGCCCGTGAGGAAGTTGGACTCGGGCGAGGTCAGGAACACGGCAGCATTGGCGATGTCAGTTACCTCCGCCATGCGACCCGTCGGAATAAACGTCGGGAGGAATTCCTTGAAGGTATCCAACTCTGCAATGGAAGCAGTCATGCCCGTCCGCACGAAAGTCGGACAGATACCGTTCACTCGGATGCCCTTCGCAGCGTACTCAGCGGCGGCGTTGCGGACGAGCATAGCCGTGGCGGCCTTGGTCATCGCGTAGGGGCCCTCGTTCATGTAGGGGTTGATTCCTGCCGTGGAAACGGTGTGGAGAACCTGTCCGGGCTTGTCGTTCGCCAGGAAGTGGCGTACTGCTGCCATGGTGCCGTTCCATGCACCCCTGGTGTTGACGTGGTAGCAGAAGTCGAGGTCCTCGGCGGAGAACGTATGCAGCCGAGCCGCAGCCCGAACCACACCGGCGTTGTTGACCATGATGTCAAGACGTCCGAGAGTTGCGACTGTCTCTTCGACGGCTGCATCGAACGCGGCTTCATCGCCGACATCGAGCTTGATGAAGGTCGCCCTGCGGCCTTCCTTTTCGATGGCCTGGACGGTGGTCAGACCGGGAGTGTCCCAGTCTTCCGTGCCCGGTGTTTCCTGAAGGTCCGCGACGACTACGTCCGCGCCCTGGCGTGCCAAGGCAATGGCGATAGCCTTTCCCTGCCCCGTGTTTGCGCCGGTAACAAATGCTACCTGTCCTTCAAGTCCGCTCATTGTGGCGATCCCTTCATTGTTGAATATAAATACGAAGATCTTTTATCTTCGAACTTGAAACATTCTGATTTGTATCAAGATGTAAGTGGCGACCGGGCCGATTTATGATCGATTAATCTCATTATTTCAACTGCCCGGTTGCCGTGTGTTATAGCGCAAGCTTGTCTCTTGGCATTTCCTGGTGTTAGCAGTATTTGCTGGCCTGTTCGTCGCATAGCCGACTAATAGAGCTTGAAAAGGTACCGGGCTTCCGTCGGTGCCTTTGATTGAGGCCGAAGTCCTGTTTAGGAAGCCACGTCTTCGGTAGCCATCGTGCGGAACGTACCGCGGTGGAACAGGAGCGGTGTGCGCTCCTCGGCGGTGCCCATGTCCAGGATCCGCGCCGTGACGATGAGGTGGTCTCCGCCGTCGTACTCAGACTCAAGCTGGCAGTCGAACCATGCCGAGCTGCCCTCGAGAATGGGTGCCTCGTAGTCGCTGGGTGCCCACTCCACGCTGGCGAATTTGTCAGCACCGCTCACTGCAAAGGAACGGCAAAGTGCCTCTTGGCCTTCGGAGAGCACATTGATTGCGAACGTCTCGGCCGAGCGAATCCGTGGCCACGAGGTCGAGTGCTTACCCACCAGGATGACCACCATCGGGGGTTCGAGGGACAGAGCATGGAAAGACTGGCAGGCGAAGCCGACCGGCACGGATCCGTCCATAGCAGTTACTACCGTTACCCCTGAGGGGTAGTGGCCAAGGACAGAGCGCAAGGTCTTCGGATCCATGGGAGCCTTCCGATCTAGGGTTTTCACATTAATCACCTCTCGTGTATTTCTTCGTCCAGGGCACTGATTCCGTGGAATCTGCCTCTTGAGACCGCTGTCGCGCCACTTGGCGTCGTGGTTATGGATTCTGAGGCCGACGGCGCGGAGGCCGTTCCGAGCCGCAACTATCTGCCGTTGGCGCAACCGGGAGTCGGGACTCCCGCGGCTCTGAAGCGAGGCTGCCTGTGTGGGTCTCGGCGATCCGGCCTCTGAAGGTTGCTTCAGTTTTCATGTGGCTGCTCCCTGACGAGTTGAAGATGAACCGTCCGAGATGTCTTACGAATCACGCTGTTAGGTTCATCACGTCCTCAGACTACAAACATTTGAGTTTAAATGTCAAACCCCCTTCTGATATTCTGGCTGGAACAACAAGCGGCAGGGGTAGCGTGTGATGGTGACTTGGAGAGAACAGTTGGCCTTCGCGCCGTTGGACACGGGCGAACGCAGTGAAGAGATTGCTCGCCGTCTTCGCCACGCAATAGAACTTGGTGTCTTAGAAGACGGCTTCCAGCTCCCGAGCGAGAGCGATCTCGCCTCTCGTATGGGAGTTTCGACAATCACCCTTAGGGCCGGTTTGGCTCAACTGCGGCACTCCGGGCTCCTCGAAACGCGGCGCGGCCACGGGGGAGGAAGTTTTGTCAGAGCCAACCCTGAGCATTTCACGGAGGCACAACGGGCTGCGTTGGCTACTTACTCCTTGGATGATCTACGCGACATCCGCGAGTATCGCGCTTTCCTCGCCGGCTCGGCGGCTGCCGCCGCCGCAGAACGCCGCCAACTTGTTCCCCTCCAGCGCCTTGCCTCCCTGGGGGAGGCAATTAGGGGGGCACGGAAACCCACAGATTTGGCTCGGGCAGACAGCCGCTTTCACATGGAAGTTGCAGCGGCCGCACGATCTGTCCGGCTGACGCGGGAAGAAATGGCCATGCAGGCCGAGGTGGGCGTTCTTATCTGGGCGCATAGCCAGATCGAGAGCGCGCCCTCAAGTGCCGCGGATGAACACGCAGCAATAGTCGCCGCCATTGACGACAGGGATGCGCGGCTTGCCCGTGTTCTGGCAGAAGACCATGTGCGCGCGGAGATGAATCGGTTGATCGACCTTCGGATATCCAAGGGAATGGGCCAAACCGCAGCCGCTGTTGATAATGTTGCGACCCAACATGCCATTGCAAATATTCAGGTTTTTGCCGCCAACCTTGGAAAGACCGCCACTGCGGCGATTCAGATGATCGAGGATGCCGCCCTTTCTGCCCTTGGGGACTCTGAATCCGGTAGATCTGAACGGCTGCAGGGTGTCTACGCTGTCGCACGCGAGAGTTTGATACAGGCCTTCCCCGACATTTGCGCGCTGGGATTCATTACTGACCCCTCCGTTTTTGGGGAAGCCGAGGTTATCGGGTGTTCGGCGCCGTCAGGCGTGGAATCTGTTCAGCGACTGACAATGGACTGGACGGACTACGACTTTGCGACCGCGCCGTGGTGGCCGACCGACCGAGCCGAAAAGGGCGTGGTCCAGGCAACGGGGGCCTTCGTCGACGCGAGCGGTTCAAACGAGTACATCGTTACGTTCAGCAAAGGCGTCTGGCGGGACGACCGCATGGTGGGTGTAGCTTCCGCTGATGTCCTTGTAAAGCAACTCCAGGAAGACTTCGAACCGCTGCTGCTCTCCTTGCCAGCGGGCGCTTGCATCCTGGATCAGAATGGTGTGGTTATTGCCACGAACGCGGGCAGCCTATTCGGCGCTACTCTTGCGACCCCTTCCCAGCAAGATGGACAATTCGTCTTGCCGGGTGTTCCGTGGCAGCTGTGCTTCGAGGATCCGCACGCGCTGCTCAAAGAGACCCCTCCGCTATCGCCGCAGCTGGCCAGATGATTTGTCTCCGAACACGGCCGCGCTGTAGGCCGGAATGACCGCACCGCCGTTCAAATCCGAATGAACATGATCCCGCGCGGGGGTTCGACGCAGCCGGGAGGACTCGGATCTGTTCGGCACGCGGTCCGATAAGGGCGGAAGACCGAGACGGTAACGGCAACCCCAAGCGGTGCACTTTTTGGTACGCAGGCGCTGCGCCCTTGATTACCCGCGCTGTCGTGGAACCGATTGGGTGGCGCCAGCAAGTACTGATGCTGCCCGGCGCCGCTGTCCATGGCATTCCATCAAGCAGCGCCGGGCAGCACCTCGCGGTGGCGCTACTGTAGCGCGGTTTCTGCAGACCGCCGAATAGTAGCGTCCTCCCCCAGGTAATGAAGGAGGAGTGCAGAGAAGCCGTCGTCTGCATGTCCTGAGTCCGAGACCGACTGGAATACCTTCCGCACGGGCCCCAGTAGCTCCGAGGAAGTCCCGGACTGGGAGATCATCTCGGAGACTAGTCGTTGAACCTCCAGCAGTCCGCCTGTCGAAGCTCCCCCGCTCGAAAAATCTGCTGCATATGCCTTCGGCATCTGAAGGTCCAACATCGTGCTTGCGGCCCACCCGCCCATCAACGCGTCATGTGCCGTCTTCCCATCAATTCCAGCATTGATCGCCAGAGCACTGGCTTCGGCTGCTGCCACTGCATGCACTGAGACGAGGAGTTGGTTAATGAGCTTGAGCCGCAGTCCGCTTCCAATCTCCCCCGCATGCTTCAGTTTCGCGCAGTAACTGCCCAAAATGGATGCAACTGCACGGAGGGTCGAGGTGCTTCCACCCACCATGGAAACGAGAGTTCCGGCCAAAGCGCCGCTGGGCCCCCCCGAAACAGGTGCGTCCAAGAACGCAGCTCCGCGTTGACCGAGGGAACGGGAAATTTCAAGTGCCAATCCAGGGTCGAAAGTGGCATGTTCAATGAAGACCTGGCCCGCGCGCGCGTGAGCCACTATGCCATCATCTCCTGAAGGTCCGAGGTAGAGCTCACGAATCACGTCACTATCGAGCAAACAGCCAATAACTACGGGTGCCGCCGATACGACGTCCGCCGGTGAGGACTCCATGACTGCCCCGAGGTCCACAAGACGTTGGGCCTTCGATGGCCGCCGGGCCCATATGTGCACTTCATATCCCTCGGCAAGCAAGCGGGACACCATTCCGGCCCCCATTGCTCCAGGACCAAGGAACCCGACGGCGGGACGGACTTCCTCCGGTTCACTTCCGTTTGGGGTTGACGGATTGAATAATTTCATGGGTGTGCCCTTCCAGATGCAGAACTGGGCTTCGGCTCGCGCGCTTCGTCGGCAAGCAGGAATTGAAAATCGCATCCAAAGTCAGCCTGCAAGACTTGATTCTGATGCAGCCAGGAAAAGCCTCGGGTGGGACGATGAGGATTTCCCAACGGTGTCCTCTTGGCCACCTCCTCATCCGTCAGGAAGTGATCCAACGTGCCGGCGGTCGTGTTGAGTTCAACTTCATCCCCAGTACGTAGAATCCCCAAAGGACCTCCTGCGACCGCTTCAGGAGTGACGTGGACGACTACCGTACCCGTAGAGGTTCCGCTCATCCGGGCATCCGATATTCTCACCATGTCACGTACACCCTGCCGGTGAAGTTTCGCAGGGATCGGGATGTGGCCCACTTCCGGCATTCCTGGAGCGCCGTGAACTCCTAGTCCCCGCAGGACCAAGATGCTGTCCTTATCCACGTCCAGATCCTCGTTATCGATGCGACGGTTGAGATCTTCCAAGCCCTCGAAGACGACAACCCGCCCCCGATGATGCTGCAGTGCGGGCTCATGCGCCCCTGCTATCTTCAAAACGGCCCCTCTCGGCGCCAGACTTCCGCGCAAGGTCACAAGTCCGCCCCGTGGAGAAAGCGGCTTGTTACGCGCAGCTATGGCCGGGTGGTCATCGAAGCGGCTTCCGCTGAGTAGCTCATCCCAGGTTTTTCCAGTGGCTGTAGTAGTACTCGTATCAAGCAAATCGCTGATTCTGTTTACAACCGCTGGGATTCCGCCAGCCTTCTGAAGGTCTTCCAGCAACAGCTCCCCACCGGGGCGCACATTGGCCAGGTAAGGCGTTTCTGCGGACCATCGTCCAAAGTTCTCAATCCCGATGCGATGGCCGGCGCGCCCCGCAATTGCCTCCAAATGGATGAGGGCATTGGTTGACCCACCCAACGCAGTCACGATACGGAATGCGTTCTCCAGCGCCGCTTCCGTAACCAGATCCCGGGGCCTGGTCGCTGCCCGGATCGTTGCCACAATCTGCTCGCCGGTCCTCCGTGCAACATCGCAGCGTTCCTGGCTCGCAGCGGGCGGGAGCGTGGAACCCGGCAGGGCGAACCCGAGCATCTCGGCGATGGCAGCCATCGTTGTCGCGGTGCCAAGCACATTGCATGTACCTACACCGACGTTGACGGCGCCTTCGAGTTCCTCCCACTCGGAATCAGAGACTTCCCCTACACGCCGCTTGTCGCACATGGGCCACACATCATCAATAGTGAAGGAGCGGTTTGATCCGAAACATGACACGGGCCGGGGGCCCGCGGCAACCAGGACTGCAGGCTTGTTGGCGCTGAGGGCGCCCATGATTTGGGCAGGGATTGTCTTGTCGCAGCCTCCAAGCAGGACGACGCCATCGATGGGGGCCGTCGATATCATTTCTTCGACGTCCATTGACATCAAGTTGCGCAGGTAGAGACTGGTCGGTCTCGTAAACGGCTCCGATATGGAGATAGTGGGAAACTCCAAGGCGAGTCCACCGGCAGCGGTAATCCCCTCCTTGACGAACTTCGAAAGCTCGGCGAGACCTGCGTTGCAAGGATTCAGCTCGCTTGCGCTGGTAGCGATACCGATGACGGGATTACGTCGGACATCTTCGAATCCAAATCCCTCGCCGCGCAAGAAGACACGGTGCATCAGGCCATCCTGCCCAGAATCACTGAACAAGGACCCATTACCCTGTGAGACACCTCGTTGAGACATGGTTTTCCTTCAGTTGTGGGCGAAGTTGCCCGGGAACTTTAAAATCATTTTTGCATACCCTTGTACGGTGAACAAGAGTTGTTGACCGATTGGTATTGATGCTTGTTTCCAAAAATGTCAGGCAACCTGTCGGTACTTAGGATCTTGCGTCCGCCCTTCCTGCCCACCCCCACCCCTTGATGAGGTGACACAGCGGATCGATGACGGTGGACACACCCTAACTGAGCGTTAGCAGCCTCCCGTTTCCTAAAGGGCTGCCAGGCCGCAGGGCTGCTCCTCTACTGCTCGGCGCTTGCACAAACGAGTCATGGTCTTACCGGCTTCCTAGAAGGTTCAGTCGAGGTGGTGAATCGCATCAGGGCTGAAGGTTCCCGCGGTAGCAAGTGGCAAGCCTTCCATGGATGCTTCGTCGACTCGTCAATCCAGTAGTCCGTGCCGCAGAGCAGCACAGGGCTGTCGGTCCAGGTCGGCGTGCTGCTGCTTAACGCCCTCCGATGCGGACGATCCCTTGGGGTTCCAAGATCAGCTTCTGAAGCAGAATCCGTGCTTGCGGCTGCCGGGTTTCTGCGTCGGGTTTTCAGGCGTGGCTGAGTTCATCGGCGTCCTTTGTCGTTGCGCTTTCCGCCGCGGAAAGCAGCCGCGCGAAAAATTCTCCGAGTTCTGCTGTTGCTGTCAGGGGCAGGACGTTGGCGACGTATTGGTCCGGGCGCACCACGACGATGGCGCCGTCGCGGCTGAGGCCGCGGGCCTCGAAGATGTCGTTGCCGGGGTCGGTGCCGAAGACTTTTTCGAGGTAGGTGAGTTTGAAGGGTCCGACGGTGGGTTTGAAGACCGCGGGGACGGCGTTGATGTCCACTCCGGTGTGGTCTTGCTGGTAGATCACCTTGATGTCGAACCAGGCGTCGCGGTCAAGGCTCGACGGCGTTGCGGCCAGCGGGGAGTCGGGTGCGGTGTCCAGCCACTGGGCCAGGTCCGCCACGGCACCGGGGGCGCCTGCTGGGTTGGCGTCGGCGAAGACGTAGATGCGCCAGCGTCCGTCGGCTTTGGCGTGGTGGCCCAGGTGCATGGGGTTGGTGTCACAGACCCTCTGCACGGGTGCTGACTTGAAGCGTTTGCCTACGAGGAATCCGGCTGCGAGGTGCTGGTGGGTTGCTTCGGCAACGAGCATCGAGGGGGCGTACTGGGTCATGAACCCGGCCGGGAACTCCGCGGTGCTGGTGTAGAAGGTTTCCAGTTCGGTGGGGTCCTTGAATTCCTCGGGCTTCTTGGCCATGAGGGTGGACCATTCCTTATCGAAGTCGATCAGGTTCTTGGCCACGACCTGGCGTTCGGCGGAGTAGGTGTCCAGCAGCGATTCCGGGGACCGGCCTTCGAGGACGTGGCCGAGTTTCCAGCCGATGTTGAATCCGTCCTGCATGGAGACGTTCATGCCTTGCCCGGCCTTGGCGGAGTGGGTGTGGCAGGCGTCGCCGGTGATGAAGACGCGCGGGGTGCGCGTGCCGCGTTCGTCCGGCAGGACGTCGTCGAACCTGTCCGTAAGCCGGTGCCCGACTTCGTACACGCTGTGCCAGGCCACGTTGCGGACATCGAGGGTGTAGGGGTGGAGGATGTCGTTGGCCTTGGCGATGATCTGGTCAATGGTGGTCTTGCGCACCGCGCCGTGGTCATCGGCAGCGACCTCACCCAGGTCAACGTACATCCGGAACAGGTGCCCGCCCTCGCGGGGAATCAGCAGGATGCTGCCACCGGAGCCGGACTGGATGGCGCACTTGGTGCGGATGTCCGGGAAGTCCGTCACTGCCAGCACGTCCATGACGCCCCAGGCGTGGTTGGCCTGGTCCCCGGCCAGATGGCAGCCAATGGACTCGCGGACCTTGCTTCTCGCTCCGTCCGCGCCAACGACATACTTGGCCCGAATAACCCGCTGCTGGCCTTCCCCCGCGCCGGAGGTGTGAAGGACGGTCACCTCCACGGGGTATTCGCCCTCGCCTGTGACCTTCAAGCCCACGAACTCATATCCAAAGTCCGGGACCATGCGTGTGGGGGAGTTGGCCATGAACTCTGCGAAGTAGTCCAGCACGCGGGCCTGGTTCACGATCAGGTGCGGGAACTCGCTGATACCGGCCGGGTCGTCCACGGCACGGGCGGCCCGGACAATCTTCGTGTGATCGGCCGGGTCCGGCTTCCAGAACGCCATCTCTGTGATGCGGTAGGCCTCGGCTGTGATCCGCTCTGCGAAGCCGAACGCCTGGAACGTCTCGACGCTGCGGGCCTGGATGCCGTCAGCCTGGCCAATCGCCAAGCGGCCCGGACGACGCTCGATGATGCGGGTGGTTACTCCCGGGAACTGCGACAACTGGGCGGCCGTCAACATCCCTGCAGGGCCGGTGCCCACGATAAGGACGTCGACTTCGTCCGGGAGCCCGGCCGGCCGGTTGATTCCGACGCCGGCGGCGGGCTCGACCCGCGGGTCACCTGAAACATAACCGTGGTGGTGGAACTGCACGGGCTTTCCTCACTTCGTCGTAAGCTGTTCGATTATATAACTGCTCGTTCGATAAACGAACAATTGCTGTTTGGTGTGGGACTCTACGGCATGCGGGAGCCCCTGTACAAGTGATATATGTCACTGTTGACTAAATAATAATCGTTGTACATCATATTCGTATACGATTTGATACTCGATATAGTGCTTGATTGGAGACCCCGTGACAGTGGAGTTCCGGACGCAGGAGCTTGGCCAGGATGTACTGGATCGGACGGGCAAAGTCATTGCCGTCCACATCAATTACCCCAGCCGCGCCGCGCAGCGTGGGCGCACTCCGCAGCAGCCGTCGTACTTCCTGAAGCCGCCGTCCTCCCTGGCGCTCGGCTCATCGGATGCCCCGGGTACGGTGGAGCGGCCGGCGGGTTGTGAGCTGCTGGGTTATGAGGGTGAGATCGCGCTGGTGATCGGCAAGGCGGCCCGGCGGGTTGGACTGGAAGATGCCTGGAGCCACGTCCAGTGGGTGACCGCTTCGAACGATCTCGGGGTTTACGATCTCCGCTACGCGGACAAGGGCTCGAACGTCCGGTCCAAGGGTGGCGACGGCTTCACTCCCGTTGGTCCGGTATTGCTCCCCGCCGACGCCGTCGATCCCACGCAGCTGCGGATCCGCACTTGGCACAACGGCGAACTGGTCCAGGACGACACCACGGAGGACCTGCTCTTCCCCTTCGCCCAACTCGTCGCCGACCTGTCCCAACTGCTGACCTTGGAAGAGGGCGACATCATCCTGACCGGCACCCCGGCCGGAGCTTCGGTCGCCAAGCCGGGGGACGTCGTCGAAATCGAGGTCACCGCTGGTGATTTCAGCATCGGCCGCCTCACCACCAAAGTGACGGAAGGTACGACGCCGTTCGCGGACTTTGGTGCCCAACCCAAGACTGATGACACGCAGCGGGAAGAGGCGTACGGCTCCCGCGAAGCCGCCGGACTGGCGCCCGCTTCCACGGGTTTGTCGCCTGAGCTGAAGGCCAAGCTCGAGTCCGTTGCTACCGCGACCCTGTCCTCCCAGCTCCGCAAGCGTGGGCTGAATAACGTCAGTATCGATGGCCTGCAGGCCACCCGCCCGGACCGCAAGGTGGTGGGCCTGGCCCGGACCCTTCGCTACGTGCCCAACCGCGAGGACCTTTTCAAGACCCACGGCGGCGGTTTCAATGCCCAAAAGCGCGCCATCGACTCCGTGAACGAGGGCGAAATCCTGGTCATGGAAGCCCGCGGCGAAAAGGGAACGGGCACGGTGGGTGACATCCTTGCCCTGCGCGCCCAGGTCCGCGGGGCCGCGGCGATCATCACCGACGGCGGTGTCCGCGACTTCTCCACCGTGGCCGATCTGGAGATGCCCACCTACTTCGCCAACCCGCACCCAGCCGTACTTGGCCGGCGCCACATTCCCTGGGACACCGACGTCACCATCGCCTGCGGAGGAGCAACCGTCCAGCCCGGCGACATCATCGTGGCCGACTCCGACGGCATCCTGGTCATCCCACCGGCGATCGTGGAGGAACTCGTGGACGACTGCATCGCGCAGGAGAAAGAGGAGATGTTCATCTTCCAGATGGTCCAGGAGGGCAACAGTGTGGATGGGCTGTACCCGATGAACGCCGAATGGCAGGCCCGCTATAAGGCATGGGAAGCCACGGAAGGAGCCTACGGTGACTGAAACCGCCGTCGGGAGCTCTGCTGTGCAAGCCAATCCCCAAAGCAAGTCCCAGCAGGCCTATGAAGCCGTAAAGGCGCGGATCGTGGAGGGCACCTACACGCCGGGTTACCGGCTGGTGCTTGCCAAGATCGCCGAGGACCTTGGCTTCAGCGTGGTCCCTGTCCGCGAAGCGATCCGCCGCCTCGAGGCCGAGGGCCTGGTGAAGTTCGAACGCAATATCGGAGCCACGGTTTCGGGAATCAACCCCACCGAGTACCTCTACACGATGCAGACACTGAGCATCGTGGAAGGCGCGGCCACGGCGTTGTCGGCGCCGCTGATCGACCCCGCCACCATCGCCAGGGCACGCGCCGTCAACGCCGAGATGCGCGAGTGCCTGGAACACTTCGATCCCATGCGCTTCACCGCACTGAACCAGGACTTCCACAGCGTCCTCTTTGAACACTGCCCCAACCCGCACATCCTCGACCTCGTGCACCGGGGCTGGAACCGGCTGGCGTCCCTGCGCTCGTCCACGTTCCGTTTCGTGCCCGGCAGGGCACAGGAATCCGTGCGCGAACACGAGGCCCTGCTCCAGCTCATCGAGTCCGGGGCCGACGCCGACACCATCGAAAAAGCAGCCCGCCAACACCGCGCCGCCACCCTCGACGCCTACCTCGCCCACAGCTGACACCCGTCTCTGCTACTCCCGATTATTCAGATAGGACATCAAGGATGACTACCACTATCGCCAGCGAAGCAAAACACCTCGTGCCCGAGAATCTTCCTACACATCTTCAGCACTTCATCGACGGTCAATTTGTTGACTCGGTCTCCGGGAAGACTTTCGACGTCCAGGACCCCGTATCCAACCAGAACTACGCCACCGCAGCTGCAGCCCAGCATGAAGATGTTGATCTTGCTGTGGCCGCTGCCAAGCGCGCCTTCACAGAAGGGCCGTGGTCCAAGATGCTGCCCCGTGAACGCTCCCGCGTGCTGCACAAGATCGCTGACATCGTCGAATCACGTGACGACGAACTCGCACTCTTGGAAAGCTTTGACTCCGGCCTCCCGATCAAGCAGGCAAAGGGCCAGGCGCGTCGCGCAGCGGAGAACTTCCGCTTCTTCGCGGACCTGATCGTGGCCCAGGAAGACAACGCGTTCAAGGTCCCGGGCCGTCAGATCAACTACGTCAACCGCAAGCCGATCGGCGTCGCCGGTTTGATCACCCCGTGGAACGTCCCCTTCATGCAGGAGTCCTGGAAGCTCGCACCTGCCATCGCCACGGGCAACACCGTGGTGATGAAGCCTGCCAGCTACACCCCGCTCTCCGCCGTGCTTTGGCCTGAGATTTTCCGCGAAGCGGGCCTGCCGGACGGCGTCTTTAACCTGATTTTTGGATCGGGCAGCGTCGCTGGCGACTACCTGGTCAAGCACCCGGATGTCCCGATCATTTCCTTCACCGGCGACAGCTCCACCGGAGCCACCATCTCCACCGCCGCTGCACCCCAGTTCAAGAGCCTCTCCCTCGAACTCGGCGGCAAGTCCCCGGCTGTGGTCTTCGCCGACGCCGACATCGAAGCGGCCCTCGACGCAACTGTTTTCGGCGTCTTTTCACTGAACGGGGAACGTTGCACCGCAGGGTCCCGGGTTCTGGTGCACCGAGACATCTACGATGACTTCGTAACCCGCTTCGCCGAACGCGCCAAGAACATCGTCGTCGGTCTTCCTAGCGACCCCAAGACTGAAGTAGGCTCCCTCGTCCACCCGAGCCACTGCGAAAAAGTCCTGAGCTACATCGAGATCGGCAAAACCGAGGGCAGGCTCCTGGCCGGCGGCGGCCGCGCCGAGGGGTTCCCCACCGGGAACTATGTCGCACCGACCGTATTTGCGGATGTGGCGCCTGACGCGCGGATCTTCCAGGAGGAAATCTTCGGTCCCGTCGTGGCCATCACCCCGTTCGATACGGACGAAGAAGCACTCGAACTGGCGAACAACACCAAGTACGGGCTGGCCGCCTACGTCTGGACCGAAAACCTCAAGCGCGCCCACAACTTCGCGCACGGCATCGAATCTGGCATGGTCTGGCTGAATTCCAACAACGTCCGGGACCTCCGCACCCCGTTCGGCGGCGTCAAGGCCTCCGGCTTGGGCCGTGAGGGCGGCTACCGCTCGATCGACTTCTACACTACCCAGCAGTCCGTGCAGATCAACCTCAACGAAGCCCACTCCCCCAAGTTCGGAAACGTCAAGGATGCTGCCGCAACCAGCGACAGCTAAAAATCTCCCAAAACCCTTTCGAAGAAGAGAGACCATCATGAGCAACCCCTTCACCGGCCCGATCCCTACCCCTAGCGTTCCGGCTCCGGACATCGTCCGCTGCGCGTACCTGGAACTCGTGGTCACGGACCTGGAAAAGTCCCGCGCCTTCTACGTGGACCTCCTCGGCCTGCACGTCACCGAAGAGGACGAGAACACCATCTACCTGCGCTCCTTCGAGGAGTTCATCCACCACAACCTGGTGCTCCGCAAGGGCCCGGTTGCCGCAGCCGCTGCCTTCGCCTACCGGGTGAAGTCCCCGGCAGAAGTCGACGCCGCCGAAGCCTACTACCGCGAACTGGGCTGCCGCGTCGAGCGCCGCAAGGAAGGCTTCACCAAGGGCGTCGGCGATTCCGTCCGCGTCGAGGACCCGCTGGGCTTCCCCTACGAGTTCTTCTACGACGTCGAACACGTCGAGCGCCTCACCCAGCGTTACGACCTCTACTCCGCCGGCGAACTGGTCCGCCTGGACCACTTCAACCAGGTCACCCCGGACGTTCCGCGCGGCCGCAAGTACCTCGAGGACCTCGGCTTCCGTGTCTCCGAAGACATCAAGGATTCCGACGGCGTCACTTACGCCGCCTGGATGCACCGCAAGCAGACCGTACACGACACTGCCCTGACCGGTGGCAACGGCCCGCGCCTGCACCACATCGCGTTCTCCACCCACGAGAAGCACAACATCATCCAGATCTGCGACAAGATGGGTGCCCTGCGCATCAGCGACCGCATCGAGCGCGGCCCCGGACGCCACGGAGTCTCCAACGCGTTCTACCTCTACATCCTGGACCCGGACGGCCACCGCGTGGAGATCTACACCCAGGACTACTACACCGGCGACCCCGACAACCCCACTGTCACCTGGGACGTCCACGATAACCAGCGCCGCGACTGGTGGGGCAACCCCGTCGTCCCGTCCTGGTACACCGAGGCCTCCCTGGTGCTGGACCTCGATGGCAACCCCCAGCCGGTGATCGAACGCGAAGACAAGTCCGAAATGGCCGTCACCGTCGGCGCGGACGGCTTCTCCTACACCCGCCCCACCGAAGGGGCAGCAGCTGACGGCTTCAAACTCGGCGCACAGGTCTAGCCATGGTCCGCTGGTCCCAGTTCGCCGGCATGCTGGGGCCAGCATTTGGGCCTGTAGATCCGCATAAAAAACTACCATCACTTAGCCCGCAAAGGAGCACATCCGTGCTTGACCCCGCAACGATTGAAGCCATTGCCGACGAACTCCTTGAAGCCCACCGGAACCGCAAACCGGTGCCGCGCCTGACCGCCCGCTACCCGGACATGACGGTGGAGGATTCCTACGCCGTGCAGCAGTTGTGGCGCCAGCGCAACGAGGAAGCCGGACGCACGTTGGTGGGGCGGAAGATCGGCCTCACGTCCAAGGCCATGCAGGCCGCCACAGGCATCACGGAGCCGGACTATGGCGCGATTTTCGATGACATGGTCCTGGAAACCGGATGCTCCGTGGAATGGGACCAATACACGCACCCCCGGGTGGAGGTAGAGCTGGCCTTTGTCCTGAAGTCCGGGCTCAAGGGCCCCGGCTGCACTATTTTCGACGTCCTCAACGCCACCGACTACGTGGTTCCGGCCCTCGAAATCCTGGACTCCAGGATCGAAATGGAGGGCCGGACCATCGTGGACACGATCTCGGACAACGCCGCGATGGGTGCCATGGTGATCGGCGGCCGGCCCGTAAAGCCGGACGCCGTCGACCTCCGCTGGGTCTCCGCGATCCTGTACAAGAACCAGACCGTGGAGGAGACCGGAGTCGCAGCCGGCGTCCTCGACCACCCGGCCAACGGGGTGCACTGGCTGGCCAACAAGATCGCCGCGCACGGGGATTCGATGAAAGCCGGCGACATCATCCTGGCCGGCTCCTTCACCCGGCCCTTGTGGGTGTACAAAGGTGATACCGTCCACGCCGACTATGGACCCTTGGGAGCAGTGACATGCCATTTCAGCTGAGTCCCACCTTCTACTCGGCCCTCGCTTCCGCAGGACGACCCCTGGCCGGCATGTGGGTGTGCTCCGGCAGCCCCCTGGTGGCCGAGATCTGCGCAGGTTCGGGCCTGGACTGGGTACTGATCGACGCCGAGCACAGCCCCAACGGACTCGAATCGATCCTCGCCCAACTCCAGGCGATGCACGGCTATCCCGTCCAGGCCATGGTCCGGCCACCGGTCAACGACACCGTGGTCATCAAGCAGTACCTGGACCTCGGTGTGCAGAACCTGCTGGTTCCCATGGTCAACTCCGCCGAAGAAGCGGCCGTCGCGGTGGCCGCGGTCCGCTACCCGCCGCACGGTGTGCGCGGGGTCGGCTCGGCGCTGGCCAGGGCATCGCGCTGGAACCGGGTCCCTGACTATCTGGCCCAGGCCGGTGGCACCGTCAGCGTCACCGTCCAGATCGAATCCGCAGCAGCCGTCGAGGCCGTCGAGGAGATCCTGGCCGTCGATGGCGTGGACGGCATCTTCCTCGGGCCCTCGGACCTCGCTGCCTCAATGGGCGTGCTGGGACAGCAGGAACATCCCGAGGTGAGGGCCGCCGTCGAACGCTGCATCCAGGCCGCCACAGCGGCAGGCAAGCCAGCCGGCGTCAACGCCTTCAACCCGGACACAGCCCGCGCGTATCTCGACGCCGGCGCCTCCTTCGTGCTGGTCGGCGCCGATGTCGCCATGCTCGCCAGGGCCTCGGAAGGCTTCGCGGAAACATACATTCACGGCGCAGACAGCACCATCCGCGCCAGCTACTAAGCCCCGGTGGTTGGGCCTAGATAAACCTCTTCCAACGGGGCTCAACCACCGGTCATAACTAATTCTGAGGGACTTTTCATGACCACCGTAACCGTACTCTCCTCCGACCACGAAGCCGCACTCCTGGCCTCGGTTCCCACCGGACTCCTTATAAACGGCCAGTGGCGGGACGCATCCGATGGCGGGACATTCGATGTGCAGGACCCCGCAACAGAAAAGTTGCTAGCCACGCTGGCCTCTGCCACGAGCGCCGACGCTCTCGCCGCCTTGGACGCAGCCGACGCCGCCCAAGTCTCATGGGCCAGGACCGCGCCGCGGGTCCGGGCCGAAATCCTCCGTGGGGCCTTCGACCTCGTCACCGAACGCGCTGAAGACTTCGCACTGCTCATAACCCTGGAAATGGGAAAGCCACTGGCTGAAGCCCGCGGTGAAGTGACCTATGGAGCCGAGTTTCTGCGCTGGTTTTCCGAGGAAGCCGTGCGCGACTACGGCCGCTATCTGACCACACCCGAGGGTAAGAACAAGATTCTGGTTCAGCACAAACCCGTCGGCCCCTGTCTGCTCATCACTCCATGGAACTTTCCTCTAGCGATGGCCACCCGCAAAGTGGCCCCAGCGGTCGCAGCTGGCTGCACCATGGTGCTGAAACCAGCCAAGCTCACTCCCTTGACGGCCCAGTATTTCGCCCAGACCATGCTGGACGCGGGCCTGCCTCCCGGAGTCCTCAACGTCGTGGCGTCCTCCTCGGCTTCGGGAATTTCCGGACCACTGCTGAAGGACTCCAGACTGCGTAAGGTCTCCTTCACAGGATCCACCCCGGTCGGAAAGCGGCTCATGGCCGATGCCTCGCAGAACGTGCTCCGTACTTCCATGGAGCTCGGCGGGAACGCCCCCTTCATCGTGTTTGAGGATGCTGATCTCGAAGCGGCCGTTGAAGGCGCGATGGCAGCCAAAATGCGGAACATGGGTGAAGCCTGCACCGCAGCTAACCGCTTCCTGGTCCACGAGGCGGTCGCAGAGGAATTCACGCAGGAGTTCGCCGCTGCCATGGCCGCTCTGACAACAGGGCACGGCACCGACCCCCAGACCAAGGTTGGACCTTTGATCGACGGCGGAGCACGTGAAGACGTCCACTCCCTGGTCACAGCGGCCATTGATGCCGGTGCCCTCGCCATCACCGGCGGCTCACCAGTCCAAGGCGCCGGCTACTTCTATCAGCCCACTGTCCTGGCTAACGTTCCCAATGATGCCGCCATTCTGCGAGAGGAAATCTTTGGCCCGGTCGCTCCAGTCACCACATTCAATAGTGAAGAAGACGCCATCAGGCTTGCCAATGCCTCCGAGTACGGACTCGCCTGCTACCTCTACAGCCGGGACTTCAACAAGCTCCTCCGGGTCGCTGAACAGATCGAATGCGGAATGGTTGGATTCAACGCTGGCATAATATCCAACGCCGCAGCCCCTTTCGGCGGCGTCAAACAGTCAGGACTCGGTCGCGAAGGCGGCTCCGAGGGAATCGCTGAATACACCACCGTCCAATACATCGGTATCAGCAACCCTTATGCAGAATGACCACGTCAACTCCGATTGAGCTTTGAGCCTTTCGCTTCTGCTCGCCAGGCTCCGAGAGAACGACGCCGCTTCCGAGGGGGCCGCGATACACCAACAACTTGATGGGTAGACCTACACCGCAAGTCCCGGATCCAGGGCGTATGAGAATGCTCGATCAACTGAATGATTGAGCAATACGAGGACTTCGGAAACAGTAGGCGAGGCTGATGCGGTCAGGTTAAACGTGGCATGAGCTGGGACCCGACCTGGCATCCACAACTGAATCGAGAGGCTTTCGGCAAAATGCCCCTGTTCCCGGCCCGGTTGGCCGATCCTCAATGACATCCGCGATGAAGAACGCCCGGTAAAGGCCGCGGAAGAGGATGATCTCCACGCATGTTATTGGATGACCAATAGACCTTGTGCATCGAATAGGAATTAGGCATGCTGAGATACAACAATTGTGTGAACGGGTAGTCAAAGCCCCTGATGGCGACGCGTGGCTGCGGCTACGTGTGGCCCTTCTGGGTTCGATCTTCGTGCCAGGCTGCTTCAAAGAACGGCCCCAGCATGTCCCAGAAAGTCTTCAGGGCGCCGGGCGTCCCGGCTTCTGCGGGCACCCGACTCCCGGTGATCATCCTCCAGCTGACAGTCGTGGTCGATTTCGCTGTTGGCCGCGGGCGAGAAGAATACTTTGCTGAAACGAAAGTGGAACTTTGGGCAGAGCCTGCCTTGAAGTCGGAATTCACTGCACTCAACTTCCTACAGAACTAGCTTCTCCATTGAAAGGATTCTCAATGAGTACAGCATTGATCCAGAACGTGTTGGGAGCCGAGCTGCCGAACATTGACCGTGCGGAAGGCGTATGGCTTTTCGATACAGACGGCAACCGGTACTTGGATGGCTGTTCGGGGGCCGTGGTGACGTCGATCGGGCATTCCAACCCTCGCGTGATTGAGGCGATGAAGACTCAGGCGGAACGTGTTACTTACATCCACCGCGGCGCCTTTGCGTCCGAGACGACCCACCATCTGGCGGCCCGGCTTGCGGATGCCACCGGGTATGCCGGCGTTTGGTTCGTCAACTCGGGGTCGGAAGCCGTGGAAGCGGCAATGCAGTTCGCCCTTCAGTACTATCGGGAAAAAGGCAAGGATAGGCATTGGTTCCTCTCGCAGGCGAAAAGCTATCACGGCAATACCCTTGGGGCGCTCTCCCTATCTGGGCACGCTCGGCGACAAGTTGCTGGGAACCTGGCCTACCCGTTTGCCGAGCTGCCAGCACCATATCTATACCGTGAGGGTGAAGGTCTTGGCGAGGAGGAATACGCTCATAAACTCCTTGAGCAGGCCGAGCGGGCTATCGCTGAGCACGCGGACAGGCTCGCCGGCGTCATCTTTGAACCCGTAGGCGGCGCCACCTTGGGCTCAACCGTCCCACCGGATGCATACGTCAAAGGTCTTCGCCAACTGTGCGATAAATACGATGTCCTGTTGATCGCTGATGAGGTCATGACAGGTTTGGGCCGAACGGGGAAGCTGCTCGGAGTTGACCACTGGAACGTCAAACCCGACCTCGTGGCCATCGGCAAAGGGTTGGGCGCAGGATATACGCCCATCGCGGGAACTTTGGTGGACGCGGAGATCCTCGAAACTCTAACCCGAGGATCCGGAAGGATTCTGGGTGGGCACACTTACGCGGGCAACCCCCTTTCGATCGCAATCGCCAGCGCGGTGATTGATGTCCTATTTCAGGACAATTTGATCGCCCGCGCCGCGGACACCGGAAAGTATCTGGCTGACGGTCTGAGCAGACTTGCCGATAAGCATGAACTCGTTGGTGAGGCGCGGGGACTCGGCATGCTGCACTCAGTTGAGTTCGTACAAGACAAACGGACCAAGGAAGTGCTCGTGCCCCAGGGATCGCTCGCGCGACGTGTGGCGGACGCAGCCATGGACGAAGGACTCGTCATCTATGTCGCGACCGGCGGCTTTAACGACGCCTGCCAAATAGCGCCAGCCCTGACAATAACCCTAGACGAAATTGATGACCTCCTGGCTCGTCTCGATCGCGCGCTCTCTAAAGTCGAACAAGAACTCGGTTACCACATCGAGTCATAGAAGCAGGTGGCTACGCCGGATTGTTTATCCAATAAGCGACATGGAGCTTCGCTGGCCCAAACGATAATCCAGTCATGCTGCCGGCTTGGATCTTGACAAGTGGCCCACCGGGGCACCCATGGACGAAGGGGGCCAACTCGGCTCGGCAGGACAAATGTCCGGCAATCCGGCTGGAATCGGCATTTCGGTCCGCGGTGCGGCTGGGCTGTCGACGTACCGAATCGCGGTGCCCCTACGGCATGATCCTGAATTTCCAGCTGTCTGAGAGTCAGTCATCCAGAATCACCGTCATTCCGTAACCGTGGGGGTGCCAAGCAGCCGCCTATTGCCATAGGGCAGGACCTGTTCAGCCCGGTGGCCGTTGAATGCTTGAGCGACAACCCGGATCAGTTCTCCTTGGCTACGGGGCGCGGCGGATTGCAAGCAGAGAGCATTCGGCGGCTCAGCCATCATCACGGCACTTGACGCGAGACTGCTGCGATATGCGGGTGCGACACCGCCAGTGGGGTCTTTTCAAAGGGAGTAGGAACCCGCGGTCGGGCTGGACGCGGTCGGTGGCCCGAGTTCCCCCGGGGGGGTGGATCTGCGCTCCAACGCCATTACCTGCGGCGAAAAAGCGATCGCATCGAGTTGCACCAGCCCCATGGACCCACCTCTCACGCTCTGGGGTTAATTTTCTAGGCAGATTGAGATGTAGATCACAAAAACTATTGACAAGAACCTGATGGTACAAGAATAGTTGTCTATAGCACAATAAAGCCTGAGCTGGGCACAATGTGCGTACTGGCCGCTACCCCGGCGAGCCAGCCCCATTCGAACCTGCGACAGCGCCGGGCTTCTTTGTCGACGACGATGGACTGCAGATCGCAGGAACGATAACCTCATGGGCCGTCCTTGCTGGGCAACTTTTCCACTTGGGGCCTTAACTCAATTTCCATCACAACATGCAAAAGAAGTCGCAAGTTGTTGAGCATCACTGGAGGAACCTTGAATACAAATGCAGATTCGGCTGTTGAGTCGAATCCCGGGCCGTTGGCTGGTTCGGTGTCGACGGCTCCGCCCCGCACCCGGTTGAAGGGCGGGATGGGGATTTTGGCGTTGCTGTTCACGGTGATGGCCTTTAATGCTCCGTTGGCTTCGGTGGTGG
>NZ_JBIVHM010000016.1:0-39688 GCF_044749185.1 Paenarthrobacter sp. NPDC089675 | reverse complement strand
TCGATGCCTGCTACGCCCGCAACCCTCACAGATACCACCGCAGACCCACCGCGCCAGGAATACCAGCCACCGCCGGAATCAACCACAGAAAAACCCCCCAGCTGTCACAAACAGCTTGATATATACCGAACTTCCGTACGAACTGGCAGCTTTCCCGCTGTTTGGCCGCATTTGCAGGCGGATTACCAGTGGTGTGCCACGTCCACCACCAGGCGTGAACCGCCGTCGGGCCCGTCCAAGGTGAAGACCCTGAAAGGAAGCCGGGCACGCACGCCCAGCCCGATGCTCGTATACCCCTCGAAACTTCCCGCGTACGCCACCTGGCGGAAGGTCTGGTAACCGCTGACGTCGGACAACTCCGCCTTGGCAGCAGGCACATAGGTGCCTTGGCCGTCCTGGTTGTAGGAAGGTGCGGTCACGGTGACCTGGAGATCTGCGTCGCCAAGGAGCGGGATGGGGAAGCCCGATCCGTCCTGGACCACGACGGGAACGTACTGCACGGAATAGCCGGCCACTTTGCCGGAAAGGTCGATCACCAAGCGGTCGTAGCAAGCCTGCTGGCCCGTGCGGACGTTGGTGACATTGGCTGAGCTCATGTCAGGGTCCGCCTTGGCCAGGGAGCCCCACATGATGCCGCAATAACTTGCCGCCGAGGCCGGTCCCGGCGCCGCCAGGCCGAGCCCGGAAACCGCGATGACGGCTCCTACCCCGGCGCTGAATTTCCTCATTTTTTGCCCCCTTCAAGGCAGGTTGGATAACTCAAGACTAAGAGTGTGCCGGGGTGTTTGCTCCGGCTGTATCCGCTTCGGGACTAAACCGTTAAAGGGGGGATTTGCGTGTCACAAAAGAGCCGTCAGGGCGTTGGCGAATTGTCCTCTCAGGCCCTCTTTCCGACCCCTCGACAACCGGTTCGTAATCAAAGATCACGTGATCTTTGCGTGACTTTTGCGCCACGGCTCATGAGCCGGACATGCAAAAGCCCCGTCCGGCTCCAATAGCCTGACGGGGCTGCTTGCTTAATTCCTGCCGATTACCCTTCGCAGTCCTTGCAGTACTTCATGCCGTTCTTTTCCAATGCCACCTGGGACCGGTGGCGGACAAGGAAACAAGACGCGCAGGTGAATTCGTCCGATTGCTCCGGGACAACCACCACGGTCAGTTCTTCATTTGAAAGATCAGCGCCCGGGAGGTCGATTCCCTCCGCGGTGTCGTTGTCATCAACGTCAATGACTGCCGTCTGGGCAGCAGCCCCACGGGAGGCTTGGAGGGCCTCAAGCGATTCGGCGGGAGACTCTTCTTCGGTCTTGCGCGGAGCGTCGTAATCAGTAGCCATTGGGTTCGCTTTCGTTGCTGCATAAGTGCCATTCCCGGCACCTCAGTGCAGCAGTTTAGGGCATACCCTGCGCCTTGAACGAATAGTGTGTCCAACGCGACAATTCCGGCTATTTCACAGGCGGTTGGGGGGCTCCTGGGCATGGGACCGGATGGCCTGCGCACTGGCAACGGTGACGCCGCTGAGTGCAGGCAGCCAGCTCCAATCCTGCGTATCCGCCGGCCGGCGCGCAGCCGTGTCCGCGCAGTCCAGGGTGTAGGCAGACTCGATGACTTTGCCAACGGACGCGCCAACGCGGGCAGCAGTTTGAATAACCCTGGTGATGATCATGCGGCCAAGGTATCCAGCGCTCGTGTGGGGCCGGTTTCCCGCTTGTCACCGGTTTGTAAATTCGCCCTAAGGCTGCAGCGCCTGCTGGACAATGTACTCGGCGATTGCCATGGACGAGGTAGCCCCCGGCGAAGGCGCGTTTCGCACCAAAACCGTGTCCCGGCGTCGTGAAATCACAAAGTCGTCCACCAGCGAGCCGTCACCGTTCATCGCCTGCGCCCGCACGCCCCGCGTTCCGGGAACTACCTTGGCGCCTTCCAGCGCGGGCACGAACCGCATGGCTTCCCTGATGAATTTCTTTTTGCTTATCACCGTTTGGAACTCACGGACAGCTGAGGGCACATTCTGCCGCGCGAAATTCCAGAAGCCCGGGAACAACGCGTAGTCCAGCACGTCCCTCGCGTCAAAGTCCTTCCATGAGTACGACTCACGCCCGAATGAAATGAAGGCGTTGGGACCCAGCATCATCTCGCCGTCGATCCGTTTGGTCAGGTGGACACCGAGGAATGGGTGCCTGGGGTCAGGCACCGGATAGATGAGGCCATTGACCTTGTCCCGCGCTTCATCGCCGAGCAGGAAGTATTGCCCGAAGAAGGGAACGATCCTCGGGGTCCGCGGCTCGCCCGTGGCCTCCGCGAGCCTGTCGGATTGCAGCCCGGCGCAGGCCACCACGAGGTCGTAATGCTCTCCACTGTCCTTGGTGCGGACCACTACTCCACGCCCTTGCTGCTCCAGGGAAGTAACCTCCTGCCCCAGCCGGATCTGCCCGCCTGCGGCCACCACATCGTCGGCGAGGGCATTGGTGACGGCCGCATAGTCCACGATCGCGGTTTCGGGCGAGTGCAAAGCGGAAAGCCCGACGGCGTTCGGCTCCACCTCGCCGATCCGGCCCGCGCTGAGCATCCTGACGCCGGGAACACCGTTTGCCGTGGCCCGGGCAAAGATGTTGTCCAGGCGCCGTGATTCTTCCGGGGTCTGGGCTATGACCAGTTTCCCGCAGGCGTCGTAAGGCAGGTTCCTGGCAGCGCAGAATTCCTGGAGCAGACCCACTCCCCTGCGGCACAATGTCGCCTTAAGTCCCCCTGGCTCGTAATAAAGGCCGGCATGGACCACTCCCGAGTTGTGTCCGGTTTGGTGTCCGGCGAGCCTGTCTTCTTTCTCGTACAGCGTGACCTGGGCCCCGTCGAGTTTGTTGGTCAGCTCGCGGGCGACTGCCACGCCGATGATTCCGCCACCTACGACGGCGCAGCGTTTGATGCTCCTGGCCTGTGGAGGGCTGGACATGGCTCTCCTCGTCGTTGGGGGTGGACTTCAGCATGCCACGGCTTTGGCTTGTGAACCCGCTTTGTCCCGGCGAACCCGAAAGAGGGACGGCACGCGGTGTGCCGTCCCTCTTTCAGGTGATGCGCGGTGCTAGGCGGTAGGAACGTCGAACCGCTGGCCGGCCGGGTTGGACGGGAGGAGTGCGAGGACGAAGACAGCCAGGGCGCCAAGGACCGGAACCAGGATCAGCAGGACGAGCCAGCCGCTGAAGTTGCCGTCATGCAAACGACGGACGGTCAGGGCGATGGACGGGACGATCGTCGCGAGGCCCCAGATCACAGCAAGGATCAGACCGACAACGTAGGTCGGGCCAAGAACCGGAACTCCGTCCGAATCAACTGAGATGCCCGATGTAAAGAGAATGTTCAACACGATTCCGACGATGCCCGCTACCAGCGTCCACCACCAGTATTCGCTGCGGCTCGCCCGGCCGGTGAAAGTGGCGTACTTCTTGAAGAAGCGCTGGATGGCAGCGCCAATGGGTGCACCGTAGTAAGGAGCCCACAAAGGCGGTTCGCCCGCTTGCGCGCCGTAGGGCTGGGTCTGTTGCGGTTGTTGCTGGTAGCTCATTGGTAAATCCCCCGGTTAGGTTTGAGTCGATCCCAAATAATTGCACTCAACGATTGAGTCGCTGCTTATCGTAGTGCCAGTGCGCGACATAAAGCAGTCGGATGGACAAAATTAACCGGGATTTATCCCTTTGACGGAATGTGTCCGGCGATGTCACTTTTCGTACGGGGACGTTTTCGGGTACGCGCCCATCATCGCGGCGGAAATAATCCAAATGACGCCCATCGCAACCACCATGACCGCCCCGCCGAGCCCTGCGGCTGAGGCCGCGATCGCGGCTCCACCGGCTGACGCGCTGGCTCGGAAGCCGGCACTCACCGTGAAAATCTGTGATTTCAAATGTGCCGGGCTCAGCCGGTTCCGCAAGAAGAGCATGGCTGCTGCGGTCGGCGCCGTGAAAACACCGGAGAGTCCGATCGCGATGATGGTCCACAACGTTCCGATATTGAAGGCGGCCACCGCGGTCAACACTCCGGTGGCCAGGAATCCTGCAAGCATCACGAATTCGGGTGGGCGCCGGGTGGGCCGCGCCGTCTCGTAGAGCGCCCCCAGAAGGCTGCCGACCGCGAAGGACGTGACCACCGCCGCGCCTTCGCTCGGCGAGCTCACCCTTTCGATCGACAACGCGATGGCCGCAACTGCCAGGCCGCCCTGCCCGAGTTGGGTCAAGGTGGAGGAGACAGTCACTACGGCCAGTGGGCGATGCGAGAAGATCCTGTGCAACCCCGCCTTGATGGCCTGCCAGGGCGAGCCGCCTGCCCGGGCGTGGGGCCGCAATCCCACTGCCCGCACGGCAAGCGCTCCGAGCACCGAGGCAACCGCCAACACCCCAAGCGCAGCCTGTGCCGGCAGAAGAGCCGAGATGACCGCCACCAACGCCGGTCCGGCCACGGCGGAAACGTTGTAGGACAGCGCGTCGTAGGCGAAAGCGCGGCGACCGTCCGGGATCACGCCGGATACGAAACTGGAGAGCCCACCCATGTAAAAAGGCGATACGGCACCGGCCAGGACCAGAAGCACGAACACGATCGGCAGTGGGACCTGGCCGATGAACGCCGCTGCAGCGAAGGCCAGCGCGGTCAGCAGACCCGATCCCGCCACCAGCAGGCCTGGCCTGCTGGCACGGTCAAGCGCCGTGCCGACGAGGGGAGCGGCGAGCACGCTCGGGCCCAGCGAAGCGGCAACGAGCAAACCGCCGACGGCGACGTCCCCCAATTGCTGGACGGCCAGGATGGGCAGGCCTACTGCGGCACCGGCACTCGCCATGCGTGGTGGAACCGAAGCGGCGAGATATCCGAGCGCGCCCATTTATGGTGGAACCCCTTTTGACTAGCTGAGAGTGAGTCTTCACAGCACCCTAGCCGACGCTCAAAACGAACCGCGGTCGGGATGACGCGCAGCGTCGTGAGATCCTTAACGTGGTCATGGGGGCCGGCACATCTCTGAAAAAATGTCGGGGTCGTGGTCTTTTCTACTTTTGGAGTTGTCATGGTTCCGCTTACAGCCGACGTCGAAACACCGCGCCTGGCGGCGGCAGAGATCGGCAACGACGTGGGCCTCCTGCTTGGAAAGCTGTACGACGCCGGCTCGGCCCTGAACAAGCGCATCCTCAGCGATTTCCGGCTGCGCGAGCGCACGTTTTCGGTGCTCACGCTGGCCTGCAGCGGCTTGGAAGCAACCCAGCGCGAGATCGCGGAATTCCTCAGTCTCGACCTCAACCAGGTGGCCGGATTGGTGGACGACCTGGAGCATCGTGGCCTGGTGGAGCGGGTACCGGGCCAACGAAACAGGCGCTCCCGGGCGATCGTCTCCACGGCGGAAGGACGCCGGATCCACAACAAGATCCGCGCCGAACTGGACAGTTGCGAACAGCAGCAGCTCGCCCATCTGGACGCGGACGAAGTGACCCAGCTTAAGACGCTGCTCCGCAAGGCTCTTTGGGGCTAGACGCCCAGGTGGACATGTGCACAGCCGTTTGGCATTCTCATATGCATCTGTCCATTTCACCGCTAATCCAGGTATGCAAGGATCGAAGTTCAGATCCTGTCGAGCGTTTTATGGCGGCCTTGTGCGGCCTGCATTTCCCGGAACGGACCCATGAATCTCCCACTTTTCCACGACCCCTTGCAGGGCACCGTCACTGTCGACGCGCCCCTTCGTGATCCCCGGATCGAACGCGATGCAGCGTTCGCCCGCGAACCACAGGCCGGCGCGAAGCCCACCTCAAAAACCAGGCACGTGGGATACGGGACTTCCCGGCCCCGGACTGCCGCACCGACGCGAAGCGCCCGCCAGCGCAAAGTGGCCGAGGACCTCCAGGCCCTCATTGCAAGGAATATCGGGCGGCACTAAAGCCCGTGGGGGCACCCAGGGAGTGAAGTGCCGGGACAGCCGGGGACATCGGGCCTGTGGATAATCCGCACCGGCCAACTAACATCCAAGCATGGGTATCCACATCGGCACTTCAGGCTGGAGCTACGACCACTGGAACAACGTGCTTTACCCACAGGGCCTCCCGACGGCAAAGCGGCTGGAAGCCTATGTAGCGAGGTTCAGCACTGTGGAGCTGAACGCCAGCTTCTATCGCTGGCCCAGGGACACGACGTTCGCTGGTTGGCGGGACCGGCTTCCGCCAGGCTTCGCCATGTCAGTGAAGGCGCCCCGTGGCCTCACGCACGGCAAGAAGCTCTATGCCCCGGAAGTCTGGATTGAGCGGATCAGCCGTTGTTGGCACGAACTCGGTGACAAGCGGGCCGTCCTCCTCGCCCAGCTCCCGCCCGACTTCGCCCGCGACGATGCCCGGCTGGACTACTTCCTCGGCGCAGTTCCCGACTGGATAAGGGTCTCGGTCGAGTTCCGCCACGAGAGCTGGGACCATCCCGACGTCTACGCAATCCTGGAAAACCACCAGGCAGCGTATTGCATCATGAGCGGCGCGAACCTGCCGTGCATCCTGCGGGCCACCGCGCCCTTCGTCTACGTCAGGTTGCACGGGCCCGACCAGCAGCACCTTTACGGTGGCTCCTACTCCGAGGACGACATGCGCTGGTGGGCGGACCGCATCGGCGAGTGGAGCGGCGCCGGGAGGGATGTGTTTGCGTACTTCAACAACGACGGCGGCGGGAACGCCGTGCGGAATGCGGACACCCTGCGGGGGCTGCTCGGCGTCGGCTAACGCCGGGCAGCCCCGAAAACGTCAAGCCAAACGGCCACGCACGATCTCGCTGACGGCCTTGCCGTCGAAACGGCCGGCGACCTTGGCCGTGACAGGCTTCATGACAGTCCCCATGGAACGCATGGACAGTTCCTGACCGTCAGCCCTCAGCGCCGCAATCTCTTCGTCGACGATCGACTCGACTTCCTCGCGCGTCAGCGGCTTGGGCAGATAAGCCTCGATGACTTCAGCCTCGGCCACTTCCGCAGCGGCGCGGTCGCTTTCTCCGGCTTCGGTGTAGATTTTTGCCGTGTCGCGTCGTTTGGCAGCTTCCTTCTGGAGGAGTGCCGTCACCTGTGCGTCGTCCAGGTCCACGGGCGTCTTCCCGGACTTCTCGCGCGTGGTGATTTCCCCCAGCACGTTCCGCACGGTGGTCAGGGCGATCTTGTTGCCGGCCTTCATGTGTTCAACAACGTCTGCTTTGAGACGGTCCTTCAGTGACATGTCGCTCCTTGTTGGGGGTTCTCCCCCAGCCTATTACCCGGCGGACGCCTGCCCTTCCGAGCCGCGGGAACCAGGAGACCCAGGGGCACCGGGTTCCTGACCCAACTCCTTGTCCACCGGCCCACTGACAACCACCTGCGCAGGGCTGTGAAGGATATATCCGTTGAGCCAGGAGAACAGGGCACGGGCCTTCTGCTGCAGCCCGGACAGCAGGGCCAAGTGCACCAGGAGCCACGATAGGAAGGCAAACGTCCCCTGCAACTGGATGCGCTTACGGCCAAGCTCGGCCACAGCCGCACCGCGTCCGACCATTGCCATGTAGCCCTTATCCACGTAATGGAAAGGCTTGCGGGTTTCTCCGTTGAGCTCGGCAATGATGTTTCCCGCTGCCCATTTCCCCGCTTGCTGGGCCACCGAACCCAACTGGGGCAATTTGTTTCCGGCGTCATCGGTGATGTTCGCGGCATCACCGAGCACATACACGCCCTCCGCATCGGGAGCTGTAAGGTCCGGCCGGACGTCGATGCGCCCGCCCCTCCCCTGCGTGAGCCCCGAACCGGAAATCAGGTCACCGGCCTTCAAACCACCCGCCCAGACCACGATCTGCGCCGGAATGAACGTCCCGTCTGCCAAGGAAACGCCATCGGAACGCACTTCCGTGACGCCCTGCCCCATGTGCAGTTGGACGCCGACCTTTCCCAGGTGGTCGGCTGCGTAGTCCTGCGACTTCTTCGAGAAGGCGTTCAGCACCACGGGCACCATGTCCACCAAGTGCACCCGGCACCGAGCTGCGAGTTCGGGGGAGAAATACTTCTTCACCACGTATTTGACGTTCTCGGCCATTGCCCCGGCTGTTTCCACGCCCGTGGGGCCGCCACCCACCACCACTACGTCCACCATGCCGTCGGCAGCCAGGTCGGCTTGGTCAAGGAGGCGGGTGAGCCCGCTCCCCAGTTTGGTGGCATCCGTGACGGAGTACAGCGGATAGGCGTGTTCCTCGGCCCCGGGCGTGTTGAAGAAGTTGGGCACCGCACCCACTGCCAGGACCAGGAACCGGCCCTCGAAGGTGCGGCCGTCCGCCGTCGTGACGGTCTTCCGCGTGGTGTCTACTGAAGCAACTTTCGCCGTCAGCACTTTGACGCTCTTGTAGCGCCGGAAAACGGAGCGCAGCGGCCGCGCAATGGCCGAAACTCCAATCTGGGAAGTGGCCACCTGGTAGAGCAGGGGCTGGAACTGGTGGTAGTTGTTCGAGTCGATCAGCAGGACGCGGACGCCCTTGCGTCCCAGCTCCTTGGCTGCTGCAACGCCTGCAAAACCGCCACCGACCACAATGACTTGGTATGTGTCGTCCATTCCAGCAACTTACTTCACCTCGGAGCCCGGCAACAGGCCTTGACGTTCGGCTGCCCGTCATTCGGTTTCCAGTCGGGAACCGCGGGTACCCCACGAATCGAACAACGACGGCGGCAGCCCGCCGTCGTGCGTTTATCTTCGGGAACGGTGGGTACGCAGTGGGTAGGGTTGCGCGTTCCGCAGGACAAGCCGAGGGGAGAATTGTTGATGAACGACGACGGTCTGACGGATGCGGTGCAGGAGGCAGGTGCCGTCGAGCTGCTGTTGATCCGGCACGGTGAGAGCGAAGGAAACGTCGCGGCCACGGAAGCCCGCCTGGCGGGAGCCGAGATCATTGATGTACCGGCCCGCGACGCCGATGTGAACCTCTCCGGGACCGGACAGGAACAGGCGAAGGCGCTGGGTACGGCCTTGGCCAGGATTGCCGAGGATTCGCGACCTGATGCCGTGGTTTCATCACCGTACGCCAGGGCCCGGCAGACGGCGGAGATCGCCATCGAGTCAGCAGGCTGGTCCGCCAAAGTACTTAGCGATGAACGGCTCCGGGACCGTGAACTGGGCATCCTGGACAGGCTGACCAGCAGGGGCGTCCAAGCACGGTTCCCGGAAGAGGCGGAGCGTCGGTTGTGGTTGGGCAAGCTGTATTACCGGCCGCCGGGTGGGGAATCATGGGCCGATGTGGCGCTGAGGCTCCGTTCAGTCCTTGCCGAACTAAATACCTTGAACAGCGGGCGGCGGGTCATGCTGGTCTGCCATGACGCCGTGATTCTGCTGGTCCGCTACGTGCTGGAGGGCATGTCCGAAGACGAGATCCTGGACCTGGCAGCCACCACCTCCGTACTGAATGCTTCCATCACCCGCTACGTCCGGCCATCCGGTGCCGGCCCTTGGACATTGGAAAGCTTTAACGTGGCCGACCACCTCACCGAGCAGGGTGTAGCCGTAACTGAACACGCGGGGGACGCCAGTGTCCACCCGCAATGACAGTCCGACGCTCGTCACGCCGTCGCTGCTGCGCGACTGGCCGTTGCCGGCTCCCGGCGAGGACAAGTATTCCCGTGGCGCTGTGCTGGTGGTCGGGGGCGGACGTTCGACGCCGGGCGCCGCTTTGCTCGCGGGGACGTCCGCCCTCCGGGCCGGTGCCGGAAAACTGACGCTCGCCGTGGCCGAGTCGGTATCCGTCCAGCTGGGGGTTGAGCTGCCGGAGTGCGGATCGATCGGCCTCCCGGAAGACGCGGCGGGCTCAGTGACCGGCGAAGGGTTGGACCGGATCGGCCCTTACCTGGACCGCGCGGATGCAGTCCTCATAGGCCCGGGTTTGGACAACTCCGAACTCACCGAGGACCTCCTGGTTGCCCTCCTTGAGCGGGAGGAGAGCGGAGCAGGGAAGCCCGCCGTCGTCCTTGACGCATACGCGCTGGGCGCGCTGCCCAAGCTACGGGACGTGGATCAATGGCGCGGTCGGCTGATCCTCACTCCCAACCCCACGGAGCTCGGTATCCTGCTGGGCCGTGACATCGAGGACCTGGAGCAGGACGTCGTCGAAGTGGCTCAGAGGTTCGACGCCGTCGTCAGCTGCCAGGGGTACATTGCCACTCCCCATGGCGGTACGGCCGATGACTCCGGACTATGGAAGATCACCACGGGTTACGGCGGACTGGGCACATCCGGCAGCGGTGACGTCCTGGCCGGAACCATTGCCGGACTCCGTGCGCGGGGAACCACCCACGCCCAGGCAGCTTGCTGGGGGACGCACCTTCATGCAGCCGCAGCGGATCGGTTGGCGAGCAAGCTCGGCCCCTTGGGATTCCTCGCGCGCGAACTCGCGGACCAACTTCCCGGCTTGATGCTCGAATTGAATACCTAGGCGGGCTTCAGGAGTTCATTCTCCACTACGGCCGTGCGGGAAAGGGTCTTGTAGCCCTCGTGCTCGAACAGCACCGTGATGACGTCATCCTCATACCGCATGACCAGCCCCGGCCCCCATTCCTTGTGGACCACCGAGGACTGCAGCGGGAAGGGCTGATCCGAAGGCGAGCCGCCGCCGTCGAGGGCTCCTGCCTCGGCAATCGGAGCTTTGGTGCGCTGGTTTGCCTCCGCGCAGGCATCGCAATTTCCGCACGGTTCCGGGAGTTCCTCGCCGAAGTACCCGAGCAGGAACTGCCTGCGGCAACCATCGGTCTCCGCATATGCACGCATCATGGTGAGGCGGGATTCATCCACGCGCTGCCGTGCCTCGGCGAGCTCAACAGCCTGGGCCACCAGGGCAGGAAGTTTGGCCTTGGAAGCGAGCCTGATACCGCGCTTGCCGACGCTCACTGCGTTGGATTCCTCGAGCTGGTTCACCAGCGCCGTGACGCGTCGTGCCTTGAATCCGGTCAGCTCGGCAATGGCGGTTTTAGGCGCCGCCTGGCCGGCGTGTTTCAAGACCTTGAGCACGGCCAGCAACGCGTCTCCATCCGGGGCGTGGGTTCCGAAAAACTTCCTCAATCCAAGGTCTTCGGCACGGTAGTGCAGCGTTGCTTTCGCCGGCGCACCGTCGCGTCCGCCGCGGCCGATCTCCTGGTAGTAGGCGTCCAGCGATTCGGGAATGTCTGCATGGACCACGAACCGGACATTGGGCTTGTCGATGCCCATGCCGAACGCGGTCGTCGCGACCACGACGTCCAGTTCATCGGCCAGGAACTGCTCGTGGATGCGCTCCCGATCGGTAGCCGAACGGCCGGCGTGATAGGCCTCGGTCCGCAGCCCCGCGTCCTTCAACCTTGCGGCGTAGTTTTCAGTGTCCTTGCGCTTGGCCGCATAGAGCAGGCCCTTCTCCCCCGCCTTTGCCAGGCCGGCAACCTGCTCCAGGACAGCGGACCGCTTGGCTTTGTCTTCCTGGTGCCGGACCACTTCAAGGCTGATATTGGGCCGGTCAAAGCCCCGGACCAGGACAAGCGGATCCTGCATGTTGAGCCGTTCAACAATCTCATCCCGTACAGGAGGCGAAGCAGTCGCAGTGAGCGCTGCCACCGGTGGATTGCCGAGCCTCTTGCGGACATTTCCCAGGTCCAGGTAGTCGGGCCGGAAGTCGTGGCCCCAGGACGAAACACAGTGCGCTTCATCCACGACGAACATGCTGATGTCCAGCTTGCCGATCCGATCCACCGTTTCCTGCTTGGCCAGCTGTTCGGGCGCGAGGAAGAGGAATATTGCCTTGCCGGTCTCAATGGCTTCCCAGGCAGCCTCGACTTCCGAGTCGCTGCGGGCAGAGTTTATGGCGACGGCGGCGCCGTCGCCCAGCTGGCCGTTCAGGCCGTCCAACTGGTCTTCCTGCAGCGCGATAAGCGGCGAAACCACGACGGCGGAACGTCCGCTTGCGCTTCCTTGGCGCCCAAGGTGCAAATACAGTGCCGGTACCTGGTATGTAGCGGATTTCCCGTAGCCCGTGGGCATGACGGCCAGGACATCGCGGCCGTTTGCGAGTGCCGCCATGGCGTCCAGCTGTCCGTCCCGCAACTCAGGCAAGGAGAAAGACGAAGCCGCGAGGGCGCTCAGTTGTGAATCATCGGGCATGTGGAGCAGCTCCGCACAGTAGTGGCTGCGGCCGCTTGCTTCAGCCGGATAATCCAGCCTAACCCGCGCGCCCGCGACTCTTTGAATCAATGCTTGCAGGTCAATAGTAAGCATGCTTAGCTTAATGTGTTGCGCGTCGTCTTTCGGCGACGTTCGCCGGCCAGTCCGCAGCAAGTCCGTCTTTTGGGTTGGATGGGAAGGACCAGCATGCCGCTGTCAGACCAGGAACGCAGGGTATTGCAGGAGCTGGAGCGCGAGCTCTTTATTCAGGACCCGGCGCTGGCGCGGCAACTGGAGACGGGCAAACCATCCCGTCGCCCAAAGGCGCCAAAGGTGCTCAACATCATCGCGATCACCCTCGGCGTCACGATGCTCCTGCTGGCCATCCCCATTCATCCCTCACCACTCGGATTCATCGGCTTTGTCCTGCTGGCTACGGGCATCACCGCCCATTTCATGGAGAAGCGCAAAGAGCGATAGGCTGAAAAATATAAGCCTACTTAGTAATTTGATGTGGCTTCATCGTGTTCCACGCCTTAAGCACCAGGAGGACCACCAATGACCGACCAGTACACGTTCCGCAATCCCGTGACTGCCTACGAGCACATTTCGCCGCCAAAGCAGCACCAACCCGAACCGGGACTCGATGCGGAGCTCACCCCCAAGGCCGATCTCGGCGAAGACACATACCGCGGTACCGGACGGCTCGACGGCCGCAAGGCAATCGTCACCGGCGCCGACTCCGGAATCGGCGCAGCAACGGCGATCGCATTCGCCAGGGAGGGTGCCGACGTCGTGCTGTCCTACCTCCCCGAGGAGGAAGAGGACGCGGCCCGCATTGCCGGCATCATTGAGGCCGCCGGCCGCAAGGCCGTCAAGGTTCCCGGAGACCTGAAGGACGCCGAAGCATGCCGGGCGGTTGTGGATACCGCAGTCTCCGAACTGGGCGGAATCGACATCCTGGTCAACAACGCCGGCAAACAGGTGGCCCAGGAAGAACTCGCCCAGATCAGCGACGAGCAGTTCGACCACACCATCAAGACCAATGTGTACGCCATGTTCTGGTTGACCAAGGCTGCCCTCCCCCACATGCCGGAGGGTTCCACCATCATCAACACCACATCGATCCAGGCCTACAACCCGTCGCCGACACTGGTTGACTACGCCACCACCAAGGCCAGCATCAACAACTTCACCAAAGGCCTGGCACAGCAGCTCGCCGCCAAGGGGATCCGGGTCAACGCCGTGGCTCCCGGCCCGATCTGGACTCCGCTCCAAGTCAGCAGCGGACAACCCAAGGAGGCGCTGCCCGAGTTCGGCAAGGACACCCCCTTGGGCCGTGCGGGCCAGCCGGCGGAACTTGCTCCGGCCTACGTGTTCCTGGCTTCGCCGGAATCCAGTTACGTGGTGGGCGAAACACTGAACGTCAACGGCGGCAGCCCAACGCCCTGATTAGTTCAGTACCGATTCAATTCAGTACCGCTTTAATTCAGCACCGCTTGATTCACGACGGCGACGCTTCCCGATTGGGGGCGTCGCCGTCGTGATTGTCCCGGTCATGCGGAGCCGCTTAACTGGCCGCCTTTGTGGCGCCCGTGTGAGCAGTGGCGGTAGCTTTGGAGTACTTTTCCTTCGAAGCGGCGGAGGTACCGCTGATGCAGGGTCTCACGACGTCACTGGTGGTGATCGCCTTGCTGGCCGTTGCCGCTCCGCTGGCGGTCCGCTTGCTCGACCGCATCATCAAAGTTCCGTTGGTGGTTTTTGAGATCATCCTGGGCATCCTGCTCGGGCCCAGCCTTCTGGGGTGGGTGCAGTCGGTGGAGTTCACCGATACGCTCGCCGAGTTCGGCTTGGCCATGCTGTTCTTCGTCGCCGGAAACGAAATCGACTTCGGGCTGATCCGAGGACGGCCTGCCGCCCGTGCCGGAATCGGCTGGATCATCTCGCTGGCAGCGGGCGTCGGGGCCGGGCTGCTCCTGGGCCCCTCGCTCGAAGCCGCGGTCATCATTGGCGTGGCCCTTTGCTCCACCGCGCTCGGGACACTCCTGCCAATCCTCCGGGACGCGGGCGAATCGAAAACACCCCTGGGAATCGCGGTTACCGCACTGGGAGCCGTCGGCGAGTTTGGCCCGCTGGTGGCAATCTCACTTTTCTTCAGCGGCAAGGAACTGGGTCCGGCAACCGTGGTTCTTCTTGGATTCGTGGTGCTTACAGGACTGGCCGTCTTCCTGGCCGCCCGTTCCCGGCACGAGTTTCTGCACTCCCAGGTAACACGGACCCTCCACACGAGCAGCCAGTTCGCCGTGCGGTCCATCATGTTGATCCTCACGGTGTTGGTGGTGCTGAGCATCACGCTGGGGCTCGACATGCTGCTGGGCGCGTTCGCGGCCGGGATCTTATGGAAGGTCGTGATCGCGCGGGCGCCCGAGCAGGACAGGAGGGTCATCGAAGCCAAGGTGGACGCGATAGCTTTTGGGTTCCTGGTGCCGATCTTCTTCATTGATACCGGCATCGACTTCGATCTGGGCGCCCTCGTATCCAGTCCGTTGACGCTGGCCCTGGTTCCTTTGTTCCTTGTGCTCCTGCTGGTGGTCCGGGGGCTTCCTTCGCTGCTGGCCGCGCCGCGGGGTTCCTCCTTTGCCGAGAAGCGTGCCGTGGCATTGTTCGGCGCCACCGGCCTGCCGATCATCGTTGCCGTCACGGGAATAGGGCAGGATACCGGGATCATCTCCAGCGGCATCGCCTCAGCACTGGTTGGTGCAGGCATGCTGTCAGTGCTGCTGTTTCCGATGCTCGCGTTGCGGCAGCGCGGGCGGACGGCGGTACGGGTTCAGCAAGCGGCGTGAGGCTTTCGCTCCCTTAAGGCGTGTAGAACGGGTGGACGTTTTCGCGGGCCGGTTCCGGCGTGGCGGCCGCGGGCTTCATCCTGAGCAGACGGATAGCCTGGATCAGCAGGGCCACGTTGATGAAGATGGCGAAAACGGCCGGCATTCTGCCCGTGGACATCATTAAATCGACGCCGTTGATCACAGCGAAGGTGAGCCCCATCGCGGCCAACACCAGGCCGATAATCAGGGGCGCAATCGATGTACTGCGCCGGGCCACAATGTTCCAGACACCACAGGCAAGCAGCGCGCCGAGGAAGAGAACGTTGAGCGCCAACACTCCAAATTCCACGATCTTGTCAGTGTCGTCCATGGTCGCCAGAAGGTGCCAGTCTTTCGCATACAGAAACGCGAGGCCCGCCGCGTTGACCGCACCGACGATTATCAAGCCTGTCCCCAGGCTCCTCCGCCCCTTGCGGTACTTCTCGGCATCGAAATCGGATGCAGCGGCGGGCAGCTCGCCCGGACCCGGGGCGTGAAGGCTCGTGGGAGTTCCTTGAAGGTTACAGGGAGTACCCTGTGCGCCCCCACCGAGAACTATGTAGTTTCCAGCCTCGCGCCGTCAAGCGGGTTACGAGCCTGCTGCGAATGCCGCCACCAGGCGCCGGAGCGGGAGTGGGGCTTCGCCGTCGGGCAGGGCCTCAACCAGAAGCCTGGCGTACCGGACCTTGTTCCCGCTGCGTCCGCCCAAAAAGCGCCTTAGCTGATCAGTCACGGGGCGGTCCCGCAGTGAAGGCTGCCGCTGGAGCAGCCTGAAGGAAGCCAGCTCGCCTTGCTCATCGATGACATCCAGCACGCGGTCAGTGCCGAGGGCCCGGATGAGTTCATCTTCCAGGTCTGCATGGCAGACGTAGAATCCGAGTTCGGCCAGCGAGCCGGGCCCGATCCCGGCGCGGCTGAGGGCGCGGGCTATGCCCGGCGACTCCCCCTCGTCACACAAACCGAGCAAGCGGTGGGCGGCGCCGTTGGGGCCATAGCGGTCCAGGAAATGGATGATGCTCGTGGCACCTCCCATCGGCATCACCTGCACACCCTCGGCGGTCAGGTCGTGGCCCAGCCGGGCAGCCAGGACCTCCACGGCGACCCTGTCGCTTTCCCCTTCGACCAACACGGTGGTTGTGCCCATGTAGCCAGTATGGAGGACAAACAGCCGGCATCAGTCGCCCGCGGCTAGGCCGGACTGGCGATAACGGCGGTATCACGCCCTGCGGCTTTCGCCTCATACAATGCCGCGTCGGCAGCGTCGATAAGGGCGGTCAATCCAGGACCCGAGGTGGAATCGACGGCTATCCCGTAACTGGCGGTTGAGGCCGACAACCCTGCAACACCCAAACCGTCCGCAAATTTCCGGGTGATCGTGGCTGTGATTTCCAAAGCGCGGTTCTTGTCCGCTCCCGCAATGAGGAGGATGAATTCCTCTCCCCCGTACCGGCCGATCAAATCGGTTGCCCGGACCGACGAAACGGCTGCGCGGGCGAATGCTTTCAGGGCCGCATCCCCTGCGGAATGACCATAGGTGTCGTTGATGGTTTTGAAATAGTCCAGGTCTGCCAGGACCACGGAGTAGACGGCCCCGGTTCCTTGCAGGCTGTTCAGTTCCTGCTCTGCCAGTTCCAGGAAGCCTTGGCGGTTCAACAAACCAGTCAGACCGTCGCGGGTTGCGCGTTCCGAGAGCGACTTGATCAGCTGGCGGTTGCTCAGTTCGTTCATGCTGAACGAGACAATGATCAGCAGCCATATCAGGATCAGGCACGTGAGCGCCGGGCTGAAGTATGTCTGGAAAACTTTGCCTTCCGGGCCGTCAAGGAGATAGACGATGCCCCGCGCAAGGAAGTAGAGGACCATGGCAGCTGCGGCGAACATCGTGGGCCGCTGGGCCCTGGAGCCGTCGCGTTGCAACAACAGCAATTCTTTTGCGGCGAGCGCCATGCCCGTTGCCATCATGACAAGGTAGGCGAGACCGCCCGACCACGCGTTTTGGGTGGGACTCTCCATCGCCGAGGCCAGGGCGGTGACGGCCGGGCCGAGCGCAAGTTGCCACCATCGGGTGGGCAGGAGTCGGAGGGACCGGGCTCCGGCCCAAACGCAGAACGCGCCGCCCACCAGGAGGGCGTTGCCCAAAGGGTTGGCCAAGGCCTGGTGATCCAAACCGATGAAGAAGAAGGAGCCGTTCCCTGCCAACCAGAAGGCCAACGCCAGGGACCACCAGCCCGTGTAGGCCGAACCCGACCTGCGGTATGAGTTGTAGAAGAGGCAACAAAGCGTCAGCGTCACCACCACCAACGCCACTTTCAGACTGCCTGGATCAAACACCGTTCTCCCCTCACCGAACGACCAGCCTAAAACAGGTGCGGGCGAAAACGGCGGCAGAGGACTCCGGGCGGAAAGCGGCGTGGTCAGCGGCCCCGTGCCAAGACAGCAAAAACCCCTCTACCCAAGGCTTTCACCGGGTAGAGGGGTTTAGCGGAGCCCCCTGCCGGATTCGAACCGGCGACCCCCTGTTTACAAGACAGGTGCTCTGGCCAACTGAGCTAAGGAGGCGCGTCAACAACGCTAGACAAGGTTAGCCCAGACCTTCCCCCTCAAGGAAATTCACGGGCCTGCGCCTCCGGACAAGAACAGCGGCCGGCCGCCCCCAAAGGGCAACCGGCCGCCGTCGTTCTGGTCCGGGACTTAACCCTTGGCGGTGATCGCGGTCTGGATTTCGGCGTTCAGGTCGGTGGAGCCATCCCACTGCTTTCCGTCGATGAAGACGGTGGGGGTGCCGGTGACGCCGATCGCGGCCGCTTCCTGCGTGGCAACCTTCACGTAGGGCCTGTACTGCTTGCTGTCGACGCAGGAGTCGATGTTGGCCGCTCCCACTTCGGTGGCCATGGCCTTGAGGTCCTTGTCCGAGATACCGGCGCTGCCTTCCGCGGGCTGGCGTTCGAAAAGGAGGTTGAAGAAGTCCGCGTACTTCTCAGGCGAGGAGTTCACCACGCAGGCCGCAGCATTGGCAGCCCGCGAGGAGTAGTTGGTGGTGGACTGCTGGTCCAGGAATCCGAGCGCGCGGTATTCCAGGGAGATCTTGCCGTCGTTACGCAGCTTCGTCAGCGAATCGCCGTAGGTGGTCTCGAAACGCTTGCAGATGGGGCAGATGAAGTCGATGTACGCCACAACCTTCACCGGCTTGCCGGCCTCGGCCTCAGCGCCCGGAGCGGTGACTGTGGCCGGTTTGGTGGCGGCGGGTGAAGGAACGTCGGCAACGTTCACCGTGGCAGGAGCGGATTTAACAACGTCGCTGTTTGCCAGGAGTGTTACGCCGCCGTGGACGTTGCCGTTGGCCGGAGTGGGACCACTGTCCGCAACCGGGGCGCTGTTCTGGATGTTCTGCACCACCACCAGGGCGATGATGACGAGGATCGCCACAACCGCAACCACGATGCCCCAGAGGACCAGCATCTTGTTGCGCTTGTCCTTTTTCAGCTGTTCTTCGCGGATTTTCCGCGCTTGTTCCCTGGCCTGGGCTGTCTTCTCGGCCTTGGACAGGCGCGGTTCGTTTGCGGGGCTCATCAGTTCCTCGGGTTACTCGGCGTCGTAGTGGCAACAGGGGTCAGTTTACGGGAGCAATCTTGGATATTTGCCGCACGCGCACTGATCCGGTTGTTGAACGATCAACTGCCTGTGAAGATTCCGCCGGTAGGCTGGGAGGTGAGTCACAGCAACCCCAGGGAGCAGTAATGCAGGATTTGGCAAGCGAAAAACTCAAGCCGGAGGAAGGCGTCAGGGCTTCACCCACCCATAAGCCGACGGCGAGCAAGTTCGATTTCATGGTGGTGTCCAACCGCCTGCCCGTCGACAGGTGCGACGACGGCGGCTGGCGCCGTTCGCCCGGCGGCCTGGTTACGGCCTTGGCGCCCATGATGACGAAGACCGACGGCGCGTGGGTGGGTTGGCATGGCGCGCCCGATGAGACCGTGCGTCCGTTCAGCCACGAGGCCATGGACCTGGTGCCGGTCCAGCTGAGCAGCCACGAGGTGGAGCTCTACTATGAGGGCTTTTCCAATGCGACCATCTGGCCGCTGTACCACGACGTCATCGCACCCCCTGAGTTCCACCGTACGTGGTGGGACTCCTACCGCCAGGTGAACAAGAAGTTCGCCGACGCCGTCATCCGGCACGCCGCGGACGGTGCCACGGTGTGGGTCCAGGATTACCAGCTGCAGCTTGTTCCCCGACTGCTGCGGCAAGCCCGCCCGGACCTCAAGATCGGTTTCTTCAACCACATTCCGTTCCCTCCCCCGGAAATTTTCGCCCAGCTGCCTTGGCGCCGGGACATCATCGACGGTCTTCTCGGGGCGGACCTGCTTGGCTTCCAGCGCCCGAGCGACGCCGGGAACTTCATGCGCTCGGCCCGGCGCTTCCTGGGTGCGAGCGTCAAGCAGCAACAGATCCATGTGAAGGGCCCGGACGGCCAGGTCACGCACATCGCCCGTGCACAGGCGTTCCCGATCTCGATCGACGTGGACCAGATCCGCCAACTCGCAGGCCGCCCGGACATCATCGAGCGGGCGCGGCAGATCCGCAAGGACCTTGGGGATCCGAAGACGATCCTCCTGGGCGTGGACCGCCTGGATTACACCAAGGGCATCGGCCACCGGCTCAAGGCCTTCGAGGAACTCCTCGCTGACGGCCAGGTCAAGGTTGAGGATGCCACGCTGATCCAGGTGGCCAGTCCCAGCCGGGAGCGCGTGGAGCAGTACCGCCTCCTGCGCGAGGAGATCGAGGGCACGGTGGGTCATATCAACGGCACGTACGACACCATCCAGAACACGGCAGTCCGATACCTGCACCACAGCTACCCCGTCGAGGAAATGGTGGCCCTCTACCTCGCGGCGGACGTCATGCTGGTCACGGCCCTGCGCGATGGCATGAACCTTGTGGCCAAGGAGTACGTCACGGCCCGTTCCGGTGATGACGGTGCTTTGGTGCTGAGTGAATTCACCGGCGCCGCCGACCAGCTCAAGCAGGCGCTCCTGGTCAACCCGCACGATATCGACGGTCTCAAGTCCGCCATCCTCCGAGCGGTCAACCTCGATCCCAAGGAGGCCCGCCGCCGCATGAAGCTCATGCGCAAGCAGATCCTGGACCACGACGTCGACCACTGGTCCGCGGAATTCCTCTCCGCCCTCCAGGAGAAGGTGGTGCGCGATGACAGCTGAACAGACTCCTTTGTCGCTCTCGCCGCAACTGCTGGATGCCGTTCGCCGGATCGCGGAAACGGAGGAGCTCTTGGTTGCCCTGGACTTCGATGGCACGCTCTCCCCGATCGTCGACCGCGCCGAGGACGCGCGTCCGCTTCCGCGGTCGGCTGCCGCGCTTGAGCAACTTGCCGGCCTTCCGCGTACGACGACGGCACTCATCTCGGGCCGCGCGCTGGACAGCTTGCGCGTGGTCGCCTCTCCACCGCCGAGCACTCTCCTGATCGGCAGCCACGGCGCCGAAGTCTGGCTGGGTGAAGGCTCCCTTGGGCTGGAATTGGACGAGGAGCAGCGCGAGCGGCTGGCGTCGGTGCGCGAGGTTCTGGCCGGGATCGTGAACGTCGCACCGGGCACCGTGCTGGAGGACAAACCCGCCGGGGTGGTCCTCCACACGAGGCTGGCCGACGACGACGTGGCCGAAGACGCCGTCGAGGCCGCGATGACGGAGTTGAAGGACCGGCCCGGCGTCTATCTGAAGACCGGCAAGCGCGTGCTCGAAACTTCGGTGGTACACGCTTCCAAGGGCGAGGCGGTGGAGTTCCTTCGGCAGGCGACGGGAGCCACGGCCATCCTTTTCGCCGGAGACGACGTGACCGACGAGGACGCCCTGGGCCGCCTCCTCGGCGACGACGTCGGCATCAAAGTGGGGTTGGACTTCACACAGGCCCCGTACCGCGTGGAAGCCCCTGTCCACGTAGCCGAGCTTCTCGAAGCACTGGTGCGGGAACGCCGTCGCGTCACGACGGAAGCATGACGTGTGACAAGAACAACAATGTGATGTTGGCAACAATTCGACACGGGGTCGAACTCTCTGCCATACTCTTGCTTGTGACGTGACGCACATTATCGTGCGACGCCACGCATGACTCCTCGGCCCAGGCCGAGGAGTTTCAACTGAAAAACAAGAACCATTCACTACGGATCGTCCGGCACGTACCTGCCGGTGAAGGGATTGATAACTGTGGCAACAGTTACTTTTGACAACGCTACGCGTCTGTACCCGGGCACTGATAAGCCCGCCGTCGATAAGCTCAACATCGACATCGCCGATGGCGAATTCCTGGTCCTCGTTGGACCCTCCGGTTGCGGTAAGTCCACCTCCTTGCGCATGCTCGCGGGCCTTGAAGACGTGAACGCGGGCCGCATCCTGATCGGCGACCGCGATGTCACCGACGTTCCGCCAAAGGACCGCGACATCGCGATGGTCTTCCAGAACTACGCCCTCTACCCGCACATGACTGTTGCCGACAACATGGGCTTCGCCCTCAAGATCGCCGGCGTCTCCAAGGAAGAGCGCGCCGAGCGTGTCCGCGAAGCCGCGAAGCTCCTGGACCTCGAGCAGTACTTGGACCGCAAGCCGAAGGCTCTTTCCGGTGGCCAGCGCCAGCGTGTTGCCATGGGCCGCGCAATCGTCCGTAACCCGCAGGTCTTCCTCATGGATGAGCCGCTGTCCAACCTTGACGCCAAGCTCCGCGTGCAGACCCGTACGCAGATCGCATCCCTGACCCGCCGCCTCGGCGTCACCACCGTCTACGTGACGCACGACCAGGTTGAGGCCATGACCATGGGCGACCGCGTTGCTGTCCTCAAGGACGGTCTCCTCCAGCAGGTAGACACCCCGCGCAACCTCTACGACCGCCCGCAGAACGTCTTCGTTGCAGGCTTCATCGGCTCCCCCGCCATGAACCTGTTGGAACTGCCGGTAGTTGACGGCGGCGTCCAGTTCGGTGGCACCGTCTACCCCGTTCCGCACGATGTCCTCGACGACGCCACGGGCAAGACCGTTACGGTCGGCACCCGTCCGGAAGACCTCGAGACCGCTCCGCAGGGCGAAGGCCTTCAGGTTGAGGTCGACGTCGTCGAAGAACTCGGTGCTGACGCCTACGTCTACGGCCACACCATCCTCGACGGCAAGAGCCACGACATCGTTGCCCGCGTGGACGGCCGCCGTCCTCCGATGAAGGGCGAGTCCATCTCCGTTCGCCCGCAGTCCGGCCACGTGCATCTCTTCGACACCAAGACCGGCCTGCGCCTGGGCGACTAGAGCCCACGACCCAGCACTGGACCTGACGTCACCAGCAGAAGGCGGCCCGACCCACACCGGTCGGGCCGCTCTCTCGTTAACCCGACTCCGGCGAAAGAACGGTATGAACACGACCGAGACCCTGATCCCGCGGCCCCTTCACGTCAACGCCCTGGGTGGCGAACCTTTCGAACTCACCCCTGCCTCGCGCATCGTCGCCACGGATGATGCCGTGCCGGTGGCCGGACAACTCGCCTCGATACTGCGGCGCGGCACGGGCTTCGGGCTGCCTCTTTCCACGGAGTTCCGCCCGGGAGACATCGCGTTGGAGTTCAGCAAGACGCCCGACGGCGGCCCTGAGGCTTACGCCCTCACCGTCACGGACGCCGGCGCACGGCTGAGGGCGTCAACACCTGCAGGACTTTTCAACGGGATCCAGACCCTCCGTCAGCTATTCGCCCCTTCCATCGAACGCTCTCTCACCGAATCGCCCGAATCCACGGACGCTGGCGCAGGCCATGGCACCTGGCCGATTCCCGCCGTCGAAATTCATGACGCACCGCGCTTCGCGTACCGCAGCCTGATGCTGGACGTGGCCCGCAGTTTCTTCACCGTTGACGAGGTGAAGGAGCAGATCGATGTCATGGCGCAATTCAAGCTGAACGCCTTGCACCTGCACCTGACGGACGACCAAGCCTGGCGCATTGAAATCCACCAGCCAGCAAACAACCCGTCGGGGCTCGACTACGGCAACCTCACGGCGATCGGCGGCGCCGTGAACCACCCGGGAGTGGGACTCACTCCGGGCCACACCGGCTTCTACACGCAACAGAATTTTCGGGACATCCAGGCTTATGCGGCGGCCCGCAACATCACTGTGGTCCCTGAGATCGACCTCCCCGGCCACGTGAACGCTGCGCTTGCCGCCATCCCCCAGCTCAACCCGGATGGCGCAGCCAAAGCGATGAACACCACCGGCGAGGTCGGCTACTCGACACTGACAGCCGACCTGCCTGCAACATATGAGTTCGTCACCGAGGTGCTCGGGCAGGTCGCAGCGATGACCGATGGACCGTATATCCATATCGGAGGCGACGAGGCGCATGTAACCGGTCACGACAACTACGTGGCCATGGTGCGGGAGTTCGCCAGGATCGGCTCGGCCACCGGCAAAACCGTGGTGGGTTGGAACGAGTACGCAGACGTGGACCTCCCGGCGGGCAGTGTTGTGCAGTACTGGTGGGGTGATCTTGCTCCGGTGGTCAGGCAGGCAAAAAACGGCGGTTCGCAGGTCATCATGTCCCCCGCGGCCAACACCTACCTGGACCAGAAGTACGGTCCGGAGAGCCCCATCGGCCTCTCCTGGGTAGAAGGTGGCCCCTTCACATGGGCTGAATACTACGATTGGAACCCCGTCCAAGGCGGCCTGGAAGACACCCACATACTGGGCGTCGAAGGTCCGCTGTGGACCGAAACAGTGCGCGGCAACCAGCAGGCGTTCTGGCTCATGTACCCGCGGGCCATCTCGCTCGCGGAGGTCGGCTGGACGCAGCAGGAAGGCCGCAGCCTTGATAACTTCCGAGGCCGGCTGGGCGCTTTCGGTGAGCGGCTCGCCAACCAGGGCGTCGCTTTCCAGGCCGCTCCCGACGTCGAATGGTCCGCCCGGCCCGCGGAACCGTTCACAGAACCAAACAGAACCCCCGAGTACGGAACAATTGAGGCATGAGCGAGCAAAACGGAGCCCAGTGGCACGACGAACCAACCGACTACGGGCAGATCGGCAAGCTCCCCCGGAAAGAGGCAGCAAGCGCACAGGATACAGCGCCCCCCGCGAGCGTCATTGGCTCGCTGAACATCACGGCAGCGGCAGCCGACCCTGAGCTGCTGGACCTCCCGTGGCATATCGCGCTTGAAGACTGGCCTGCCGAGTTCCTCGCGGCACTCCCGCGCGGTATATCCCGGCACATCGTCCGATTCGCCCATCTGGGTGGTTCGGTGATCGCCATCAAGGAAACATCCGAGCATGTTGCCCGGCACGAATACCACATGCTCCGTAAGCTGGCCCGCTTGGATGTTCCCTGCGTTGAGCCAGTGGCCGTCATTACGGGCCGAACCACGGCCGACGGAAAACCGCTGAATCCGGTGCTCGTTACCCGGCATTTGAAGTTCTCCATGCCGTACCGCGCCCTGTTCTCACAGATGCTGCGGAAGGACACGCTGACCCGCCTGATCGACGCCCAGGCACTCCTGCTGGTCCGCCTGCATCTGATCGGTTTCTACTGGGGCGACGTCTCGCTCTCCAACACCCTGTTCCGCCGGGATGCTGGAGCCTTCGCCGCCTACCTCGTGGATGCGGAAACGGGCGAGTTGTACCCGGACCTGTCCCAGGGCCAGCGCGAGTACGATCTCGAAATTGCCCGGGTGAACATCGCCGGTGAGCTCATGGACCTCTTGGACGGCGGCCTCATCGAGGAAAAAGTGGATCCTGTGGCCACCAGCGAGCTCATCATGGACAGCTACCGCCGTCTCTGGGCAGAGCTGACGGAGAAGGAATCCTTTGAACTCGGCGAACGGTGGCGCGTTGGAGCACGCATCCGGCGCCTCAACGAGCTCGGATTCGACGTCGAGGAATACGCCATCAAAACTACTGCCGACGGCTCAACCATCCAGCTCCAACCCAAGGTGGTGGACGCCGGGCACCACCAGCGCCGCCTGTTGCGGCTGACCGGCCTGGACGCCCAGGAGAACCAGGCACGCCGGCTGCTCAACGACATGGACCAGTTCCGGGCGGACAACAACCCGGAACTGGACGAGGAAATCAGCGCGCACGCGTGGGTCAGCCAGATCTTCGAACCGATCGTCCGGTCCATTCCGCGCCACCTGGCCGGGAAACTGGAACCCGCGGAAGTTGTCCACGAAGTCCTGGAGCACCGCTGGTACATGAGCCAGAAGCAGGACCGCTACATCCCGCTGGCCGAGACCGTTCAGTCCTACATCGATACCGTGCTGCAGCACCGCCGGGACGAGGCAGCCATCATGCTGAACCCGGATACGGAGTTGTTGAAGATCCTCGAGGTGGAAGTCGAGGAGTCCGGCCGGTACGACGACGAAGAAGAAGACTCCTACCCCGACGCGGACGACTGACCGGGGTTCGAGCTAGGGTTCCAGGGTCTCCGCCAGCCCGGTCAGGACGGGCTGGCGGCCCAACTCAATGTGCGAGTACGCCAGCGAGTAGGCCAATTCCGGACGCCCGGCCAGGATCGCGTTGCACAGTTCAGTGTGTTCGTCGCGTTGAAGTTCGTTGCTTCGGTTGTGGGCCAGGCCGAAGATCCAACGCATGCGCCCAAAGAGCGGCTTCACGGATTCGATCAGCAGCCGGTTTCCGGAGAGGCGCACGATTTCCGCGTGGAGCTCGGCGCTGATCAGTACGACGTCGTCAGTCCGGCCTTCGTCGATGGCCGCCTTTGAGGCTTCCAGCAGCTCTTCGAGCCGGCCGCCGTCGTTCCCTTGGGCCACCCGGGTGGCGGCCATGCGGGCGGCAAAGGTCTCCAGGCAGAGACGGACATCGAAGAGTTCGTTGACATCCGTGAGCGTCAGCTGCCGGACCACTGCACCCCTGCGGGGGAACGTGGCGACGAATCCATCCTGTTCGAGCCGCTGGATCGCTTCCCGCACAGGGATCCGGGAAACGCTGTACATCTCCGAAAGCTCGCGCTCCCGGAGACGGGACCCCTGGGCGAACGAGCCGGAGACAATGCCTTCCAAAACGAGCTGGTAAACATACTCCGCGCGTGCCTCGTCGTCGCGGACATTGCCGGTTTCCGGGATTGCCTCTGCCACTCTCAAGCCCACCTTCATGCCAGCGTCCGCGCGACTGCGCCGGACGGTTCCGCTCACCGCTCCACCCGAGCATACACGGGTGGAAACAGCTCGTTGGCGGATTGGTTCCGGGCATCGCGGAGTGTGTACGCATCGCGCATTTTTGTGAAGAGCTCCTGTGCCCTGGCACGCCAGTATTCAAGGTCGACGCCAGGGATCCGGCCCTCCGCCATGATGGTCCTGCCCGCGACGACTGAAAGCACGGCCTGCCGTGCCGTTCCATTGAGGATGAGCGTACGCAAGGGATCGTCATGAACGCCGTCCCGGATGTCGCCCAGCGAGAACGCCACCATGTCCGCCTGGGCACCGGGTTCGAGCCGGCCGAGGTCGGGCCGCCCCAGAGCGCGGGCGCCCCCGAGGGTGGCGGCGTCGAAGTATCCGGCGAGGTCTCCGGCGTCGTTGCTTCCTGCCAGGATCTTGGCGAGCTGGACGCCGGCGTCGATACCGCGGATGAGGTCCGGCGGGAACGAATCGGTTCCCAGTGAGATGTTGACGCCTGCGGCCCTGTAAGCGTTGAAAGAGTCCAGGGCGCTGCCGTAACGCATGGACGTCAGCGGGCAGTGGACGATGCTCGCCCCGCTTTGCGCCAAACGCCCAAGGTCTCCCCTGTCCTCCCCGTAGACAGCGGGGTTGCGGTCCAGATACGTAGCGTGCGGGATGAGGAGGCGCCGGTTGAGCAATCCCGCCTGGTCCATGAGCTCCAGCGGTGTTACGCCGTGCCGTTCGAGGATGATCCCGCGCTCCAGCAGCCCCTGGAGGGAGTGCAGCCGGACCAGGACGTCGCGTTCCGCGGAGGCGGCAGCAGTTGCCTTCAGCAGGTCCACTTCAAGGGTTTCAATGCGGCACGGCAGGAGGACCCCGGTGACCAGCGGATCGTCCAGCTCCGTTGCATGGTCAATGAAGCGTAAGGCATCCGCGAATCCCTGGCGTCCGCGTTCGGCGTCGAACATCACTGAGCGTTCGCCGCCCGCCAAAACCACATTCACGCCGGAGCGGTACGCCGGTCCGAGGTAGCCGCGCAATCCCAGGCGCCGGCTGGTTTCGGCCATGTCCACCAGTTCGCCGTAGGATTCCGCCCACTCCGAGTGGACCTCGGAAGCAATGGGCATGTACGTCGTGATCCCATGCAGGACGAGCTGCAGGAGGGCGTACTCGCGGATATCCCGGCGTTCCCCGGCCGTGAACACATCTGCCCTGTGGTTTCTGAAGTAGTCCTCGGACCACTGGTGGCCTTTGGACAGTTCCGGCCCGGACCAGCTGTCGAGGATGAGGTGGTCGATGTCCGTGAGGGCGTCGAGGTCGATCAAGCCGGGCATCAACAACGCATCGCCCAGGTCTCTTTCTTCGTCGACCGGGCCTTGGTAGTCGCACCCCACGTATTCAATGGTGCTGCCGCTGTAAACAACGCAGGCGTCTTCCATCAACACATGGCCACCGTCGTTGAAGCCAAGGACATAACGGGCTGTGGTCTTGCTGCGCACTGGGAGCTCCTTCGCTCATTTGGCTACTCGCTGGTATTCCAAACCCTACAATATTTGTGATTTACATCCCATTAATCTTGATCTAGTCTATTTTGGTATACAAAAACTTCCGGACTCAGCTCCCCTTCCTGAAACGAGCAAGCGGTTGACCCAGTTACAATCCCTCGAACCCAGTACCGGCAGCCCGCCGCTGCCTCCGGCAACGTCGCCGGACGGCACGGCTGCTGCGCCGGCTGAGGCGAGGTCCCTCCTCGCTACGGCCTGGCTAAGGATCCGACGCAGCAAAATTGCGCTTTCGAGCCTGTGCGTGGTGGTGGCGATCGTCCTGTTCACACTCCTCGCACCGGTGTTGAGTGCAATGTCAGGCAACGACCCCTTTACCTCCAACACCAGTCCCGAGGTCCTTGACGACTTCCAGACTCCCGGACTTCCCCTTCCCGGATACATGTATCCGTCCGCCGGGCACTGGCTGGGCGTGGAACCAGGCCTGGGACGCGACCTCTTTTCCCGGCTGGCTTTTGGCGGGCAGGTGTCCCTCACCATCGCCCTTCTGTCCACGGCCGTCTCGGTGGTCCTCGGCACGGTACTCGGCGCGGCAGCGGGCTACTTTGGCGGGAAAACGGACGCCATCATCAGCCGCATCATGGACCTGTTCCTCGCCTTCCCGCACCTGCTGCTGGTTCTGTCCCTGACGCCCATCCTGCAGTCAAGGCTCCGGGACACGCCGCTGGGTGAAGGCAGTTTCCTTCCTATGGCTTCCCTCGTGATCATCCTCGGATTTTTCGGCTGGGCTTACCTCGCCAGAATCGTCCGCGGCCAGGTGCTGAGCCTCCGCGAGCGCGAATTCGTCGAAGCCGCGCGATCCTTTGGCGCGTCGCATCTAAGCGTGCTGTTCAAGCAGATCATCCCCAACGTCATGGGCGTGGTCCTCGTGTACGCCACCATGCTCATTCCCACCAATATCTCCGCTGAAGCAGCCCTGTCCTTCCTGGGCGTCGGCGTCAAGGATCCCACGCCGTCGTGGGGCCAGATGCTCAACGCCGCCCAATCCGGCAATTGGTACCTCAGCGATCCCTGGTTCCTGGCCGTTCCCGGCGTGATGCTCGTTGTCACCGTCCTGGCCTTCAACCTCCTCGGCGACGCCGTCCGCGACGCCCTGGACCCCAAAGCATCCCGTCACTAACACCTCCACCTACCCTTCAAAGAGGAGCACCATGAAAACCCCCACGAGAGCACTGGCGCTTTCCGTGCTGATCGCGATGTCGGCCGCAGGCTGCAGCGCAGGCCAAAACCAACCCGGCAACTCCAAGCCGGAGTCCGTCACCGAACTGGCACCGGTGGTTGTGAAGTCCGGGTTCAACACCAAGGGCGGCAACCTTAACGTCCTGATGTCCTCCGACTTCCAGACGCTGGATCCCGGAAACAGCAACTACGTACAGACGGCCAATGTGGGCCAGCTGTACTACCGGACGCTCACCATGGCCAAGGAGACCGCAGGCCAGCCGCCCACAGTGGTGCCGGACCTCGCCACGGACACGGGCAAGGTCTCCGACGACGGCCTGAGCTGGACGTTCACCCTCAAGGAAGGCGTGAAGTTCGAGGACGGCACGCCCATCACCTCCGCGGACATTAAGTACGGCGTGGAGCGTACCTTCGCGCAGGACGTTTACACCCAGGCGCCGCAGGAGCTGAATGCAGCGCTCGACGCCGGCGGGTACAAAGGGCCTTACAAGGATCCTTCCGCTGTGCTCAAGGCGGTGGAAACACCCGACGAGCGCACCATCGTCTTCCATTTGAAGAAGCCGTTCGCCGAGTTCCCGGCGCTGGCGTCCCGCTCCAATACGGCCCCGGTGCCGGCCGGTAAAGACACCAAGCTGGACTACACCAACCACCCTGTGTCCTCCGGCCCGTACATGGTTGAGTCGTACAACCGTGGGAAGTCGCTGAAACTGGTCCGCAACCCGCACTGGGACCCCGCCACGGACCCCAACCGCTCAGCACTCCCCGACACGTTCAGCTTTTCCTTGTCCACATCGCAGGCCACCATCAGCCAGCAGCTGCTCGCTGACTCCGACCCGACGGCGATCACCCTTGATTCCAACGGTGCCCTGCAAACTTCGGACTCCGCCAAGCTCACCGACGCCAAGGTGAAGGACCGTGTGGCTTCGGGGCTCCTGGGCTGCAACGACGTCTTGAGCCTGAACACCCAGAAGATCAAGGATCCGGATGTCCGGAAGGCAATCGCCCTGGCCCTGGACCGCCAGTCCATCCTGGTCCAGTACGGCGGACGCCGCTTTGGCGAGCTGACCCAGAGCCCGCTCAATGACAAGATGCGCGGCTACGTGGAAACGCCCCTGGAACTGGACCCGGCCGGCAAGCCCAAGCTGGAGGAAGCCAAGAAACTGCTCGAGGGCAAGGATTACCCCAAGACCCTCACGTACGGCTACGCCAACAACCGTGATGCCTTCAAGAACACCGGGACCGTGGTCCAGCAGAACCTGAAAGCGTTGGGCATCGATGTGGAGCTGGTGCCGATTCCCGCCCCGAACTACTACTCGGTCCTTGCCAGCGAGCAACTCCCGGACATGGGCCGCTCGGGTTGGTGCGGCGGCGCCGACCCTGCATCCGTCCGCACCTCGGCGGACCCGCTGCTGGGACCGAACAACGATGGCACCAGCTACGGCTTCTCCAACACGTCCCGATACTTCGACCCCGTCGTTTCCAAGGCAATGTACGAGTTGCGCAACACTGACGGCACCTCGGAGGAACTGGGCAAGAAGTGGTCTGAGGCATTCGGCACTGCCCTGAAGACCTACCCGATCGTTCCGCTCATCCGCACCCACACCAACTCCGTGGTGGGTTCAAAGGTCCGGAACGCCCAGGTTGGCTACTTCTTCGGCGGGATCGATCTTTCGATCGTCGGCGTCGAGCACTAACCAGCAACCACCATGTTGACTTTCATCCTTCGCCGGGCCGGTTCCTTGGTCCTGCTGCTTTTCGCGGTCAGTTTCATCACCTTCACGTTGTTCCAACTGGGTCCTTCCGATCCTGCAGCTGCCGCCTGCGGGCAGGAGTGCACACCGGAACGCGTTGCCGAGGCCCGGGTTGCCCTTGGCATGGACCAGCCCTTCTTCATCCAGTACTTCGACTACATGCGCGGCCTGGTCTCTCCCCGAATGATCGGGGCCGCGGGGGCCCAGACCGTGTGCGAATGGCCGTGCTTGGGCAAGTCCTTCCAAACAAACGAGAACGTTGCGGACATCATTGCCCGGTCGCTCCCGTACACCTTCTCCATGGCCATCGGCGCGCTGGTGCTGTGGACCATCGTGGGCGTAGGCCTGGGCCTCCTCGCAGCACTCCGCAAGGGTTCTCCAACTGACAAGTTCATTGTGGGCGCGGCCTCCGTGGGTGTTTCGCTACCCATCCCGGTCACGGGCTTGTTCCTGCTGTTGCTTTTCGTCAACCAGTTGCACTTGCTGCCTTTCACCACCAACGAGATCAACAGCCCGTTCGGTCCCCAAGGACCCGGGGCCTGGGTAACCAACTACCTGCTCCCGTGGATTGCGCTGGCGGTTCTTTTCAGCGCCTCCTACATCCGGGTCACCCGGACCAACATGATCGAGACGTTCGGCGAGGACTTCATCCGGACGGCGCGCGCAAAGGGCCTGGCACCGCGGACCGTGACCTTCAAGCATGGCGCCCGCGCCGGCATCACACCCGTGGTCACCATGCTCGGCATGGACATCGGGCTTCTGCTGGGCGGCGCGGTGCTGACAGAACAGATCTTCTCCGTTCCCGGGCTCGGGTTCACGGCAGTGCACGCCGCCATCTCCGGCGACCTTCCCGTCACCATGGCCATCACCATGCTGGCCGCGTTCTTCGTGATAGTTGCCAACGTGCTGGTCGACCTTGCCTACGCAGCCATCGATCCCCGAGTGAGGCTCCAATGACCAATACGCCACTCGCGCTGTTGAACAGCAAACCTGCGCCCGCGAGCGCCGGCGCTTTCCTTGAAGTCCGCGGCCTGTCCGTGAAGTTCCCCACCGACGACGGACTGGTTTCAGCCGTCAACGGCATGGACTTCACACTGGAGCGCGGCCAGACACTGGGCATCGTGGGTGAGTCCGGTTCCGGCAAGTCTGTCACCAGCCAGGCTTTGATGGGTCTGCTCAAAGGAACATCGGCTCAGGTCACCGGCCAGGCCATGTTCCAGGGCAAGGACCTGGTGGCACTCCCGGAGACGGCCATGCGGCAACTCCGCGGGCGCAATATCGGGATGATCTTCCAGGATCCCCTCTCGGCCCTTCATCCCTTCTACACGGTGGGCCATCAGATCGCCGAGGCTTACCTCGTCCACAACAAGGCGAGCAAAAAGCAGGCCCGGGCGGCCGCCGTCGACATGCTGGGCCGGGTGGGAATTCCCAGTCCGGAGCAGCGCTTCGACGAATACCCGCACCATTTCTCCGGCGGCATGCGGCAGCGCGCCATGATTGCCATGGCTTTGATCTGCGAGCCTGAATTGTTGATCGCGGACGAGCCCACAACGGCCCTGGACGTGACTGTGCAGGCGCAGATCCTGGACCTCATGCTGGAGTTGCAGGAGGAAACCAATTCCGGCCTCATCCTCATCACCCATGACCTCGGCGTTGTAGCAGAGGTGTGCCAGAACGTGCTGGTGATGTACGGCGGCCAGTGCGTGGAATCCGGACCGGTGGATGAGATCTTCTATGACACCCGCCATCCGTACACGCTGGGCTTGCTCAATTCGATGCCTACCCTGACCGGTTCTTCCGGCCGGCTGAACTCGATTCCCGGCCAGCCGCCGTCGCTCCTTGACCTGCCCAAGGGTTGCATCTTCAGCGCCAGGTGCCAGTACGCGGACCTCGTGGCGGACGGCGCGTGCGCCAGCCGGCGGCCGGAGCTCGTTGTGGAAGACGGCCACGGCAAGCGCTGCCACCTGAGCGGTCCGCAGCTCCTCACCATCCGAACCGCGCGTTAGGACCGCCATGGACAACCAGCCAATCCTCCAGGTGGAGAACCTGCAAAAACACTTCCCGCTCAAGGGCGGCCTCCTGCCGGGTGCCGCAAAGCGTTCGGTAAAAGCCGTCGACGGCGTGACGTTCAGTTTGGGACGCGGCCAGACACTGGGGCTCGTAGGTGAGTCCGGGTGCGGCAAATCGACCACGGGCCGCATGGTTTCACGGCTCATGGACCCCACTGGCGGGCGGATCGTGCTCGACGGCGTGGACATCAGCCAGCTGCGCGGCCGGGACCTCTATGACTTCCGGCGCAAGGTCCAGATGATCTTCCAGGATCCTTTCGCGTCCCTGAATCCGAGGCAGACGGTGGGCACGGCCATTGCCGCCCCCATGGTCGCCCAGAAAATCAACCCAAAGGGAGGACTGAAGAACCGGGTCAAGGAACTGCTGGACCAAGTGGGCCTGAAGCCGGAGCATTACAACCGGTTCCCGCACGAGTTCTCCGGCGGCCAGCGGCAGCGCGTCGGCATTGCCAGGGCCATCTCGTTGAACCCGTCAGTCATCGTGTGCGACGAACCGGTTTCCGCATTGGATGTTTCCGTGCAGGCCCAGGTGGTCAACCTGCTGCAGCAGATCCAACGCGATACCGGTGTTTCCTACATCTTCATCGCCCACGACCTCTCGGTGGTCCGCCACATCTCCCATGAGGTGGCGGTGATGTACCTGGGCAAGATCGTGGAGCAGGGTCCGCGCGATGCCCTTTTCAACGACCCTCAACACCCCTACACCAAGGCACTGCTCTCCGCCGTGCCGCTGCCCGACCCGCGGGCCGCCCGCGAACAAGTCAAGATCCGGCTCCGCGGCGACTTGCCCTCGCCGGCCAACCCGCCCAGTGGATGCGTCTTCCGCACCCGGTGTCCGCTCATGCCGACGCTCCCTGAAGGACAACGCCGGCTCTGCATGGAGGACATACCCGCACCTGCCACTCCCGGCGCTCCCGCGTGCCACCATGCATTAGTGGCAACGGCCGCCGCTGCGGGTGTGCAATAGACCCACCATTGAAGGAGAAACAGTGAACACCCTGATTCGTGCCGTACGCCCCTGGGGGCAAGCCCTGAGCGATGTCAGTATCGCCGACGGAAAGATCACCGCCGTCGAACCCCACCAGCCCGCCCAAGAGGTACCGGAAGGTACCACCGTCGTCGAGGGGCGCGACCGGATACTGGTGCCGTCGTTCTCGGATGTGCACGTCCACCTGGATTCCACCCGTATTGGCCTGCCCTTCCGGGAGCACACGGGTGGTCCGGGCGTGTGGACCATGATGATGAACGACCGCCTGAACTGGAGAAAGGCCGAAGTTCCGCTTCAGGACCGGGTCAATGACACCCTCGGCCGCATGATTGCCCGCGGCACGACGCGGGTGCGTTCCTATGCCCAAGTGGATGTGGATTGCAGGCTGGAGCGCTTCGAGGCGGTTGCTGCAGCCAAAGAGAAGTTTGCGGACCAGGCATCCGTGGAGATCATCGCTTTCCCGCAGGCCGGCCTTTTGCTGGAAGAGGGCACGGTGGAGCTCATGGAAGAGGCTTTGAAAGCTGGAGCCAACGTCATGGGCGGCATCGACCCGTGCTCGCTGGACCGGGACCCGGCAAAACACCTGGACATCGTCTTCGGCCTCGCGGAGAAGTACCAGGTTCCCATCGACATCCACCTTCACGAACCCGGCGAACTGGGGGTCTTCAGCACCGATCTGGTCCTGGAACGCACCCGGGCATTGGGCATGCAGGGGAAGGTCACCATGTCCCACGCCTACCAGCTGGGGAGCGTCAGCGAGTCCACCACGCGGCGGCTCATCGACGCGTTTTTCGAACTCGATGTTTCGCTCGCTTCCGTGGCTCCCGCCGCGTCCGGTCAGCTGCCCATCCCGCTCCTCACCGAAGCAGGGGTGCGCCTGGGCTTGGGCGAAGACGGGCAGCGCGACTACTGGTCTCCTTACGGCAACACGGACATGCTGGACCGGACCTGGCAGTTGGCATTCACCCACGGCTTCCGGAAGGACGAGCTCATCGAGCACTGCCTGGCCATAGCCACCATCGGCGGGGCCAGCATCCTGGACCCGGACGCAACCCGCCTCAAGGGCCTGGCCCACCGTCCCGGCGTGGAGGTCGGCGACCCGGCCGAGTTGCTCCTTGTGGACGGCGAAACAGTAGCCTCCACGGTCATGGACCGGGGCAAGGACCGTACGGTGATCCACGCAGGCAGGGTTGTGGCGGACCACTTGGAACTCGTCTAGGGAACAACAAAACCCGTCCCTGCCCGATTAATGACCGGACTCCGGTCATTAATCGGGCAGGGACGGGTTTTCTGTGCTTCGGGACTATTCCGGGCTCGCCGTCGGAGCGTCGTCCAAGGGTGTCCACCACGTCGCCGGAGGGACCACCACGAAGCGGCGTCCCGACACACTTGTGGGGGTGATCCTGATGAACTGGTCCTTCTGGCCGGCCTCCCACGGAAACAAGAGAAGGCCGACGGTATCCAACACGTCCTGGGTGAGTTTCACGGCAGTTGCCTGCCCCTTGACCACCACACTCCATGCCAGCCCTGTATCAGCGTTGACGCCGTCAGCTTCGATCGCCACGGGCGCCTCGTTCAGCGCGGCATGGAGTTTGGTGCCTTCACCCGTCCGGAAAACCAGGCTCCCGTGGTCCACCTTGTAATTCACGGGAAAGATGTCCGGGTGGTCATCCACCCACACGGCGAGGCGGCCTACGGAGACACCGCGCAGGAGTTCCCAGCATTCGTTGGCCTGCAAAATTTCCGTGCCGCTACCGGGCGCTGAGTTCGTCATACCGCAGAGGATACGCCGCAGGGAAGCGGTCGAACAGGGCGAACCGGCAGGCCCGGATCAGCGAATGAGTTCTGGCTTGGTCCGGTTTTCGGTCAGGGGTTCCGTCCCCGCCTCATCGCTTGCGATGCCGGCCACGGGACCGCGGATGGCAAAGAAACCAGCTCCCGCCAGGACCAGCGCCACGGCCGCCAATGCAAGGAACGTCGTTTCCCAACCACCGGTCCAGGTGTGCAAGAGGCCAGCCGCCAATGGACCGAGGGATGCCAGCGCGAATCCAAAGCCTTGGCTCATGGCGGAGAGCTTCCCGGCGGACTGGGGCCCTGTCGAACGGATAACCACCAGCGCCATGCCCAGGCCGAATCCGGCGCTCTGGACCACCCCCAGCACGCCAACCATGGCGAACTGCAGGGTCGCCGGCGCCAGCAGCACACCGATCAAAGCCACCGCCACAAAGATACCGAGGCCGGGAGCCAGGATGCGGAGGATTCTTTCGCGTCCTGCGAGGACAGGAGCCAACAGGCTGGCAGGGAGCCCGGCCACGCTGAACCAGGCAAGCAGGGCCGCGGCTTCGGCCGCCGAGAGGCCTTTGGATGTCAGGAAGACCGCCAACCAGGAGGTGATGGCGAAGTAGAGCATGGCCTGGAGTCCGAAGAACGCCGCTACCGCCCAAGCTGTGCGCTGCTTTCGCAAGGGCGTCACCGTATGGATAACGTCCGACGGCGGCACGGGGCCGCCGGCCGCTCCCCCGCCTCCCGCCGTGGCGACCCGGGCGGATGCGCCAGGTGACGCCGTCGGACGTCCTGCACGGAAGATGAGTACCGCACCGGCGCCTGCCGGTAGCGCCCACACGGCCAGCGCCCCTGCGAGGCTGCCGCCGAACGCGTGCTCAAGTGGTTGCACCAGTCCTGCCCCCAGCGCCGCACCGAGCCCGAAGCCCATGGTGCAGAGACCCGTCCACCATCCTGTCCCGCGGTTGGCCTTGACGATCTGGGGCACCAGAACACTCGCGGTCATGATGGCGGTGCCCGCAAGGAAGGTCCCTGGAAGAAGCAGGGAGGGAATCAGGACCCGGACGAGCAGGGCAACCGCCAGGACCAGGAGGGCAATTGCCACCGCCGCGCCCGTGCCGACACGCCTCGCGAGCCACGGCCCGATTCCACCGGTGATACCGAACGCCAGAACCGGAAGCGTGCCCAAGAGTGGCAGAAGGGAGGGATCCAGCCCGAACGCCCCGTTAATCTGGTTCATCACGCCGGCAACTGTGGTGATGGCCGGACGCAGATTGACGGAGACAAGCACCAACGCCAGCAGGACAAGACCACGCCGCCATCGGCCGCCAAACCAAGACCGCCCCATCGCAAGCCACCCACTCTCCACTTTTGGTATACCAAGTAAGGATATGGGCCGAGGAGCGATATGTATACTCGGGTTTTCTATGTGACCAAGTGGTTTCGATTCTTTATGTGGAATACCAAATGAGGCCAAGGGTGAACACCGTTCGCCCTTGGCCCCGAGATGGAAGGCTAGATGGCCTTCCCCGGATTCAGAATCTCCGCCGGATCGAACAACTCCTTGATCCTCCGTTGCAGCTCCCGCACCGGCTCGGGCTGCTCCAGGCCGAGCCAGCGGAGCTTGTACTGCCCAACCCCGTGCTCACCGGTGATGGTTCCACCCATCTTCAGGCCAACTCGGATGGATTCATCCAGGGCATCATTAAGGCGAACCAGGGCGTCCGAATCCGTGGCGGGGTCCACGCGGTCCAACCAGAAGGTGGGGTGGAGGTTGCCGTCACCGGCGTGCGCCACCACTTTGAGCCGGACTTGATGACGTTCAGCCATGGCTTCGAGCGCGGCAACGAAGTCCACCAGCTTGGACCGCGGAACGGCGATGTCTTCGCCTACCCGAAACTCGTCGTCAACCTCCACGCCACGGCTGTTACGCCGGAGTTCCACGAGCATTTCAGCTTCCTCGCTGGCTTCCATGGTGACCGTGGCCCCGCCGTCGGAAAGCACTTGGCGCACCACCGCAGCTTCAGCCGCAGCCCCGAAGCCATCCGTCTGCACCAGCAGGAGCGACTTACCGCGGGTCTGCAGGTCCGAGCCGTTAAGTTCGTCCAGCTGCACCAGGGTGCCGTTGTCCAAGAGCTCCATGATGGCTGGCTGGACCCGCGCCTTTCCCACAGCCAACACCCCTGCGGCCGCACTGCGGAAGTCCTGGTAGAAGGCCGCGATTGTGTGCACCTCCCGTGGCAGGTACTTGAGGCGGACAGTGATGCCAACAACGATCCCCAGTGTTCCTTCCGATCCAACCAGGAGGGCGGTCAGGTCGTAGCCGGCCACCCCTTTGAAAGTTTGGTGACCGGTGTGCAGCAGCGACCCGTCCGCAAGGACGACGTCGAGCGCCAGCACGGAATCGCGCGTCACGCCGTACTTGGCACACCGCAGTCCGCCTGCGTTCGTGGCCACGTTGCCACCAATGGTGGACATCTTGTAGCTGGCGGGGTCCGGCGCGTACATGAGTCCGTGTTCAGCGGCAGCGGCATTCAGCTCGGCGTTGATGACGCCAGGTTCGACGACGGCGGTCTCGTCGTCGGGGTCGAGGTCGAGGATCCGGTTCATCCGTTCGAGGCTCAAGACGATGCACCCACGCGTTGCGTGCGCACCACCGGAGACGCCGGTGCCTGCACCACGGGGGACAATGGGGACCTCGTGCTCGGCACATGCACGGACGATGTTTTGGACATCCTCCACGGAGTCAGCCCAGACGACGGCGAGAGGCAGGTGCCTTTCGAGCAACGGTCCCTGGTCTGCCGAATAAATGGTGAGAGTTTCCTCGTCATCGGCCACTTGGCCGGGTTGGAGGGCTCGTTTCAATGTCTCCAGGAAGTTCACGTTTTCCGCGGACCGCCCTGGTGGCTGATCGCTTCCGAGCGTCCGGTCCTTGATGCTTTCCTGTGTTGTTCCGGCCATGGCCGTTTCGTCCGACAAAGGTGGTCCCTTCACACATGGGCACCGCGGACTTGCCAAATCGGCAGTCTTCGCAGTGTTTTCAGTGCTCACAGTCTAATCAGTGCCGGCCTTCTCCAAAGCCTCGTTGAGCCCGTCGCCGGACCCGCCTTGACGGGGCAGAACCCGTTCCATAGTGAGCTCCAACTTGCTCCGGTCCTGTGGGTAGGGCTTGCTGGCTCCTGTCAGGTGGAAGCCATGCCGTCGGTAGAAGGCCAAGGCACGGGCGTTATCCTGATGGACGCCGAGTTCCAGTATCCCGGCGGACAGATCTTCCGTCGCAGATACCACGGACCTCTGCAGCAGCCGGTCTGCGAGACCCACACCCCGGTACTCGGGAGCCACGTAGACGCTGATCAACATCGCCTGCAACGGCCTGTCAGGGGTTTGTGGGTGCTTGATCACCACCCTCATGAGGGCCCGCAATTTGCTGCCAGCCGTACCTTCGTCGGCGACCCAGGTCACGCTGTCCGCCGCAGACATTGCGGAGGCACGCTCCTGCCATTGGGAATCGGTCTGGCGGCGTGCCGATGCAAGGCTCTCGATGTAGGCCATGGGAGTGTCGGCCAGCATTTCCAACCGAACCGATTTGAGCAGTTCCCAGTCCGCGCCGGCCAGCTTCCTGATCCTAGGCAACGGCTCCGCCCATGAACCTTGAATAATTGCTGAGGACACCCGGCCAACCCTCGGCGTACGAGTCCCGCGTTGCCTGGGGATCCTCAGCACCCTCCCAGCCATCGTGGATCAGGCGTACTTCCGTGCCCTCATCCACCGCACGGAAAGCTACCCTGAGTTCCGTGGACCATAGGGGCGTGCTGGCCGGATACCAACTGGCATGGAAGGACATTGGAGGCTGCCAGTCATCGATCGTCCCCCAGACCGAAGTCCTGCCATCCTCAGCGGTTTCGAGGATGAGGTTCTCTTCGAACTCCACATGGGAACCGGCGCCGTAAACGCTGTGTTCTTCCAAGGGCCACCATAGGTGCGGATGGTCCGTGAAACCCATAAAAGCGTGCTGAATGGTGCTGGGCACCACCACGCTGAACACCAAGGGCTCAAGATCCTCGACGTCCTCGCGAGGCTGGCTGGAATCCGGGGCGGGGTGGCTGAAAAGACTTTCCATGACCATCAACTCTACCCGGTGGTTAAAGGGGGAAAGCCCTGACCGTCGTGGTCGGGGCTTTCCCTTTAATTTGTGTCCGGCGGTGTCCTACTCTCCCACACCC
>NZ_JBIVHM010000015.1:0-77357 GCF_044749185.1 Paenarthrobacter sp. NPDC089675 | reverse complement strand
GGCAACTCGAATAACTTTACACACCCCCCACACCACAAACAAATCCACACACCGTGAACCCCATCACACCCCCAACACCAATGAAAAAGGAACCCGCAAAACCCCGCGGGACGTGAGAGAAGAACCACCCGAACCGGGCGGGATCTGAGCGAGGAACCCGGGAACCCGGCGGGAAGTGAGAGAGGAACCCCCAAAACCCCGCGGGATGTGAGAGGGGGCGCTTAAACGCAGAAAGGGCCGGCAACCATTGCGGTTACCGGCCCTTTCAGGGTTTGGTGCTTACCAGGAAGACTTGGTGATACCCGGCAGCTCACCCTTGTGAGCCATGTCGCGGAAGCGAACGCGGGAGATACCGAACTTCTGGAAGGTGCCGCGGGGACGGCCGTCGATCTGGTCGCGGTTACGCAGACGGATCGGGGAGGCGTTGCGGGGCAGCTTCTGCAGGCCGAGGCGTGCAGCTTCGCGGGCTTCGTCAGACGCGTTGGGGTCAACCAGGGTCTTCTTCAGCTCGAGGCGCTTGGCAGCGTAGCGCTCTACGATGACCTTGCGCTGCTCGTTGCGAGCAATCTTGGACTTCTTAGCCATGTGTTTAGCGCTCCTCTCGGAATTCGACGTGCTGGCGGATCTTGGGGTCGTACTTCTTCAGGACCAGGCGGTCCGGGTCGTTACGACGGTTCTTGCGGGTTACGTAGGTGTAACCGGTGCCCGCGGTGGACTTCAGCTTGATGATCGGACGTACGTCCTTGTCCTTTGCCATTAGAGCTTCACTCCTCGTGCCAGGATGTCGGCGACGACCGCGTCGATGCCGCGTGCGTCAATTACCTTGATGCCCTTTGCGGACAGCGTCAGAGTGACGTTGCGGCGCAGGGAAGGAACCCAGTAACGCTTCTTCTGAATGTTCGGGTCGAACCGGCGCTTGTTGCGGCGGTGCGAGTGCGAAATGCTGTGTCCAAAGCCCGGCTCGGCTCCGGTCACTTGGCAGTGTGCTGCCATGACTCTCCTCCAAAGTTTGAATGTAACGGCGTGCAGGTTCTTCCTGCCTTACCGTGCGTTAGGCAGCGTCCGCATCCAGTCCCAACCAGCTCGATGGATTCCGCAGTAACGCGGCGAAGAAGGTTGGCCACAGAACAAGGCAGAGAAATTCACTGCTACCGATCCTGGGATACTGGGCGAATACAGGGATGCACGCAACTTGAGCCCCTAACTACCGGCCCACGGGATGTCAGTCAGACCAACATTTACCGCCAACCGGAGCAATTGCACACGCTCCGCACTACCTAGCGCCTAACCATTCTACGGGCACGGCCAAATTAAGACCAATCAGGAATCATAAGCCCGCTCAAGCCCTTTCACAGCAGATCGAAAGGATACGCGGCGAGTCTTGATTCATGACTCAGCTACTCACACCCCGCGCTGCCGCGGGAGAACCCGCGGATGAACCTCCGACGCCCGCCCCGCGGACCGCGCCCCACGCCGTCGAACGTTTCTTCCCCCAGGCCCGACGGCGGCTGGCCCGGAAAGATGTTCTGGCGTCCTTCGCTTGGCTGTCACCTGTAGCGGCGGTTGCCTTATGGCTTGCCGACGGCGGTGCCGGCAGCTTTACGTCGGTGGCCGCCACGATGACGAACCTGGGCATCGTCGCGGGCCTTGTGGGCATGGACCTGGTGCTGATCATGCTGTTATTGGCCGCAAGGATCCCTTTCGTTGACAACACGATCGGGCATGACCGGGCCCTTGAAGTCCACAAGTCGCTGGGCAAGCCGTCGCTGTACCTTCTCCTCGCGCACGGACTCCTGATCGCCATTGGCTACGGAATGGCTGAAGGGCTGGATCCGATCAGCGAATCTGTGTCCTTGTGGGTCAACGTTCCGGATATGTGGCTCGCGTTCATTTCCATGGCGTTGTTCATCGGGGTTGTGGTGACATCGTTGGTAGCTGTCCGCCGGAAGTTTCCATACCAGTTCTGGTACGCGGTCCACCTCTTGACCTACGCAGCGGTGGGAACAGCGATCCCGCACCAGTTCAGCGTGGGAGGCCTGTTCGCGGAGGGTACGTGGCAGCGCTGGTACTGGATGGCTTTCTGCGTGGCCACCGGCGCCGCTTTGGTCATTTACCGGATTGGACAGCCGGTGATGGCAACATTCCGGCACCAGCTGACGGTCAGCCGTGTGGTCCGGATTGCCCCCGACGTCTTCAGCATCGAAATGACAGGGCTCCAGTTGAACCGGCTCTCAGGTTCCGGCGGCCGCTTCTTCTTCTGGCGCTTCCTCGCTCCGGGCTACTGGTGGGACGCGCATCCGTTCAGCTTGTCCGCGGAGCCCGTTCCGGGCGCACCCGGGCAGCCCGGGAAACTCCGCGTCACAGTCCGGAACCTCGGCGACGGTTCGGCGAAGCTGGCCCGCGTCCGGCCCGGGACGAAGGTGGCGATCGAGGGACCGTACGGAATATTCAGCACGGCTGCGCGGACCCGCAACCAAGTGGTCATGATCGGTGCCGGCATCGGAATCACCCCGCTGCGATCGCTGTTGGAATCAACGCCTTTTGAGTCCGGAAACGCCACCGTCCTGCTGCGCGGACACGATGAGTCCGAGCTATTCCTGGGGCAGGAAATCATGGCCTTATGCCAGGCCCGGGGCGCCACGCTCTTCCACCTGACGGGCCCTCGATCACAGGGCAGCCACCGCTGGTTGCCGCAATCGGCCGTCCAATCGGGTTTCGGGATCAGGTCGTATGCCCCGGGAATCACCGACGCAGATGTCTACGTCTGCGGGCCCTCGGCATGGGCGGACACCGTGATCAAGGACCTCCAAGCCGCCGGCGTTCCAGCCGGGCAGATCCACTACGAAAGGTTCGACTGGTGAGGCTACGGGCAGCAATGGCAACGATGGTCGCGTCCGCCGGCATCCTGCTGGCGGGTTGGCAGGCCGGAGCCCACGTCACCGAATCGGGCGCCACCACGACCACCAGCCTCAGCAGCAGCGGTGCAGGAACCAGTCGCAGCACGGGGGCCGGCGGCGGCAGCGGAAGCACGACGTCGGGAACTTACGACGGCGCGGCAGTCCAGACCCGCTTTGGTACGGTCCAGGTCCGGGTAACTCTCCAGAACGGCAAGATTACCGAGGTCACGGCGCTCCAATTGACCGATGCCGAGAGGAAGTCGGCGCAGATCAGCAGCCGCGCGGCACCCGTGCTCCGCTCGGAGGTCCTTCAGGCCCAGTCGGCGAACGTCCAGACGGTCGGCGGGGCCACTGTAACCAGCGATGCCTACCTCACCTCCCTCCAGGCGGCCCTCGATGCAGCCCACTTCTAGCCGGCAACTCCGCGCCCGCACGTTCCACAGCATGGGCACCGTGGTGAGCCTGACCGTGGCGAGCGGCACCTCCGCCCAAACCGCCGTGGACGAACTCGAGTCCGCCGTCGACGTCGTTGGCAGCATCTTTGCGGAACTGGACCTGACGTTCAGCCTCTACCGTGAAGGTTCCGAGGCCAGCAGGGTGGCCCGCGGCGAAATTACCCTCCCTAACGCATCGGAATCCATGCAGGAAAGCTACGCAGAGGCTGCCGAGTGGAGGGTGGCCACCGACGGCGCGTTCACACCGGACCGTCCCGACGGCATCCTGGACCTTTCGGGGATCGTCAAGGCGCAAGCAATGCGGGAAGCGGCCTTGACCTTGGCGGCCCTGGGACTCCACGACTGGTGCCTCAACGCGGGAGGTGACGTGGTGGTGAGCGGATCACCGGGGGCGGGCCAGCCGTGGCTTGCCGGCATCGTGGACCCCTTGGAACGCCAAGCCCTCCTGGGGGCCTATCCCCTGGGTCCAGGCAGCAAACTGGGTTTGAGGGCCCTGGCAACCTCCGGATCGGCCGAGCGGGGTGACCACATTTGGGCCCTTGGTTCCGGGCGTCCCGAGTTCGTCCAAGTGACCGTGGCAGCCCGGGACATCGTCACGGCGGACGTGCTGGCCACGGCCATTGTGGCCGGTGGCACGCGGATGCTGGACCGCGCCGTCGACATCTGGGGAGTCGAGGTCCTGGCTGTCCGCAAGGAGAACACGCTCTTGGCAACGCCCGGGTTCCGGAGCCCTGCCTAGACGGCTAGAGCGGGCGGATCAGTTCCGGATACTTGGGGTTCAAACCGTCTCCGGACGACGTGCCGCGGACCCGGCGAACCACCCACGGAACCGCGAATTCACGCACCCACTTTGCGTTTTCACGCACGGCTTCCGCCCGGCTCAGGAGTCGCTGGGGAGCCATCTCGGGAATGTCGATCACGTGCTCGTGTTCCAGGACATCCAGCACCCGCTTGGCCATGTTGAGGTGTCCGGCCGTGGACATATGCATCCGGTCGGTATCCCACATCCGCCAGTCGTCGTACTCGTCAAAGCGCCAGTAGTCCACCAGCAGCGCCCCGTGGTTCTCCGCGATTTCCCGCACTAGCTCGTTGTAGATCGCCGTTCGGCCGCGCATGGTGCTGAAGACCTTGGAACCCCGCGCATCGAAGCCCGTGAAGAGGACAACGGTGGCGCCCGTCGCGCTCAACTTGGCGATGCCGGCGTCGTAATCCGCCAAAAGCGAGTCAATATCGATCTTGGGCCGCAGGATGTCGTTCGCCCCCGCGTAAAGGGTCACCAGAGTGGGCTTAAGTTCGACGGCGGCATCCACCTGCTCGGCCATGATCTGCCGCAGCTTCTTGCCGCGGATGGCGAGATTCGCGTAGCCGAAGCCTTCGTTGCTGTGCGCCAACTGCCCGGCCATCACATCGGCCCAGCCCCGGACTCCGTTGGGGCGGGTGCCGTCGGCGTCGCCGACACCCTCAGTAAAGGAATCCCCCAGGGCAACGTAGCGGGCAGAAAAATCCATGCCGCCAGTCTGCCACTTAGGTGCTTGGGGCCACAAAGCCCACCGCAGTCACGAGTCCCGCAGGATCCAGTGGTTGTTATCGAGGCGGGCGACGATCTTCTCGCCGATCCTTGCCAGGTCCGCCACATCTTCCGGCGTGAGCGAGTCCATCATCAGTGCACGGACGGACTCCACGTGGCCGGGTGCGAGTGAGACGATGGTGGACATGCCGGCGTCGGTAAGGTGCGCAACAGTGACGCGTGCGTCGCGGGGGTGTGCCTGCCGTTCCACCCAGCCCCGTTTCTGCAGTTTCGTGACCACATGCGACAGCCGGGACAGTGACGCGCTGGTCCGGGCGGCCAACTCGCTCATCGGCAGGTAGCGGCCCTCGGTTTCTGAGAGCATGGCAAGGACGTTGTAGTCGAACAGGGACAGTTTTCCTACCGACTGAAGCTGTGTGTCCAGTGCCGCGGGAAGAAGGGTGTTGATGCTCAGAAGGGCCAGCCAGGCACGGCGTTCGTCGGCGTTCAGCCAGCGCGGTTCAGTCATGGCACCATCTTAGGAGAGTCCCCGCCCTGCCCCGATATTGTCATCCACAGGTAGGCTGACTGCATGTTCGTTGTCTCCCTGACCTACAAAGTTCCCGACGAGATAGTCGACTTCCACCGGCCCGGGCACATGGCATGGCTCAAAGACGCTTTCGACGCCGGAGTATTCCTCGCTTCGGGGCGTCGCGTCCCGGCCATCGGCGGAGTCCTTCTTTCCAACGTGGACAGGCCTACTTTGGACGACTCGTTGGCCAAGGACCCGTTCTACACCAACGGAGTGGCCGATTTCGAGATCATCGAATTCACGGCCACCAGCGTCGCGGAAGGTTACGAAAACCTGCTCGATAACTGAGCAGAAGATCGCTGCCGCCTTGAAGCCGCTTCATTTGGCGGCCTCCTCCATCAGCTTCCTCAAGCCGCCCTTCTTGGGGACCAGGACCGGTTCCGGCCACCTCGGGCTGAGGGAATCCCCCAGCGTGACTCCCCGCAGCTTCCGGCCGAACAGCGGCAACACCCAATCGTTCAGCCAACGCCGTTGCCTGCGTTCCCATTCGCGCAGGCTCATCCGGTTGGGGGGATCCCATTCCTTGAGGGATATCTTGTGCGGCACGTTGAGCTGGTCCAGGACCCTTGCGGCCAGATACTTGTGGCCCGCCTTGGACATGTGGAGCCGGTCCGGCGCCCACATCCGGGGATCGTGGTAGGCATCGAAGCACCAGTAATCCACCAGGACTGCACCGTATTTCCGGGCCATATCGCGAACCCGCTGGTTGTATATGGTGTTGCGCTTGCGGAACGGTTCCAGGACCGCGGACACCTTCACATCAAATCCGGTGAACAGCACCAGGGTGGCGCCGGTTTCAGCGAGCCGGGCTACCAGGAGTTCGTAGTCGTTCAGGAGGGCGTCCATGTCCGTGCCGAAATCGAGGATGTCATTGCCGCCTGCGTAAAGCGTGATCAGTGAGGGCTGCATCGCAAGTGCGGGTTCGAGTTGTTCCTCGATGATGTGGCGGAGGCGCTTGCTGCGCACGGCGAGATTGGCGTACTCCCAGCCAGGTTCAGCCTTGGCCAGCTTTTCCGCTACCCGGTCTGCCCATCCTCGGACCCCGTTTGGCAGCACTGTGCTGGGGTCCCCCACTCCCTCGGTGAAGGAATCCCCCAAGGCGACATACCGCCGTCGTAAGTTCTCCCCGGACCCAAGAGCCTGCACGCTGCCGAGGCTACCAGCCTTGGGTTAAGCCCGGGCCAACCCCAAGTGAATCAACCCTCTCTCACATACCACCCGGATTCCCCGATCCCTCTCCCACCCGGTGAGAGAGGAAGGCTGGAAACCCGTCGGGATGTGCGAGAGGATCAGCCTTCTGCTTTGCCTCGCCGCCAGTAACCCATGAACGCAACCTGCTTGCGGTCGATGCCGACGTCGCGCACCAGATACCGCCGCATTTCCTTGATCACGAACGCTTCGCCAGCGATCCAGGCGTAGAACGGGAGCGCACCGGCGGGAAGGGTGGGGTTCTTGGTGGCCTCAATGGCCGCTGCGTCCATGCGCTGCGGGGTTTCCCAGAGGATTTCCTGGTCAACGTTGACGTCCTCGGGCTCCGGGCCGGCAGCGGCTTCGGCATTCTTGAGGCCCACCCAGCCCGGAACGGGAACAGCCTTGGCAACGGCTTCCTTGAGGAGTTCGCCGTGCGGGCGCGACCGGCCAATCGCGGCGCCGCGCGCAAGCCAGGTGATCTCGATGTCGGCGTCCGTGGTGATGTCCTGGAAATCTGCTGCCGACGGCACCTCGAGGAACGCGTGGCCCGTCATATCCGCGGGCAGGCTCTCCAGGATGGCGCTGATGGCGGGAACGGCAGTTTCATCGCCCGCGAGCAACACACGCTGGGCCAACCCCGGACGCCACTCGATGCCGCCGTAAGCACCCGCCGTGGTGCACTGGGCGGCGCGGTTGTTGGGGCCAATGATGGTCAGGGCATCGCCGGGCTTCGCGGCAATGGCCCAGTTGGCCGCCGGACCACCATGACCGGCGTCATCGAAATGCATCACGAAGTCGATGTCGATCTCCGGGTACACGGCGTCAAGCCGCTCCGACCGGACTGTGTAGGTACGCATGTCGCCGCGAACAGAGTGGTCCATGGCAAGCCACTCTTTGTACCAGCCGGCTTCCTCCGTCTTGAAGGGCGGCAGCGGAATGGCATTACCGTCTGCATCCAAGGACGGAATCATCAGCTTCACGCGGAGATCCAGGGTGTGGCCGGCAACCCCGAAGCCACGCAGCGAATATCCACCGAACGTGATGCGGCGGAAGTTCGGGCTGAGCTCCTGCACGGCCGTCACGGTGACATCGAAGGCGAGGGTCATGGGTTCCACGGCGGCACTTGCAGTGGCCTGGCTCGGTTGTGCACTCATGAGGCGATCTCCAGTTCGTTGGTTCGTGCGGGCTCGGCGTGGTGCCGTCCGATCGGGATGATCAGCGGGGTGCCTGAGATGGGGTCCGGAACCACTCGGGATTCCAGGCCGAAAACGTTGAACACCAGTCCCTCGGTGACCACCTCGGTTGCGGGCCCCTCTGCGACGATGCACCCGCCCTTCATGGCGATGACGTGATCGGCGTAGCGTGCCGCCAGGTTGAGGTCGTGCAGCACGATGGCTACCGTGGTGCCGCGGCTGCGGTTGAGGTCCGTGACCAGGTCCAGGACCTCCACTTGGTGGGCAAGGTCCAGGTACGTGGTGGGTTCATCGAGCAGCAGGACGTCGGTTTCCTGGGCCAGGGCCATGGCAATCCACACCCGCTGGCGTTGCCCGCCGGACAGTTCGTCGATGCTCCGCTCAGCGAGCCCCAGCGTGTCGGTGGCCTCAAGCGCGCGCTGCACCGCGGCGTCGTCGTTGGCGCTCCAGCTCCGGAAGAAGCCTTGGTGCGGGTACCGCCCACGGCCAACGAGGTCGCGAACGGTGATGCCGTCCGGAGCGGTGGGGTGCTGCGGCAGCAGGCCCAGCGTACGGGCGAGTTCGCGGGCCGGACGGGTGTGGATGTCCTTGCCGTCCAGCGTCACGGCGCCGCCACTTGGCTTCAGGAGTCGAGACAGGCCGCGCAGCAACGTGGACTTACCGCAGGCGTTGGCACCGACGATCATGGTGACTTTGCCTTCGGGAATCTCCGTGGAGAGCCCCTCGACAACCTTGCGCTGCTCGTATTGGAGCGTCAGGTCCTTGGCATGAAGGAGGGCCATGTCAGGCTTCCTTTCGGTTCGACGTGAGGAGGAGCCAGAGCAGGAACGGTGCACCGAGGGCACCGGTGATGACACCGACCGGGAGGACGGTTCCGTCCAGGACGAGCGGCGCGATGTTGGAGGCAAAGAAATCCGCGGCCAACACGATCAACGCACCTGTAAGGGCCGACGCCGGAAGGCTCGGTTTGCGTACGATGCGGCGGGCGATCGGGCCTGCGAGGAAGGCCACGAACGCAACCGGACCGGCGGCGGCGGTTGCGACGGCGGCAAGTCCGACGGCGGTCAGCACCAGTCCCAGCCGGGTCGCGTTGACCCTGATGCCCAGTCCGGCAGCGGCGTCGTCGCCGAGTTCGAGGATGCGCAACGGGCCAGCAAGGGCTATCACAGCGGGGATCAGGAGGAACAATGAAACCGTTAGGACACCCGCCCGGTCCCACGTCGCGGAGTTCAGCGAGCCGTTGAGCCAGATGAGGGCGTCAGCTGCGATGCGGATGTCGGCGCGGGTCATGAGGAAGTTGACCACCGCGTGCAGGGCTGCGGCGATGCCCACGCCCGCCAGGATGAGCCGGTTGCCGGCCGCGTTGCCGCGGCTGCCTCCACCCGCGCCGGCACCGGTACCGCGGGAAATCGCGTAGATGATGGCCGCGACACCCAGCGCTCCGCCCAGGGCTGCCCCGGACACCACGGCTCCGGAGGCACCGAAGATCACGATGGCCGTCACGGCGGCCGCGCTGGCACCGTAGCTGATGCCGATGATGTCCGGGCTGGCCAACGGGTTGCGCAGCATGGTCTGGAAGAGCGCGCCGGCCAGGCCGAAGGCAATGCCGATCATGGTTCCCACCACGGCGCGGGGCAGTTTGTGCTCCATGACGATGAAGCTCGCGCCGGGAATCTTCTCCCCGCCGGTCAGGTGGTTGATGACGATTGTGAAAAAGTCCGGGATGGTCACCGTGTAGCTACCGAGCAGCACATACACGCCAAACATCACCAACAGGGCGAGGGCCAGGAAGAAGGTAGGGCTTACTGCACGCCGAGACGGCATTTGATGATGCTCGCGCCCACCATTGCCATTAACTGCCAGCTCGCGTGCGGATTTGAAGGTACTCACAGTCCGGCCCCCTTCCCTCGACGGATGAGCCAGACAAACACGGGAGCGCCGACGATCGCGGTCATGATGCCGGCCGGGACTTCGCCCGGGAGGAGGATCACCCTGCCAATGATGTCGGCGGTGATGAGCAGGATAGGTGCGGAGACCAAGGAGAACGGGAGGATCCACCGGTAGTCCGGGCCTGTCAGCAGGCGAACGGCGTGCGGGATCACCAGGCCAAGGAAGCCGATGGGTCCAGCCAGCGCGGTTGCCGAGCCACACAGCAGCACGATGCCCAGCGCCGTGATCCCCCGGGCCAGCCCGACGTTCTGACCCAGGCCGCGGGCAATATCGTCACCCAGGGCCAGGCTGTTCAGAACACGTCCCGCGCCCAGCACAATGAGGGCGCCAACGGCCAGGAACGGCAGCGCGGGCAACAGCACGGACCAGTCACGGCCACCGATGCTTCCCACCTGCCAGAAACGGAAGCGGTCCAGGGTGTCCTGGCTGGAAACAAGGATGACGTTCATGAGCGAAAACAAGCCCGCGCTCAGCGCCGCCCCCGCCAAGGCGAGCTTGACCGGCGTCGCACCGTCACGTCCGCGGGACGCAATGGCATAAACCACGACGGCGGCTGCTGCGGCGCCGATGAAGGCGAACCAGATGTAGCCGGTCAGCGAACCGATGCCGAACACATAAATGCCAATGACCACGGCCAGTGCTGCGCCGGCGTTGAGGCCCAGGATCCCGGGATCGGCCAACGGGTTGCGGGCCACGCCCTGCATGGCGGCTCCGGCCAGGCCCAGTGCGGCCCCGGCGAGCAGGCCAAGGACAGTCCTTGGGATGCGGGCCACCACCACGGCGTGGTTGCCATCCGCAGGATTGAAGTGGGTGATGGCTTCCCACACAGTGCTCAGGGGAAGTCCGCGGGCGCCGATCGCCAAGGATGCGGCGCTCACCGCGGCGAGTACGACGACGGCCGCCAACAGCCAGGCGGTCCGCTTGGCTGCGCTGCGTGGCCGGGTTCCCCTTCCGGCCACGTTGCTGCTACCGGGTGCGATGCCTCGCTGGTTACCCGGCACCGAAGTGCCACCAACCCGCCCCACGGTAGCGGCCGTCGTCGTACTCAGTTTCATTGCGGTTACTTGCCCGCCACGTCAGCGGCCTGGCCCAGCTGCGGCAGGAACTTGTCCAGCGCCCACGGCAGGCTCAGCGGCGAAGAAGCGGAGATGGAGAGCGTCAGGGTCTGGTCCGAGTCGGCAACCAGGGCGCCCTTCTTGATGGCCGGGATCTGGCCCAGCAGGGGGTCGGCCTTGATGGCGTCGGCCGTTGCGGCTTCCGGAACCCAGGTGACGAAGATGTCGGATGCGAGCTCGTTGGCCTTCTCAGCGGACCACGGGATGAAGAATTCGGTGTTCGACTTGGTGTTTTCCGTGACGACCGGGGCCAGCTTCATGCCGATCTCGGAGAGGAAGCGGGGGCGGTTGTCGATGGCGGTGTAGACGTTGGCGCCGTCGCCCTTGGCGGGCTCGAGGTTGCCGTAGATGAAGGTCTTGTCCTTGATCTGCGGGTACTTGGAGACCTTGTCCTTGATGGTGGCTTCGGTGTCTTCGATCAGCTTCTTGGCTTCGGTTTCCTTGCCCAGGGCCTTGCCGATCAGGGTGGTGCTTTCCTGCCACGGGGTGCCGTAGGCCAGCTCCGGCTGGGCCACGACGGGGGCGATTTCGCTGAGCTTCTTGTAGTCAGCCTCTTCCAGTCCCGAGTAGGCCGCCAGGATAACGTCCGGGTTGAGCTTGGCGATCTCGGTGAAGTTGATGCCATCTGCCTCGGAGAACTGGACCGGGGCCTTGTCCGTACCGAATCCGGCGCCGAGCTTCTCGAGGGCTGCGTCCTTCCACGGGGTGGAGCCCTTGTCGTTGTTGCCCCACTCGTTCTTCGGAACGCCGACCGGCACTACGCCCAGGGCGAGTGCGACGTCGTCGTTGACCCAGGAGACGGTAACAACACGCTTGGGCTGTTCCTTGATGGTGGTCTCGCCGAAGACGTTCTTGATGGTGACGGGGAACGCGGCGGACTCAGCCTGCTCGGACGCCGGCGACGTGGTGGCCGGACCAGTGGAGCAGCCGGTGAGGGAAAGGGCGACGGCGGCCAAAGCGGCTGTCGCGGTACCTGCAGTCTTGAGCAGGGCGCGGCGTGGAAGAAGGGAAGCCACGGGACTCCTTAGGTAAGTGATGCGAACCTAAGTAAGGCTAGCCTAGCCTTTCGATAATTACGAAACGTTTGCGTCACGTAATACTTTCATGACGGTGTTGTGGCTGCTCAACGCTTCCTCGCTCACATCCCCACCCCATTTCCAGGATCCTCGCTCACATCCTGCGCGCCCTCCCGGTGGACATCCCCCGGGAAAATTTGCGAGGATATCGGCAGCGGACTACCGCTTCCAGGAAAACGACGAGGGGATGAGCGTGCGCACTGTTCCAGTTGCCGCAGCCATGGTTTGCGAGGTGGCCGATTCGGCCTGCTTGGCACACCCCCTCGCGTCGGCATTCATCAATTAGCACTAAAAGCATCGCTTCCAGCGCCACCGCTGTCTTTGGCATGCCTTTGTTTGCTTCTTTTCGGTGACCGACGCACAAGTGCCATCACGCAGCGCCAGGCGCGCTGCCGACGTCGTTATTTCCGAAAGAAGACCAGCCATGCAGAAAATCACTGCACAACAAATCCGATCGTCATTCATCAACGCCAGCCGCTCAGAGGCCGCCAAACTCAACCTGCCCAGGAATTTCGAGTCAATCGAATGGGATTCCTTGGAGTTCCTCGGCTGGCGGGATGAGAAGATGCCACAACGCGGTTACCTCGTGCTGCCTGTGAACGGGAAGCCCACGGGCATCATGCTCCGGGCGCCTGAGGGCGGCTCCGGCAAGAAACGGGCCGTGCTGTGCGAGTTGTGCCGGGACGTGTTTTCCAAGGCCGACGTCTACCTGTGGGTCGCCAAAAGGGCAGGGCAGTCCGGCAAGGACGGCAACACGGTAGGAACGTTGATCTGCGCCGAATTCGGCTGCAGTGCGAACGTCCGTAAGGAACCGCCGGTCAACGAGATCAATCCCGATCCTGCAGCAGTGGTCCTGAAGCAGATCGCCGGCCTTGAGTTCCGTGCGGGCCAGTTCGTGGACCGGGTCCGTCACGGCTCGCAGCGTTAGCCCATGTAAGTAGCAGTTAAGCGCCTTTAGAGGGCCCTAAAAGCGCTTGGCTGCGACCCAGTTGGGTATAGGGGTCAGCGGAGCACGATGTCCACGGGGTTGGCTTCGGAGCGCCAGGCTCCGGGCTCGCCCTGCCCCGAAATGACCGGCGCCGTGAGCACACCCGAGCGGTTGGTGCGCTTGTCCCGGAGGATTTCGGTGACGGAACCAAGGTGCCGGGACAGGTCGATCACGTTCTCCGGCGCGGCGAGCAACAGCTGGAAGCCGAACTCGTGGAGGGCCTTGATGCCCGCACCGGCGAATTCCTCGGAGGCAAGCACAAACGCCTCGTCCATCATCACCGTGCCGTAAGTAGTGAAGCCCTGCTCGGCAATGCCCAACTGGTAGCTCAGTGCGGCGGCCATGATGAAGGCCGTGAAACGCTGACGCTCGCCACCGGACATGGACCCCGTATCGGCATGCATGAAGACTTCTGTCTTCCTACGGCCTGGTTTTCCGGCCACCTCGCGGTGTTCCTTGCACTGGATGAACAGGTGTCCGCGGACGTCCAGGACCTCCGCGCGCCAGCGACGGTCCTCGGGCGTCTGCGAGCCGAGGCGCTTTACCAGCGTTTCGAGTGACTTGTAGCGGGCCGTGAGCTCGGCATCTTCGTCCGTCTCCGGCGCCGCAACTCCGCGTGAAGGCCGGGTGTGCTTGGCCTTCAGTGCGTTTTGGATGGCGTCCTTGAACTGCTTGGCCGTGGCTGGAAGCGTCTGCTTGATGTCCAGTTCCAGGTAACTGCCCTCGTGGAAGTTCACTTGGGACAGGATGCCGTTCAGGGGCAGGATCCGGCTGGTGATGCTCCGGCGTTCCTCGTCCAGCAGGTGCAGGAGCGTGCTGAACGACTCGTGGGTGCGTTGGTTGAAGAACAGCCGGAATTCGGCTTCCTGGGCGGGCAGGCCGTCGCTCACGATTGCGTGGTACCGCGACTCGAAATCCCCAGCCGCACCGATCGATGTTCCATGGTCGGCGCTGATGGCGCTGCCCCAGTCGCGGACGAACGCCTCGAAGATGCGGGTGAGGCGTTCTGCGGTTGCCTGGCCTCGCGATTCGGCCGCGTGCAGCTCATCGAGCAGCTTGTTGCGGACAGCGTTGGCGAGGTTGTCCAACTCGTGCAGTTCGGAAACGTCCGAGGCGCCGGCAAAGTACGGCTCCAGGGCCGTAACGGTAGGGCCCGACGGCGGGGATTGCTCGAGCTTGAGCCTCGCCGCATCGAGCAGGCCGTCAGCGGTGGTCATCTGATGGTCGAGCGCCTTGTATTCGCTTTGCAGCACGGCTGCGGCACCTGTGGAGGACTGGTGCTTTTCCCGCACGGCCTCGATGTTGGCGCGCAAGGGTTCAAGGTCTGCCTGTGCAGCCAAGGCATCGGCCAAACGCTGCTCGATCCGGGCGAGTTCCTCAGCAGCAACAGCGGCCGAGACTTGTTCCCAGGCACGCTCATCCTCGGCCACCCGGCGCAGTGCTTCCAACTGCCGGGCCATGCCTTGGTGCGAATCCTCGCGGCTTTGGGCCAGTTCCGCGGCCTTCGCCAGCTCGTTCTCCAACTCGCCCACACGCGCGGCCACGAGTTCCAGCTTGGACGCATTGTCGAAACCGAGCACGTAGTCCTGGCGGCCCGTGAAGCGGTCGTCTTTCTCCACGGTGTGCCGGTTGCGCTTGACCACGCCGCCCAGGCTCAGGCCTTTCTCCAAGGAGGCCAGCTCGTCGGGGTTCTCCACGCAGGGGTAAGCAAAGTCGACGGCGATCCGCTCGCGGATCCACTCCCCGGCTTCGGCGTTTGGACCGGAGGTGAGGATGCTCAGCTTGGTCAAGAGGTCGCCGTCGGACACGTCCTCCACTGCCAGCGCGCCGCCGGCGAGAGGCTTGGACACGTCGACTGCGCGCAAGGCACCGCGGACGGTGTTGTCGTTGAGGTAGCGCGTCACGGCCGCGAAGTGCTCACCGGGAACCAGCAGCGTGGTGGCGAGGTTGCGCAAGGCCCGCTCGGCCGCGGGCCGCCACTGTTCCTGGCCCTCCGCCAAGTCGATCAGCTCACCGCCGAACGGCATCCGCTCCTCCGGCACGCCGGTCGCCGCTGCGATCGCTGCCCGGTTTTCAATGCTCGACGGCGGCAGCAGGGATTTGCGCGACCGCAGGGACAGTAACTCCTGCTCAGCCGCAGCCAACTCACGCTTCTTGGTGGCATGCGCGTCGAAGGCCTCGAAGCGGAGTTCTTTCAACGACTCCGAGTCATCTTGCAAAGCTGCGGATCGGGCAGCGGCCTGCTCATGCGCCTGGTCCCAGCCCTCGGCCGACCATTCGAGGTTCAAACCGGCATCGCTGAGCGCCTTCTTTGCGGATTCCTCCACCTGCTGGCGCAGTTTGAGGCCCACACGGGCGTTCTCCAAGGACTGCTCAATGGCGGAGATCGCGTTGCCGCCACGGTTGTTGTAATCGGACTCCAACTCCCGGAGTTCCTTGGCCAAGGCATCCCGGACTGTGCGCTCAGCAGCGAGTTCCTGGGCCTTCGCCTGGGCCAACTCCTTGAAGCGGGCCAGCGTCTTGGCGTGGACGGTCACGGCGAGCTGCTGTTTGTAGGCCTCGAACTCCTCGCCCGCGAGCTCGCGGAGCCGGTTGGCGTCCAAGAGGGCCTGGGCGTACTCCTTGTTCAGCCCCGGGACCGGCGCGAGCTGGTCACGCTGTTGCCGGACGTCTTCCAAACGCTGCCTGATGGACATCAGGTTGCTGAACTCTTCAACCACGTCGTCGGCAGCTGCCAGGGTGGCCGGAGCATCAAGGACCTGATCGCGGAAGAACGTGTTGACACTACCACCGAGGCCTTTGCCTGCCTGGATAACCCGCAGCAGTGGGAGTGCCTGGTCCGAGTTGATTCCGAGGAGCCGACGGAAACGCTCGGCAAAAGCCTTGTGGACGTCGAAAACCTGGCCCTCAGGGAAAATCCCCTCCAGCGCGCCCTTGGTGAACCGCTTCTGCGCAATTCCCTCGATCGCCTCAAGGTCCAGCGGCTTGCTGTCGATCACATAGAAACGCCCGACGCTGGACTCCGTACCATTCTTGGGCAGGTCGAACAGCGCCGATATCGTCACCTTCGTGCCGGCCGCGTTATCAAACGTGAGGGCGACGGCGGACCACGTGGCACCGGGGCGCTGGAAGGCACTGGCCGAGCCATCGCCTACTGCCTTATCACCGACCTTGCCACGCATGTAGGTAAAGGTGGTCCTCTTGTCCTCCACAGCACCGCCAGCACGCTGGGCGGCGGCCTCGTTGGAGCGCGGACGGGCGTCGAAGACGCGGAGCATGGCATCAAAGAGAGTCGACTTGCCCACGCCCGAGTTGCCGGTCAGGAGGGTGCCATTGCGGTCCACGTGCATGGTGTGGGCGCCATGGAAGGTACCCCAGTTGACCACTTGGACCAACGCCAAACGCATCTGGCCCGGGTTGGTGAGCTCACCGAGCGGGAGCATGCTTGCGATCGTCACTTCTGTGTCCCGTCAGCGTTGGTTCCGTCCGCCTGTGCGTCGCTGTCCGCGGCGGCTTCGTCGGCGGCATCACCGTCGTCGTCATCTCCTGCGTCGGAGAGCTCAAGCAGCGGTTCCGTGCCGGATTCGTCTGTTCCCACTGCCACCAGGGCTTCGATGTGGGCCGGAATGTCACCGATGTTTTCGAACGGGAGGGCCAGCGGGAGGGCGTTGCTGATGGTGTAGGTGTCATCCAACGGGGTGGGGAGGAGCAGTTGGCGCGCCAGGAGTTTGGTGATGGTGCGGGTCACCACGTCCGAGTCACGCAAGGCATCCTGTTGACCGGCCGGCGTGTAGTTGGCAACGAGGTCCGAGATCTCTTCACGGGTGATCGTGGGATCGGTCTGCGCCGTCACATGCCGGTCAAGGAGCAGGCGAAGACGCAACAAGACAATGGTTTCCACGCGGCTGAGCGCGCGCTGCTGACGAAGGATGCTGGAACGGGAACTGGCCCCGATAATTTCCGGATCAACCGGCCGGAGGACCGCGATTTTCCGGTCATGGTCCAGCTGGAGAGTAAGGAAAAGCTCGGAAAGACGGCTGCGAAGGATCAGTTGGTTGTCGAGGAGGGTGGTCCAGAGTTTCTCGTCGCGGCCGCCGTCGACGTAGGGCCCCTTGAGGAGCTTGACCAGCGCGTGCCGGACTTTCATGGGCAACACCCCGGTGTCTCCGGGGAACAGCGCGGCGCCGTCCACGAAGGTATCGCGCGGTGTCACCCGGAACGGATCAGCTGCGTGTTCTGCGGATGCTTCGGCAAGCGGATCCGTGCCTATCCCGGCGGCGCCCGCATCAACGGCGACATCCTCCTCGGAGGTGGCGTCCGTCGTCGTGATTTCCTCAGTCATTGGAATCCTCATTCAGCGTGACGACCGGCAGGTACGCGGTGCGGATGCTGCCGTCGATTTGTTCGAAGTCGATGTGTTCCCACGCGGCACGGTCAAAGGCTGCGCCGCCCTGAAGCGCCAGGGACAGGAGGGTCCGGACGCTGTTGATGTGCCGTTCTTCGGCGGGCAGGTTTTCCCACGCCTCACCGATGGTTGCTGAACCCGCCATGGCAGCACGCACGACGGCGGGTCTCGCCTTTCCGGTGCGGGCGGACTTGACGCGGTCCGAGTCGCTAAAGGCGATGGGGTCCGCGAGCCGCGGAGGAGTTGCGAACTCGTCCGGGTCGAAGAGTTTGACCATGGCGAGCGACTCGAACCCCGCGTTGTAGAGGACCGGTCCCGGAACCAGGCTTGGCCGGTCGCGTTCGTAGGGCAAGGAACGGATTGCCTGCTCGGCCTCTGCCAGGACTTTGCGAAGGCTAACAGACTGGCGGACGTCATCGCTTTGGATGTAAGTGTTGAGGCTCTCTGAGAGCTTGCCGTAGATGCGCTGGATCTGGCTGTGCTGCGCGCGCAGTTCGGCAACGAGGTTCTTCAGCGTTTCGCGGTCCTCGTGGGAGAGATCGTCCGCGAACTGCCGGCTCAGGACTTCGCCGATGGCCGAACGGAACCGCAGCTGCTGCTGCGGATCTTCGAGGAACGCCGTGAACGATCGGAAAGTACGGCCCTCAGGGCTTTGCCGCAGCCGTTTGTCGGCCTCAAGCACCTGCGCCATGGTGGCACCTTTGCTGAGCGACTCCTCGATGATCTGGTTACGGAGTTCGCCGACCAGTTCCTCGATACGGTCACGCATCTTCTTGTAGTCAGCGGGCAGGCTGGCTGCAAGGTCCAGGATGTTGCCCGCGGCTTCCACGGCCTCTTCGTCATCCAGCAGGCCATCGAATTCGCCGGAGCTGATGTCCTCCACAAGCTGTTGGCGCTCCTGGATCTCCTCTTCGAGGGCTTCCAAACGGGCGCTCTGGTCGGGGTTGGTTTCGTTGGCGAGTTTCTCAACATCGCCAAGCAACGTGCCAAGCCGCGAACCGTTGAGGGTGGAGCGTTCGCTGGAAAGGCTGTCCAGGAAGGCCAGCACACGGGCGGCCGCTTCGGTGACTTCGTAGACGATCTGTCCGGACTGGTTGCGCCGGGTCAGGAACTGTTTCCGCGTCCATTCGTCGCCAAACGCCTTGCCGTTCTGCTGGCCGCCCAGCGCAGGGTCCTGGCGGCGAAGCTGCTCAAGGAAAGCGTCGACGTCGGCATGGAACTCTTCGAGTGGAAGCTGCGGTCGGGTGCGGGTAAAGGAGGCCTGGAGCACGGCGATCACCCACGGCGCCGACCGGGTCAAAGCCCACGCAGGTCCCTTGGTCAGCTGTTCGAGGTCTCGGAGCCGGGCACTGATGGCGTCGGCGGAGGACATGGCTGAACGGGACAACTACTCTCCTTCAGCTGCTGTGGTTCCTGGTCGGCAGCGAAAACTGCCCCGTACAAGGTTAACGCAGAGTGTCCGCACCCAAGGAGCGCCGTCGTCGTGCCCGTTCCGTGACCTACCGCGCGGTATGGTTTCGATCCCGTATCAACCGCGATTCCTTGCTGGCCCGGAACCCCTGCCGCCCCTAAGGTCAGATCATCGACGCCGGCAACGCCGCGTCAACCCACGCACTGTCGCACAGGGGGAACCATGGATTTCGACTTTACGACTCTGGAAACCGGAACCTACGTATTCATTGGCACGCTGGGCTTCGCTGCACTCCTGGTGGCTTTCATCGTGGTGGCAGCCATGGCAGCGATCGTTTTCATTGGCATCCTGAGCTTCGCTTGGTACGTGGTCAAAGGCGTTTTGGGCGGCTTGGTCAACGGCATCAACTTCGCCTGGGACCGCCTGGTCCATCATGCCGGCCAGGTGGAGATTCCCGTGGAATTCCAGCCCCAGGTTTCCACTGGTACGGGTACCTACCCGCGGGTAGCATTGAGGGACAGCTGAAGGGTTCCCACCCGAGGCGGACCCTGGCTCCATCCGGCACAACCGGCTAGAGGAGTGATCCCATGACGTCCGCCACTGACAACAGTCTCTCCGCAGCAAGCGTCAATGCCACCGCTGAAGAAGCCCGCGCCGTCGCCGAAGCCGCGCGCGAAACCGAATGGAACCGGCCCAGCTTCGCCAAAGGCCTGTACCTCGGAAGCTTCGACCTGGACCTGATCCACCCCTGGCCGCAAGCCAAGGCTGAGGATGTTGAACGCGGCGAAGAATTCATGGCCAAGCTTGAGGCGTTCTGCAGGACCATGTCCGGCCGCGTGATCGAGCGCGATGCCAGGATTCCCGATGACTACCTCGCCGGACTCGCCGAACTCGGCGTCTTCGGCATGAAGATCCCGCGTGAATACGGCGGCCTTGGCTTGTCGCTCGTGTACTACGGCCGGGCCCTCGCCCTGGTGGGCTCCGTGCACCCGAGCCTGGGCGCACTGATCTCCGCCCACCAGTCCATCGGGGTGCCGGAACCGGTCAAGGTTTTCGGCACGCCGGAACAGAAAAAGGAATACCTGCCGCGTTGCGCCGCCGGCGCCATCACGGCTTTCCTGCTGACAGAGCCCGACGTCGGGAGCGACCCGGCCCGTATGGGCGCCACTGCCGTACTGTCCGACGACGGCGGTTCCTACCTTTTGGACGGTGTGAAACTTTGGACCACCAACGGGGTGATTGCCGAACTCGTTGTGGTCATGGCCCGGGTTCCTGCGCATACCGACTCCGACGGCACGGAGCACAAAGGCGGCATCTCCGCGTTCGTCGTCGAGATGGACTCCCCTGGTATCACCGTAGAGAACCGGAACTCCTTCATGGGCTTGCGGGGGATCGAGAACGGCGTGACCCGCTTCCACCAAGTGCGTGTCCCGGCAGCGAACCGTCTTGGCCGCGAGGGGCAAGGCCTCAAGATCGCGCTCACCACGCTCAACACAGGGCGGCTTTCCATCCCCGGGCTCTGCGTGGCCGCCGGGAAGTGGAGCCTGAAGATCGCCCGTGAGTGGTCCAACGCCCGGACGCAATGGGGACGGCCCGTGGGGCAGCACGAGGCCGTTGGAAAGAAGATCGCCTTCATCGCCGCCACCACCTTCGCCTTGGAAGCCGTCTTTGAACTGTCCGCGGAAATGGCCGACGCCGGTGCCCGTGACATCCGAATCGAAGCTGCCCTTGCCAAGCTGTGGTCCACGGAATTGAGTTGCCGGATCGCCGATGAGTTGGTGCAGATCCGGGGAGGCCGCGGCTTCGAAACCGCGGAGTCGCTCGAGGCGCGCGGCGAGCGGGCTGTCGCCGCCGAACAACTCCTCCGCGACCTCCGGATCAACCGGATCTTCGAAGGCTCAAGTGAAATCATGAAGCTCCTGATCGCGCGCGAAGCTGTCGATGCGCATCTTGCCGCCGCCGGCGACCTCGCCTCAGCGGAGGCGAGCCTGCAGGACAAGGCCAAGGCCGCCGTCGGGGCTTCCGGCTTCTACGCGAAGTGGCTGCCCAAGCTCGTGGCCGGCGCCGGCATGGACCCGCGGTCTTACCAGGGATTCGGCAGGCTTGGCAAGCAACTGCGGTTCGTGGAACGCTCCTCGCGGAGGTTGGCCCGGCAGACGTTTTACGGGATGGGCCGCTGGCAGGCCAAACTCGAGCACAAGCAGGCGTTTTTGGGCAGGATCGTGGACATCGGGGCTGAACTCTTTGCCATGGCTTCCTGCTGTTCACGGGCCGAACACTTGCTCCGGACCAAGCCGGAACTCGGCGCTGCGGCGTACGAGTTGGCCGAGGCGTATTGCGAGCAGGCCCGTGTGCGTGTGGATGAGTATTTCGACCAGCTATGGCGCAACACGGACGACGCCGACCACGACCTTTCGCGGAAAGTCCTCGCGGGAGATTACGTCTGGCTTGAGGCCGGCGTGCTGGACCAGTCCGAAGGAACCGGGCCCTGGATTGCGGATGCGTCCCCGGGCGGATCGGCCAGGAAGAACCTGCACCGGAAGTACCGGTGAGTCGCGGCTACCTGACGTCGCCGTCCACGTAGAACCAGCGTTTGCCTTCCCGCACAAAACGGCTGAGCTCGCGCTGGACTCCGCGTTCGCCGTCGTGCCTGAAGTGTGCCGCGAACTCAACAGTGCCTACCGTATCCAACGGCCCGCCCTGACTGGTGCCGAGGATATCCAAACGACGCCACTGAAGCTCGGGATCAAGGTCCATGGACGCCGGCCGTGTACTTGGGTGCCATGTTCGCAGCAGGTAGTCGGGATCGAGAACGACGAACGCAGAATACCTTGAGCGCATGAGTTGCTCAGCGGTGGGAGCATCGGCGTCGCCGCGGTGGAACCGGCCACAGCACTGCTCGTAGGTTTCCCCGGACAAGCAGGGGCAAGCGCCGTTCCGGAGACGGCTGGGATCAGGCGACAAAATACCCCTTTTTCAGGCTGTAAATGAGAGCTGGGCAACATATTTTCCCACGCCGTATAACAGCTTTGAAACAACCACGCCAGAGGGCCGGGCCCCGCGTGATTCCGTCGGTGGCGGACCGTAGGCTAGAGAAGCAAGCTGGGTGGGCACTGCGCGCATCACAAAACGACGGCCAGGGGAGGCTACGTGGAGGATCCGACAACACTCGCCATCAACCTGACGTATTTGGGCACATTGGGGATGGCAATCCTCATGTTCCTGGGTCTCGGGTTGGTCATCATCATCACGCTGGTGGTGGCCGGTATTGGACGTTTGCTGTCGATAATCCTCCTGGCGCTGGTTGGGATCTTCCCCAAGAAGGAAACCACCCCGATCGTCCGCCTCCCCCAGCGTCCGTTGGCTGGAGCCGCCCCGGCGGGTGCCGCCGTCGACCACCACCCCCTGGACGATCTCGCTTCCACCGGATCCACCAGCCAAGTCGCCGCAGTTGCGGCCGCCGCTGTAGGCGCGCCCGCAATCCACTCCGCACCGCCGGTTGTCATGGAGACGCCTCCCGCTCCCGCAGCACCAAAGCGGGACCTCCTTGGAGATGCCCGACGCCGGATCACAGGGGCGGCCGCCGCCATCAAGGACGGCACGTGGAAGTCCAAGGTGGACACCCAGACCAACCACCATCCCCTGATCGTGGCCGCAGCCAAGGAACAGCCCGTCTTGGCCAAGGACTGGGCGGACGCCGTCGCGGAGGCGGACCAGAGGGCTGCCGAGCGGGCCAAGGCCCAGCAACCGCCCGCCATCAAGGTCACGGTCCGCGAAATCGATGAACCCGGGGATCCGGCCAAGCCGGCGTCGGGCAACGGGTCGTCACCGGATCCAGGAAAGAAGCACGAGCCCGGCAAGCCTGCCCAGCCGGTCGGCCAAAAAAATGGCCCCGCCAAAGCAGGCCCGAAGACTTCCAAGAGTGGAAAGTCTCCGAGCCCGATCCGTAAGGGTTCGCTGAGCGGCGCCAGCCGCAACTCCTGATTCCTAGGCAGCCAACTTGTTGAAAGCTGCACCGTGGTAGATCAGCGGCTTGGACTCGTGGTTGATCGTGGTTGATTTGACCTCCAGCACCACAATTGCGTGATCGCCCGCAGGCGTCTCGGACACCACTTCACATTCGAAGCCCAGCACGGCACCATCGATCAGTACCGCGCCCGAGTCGGCGACGCTGGTAGGCAATCCTTCAAAGCGATCGCGGGTTTTCGACGCCAGCTGGAGTGCCGCAGCTTCCTGGCCCTCAGCCAGCACTGAAACTCCGAGCCTGCTCGCCTGGCGAAGCTTGGGCCAGGTGGTGGAGGAATTCTGTACGGCGAACATCACCAGCGGCGGTTCCAAGGAGACGCCAACAGTGAAGGACGATGCCACCAAGGCTTCAGGAGTGAAGTCCACCATCGCACTGAACGCAGCCACACCAGACGGGAACTGGGCAAAAGCAGCCTTGATCGCTGCGGTTTCTTCTACTGCTGCCTGCGTCATGTCGGGGTCCCCTTCGTGCGTCGTTTGAACTCCCTTCCCATAATTCACGCGTTTCCGGGAACCTCAATATTTGTTGATTCCCGCGTCATTTCTGTTGCCGAATGTCAAGAAATATCGCGAACTAAGGCCCCTTGCGTTACTTCGCAAGACGAAAAACGAAGAAGTTCTACCGCTTGCGTTTCTGCGTCAGGCAGGGCTGTGTAGCCTCGGTTGGACATCCAGATCCACCACAGGAAGCCAACATGAGCCTCAATGAGCTACGGACGCTTGGACGCACTGGCGCCCTGATCAGCCCACTGACCCTGGGCACCCTGAACTTCGGTACGGGCACGGCGCCAACCGGCCCTGCAGAGAGCATCCGCATCATCAAGGCCGCCCTCGACGCCGGCATCACCAGCATTGACACTGCAGACATCTACTCCCAGGGCGAAGCCGAAACCGTGGTGGGTCAGGCCATTCACAGCCGCCGTGACGACGTCTTCCTGGCCACCAAATTCCACGGTCAGATGGGATCGAACCCCGCGCACGCCGGCAACTCGCGCCGTTGGATCGTCCGGGCCGTGGAAGACAGCCTGCGCAGGCTTAACACAGACCGGATCGACCTCTACCAAGCCCACCGGCCGGACTACAACACCGATCTCCTTGAGACCATCACAGCGCTGAACGACCTCATTCGCCAGGGCAAGATCCTCTACTACGGCACGTCCGTGTTCAGCCCCGCGCAGCTTGTGGAAGCCCAGTGGATCGCCAACACCAACCACCTGACCCCGCCGGTAGTGGACCAGGTTCCCTATTCGCTCCTGGTGCGCGCCAACGAACGCGACGTCCTCCCCATCACCCAGCAGTACGGCGTCGGGGTTCTGAGCTACGGACCGCTCGACGGCGGCTGGCTCGCCGGCGGTTACCGGGTGGGCGCAGGGCAACCTGAAAGCTCACGTGCCGCCGCGGTTCCCGGCCGTTTTGATGTGACGGCACCCTTCAACCAAGCCAAGCTTCACGCGGCCGACGCCCTCGGCCAGCTCGCAGGCCGGCATGGACTGACCTTGATTCAGCTCGCCGTTGCCTTCGCACTGAACCACCCCGCCGTCACAAGCGTGATCATCGGGCCCCGCACCGAGGAGCACCTGACCGACTACCTCAAGGCTGCGGATGTGGTGTTAAGCGAGGCCATCCTGGACGAGATCGACGACATCGTGGCACCCGCCGTCAACTTCCTCGAGCGGGACGCCGGGACCGTGGCGCCGCATTTGGAGTACCCGGAACTTCGACGGCGGTAGTCCCCTTCCGTTGTGTGGCCCGCTTTGCGCGCTTCGCCGCTCCTTTGGAGTGTTCAGCGGGCCTCACAACAAGCTATTGACGGCGTTCAGGCGCGGCGTGATCCTTGTCCTAAGTGCTGTGGCACCCCCGCAGCGTCAGGTCCGGAAGAACGCCGCTGCCCATGTCCACACCCAACATTGAACGTGCCTCCACCTCAGGCCAGCCGACCCAAGGTCCGCTCACGCACGAAGAGCTCCAACTCGCAGGCCGCAACCATTCGATGCCGCTTGAAGCCTTGCACGACGACATCACCCCGGCTGGCCTGCACTATCTCCTGATCCACTTCGACATCCCGCACGTGTCCCCTGACACCTGGCGGTTGCGGCTTGGCGGAGCAGTTACGCACCCTCTTGAATTGGGTCTCGAGGACCTCAAGAGCCGGCCAGCGCTAACAATGCCCGTGACATTGGAATGCGCGGGCAACGGGCGGGCCCTGCTGCAGCCCAGGCCCCTCAGCCAGCCGTGGACGACCGGCGCCGTGGGAACAGCCGAGTGGACCGGAACTCCCTTGGCACCCCTGCTGGAGGAGGCAGGGCTGGCGAGGGACGCCGTCGAACTTGTATTTACGGGCGCTGACCGGGGCATCCAGGGCGGCGTCGAAGAGCCCTACGCCCGCAGCCTTTCCATCGACGAAGCCATGCATCCGGAAGTGATGCTGGTGTACGCGATGAACGGCCAGCCTTTGCCTCTGCAACATGGCTTTCCCCTGCGGCTGCTCGTCCCCGGCTGGTACGGAATGGCGAGCGTGAAATGGCTGACTTCCATTGAGGCAGTGACGTCCCGGTTCACCGGGTACCAGCAGGCTGTCGCCTACCACTATCTCCAAGGGCCCGATGGTCCGGGGCTGCCCGTCTCGCACATCAGGGTCCGGTCCCTGATGGTTCCTCCGGGTATCCCCGATTTCTTCACCAGGCGGCGCATGGTTGATGCGGGTCCGGTGATGCTTCGCGGGCGTGCGTGGTCCGGTCACGGCGAAGTAGAGCGCGTAGAGGTGGGGATCGACGGCGAGTGGATGCCGGCACAACTGGATGCTCCGCTTGGCGACTTCGCGTGGCGTGCGTGGTCCTTGGTGTGGGTAGCCACCCCCGGAGAACACGTCCTGCGATGCCGTGCAATGGATTCATCGGGCGCTTTGCAACCCACGGAACAGGTGTGGAACTACCAGGGAATCGGCAACAACATGGCGCAGCGGGTTGAGGTGACCGTTCGCTAGACTCGACTGAATCATGAGCAGCCAGTCTTCCTCTCCAGCGACCGTCCGCGTCGACGCGTGGTTGTGGGCGATCCGCGCCTACAAGACACGTTCCGCCGCGACCGCTGCCTGCCGGGCAGGTCACGTGCGCCTCAACGGCAATCCGGTGAAGGCGTCACAGACGGTGATCGTCGGCGACACCATCCGGGTCAGGGAATCCGGCTGGGAACGGATTCTTGAAGTCCGTCGATTGATCGCAAAGCGCGTCGGCGCCGAGGCGGCGTCGCACTGCTTCACCGACCACACTCCCCCACGCCCTGTCCTCCCGCAATTGGGCCTTCCCCAGCGCGACCGCGGCGCCGGCCGACCCACCAAGAAGGACCGCAGGGACATGGAGAAGCTCCGGGGATAGTTATCCACAATCCGCTTAGCGGCGCGTGATTCCTGCGTTTCCCCTTGCCTAGACTGGCGGGCACTACGCCAAAACAGTCACTGGGGAGACTTTCATGCCACGCCCATTCACCTTCTTTTCGCCTGCCCGTTTACGGTCGGTTCTTGTCGGAGCCTGCGTTCTTTTGCTGCTGACCGGTTGCCAGGGCGTTGTGGGCCCATCTGAGAGTTCGACGTCGACGCCGCCCACTTCCAACGCGCCCGCACCTTCCAGCCCGGTTGCGACGGCGGCGGCCGTATACAAGCCTGCTGACGCCAACGGGAAAGCGCAGAACGTCCCTGTTCCAGTGATGCCGGAGTTGGCGAAGGAGAACTCAAAGGCGGGGCTGGAGGCGTTTATTCGGTATTGGTACGCGACATACTCTTATGCATTGGAAACCGGCGACCTCAAGGTCTGGTCCTCGCAGACAGACATGACCATTCCAGCGGCTCAGGCACACAAGGAGTCCGTCGAGCTCAACTATATCGAGGGCAGGTGGATCGTCGGCGGTCGGCTCCAAATTCCCAGTATAGAAGTGGCTTGGCCTAGCAAAGCCGCGGATTCAACCACCGCCAAAGTTCAAGTTATTCAAGAAGCAATTCAATACTTCGACTCAAGCGGAGTGAAAGGACAGAAAGACTCTCCACCCACAAACACAGCAGACGCCGTGTTCGCTGCGTTTCAGAATGGCTCTTGGCACGTTACCAACTACGGAGCCATCGTTGCGTAGGACAAAGGCTCATGTTTGGCGCGTTCTCGTGGGCTCTTTGCTTTTACTCCTTTTAACCCATGCGACAACAGCGTTTGCCGACGACGACCGGGTCAGTGCCGCCAGGAACGAACGTGAACTTCTGGTGGGGGCCAGGTTCACCATCAACCCCGAGTCCGGGCAACTCACGTCCACGCTCCAAACGGGCAACGAGGCGGCAAGCGCAACTGAGGATCCCAATCAGTACATGGCCGATACGCATTGCCGTGCCGACGGACCGGACACCGTGGACCCCGGCTGCCTCGCACTGACCTGCCCACCCAACGGCATGAGCGGCCAGGACGGCACCCCCGTGATCTGGAAGGAAGCACCCAAAGCCATCACCAACCCCGGATGGACAGACTGGACTCCCGTCACCGGCCCCACCTGCCTCTACGGCCCAGAACCCCAAGACGTCCTGGCCAACATCGCAGCCCGCATCCTCACCGACTTCCGCCAACTACCCATCAACCCCGGAACACTCCAAGCCCAACCCTTCCCCAACACCCTCATCGGCGGACCCACCAACTTCTACACCACCACCACCGAACAACCCTTCGACCTCACCATCCTCGGCCAACACATCCACCTCGCCGCAACACCCACCACCCACACCTACACCTACGGCGACGGCCAAACCCTCGGACCCACACCAGCACCCGGCTACACCCTCCCGGACACCGCCTGGCTCACCCAAGACACCCGAACCAGCCACACCTACACCACCACCGGGAACTACCCCATCACCGCCACCACCACCTTCACCGGCACCTACACCGTCAACAACGGCCCACCCCTGCCCATCAACGGAACCCTCAACCTCACCACCCCACCCAAAACCATCCGAGTCTGGAAAACAGAAACAGCCCTCGTCGCCGACACCTGCGAACAAAACCCCAAATCCTGGGGCTGCCCGGGCGCAGAAGCTTCCCCAAAGTGAGTCGCAAGGGGCGTTCTCCACATAGCCGCAGTCCCTGCTTCCGGCCAGACCCGGCGCCAAATAGCGTGATTTTGTGATTCCTCCCCCGCTTCCCGGTCCGATCGATATCACAGTCCCGGACCACGAGGTGGAAGCCCGCACTGAACGCGTTCGCCATCACGTTCGCCGTACGGTTCGAAAGAACCACCAACTAATGAAAACCGCAGGAACCCACACACCGTTTATCGGACAGTCCTGGTTCTGGACTGGGAGGTCGGCAGGCGGACGAGCATTCGTGTGAGGAAGTATCGTGAACGGCGGCCTCCCCAGCCAAGGACGACGTCGCTGATCTATCGCACAGCACAGTAGCTTACTGCTCTGTCAAGCGGATGGAGCTGTCCGGTACGGGGACATCCAAACTGAACTACACCCTAATCTGACGTCAGATCCGGCTAGGTTTTTGCGTCAGGTTAGGTCCGGAACGCTGATTTCATGACGATCCGCGGGGTAAGTCTGTGACTTCAAACTGACAGTACCGCCACGCTTATGACCGGTTCACGGATTGGAGGTGATTGAGGTGCCTCTGCATGCAACTTCGCTTGTGTTCTCTGGGAAGCGGGCGTAGAACGTCGCTATGGGCCATCGGCGGATGTCGTCGGGCGGTGTCCTAGGCGTCTGTGTTGTTCTCCTGCTGTCGGGCTGCACGGGAGGCAGTCCCGAGCCTTTGCCTGCGGTGTCGACCTCCGCGGCGCCAACGGATTCGCTGGAACAAACAGTGCAGGGATTCATCGCAGAGGGCGTCAGCTCTGTTGTTGTTCACGTTCGTTGGCCTGATGGTGAGTGGTCCAAGGGGTTCGGCCTGCGTGACCGGTTTGGCAGCGAACCAGCGCAGCCGCAGGACCGGTTCTCCATTGGCAGTGTGACGAAACCGATGGTAGCTGTTGCCATGCTGCAGCTCGTGGACGACGGTCTCATCGGTCTGGACGACTCCGTAAACGAAATGCTTGAAAGCTTTGGTGCGGGGCTAAAGCCGCCGATGCCGATCACTGTCCGCCAGCTGCTGAACCACACATCGGGCATGCCCGACTTCGTCCAGGCCCTTGAACGGACCAACGCACCCAAAGACGTCGTCACCACGAGCGTCAGCGTGCAGCGTGGCTTGGAACTGACTGGGGCCTTGCCGTGGGATTGGCGGAGTGTGGGCTTCTTCGCTTATTCGAACAGCAACTACCTGGCCTTGGGACGACTGGTTGAAAAGCTTACTGGTCGGCCACTGGACGACGTACTCCGGGAGCGTGTTTTCGGGCCTCTTGGACTTGGTCGGACCTCGCTGAACACCCGGGATCGGGCCGCGCCGGACAACCTGAGGGCGTACATGTCGGTGGGTGGTGAGCGGCTTGACATCACCCAACCTGAGGCCGTGACTGGCTCCCCCGCAGGCGGAGTTGTGTCCTCCACCGAGGATGTCAACGACTTTTTCCGGGGTCTCCTCAGTGGGGCGTTGTTGTCGCCGGGGACGTTGCAAGAGATGAAAACGGTCAAGTCCTCGAACTACGGACTCGGCGTTACCAGGTTCCCTGACGGATGCTCGTCCTCCAAGTACCGGTACGGACATTTCGGCTCTGTCTACGGCTACCTAACCGGGGCAATCTCCAGCGACGACGGCAGCCGGCAAATCACCCTGGGTATGGCACTACCACCCCTGCCGTCCGAGCCCGACGCAGCCACCGACCGCCGCATCGATCAGTACGCCTCACAAATAGAACTCGCCGCGCAGAAGACCCTCGATCAGCTTTGTTGATCGAGGGTCCCCAAAGCTGCGAAAGAGCTTGCCGGGTTACTGGCAGAAGAGGCGCTCGTGGGTTTCAAGCAGGGCTGAGACGATTTGATCGCTCATGAGATCCCGTTTTCTGAGCATGTCCGGGTCTTCCAAAGGAGAGGGGAGCGGGGCGGGTGCCAGCGTATAGGTGGCCTGATAGCTGCCGTCAGCGGAACTCATCGCGATTGTTCGAAAGTCCAGAAAACCACCCCTGGCGAAGAACCGTGGCTGTCCTTTGCAATCGTTGGACCATACAAATAGTCCCAGCCCGTAGGGGGCTTCGACTGCTTTCTGCATTTCGGTTAGCGAGCCGGCCGAGATGAGCTTGCCATTGAAGAGTGCCTCGAGGAAGTCATTCATGTCGGACATGGTGGAGATGACCCCGTGCGACGGTGAGCCGAACTGTTCCGGAACAGGACTAGCGGCAAAACGCTGGCCCCTGACAGTGATGTACCCCTTGATCATGTCACCTGCACTCGGTTGGGTTTCATCGAGGGTGGTGCCGGTTAGTGCAAGAGGGTTGATGATGTCGTCGCGAAGTATCTGCGGGAAGCTCTTGCCGCGAAGCTTCTCCAGGATCAGCCCGAGCGCGACGTAGTTGGAATCGGAGTACAGGAAAGAGCCGATGGACCGGGCTTCCCAAGGCAAGGTGCTGGCGGCCTGGAGTGCGCGTTGCATGTTTACTTTCTGGGTGGACACAGTCATCAAGTCATCCACGGTCCGGTATAGGGCCTCTCCATAAGGGGGCATGCCTGAGGTATGGGACAACAACTGCCGCACAGTAATGGGTCCTGGCGGCCGCAGCCCCGTACCGAAGCTTTCCAGCAGGGCGTTGACGGGATCATCCAGCCCGATGAGGCCTTCATCTACTGCTTTGAGGACGCACACAGCGGTCATGGTCTTGGTGACACTGGCCACGGGTACACGATCCCCGGGCCGGGCAGGTTCTTTCGTGTCCAGGTCTCGGACGCCGTAGGCCTTTGACCACTCACCACCGGGCCACCGAACCTGCGCAACAACAGCGACCGCGCCTTGGCTCATCATGGTCTGCATGGTCTGGTCCAATGACTCAATGGCTGCCGGGCTGCTATTGGCGTGGGAGGGCATCGGAGACGGTTCCGTTCCCGTGCACCCGACCAAGGACAGGACAAGCAGAAGCGCAGCCAGCCGAAACAGGGGCATTCGTTGTTTCATCGCATACCGATTACCTGCGAAAGCCGGGGGGCTGTCAGCCCACCGGATGGCCGTGACTGCAGGACCCCTGTCCTGGGGCGACTTCGTGGCCGTAAATACAGGTCCGTTCCGGCGCCCGCGGGGCGTCGTGATGGGACCAGAAGAGGCTGCTGGCTCCGCCGGTGACGCCGGCGTCCTCCCGTCTAAGCCAGTCACCCAGATGGTGTTTTGGCCGAGAGTGGGGTTTTTCCGGCGAGGGTTGGTTGGAGCGATTCTTGTTTGCCATTGTTGTTCTTCGTCCTTGAGCGGGTTTGAGAGGCCACCGGGCTGGACCGGGAAGCCGGAAGCCGTGGCCACTGGTTGTGAGCCGGATTCATGGTCAGTAGTACTGTCCCCTGTCGGTGTTCGCGGCGCGGTCTGTGGAGGCAAGGCGCCCGGACCACTTGTTGCCGGAACCTTGCTTTCCGCAGTAGATGCAGCGCCTGGTGAAGTTCCCGGCGCTGTCTGTTTGCGCCAACCAGTGATGCCGCAGCTGCATCTTGCACAAAAGATCACTACGGCCTGGTGTTCTCAATGTCTTCATGGTCTTGCCTTTGATGAGAGGTGCCACAGAAGCTGACGGGTCTTTTGTGCACCGCGGATGAACCACGAACCTCTACAGGGTTGTTTCGTGTTGTGGATGCTCTGTCAGGATTTCGAGCAGGGTTTCCAGGTTCGCGCGAGTGGTTCGGGCGTAGGCCTTTTGCACGAGTGGATCTGTGATCTTTCCGAAGATGCCTCCAAGCCCTGTTTCTGCCTCCACGTGCGAGGTGAACCGGGTTCCGTCTCCTTCAGGCTGGGTTGTCAGCGTCAGAGTGAAGCCCATGGGGCCTTCCACGGTGCGTGATACGACGCGTCGGGAGGTTTCGAACTCGGTGATCTCTGCTTTCCAGTCGATCCTGCGGCCCAGGACCCTGCTTGTTCCGCTGGTTCGGCTGCCGGCCTTCATCGGGCCATCGTCGTCGAGGTGGAAATCGATAGCCGTTGCGTCCCACTGTGTTGGGCTCGCGGGGTCGACGATGAACTTGAACACTTCTTCTGGTGGCTTGGGAATGTAAATGCTCTCTTCCACGGTGGGCATCGTTATCTCCTTCTCCTGTGGTCGGGCCCACGCCCCCCAGTTCAGCGTTTGGCCGATGACTTTAAGTTTGCTCCGGCTCGCTGGGGCCCGCGTCGATCCACGGTTCGAATTTCAAGTCGATCGGGAGATAGAGACCGGCGCAGATCTAGGCCCGTCCAGAGGCCGTCGCTGCCAACGGAAGCCGTAGTTGCACTTCGAATCCCTTGCCCCGGGGCCCCCAGTCGATCCAGCCTCCACCTACCTGGACGCGTTCCTTCAGCCCTAGCAGCCCGTATCCTGAGGCGTCGGTGTCAGGCATCGGTGATTTGTTGGCGCCGTCGTCCATGACGCGGATCCACAACGCGCTTGTTTCCCACGTGATCTCGACGGTTGCGTGCGCGCCTGGACCGACGTGTTTGGAGACGTTTGTCAAGGATTCCTGCACCGCCCTGTACGCCGTGTGGCCAACGCTGATGTCGAGTTTTCCGGGCGCACCTGTCTGTTTGAGATGAACATCTACACCTGCTGATCGGACCGCGTCTATCAAATGGTCTATATCGTCCAGTGTGGGCAGGGGCTTCTGGGAAGTCGTCGGGTTGTCGGGCTTGAGCAATCCCAGGAGTCGTGAGAGTTCGTTGGTGGCATCTGATCCCACGGTAGTGATGACATCCAGGGCATGGGCAGCGCGGACGGGATCGGCCTCAATGATCCTGCGGCCACCTGCGGCATGAAGCAGCATGACCGTGACCGCGTGGGAGACGATGTCGTGCAGTTCCGCGGCGATCAAAGCCCGCTCCGCGGCCACCGCTGCTGCCGTTCTTTGCTGTTCTGTCTCGAGTTCGTTGATCCGTTGAGTGCTGCGTCCGACGAATCTGCCAAAAGCCCAGGCTCCTCCGATCCACAGCACTGCCGCGACAACGTACCACGAGGCCTCCATGGGCCGCCCGGCGGTGAAAATGAGCGTAGACAGGACCACCGCGGGGATGCAGAGAAGTATCGAGCTCCACAGCGACGATGAGGATCCTACGGTGATGACGGCCACGATAATGCAGAACAGCGGGATATAGGGGATGGAGAAGAAGTCGCTCGCGTCGAAAACCATGCCCGCCGGCAGGACCAGGCTGTGGTAGAAGATAGGCGAGAACAAGCCCTGATGAATCAGCAACAGGATCAGGACCAGTCGTGGATAGCGCCCGCGCCACAGCAGGATGACAAACCCTGCCATCAGGAAAGCAAGCGCGCCGGCCCACGCATGCGCGAGGACTCCGAGGAGGCTGGGCATGATGTTTACCAGTTCTAGCGGGGCGGCCAGACCAGTGACAATGTAATCGGTCTTGGTCAGGCGGAAGTAGGCGCCCAGCCGGGCAAGTTTGCGGGCTGGATCATGTGCTGCCCCATCTGCGACGCTCAACGGGTCTGCCTCCGATTTCCTCGGGAGGGCGCTGCGGAATCGTTGCTGCCATCATTGTGCGCTCATCGCCGCGGTGGGAACATCCATCCACAGATCGTTGCTCCTCCTTCCCGTCGGGGTGCTGTCTCCCCGTCAGGGCTTGTCTGGTTTGACCAACCCCCATCTGTAGGCGGCTGCGACAGCCTGCGACCGGTCGGTGATGGCGAGTTTCATCAGGATCCGGTGGACGTGGGTCTTAACCGTCGACTCGCTGAGGAACAGGGTCTGCGCGATCTGGCTATTGTTCAGGCCACGGGACATGGCGGCCAGCACCTCGAGTTCGCGAGGTGTCAGTTCATGGAACTCTGTCGGCACGGGCAGTGACAAAACAGGTCTGTTGGTGAATTGATCCAGGATTTTCAGCGTCACGTTGGGGTCCAGCCACCCTGCACCGCGGGCCAGCGCCCGGATGGCGGCCGGGAGGATGTGCGGTGCGGAGTTCTTCAGGATGAACCCGGAGGCTCCTGCTTTGATCGCCGCGTGAAGTGCCGTGTCGTCGTTGAACGTCGTCAGGATCAACACGGGTACCGGCTCGGAACGTTTGGGATTGAAGTCCGGCGCGGCAAGGACCTGGGTTGCCGAGACTCCGTCCATGACCGGCATGCGTATGTCCATGACCACGACGTCAGGGTTCAGCGCGGCGACCGTTTCCAATCCGGCCCGACCGTCACCGGATTCACCCACCACTTCGATGTCCGGCTCTGAGGCAAGTATCAACCCAAGTCCGGCCCGGATGAGCTCCTCATCGTCGATCAGGACCACCTGGAGTCTGGCTTCGTGATCGGCGGTACCCACCTCGTCGCCGTTGAAAGCTGTCGACACCTCCCGCATGGGCAAAGTATGGCGCGCGCAGGCACCGATGTCAGCACCTTGGAGGCCGGATCCTCGTACTCGCCCAAGGAGGCAGACAGGTGAAGCCCGCTGCCCGTCCACCTGAGGGTTGACCCAACATTCGAACGACAGATGGACGAATACATGCCACACACCAGCGCACCCTAAAGACAAGGGAGGTGACCAACCATGACTTCCATACCCGCGCACAGTGTCAAAACCAGACGGCCTGCCACATGGACCGCCGAAGCCGTGCTCCTCATGCTGTTGATCTTGACCGCCGTCAACAGCGCCTCTTCAGATCTCTTCACAGGTCCAGCTGTAGTGCCTGCTGTGAAACCTGCAGTTGGGCAACCACCCGATGCAATCACCCGGCTAACGGACGGCCCCCGTGAGCTGTGGCGCTTCCGGCCCCGCAGCACCATTGGCTGGCGATAAACCCGGCCACCCCGCCCTTTCGAACCCCTGCAGGAGAAGACAATGGATCACACGACAAACACCGAAATGCCAGACACGGAAGAACAAGCCATGGTGAGCCGGCGCATCACCGGGACATGCGCGCTACTCGGCGGCGCGTCGATGATCGCTCATTCAGTCCTCATGGCCGTCAGCCCTCCCGGGCTCCCCGACGGCCCGTACCGGGATGGCGGAACCATCGCCGGCATGTTCTTCCTCGGCGCTGTCGTCTTCATCAGTGCTGCCGCAATTGGGATCTACTGGATTCACGGGCGGGGCCGGGGCGCTACAGCGGTCGTCAGAATCTCAACTGTCACTGCCGCTGCTTCATTGTTCTTTGGAGTTGCGTTGTTCAACGCGGCTTACCTCGCCGGTTTTGTCCTAATCCTTATCGCCGTGGCCGCTTTTACGGCCACAGGCATTGGGCTGCTGCAGACACAGGTCTTGCCGCGGTGGACAGGCGGGCTGTTGGCTGTGTCCTCAGTGCTCCTCCTGGCCACCAACACTGAAGACTCCAGAGTTCTGTTCCTCGTCCCGTTCGGCGCGACCTGGGTCACCATCGGTGCCGTATCGCTGATAATGGCATCGCATCATCGCTTCACCAGAGCAACGCCACTGCGCTATACGTAACGGCAGCGCACAACGGCCCAGACCTCTCACCGGACCATAGGTAACTTCGGGAGAACCGATATCGCAGGTGGAGGACTCGATGCTGGAGTTCCTGCTTGGCACACTGAACACCCCTGACGAGGCAGGCTCTACAGGGCTCTGCGAGAGATGCGGAAAAGATGATGACAGGGAAAGCAATGGCCCGTGGGCGCTGGTGCCATGGCGCAGACCCCGGAGACCGGATAAGACAGCATCTTCCTCAGCTAGTCTGACCGCTTCAACCCATTAGCTGCGGCGGTTCGATATCCACTGCAGTCCTGGTACCGATGAACCCGCCGGTTCCGTTGCCCGGATAAAGCCAGGTCTGGCCGGCATCGTCCCGGGCTAGAACGTCTCCAAAGCCGTCGTAGTCGAAGTCCCCCGGCGCGGTGAGCTGGTCCATGTGTTGCCAGCCCCAACCAATGTGGATCCGGTTCAGCCATCCACCTGCCCCGTTGCCCGGGTACAGAAACAGGTTTCCTCCGGAGTCACGGGCGAGAACATCCGGATTCCCGTCGCCGCTGAAATCGTGTCCGCTGAAGACGGCTGTCATAACATTCCAGCCCCACCCGACCTGGGTCCGGCCAGGAAGCCACTGCCCGGCCCCGTCTCCGCGGTATAGCCACAGTAAGCCCGCGGCGTCGCGGGCCAGGACGTCAGGGTGGCCGTCGCCGTCCCAGTCACCCGGTGAGGTCAGTGCCGTCATCACGTCCCACCCCCACCCCACTTGGACTGTGTACGCTACCCCACGGCCTTCTTCGAGCCCAGCGCGGAGGAACAGACTGCCGTCCTTGTTCCTGAACATCCAATCGGCATAGCCGTCGCCGTCCCAATCGCCCGGCAAAAGGAGTGCATTGGCCTCCGGTACGGTCGTGCTGCCAAAGTTCAGGCGTTGGATCTGCCACGTGGAGCCGCCCTCATGCACGAGCTGTTGTCCCGCATCGTCCACGACCAGCAAGTCGGAGTAGATCTCTCCTTTGTCCCACCACATCTGGATGAAGTTATGCCACCCATATTCATCACCGGGCGCCGGTCCTGCGAAGATTGTTCCGACCGACATCACAGTCAGCAAGGACGCGGCAGCGGCACGGAACCGCCGACGAATACCGCGTATCATCTGGATCCCCCATTCGACGTTGAGCCAACGAGAAAACCCTATCGACGGCAATGCCTCAGCGGCAGTATCCACGCAACAGAAAATTGCCGGGCTGAATGGCCAACCGCCCGGCACCAGGACTGTCGTTGGCCTTCGTGAGGGGCATATCCGGCGGAACACGGTTGGTGTACCTAGGCGGCATCCCAGGAGTTCAACCGACGTGCCGAGGTTGGTGAGCTAATTCCCGACTCGAAAGATTCACAAGCCTCACAGGGGCCCAATACGGTAGGTTCACTATGAGGATGAAACCCAGTAAGCAGCCGGGGGTCCCAGCCAAACCGGGCCGGGACAACGGCGACGCGGAAAACCCGCCCGAGTGACCAGAAGTTCAAGTAATGGAGTCACGCGCATCCCAGGGAGTGAACCGGGAGGGCTCCACGGAAAGGGAGTCAGATTATCCGGTCAAGCATCTGGCGTCCTCATATGATCGCCGTGTCCAAATTGCGGCAGCGAAGCTGGCAGGCGACTACTAACAGGTCCTCCCACCCCCCGGATCACGGCCGGAGACACGTAGGGCTTACGAGAACCACGTATCCGGCGGTCCCATGTACAGCAGGAAGCTGAACACGGCAGCAACACCCGCCAGCACCAGGCCCACAGCCAAGAACGGCTTGGCCAGCACCCAGGCCTGAAGCTTCTCCAGGGCACCAACGGGCTGCTCGCCACCGACAACCAACCGCCACGAGCCAGCCAGAAGCCCCCGACGATCGAGTGACTTCTCAACGGGGACGGTGGCATACGGGATCACGGCAGACGCGATGGCAAGTAGTCCGATGCGCACAGACCACTTCTGGTTGATCCACATGAACGCAGCAGTAAAGGCGTAGCAAAGGAAGACGAACCCGTGAATGCCTCCCGCAATGCTGACACCGACGTCCGTGGTCTTGGTGACGTACTTAAGGAACAGCCCGATCAGCAGAAGAGTCCACGTCACGGCTTCGGCGAAGGCAACAGTTCGGAAAAGGGTACGCGGCAGCATGAAGAACCTCGGGTTGGAAACAGGGATCGCCTAGACAACGCCCGGCAGCGAGACCTCGTTCCGAATCCTTGAGGGTCCAAACTCAAGGGCGACAGCTTCAAGCTCGATGGCTTCCTGGTGCTTGAACCGGGCTTTGCCAACGGCTACATGCGGCAACCAACGCGGTGAGCGACATCCGAGGGCTGGCGAGCTAAGGATAAAGTCGTCAATGTTGTCCAAACCGAGGTCGTCCAGCAGTACGTGAAGCCCTTGGACCAGCAAGGTATGGTAATCCTGCACGGCCAGGGGAACCGTGACCTCAAGGCTGCTTACCCGCCCGCCGCCGAGGGTGATGAGCTTCTCGGATTTGCCCAGGAATCCATCCAGCATTGGCAGTCCCCTGAGCCAACCGGCTACCTCACGAATCACGGGCTCGGGTCCGACTGCGCCGCGTGTCCAGCCGACGATGTCTGCTGCCAGCCGGTCAAGGATGCCGACGTGAAGCAAGGTCATGTGCAAACCGCGAGGGTTTCGAAGTGATTCAACATAACGGTCCAGGCTTTGGTAGGCGTCAGGTCCGGAACCAACATGCAGCACCGGCGCCTCCACTGTGATGCGGGGTAACTGCGTCGCTCTTCCGGTTGCCTGACCGGCCGTCATGTGTGCCATTATGCGCCGGTTACGCGCCAGTGGGACAGCCCTCGGTTGTTGCCGTACGGCGACATTCCGGGAAGTTGCCGTACGGCGACAGGAGACGTCAAAATCCCCAAAGCGTGAAGCGGTTCTTTCAGCGTTGACAGCCTCTTGTGACCCGTGCCATATTCAATATCGTGAACCTGTCAGACAGCCGGACAGCCGGACAGCAAGGCCCAGAAAGCGGCCGAGCGACGCCCACCCCGATCTCGCGCATTTCCGCAGCGGAGGCAGTCTTTGCTGCCCTGCGTCGCGCCATCGAGGGCGGGCAGTTCGATATCGGTACCAAGCTCAGCTCTGAGGCTACGCTCGCGGCACAGTACGGCGTGAGCCGCTCAGTGATCCGGGAAGCCTTGCGGTCCTGCAATACCCTCGGCCTGACAATGACCAAGACCGGCAAGGGCACATTCATCGTTGCCAACAAGGTCGCTAATGACCTTACCTTGGGTCAGTACAGCGCCCGCGATCTTAACGAAGCAAGACCCCACATCGAGATCCCGGCAGCAGGGCTCGCAGCCGAAAGGCGCACGGACGAGGAACTCGAACACCTGAAGGACATCGTCCAGGAGATGCTGGACGAGAACGACCCCGAAGCCTGGGTGAGCCTCGATGCCAGCTTCCACTCCGCCGTCGCCCGTGCCAGCGGCAACCGGGTCTTCGCGAGCGTCGTACAAGACATCCGCGACGCCTTGGCGCACCAGTCCGAAACGCTGAACCTCGTCGCCGACCGCCAGCACCGTTCGGATGAAGAACACGTCGCGATCCTCAACGCCATTGAAGCCGGCGACTCCCAGGCCGCAAGCGAGGCCATGGCCGAACACCTCCAGGCAGTAAGCGTGGCCCTGGACACGATCCTCAGCAAATGAACCATCCAAAGGACACCATGCCCAGCCCCAACACGGCCCAACTCACGGCAACCCGCCACGTTCCCCTGGTGGAGCAAACCCGCGACGGTTTGGTTGAGAGCATCCACTACGGTTCGTTGATCGCCCTCAACGCTGACGGCAGCACGGCCGTGGAGGCAGGCCAGCCCGAAGCTCCGATGTACCCGCGTTCGTCCCTGAAGCCGCTTCAAGCCGTGGCGCTCCTCAAAGCCGGACTGGAAATCCCGGAGCAACTCCTGGCGCTGACGGCAGCCAGCCACTCGGGCAGCAAGATGCACCGGGACGGCGCCGCCGAGATCCTGAGGCTTCACGGACTCACCGAAAAAGCACTGGCCAACAGCACGGACCTTCCCTACGGCGTCAAGGAACGCGAGGAGTGGCTGCGCGAGGGCAACGGCCCCACCCAGCTGGCCCAGAACTGTTCGGGCAAGCACGCTTCCATGGCCGCGGTGTGCGTCATTAACGGCTGGCCAGTGGAGGGCTACCTGCATCCGGAGCATCCGCTGCAGGTCCTTGTCCGGGACACCATCACGGACCTGGCAGGCGAGGAAGCCGCGGCAGTGAGCACGGATGGCTGCGGCACTCCGCTCTTCGCGCACTCGCTCCACGGCATGGCGCGCGCCTATGGCCGCCTCGCTTCGGCCAGCGAACATACGAATGAAGGCAAGGTAGCCCACGCGATGCGCCGCTACCCGGAGATGGTCGCAGGCGAAGGCCGCGACGTCACGGCTCTCATGCGCGCCGTCCCGGGGCTGCTCGCCAAGGACGGTTTCGAGGGCCTCCAGCTGGTGGGCCTGCCCGATGGCCGGGGGCTGGCAGTCAAGATTTCCGACGGCGGGGACCGCGCCCGCATGCCCATTACCGTCGAGGTGCTTCGCCAGTTGGGGCTCGACGGCGGCACCTTGGACACGTTGCAGAGCCCAGCCGTCCTGGGCGGCGGCCTTCCGGTCGGCGAGCTCCGCGCAGCGCAGATTTTCACCACAAACTAAGGACAGCTATGACCACCGTCGATCAGGCGATCCACACCCGATCCGAACACGACCTCCTGGGGGACCGCGATGTTCCTGCGGATGCCTACTGGGGCGTCCATACCCTGAGGGCCATTGAGAACTTCCCCATCACGGGGCAGCCTCTCTCCACGAACAAGCACCTGGTAAGGGGTTTGGCAGCGGTCAAGCAGGCAGCCGCACGCACCAACCACGAACTCGGACTCCTGGACTCTGAAAGGGCCAATGCCATTGAGCAGGCCTGCCAGGACATCCTGGACGGCAAGCTCCAGGACCAGTTCATGGTTGACGTGATCCAGGGCGGCGCGGGCACCAGCTCCAACATGAACGCCAATGAAGTTATCGCCAACCGGGCGCTGGAGATCCTTGGCCACCCCAAAGGTGACTACTCCAAGCTGCACCCGAACGACCACGTCAACCTCAGCCAGTCCACCAACGACGTCTACCCGACGGCGGTCAACCTCGCCACGATCTTCTCCGTCAAGGAACTGCTTGCGGCGCTTGAGGAACTTGAAGAGGCCTTCGCTGAGAAGGGCCGGGAGTTCCGGACGGTCGTCAAGATGGGCCGTACCCAGCTCCAGGACGCCGTGCCGATGACCTTGGGCCAGGAGTTCGGCGGCTATGCGGTGACCATCGGCGAGGACCGGGCACGCTTGGACGAGTCCCACATGCTGATCCACGAGATCAACCTTGGCGCAACGGCTATCGGGACCGGCTTGAACGCCCCGGCCGGCTACGCCGAGGCCGCTTGCCGGCACCTCGCCGAGATCACGGGACTTCCCCTCCTCACGGCTGCCGACCTTATCGAGGCCACCCAGGACGTGGGCGCCTTCGTTCACCTCTCCGGTGTCCTGAAGCGCGTGGCCGTGAAGCTTTCCAAGATTTGCAACGACCTCCGCTTGCTGTCCTCCGGACCGCGGGCGGGTTTGGGCGAGATCAACCTGCCGGCAGTGCAGTCCGGCTCGTCGATCATGCCCGGCAAGATCAATCCGGTGATCCCGGAAGTGGTCAGCCAGGTGGCGTACGAGGTCATCGGAAACGATGTCACCGTCACCATGGCCGCGGAGGCGGGCCAGCTTCAGCTGAACGCCTTCGAGCCGATCATTGTGCACAGCCTGCACAAGAGCATCTCCCACCTGGAAGCAGCCTGCCGCACCCTCACGGCACGCTGCGTCCGGGGAATCACCGCAAACACCGAGCGGCTACGGCTTACCGTGGAGCAGTCGATCGGTCTCGTCACGGCACTGAACCCCCATATTGGTTATGCCTCAGCCACTGCCATCGCCCAGGAGGCGCTGGTCACCGGCAAGGGTGTAGCAGAGCTCGTCCTTGAGCACGGTCTGTTGACTGCTGCCCAACTCGAAGAACTGCTCAGCCCCGAACGTCTGGCAAACCTGAGCAAGTAGGCCCATAGCGGCCCAGTAAGCCCAGCGGCTCTCAGAAGCCGTCCCCGCCCGATGAGGCACCACACGAGGTACCTTCGCGCGCCCCAAACCCCAAATGCGCGCCAGGGACCCCCAACAGGACACCCGTAAGGATTCCCATGACCAACCCCATCACGGACCACACGGTCCCGGCCCAAGCGCATGCCAGCGAGAAGGCCCTCCACAAGGAGGACTCGGGCTACCACAAGGACTTGAAGCCCCGGCAGATCCAGATGATCGCGATCGGCGGCGCAATCGGCACCGGCCTGTTCCTCGGCGCCGGTGGACGACTCAACGCAGCCGGCCCCTCGCTGGTAATCGCATACGCCGTCTGTGGTTTCTTCGCTTTCCTGATTCTCCGCGCCCTCGGCGAACTGGTGCTGCACCGCCCGTCGTCGGGCTCGTTTGTTTCCTACGCCCGCGAGTTCTTCGGCGAGAAGGCAGCCTTCGTGTCCGGCTGGTTCTACTGGATCAACTGGGCCACCACCACCATCGTGGACATCACGGCGGCCGCGCTCTACATGAACTTCTTCGGCAAGTACGTCCCTTGGATGGGGGCTGTACCGCAGTGGGCTTGGGCCCTCATAGCCCTCGTGGTTGTCCTGAGCCTGAACCTGGTCTCAGTGAAGGTCTTCGGCGAGATGGAGTTCTGGTTTGCCCTGATCAAGGTGGCGGCGTTGGTCACGTTCCTCCTGGTGGGCACCTACTTCGTCATCTTCGGCACCCCGGTGGATGGCCAAACAGTTGGCTTCAGCCTCATCTCGGACAACGGTGGCATCTTCCCCAACGGTGTGCTTCCGATGATCATCCTCATGCAGGGTGTGCTCTTCGCTTACGCCTCGATCGAACTCGTTGGAACTGCCGCGGGCGAAACCAAGAACCCTGAGAAGATCATGCCCAAGGCAATCAACTCCGTTGTCTTCCGCATCGCGGTCTTCTACGTCGGCTCCGTGATCCTGTTGGCCCTGCTCCTGCCGTACACCTCGTACCAGAAGGGCGTCAGCCCGTTCGTGACGTTCTTCGGTTCCATCGGTGTCCAGGGCGTGGACGTGATCATGAACCTCGTGGTCCTCACGGCTGCACTGTCCTCGCTGAATGCCGGCCTTTACTCCACCGGCCGCATCCTGCGTTCGATGTCCGTCAACGGTTCGGCTCCCAAGTTTGCCCAGCGCATGAACAAAGCCGGTGTCCCTTACGGCGGTATCGCCATCACCGCCGGCGTTTCCCTGCTTGGCGTTCCGCTGAACTACCTTGTCCCGGCCGACGCCTTTGAGATCGTGCTGAACGTCGCGTCCGTCGGCATCATCGTCACATGGGCCACGATCGTCCTGTGCCAGATGCAGTTGAAGCGCTGGGCGGACAAGGGCTGGGTCAAGCGCCCGTCCTTCCGCTTGTTCGGTGCACCGTACACCGGCTACCTCTCCCTGCTCTTCCTGGTGGGAGTGCTGGTCATGGTGTTCATCGACTCCCCGCTGACCATGCTCGTCACGGCCATCGCCTGCGCGCTGATGGTGGTGGGCTGGTTCCTCTGCCGCAAGCAGATCCATGAGATTTCCGCTGCACGCGATGGCTACACCGGCAGCGCTCCGGTGGTCGCCAACCGGCCGCTTCGCGGCGGCGACTCCTGACCGTTCGCGGTTGAAGCCCGACGGCGGCACCCGGTTCCGTAACAGCGGAAGCCGGGTGCCGCCGTCGTTGATTAAGGCCCAAGTAGGGGACAGCACATGCTGCAGTGAGCGCTCAGTGGAACGTGTGCTTTCCCCCAGTTGGGTGGGCAACGCGGCGAACCGAGACATCCGATCATTGGCGTCTACTATGGGTCCATGGCTGTCACAGATGAGGCGATCAGCAAGATCAAGGACATGCTGATCCGCGGGGAACTCAAGGCCGGCGACAGGCTTCCGCCGGAAAAGGAACTGAGCGAGCGGCTTGGCTTGTCCCGGAGTTCACTCCGGGAGGCCGTCAAGGCCCTGGAACTGATCCGGGTCCTGGACGTCAGGCGGGGTGACGGGACCTACGTGACCAGCCTCGACGCGAAGCTGCTCAACGAGGCGGTTGCGTTCGTGGTGGACCTGCATCAGGATCGTTCCATCCTTGAACTTTTCGAGGTCCGACGAATCCTGGAACCTGCCACGGCACACCTCGCCGCCGGCAAGATCACCCCGGAAGCAATCGACAAGCTGCGCGGGACCATGGCCGGCATCGACGAGAATACCCCCGTGGAAGAACTCGTTGCCCATGACCTCGAGTTCCACGGAATCATCACCGAAGCCGCAGGCAACGACTACCTGGGCAGCCTGCTGGAGGCCCTGTCCAGCAGCACGGTCCGGGCCCGGATCTGGCGCGGGCTGACGCAGGAGAAGGCCGTTGCACACACCCTGGCCGAGCACCGTGCCATCGCCGAAGCCTTGGAACGCGGAGATGCCGAGCTGGTCAAAGCCCTCGTGACTGTCCACATCAGCGGCGTGGAAAATTGGCTAAGGCAGGCCCTCTAGCCGACGCTGCGGGACAAGCCGTAGGCCCTCCTCGCCGTCCCCTCGAGAACTGCGTCCTGCTCGGAAGGACTTAACGGGGCGACGAGTTCCAGCAGCACGTCAAGGGTCCTGCCATAGGGTGCACCCAGGGTACTCACCGGCCAATCGCTGCCGAGCATGAGGCGCTCCGGCCCGAAGGCGTCGAGCGCCAGGTCAAACACCGGACGCAGAAAATCAGCCGAAAACTCAGAGCCTGGAACGTGGAGCCCGGACAATTTGGCCACCACGTTGTCCACTCGGCCCAAAGCAAGGAAATGATCGCGCCACGATTCCATGCTTGAAGGGTCGGCCAGCGGCGGCTTGCCCAAGTGGTCCAGGACAACCGTGAGTCCGGGAAGCCCGCGTGCGAGCCTGACCGTTGCCCCGAGATGACGGGGGAAGGCGTCGGGAACGTCAAAGGCAAGCCCTCGCCCAGCAACCAAACCAAGGGATTCCCGCACGGCCGCCAGATCGAGGAAATCGTCACGGGGATCATCGTGCACCAGATGCCGTACTCCCCGGAACACGGGATTGGCTGCAAACCGGTCCAGTTGGTCAGCTGCCTCGCGAGGTGAATCCAGGCGGATCCAGCCCACCACGCCCAAAACCCACGGCTGCCGCCCGGCGACGGCCAACATGCTCTCCGTATCGGCCAAGGTGTCATCGGCCTGTACCAACACCGCGCCCCGCATACCTGCAGCGGCAAGGACCTCGCCGGCCTCGTCCTCACCGAAGCTCCGGAACAATTCGCCATGCTGCGGGCCAAGCCACGAGTAGGGCCGGACCCCTCCCGTGACGAAAGTGTCCAGGCTCCACAAGTGCAAATGCCCATCAATCACGTGGCATGGCCTCCAACGCGGCCCACAACTCCTCCGGCACCGGCTCTTCCATCCGGGCAGCGTTGGCGGAAACCTGCTCCGGAGCGCTGGCCCCGACGGTCACGTTCACTACGGCCGGATGCCGCAACGGAAACTGGAGTGCCGCCGTCGGGAGTTCCACACCAAACCTGCGGCAGACGTCGGCGAGCGCACGCGCCCGCTCCACCAGGGCCCTCGGCGCTTGATCGTAGTTGTAGTGTGCGTCGTCGGGGACTTCGGGACGGGCCAACAGTCCGGAGTTGTAGACGCCAACGTTCACGACGCCGGTGCGGCGCTCCAGGCAGCGGTCAAGGAGCGGAACGTTGGGCTGCTCAAGCAGCGTGTAACGTCCGGCGAGCATGACGAGGTCAAGGTCCGCGGCTTCGACGCACTCGAGGGCGGCTTCGGCGGAATTAAGGCCAACGCCGATCGCTTTGACCACGCCCTCGGAACGGAGTTTTTCCAGGGCGGGGAGCCCTTGGGCGATTCCGGCCTGCAGGTCATGGACGTCCGCGTCGTGAAGGTAGGCAATGTCCACATGGTCCAGTCCGAGGCGTTCCAGGGAGTCTTCCAGGCTGCGGCGGATACCGGCCTCGGAGAAGTCCCACACGCGCTTCTTGTCTGCGGGGACGTCGAAGCCTTCCGGGTCGCGGCCGCCATGTGGGGTGGGTTCCAGCAGGCGCCCCACCTTGGTGGAGACAACAAACTCGTTCCGCGGCTTGTCCCGAAGGACCGCGCCCAGTCGCTGTTCGGACAAGCCCAGCCCGTAGTGCGGCGCGGTGTCGAAGTACCGGATACCGGCATCCCAGGCCGCCAACACGGTGGCCAGCGCTTCGCCGTCGGGGATCGCCCGGTAGAGGTTGCCAATCCCGGCCCCACCAAAGCCGAGCTTCCCGAGCCTGGGGATTTCAGCGGATTGAGAGTTCATGGCAGTTCCCATACCTTCTGGATACCCGAATCGTTGCCGGAGTAATCGTCTTGGACCTCAAGAAGTTCGGCCATGCGCGCCTGCCATGGCACGTTGGCCGGGTGGTCCGCGAGCGCACGGCGCATGGCCTGGTAGTCGTCCAGGTCCACGACGTGGAAGAGGTCCTGCCCGCTGCGCCAGATCCGCCAGTTGCGGACACCCGCTTCCTTGAGCGCCTGAACCAAGGAGGGCGGGATGTTTGCATGGGCTTCGGCATACTCAGCTTCGGCTCCCGGCTTGAGGCGGGTGTGGAGTGCGATCGACTCACCCATCGACAAGACCCGGCTTCAGGAAAAGCTCAAGCACGGGCACTGACACATCGGGCCGTTGCACGGGGAGCTTGATGGTCAGGGTCCCCGCTGGCTGGCCACCAGGCGTCATGTTCATGGCCTGCTGCTCGGGATCCACCTCGCGAAGAAAGACCTCCGAGGCGTCGTTGAGGAGTTGGGCGTACTCCACCTTGCCGGCCAAACCCGGAAGGTGGACGTACTCGAAGGGCCACGCGAAGAGGTGCACGTAAAGCCTGTCCCGGCGTTGTGTGTAACGGGCATCCGCTGGTGCCGCCCACTCAGAGGGCCCTGCACCGTAAATTGACCGGGAATGCAGCTTCATCCATGCCCCGATCCCTTCAAGGGACGCAAGTGCGCGGGGATCGAGGTTGCCGCGGGCGGTGGGGCCAACGTTGAGCAGGAGGTTCCCGCCTTTGGACACTCCGTCCACGAGCATCCGGACGAGGAGGTCGACCGGCTTGTAGTCCAGGTTGTCCCTGTCATAGCCCCAACTGCCGTTCAACGTCTGGCAAGCCTCCCAGGTGACCGGGACGCCGTCGAGCATCATCGGCGCGGCCGGCTGGTACTGCTCTGGCGTGACCAAGTCACCCGGAATGTCCAGCCGGTCATTGACCACGATCCCTGGCTGGAGTTCCCGGACCATGGCGAGCAGGGCCTCGGAGTCCCAGTCCTTCCGGCCTTTGCCGCCCCAAAAGTCAGGATGGCCGGCGTAGGAGAAGTCGAAGAACAGGTAGTCGATGGTGCCGTAGTTGCTGAGGAGCTCACGCACTTGGCCATGCAGGTACTCGCGGTAGCGGGACATGTCGCGTCCGCTGTTGAGACGTTCGACGTCGGCAGCGTTGCGTTGGGGGTGCACGCCGTCGATGGTGAAGTCCGGATGGTGCCAATCGATGAGCGAATGGTAGAAACCCACTTTGAGCCCCTCCGCCCGCAATGCTTCCACATAGGGCTGGACCAGGTCCCGGCCTGCGGGTGTGTTGGTGGCCTTGTAGTCAGTCAGCGCCGAGTCCCAAAGGCAGAACCCGTCGTGGTGCTTGGTGGTGAGGACCACGTATTTCATTCCGGCGTTCCGGGCTGCGCGGGCCCAGTCGCGGGGATCGTACAAGTCCGGATCGAAGCGTTTGAAGTACTGTTCATACGCTTCCACGCTGATCTCTTCCCGGTTCATCACCCATTCGTGGCGGGCCGGGAGGGCGTACAAGCCCCAGTGCACGAACATGCCAAAGCGTGCTTCTTCAAACCAGGGTGCGTGCTTGATCAATGCTTGTCCTTCCAGACGGGACCGTCGGGGAAGCTGTATTCAGCCAGTGTTTCACGGAGCATTTCATTACCGGCACCGGGCTTGGCGGGCGGCCAGTAAGAACCGGCATGAACATCCACGGGGTCAACAAAGTGCTCGTGCAGGTGGTCCACGAACTCGATCATCCGTTCCTCCTTGGTTCCGGATACGGCAACGTAGTCGAACATGGAGAGGTGCTGCACGGCCTCGCACAAGCCAACCCCGCCGGCATGCGGACACACCCGGACGCCGAACTTGGCCGCGAGAAGCAGGATGGCGATGTTCTCATTGACTCCGGCTACACGGGCAGCATCAATCTGCAGGACCGACAAGGCGCCTGCCTGGAGCATCTGCTTGAACACCACCCGGTTCTGGACGTGCTCCCCGGTGGCCACGGGAATCGGCGCAACCCCGCGGGCAATGGCTGCGTGGCCCAGGATGTCGTCCGGACTGGTAGGTTCCTCGATCCAGGCAATGTCATACGCGGCCAGGTGCGCCATCCAGTCGATGGCCTCCTGTACATCCCAGCGTTGGTTGGCGTCCACGGCGATCCTGATCTCCGGTCCAACCGCCTCCCGCGCAACGCGGACCCTCCGGACGTCGTCTTCCAAGGACGCCCCGACCTTCAGCTTGATCTGCGTGAATCCGTCAGCCACGGCTTCCTTGGCCAGCCGCGAAAGTTTCCCGTCGCTGTAACCCAGCCAGCCCGGCGTCGTGGTGTACGCGGGATAACCTTCTGCGAGCAGTCGCGAACGCCGCGCTTCCCGTCCCGGCTCTGCGGCGCGGAGTATCCCAAGGGCCTCGGCCGGCGTCAGTGCGTCCGTCAGATAACGGAAGTCCACCAGTGCCACGAGGTCCTCCGGGCTCATCCCCGCGAGAAGCTCCCACAGCGGTAACCCGGCCCTCTTGGCCTTCAGGTCCCACAACGCATTGATCACGGCGCCGATCGCCATGTGCATGACGCCCTTCTCGGGCCCCAGCCAGCGGAGCTGGGAATCGTGGGTCAGGAGTTTCCAGGTGGCGCCCATATCTCCAAGGAGTTTTTCAACGTCGCGGCCCAGAACGTGGTCCTTCAACGCGTCGATCGCGGCCTGCTCCACCTCATTACCGCGCCCAATGGTGAAGACGAAACCATGGCCCTCATGCCCGTCTCCCGCGTCAGTTCGAAGAATCAGGTAAGCGGCCGAGTAGTCCGGATCCGGGTTCATGGCGTCCGAGCCGTCGAGTTCCAGCGATGTGGGAAACCGGATGTCAAAGGTGTCCAGCGCGGTGATGATGCTCATGCGGCTCCTGGGCTGCGCGTTAGAGGAATTATCACGAGCCTAAACATCGGATGTCTCTATTGTCAATGGGTCACATTTCCGTATTATGGACGGCAACAGCACACTAGAGTTCGGATGTTAGTCCCGAACGCACGGAGGAAGCCATGACCTTGAAATTCGCCAGGCTGGGTACGGCCGGAAACGAACAACCGGCAGTCATCGCCCAGGACGCCAACGGCGCTGAAAAGTACTACAGTCTCGCCTCGCTGACCACGGATATCGACGGCGGCTTCCTCGCTTCCGACGGCATCGCCCGTACCCGCGAAGCCCTGGAATCCGGCAAACTCAAGGAAATTTCCGCCGAAGGCGTCCGCGTCGGAACGCCGGTTGCCCGCCCGGGCAACGTCATCGCTATCGGCCTCAACTACACGGCCCACGCAGCTGAATCCGGCGCCACGCCACCTGAGGTTCCCGTCGTTTTCCTGAAGCCGACCAACACCATCAGCGGCCCGTTCGACGCGGCTCCCATCCCGCCGTCGTCCGAAAAGTACGACTGGGAAGTTGAACTGGCGATCGTGATCGGGAAGGAAGCGTCCTACCTTTCGTCCGCTTCGGAGGCTGCGAACCACATTGCCGGCTACGCCGTGGCCAACGACCTCTCCGAACGGGATTACCAGATTCCCGGTGCGGCAGGGCAGTGGACCAAGGGCAAGAGCCTGCCTGGTTCCACTCCCTTGGGCCCGTGGCTGGTACCTGCCGACGACATCGAGCCCGGCAACCTGAGGCTGCAGACCCTGGTCAACGGCGAATCACGCCAAGACTCCAGTACCTCGGACATGATTTTCGATCCCGCCACGATCGTCCACCACCTCAGCCAGTACATGGTCCTGGAGCCGGGCGACGTGATCATCACGGGAACGCCCGAAGGGGTGGCGCTGTCCGGGCGTTTCCCATTCATCCAGCCCGGCGACGTGATCGAGCTGGAAATCGACGGCCTGGGACGCCAACGGCAGGAGTATTACCGTGCCGTGGCGGGCGCCGCACACCCCGTTTCCTTCGTGGGCACCAACGCCTAAGCCGTGGCAACCACTGTGGGCAACGACTTTGAAGGCCTCGCGGCACTCGTGACCGGAGGCGCTTCGGGCATCGGGGCGGCCATTGCGGACCGTCTCGCCGCCGGGGGCGCCCAAGTCGCCGTCCTCGACTTGAACCCGGAAGCCAGCCCGCACTTCGGCGTGGAATGCAACGTGGCCGATGACGCCTCAGTGCGTTCCGCCGTCGAGCGTGTTGCCCAGCGGTTCGGCCGCCTGGACGTGGTGGTCAACAACGCCGGGATTGGCGCCCAAGGCGACATTGCTGCCAACGACGACGACGAGTGGTTGCGCGTGCTCAACATCAACGTCGTCGGAATCGCGCGTGTTAGCCGGGCCGCCCTGCCATACCTGCGCGAGTCGCCGGCCGCCACGATCGTCAACACGTGCTCGATCGCGGCGACGGCGGGGCTCCCGCAGCGCGCGCTGTACTCGGCGTCCAAGGGGGCGGTCCTGTCCCTGACGCTCGCCATGGCGGCCGACCACGTGCGTGAAGGAATCCGCGTCAACTGCGTAAACCCGGGCACGGTAGACACGCCGTGGGTTGGACGATTGCTTGATGCCGCCGCGGATCCTGCTGCCGAACGTGCGGCCCTGAACGCCCGCCAACCACACGGGCGGATGGTGGATCCGAACGAGGTAGCCGGTGCCGTCGCGTACCTCGCGAGCCCGCTGTCAGGTTCGACGTCGGGAACCTCGCTGGCGGTCGACGGCGGCATGCAGGGTTTGCGGCTGCGTCCGGTTCAGTAGGCGGTCGGGGTTGTTTCAGTAGAGCCCGTTGAAGACGTTCCAACCCCAGCCCACGGTCTCGACGCCCTTCCAACCACCGCGGCCATCGCCGTAGTACATCAACAAATCACCGGCGGCGTTGACGCCATGGACGTCATTGAACCCGTCGCGATCGAAGTCCCCTGCGCTGCCCACCATCGTCAACGCGTTCCACCCCTGCCCGATCTGGCGTGGGACGGTCCACCCGCCGCGACCGTCCCCGCCATAAAGATAGAGCCGCCCGGACTTGTCCTTGGCCAGGACATCCACGCTTCCGTCACCGTCCCAGTCCCCGGGACCGATGAGCAGATCCATCACGTCCCAGCCTTGGCCGACTTTGGCTCGGGGGTTCCAGTTGGCAAACGGCTGCGAGGGGTAGAGGTAGAGGTCGCCGTTCGCGTCCGCGCCGAGTAGGTCATTGAGGCTGTCGCCGTCGAAGTCGCCAGGTCCAATCGCCAGAACCATGGGCTTCCACTGCCACGTGCCTTGGGGGTGAAGCGTGTGGAACCCGCCGTCGCCCGTTCCCGGGTACCGGTAGAGAGTGCTGGACGTTGTCTCCGCCATCAGGTCAGCGATGCCGTCGTGGGTCACGTCGCCGGGGGCAACGATCTTGGTGAACAAACCCCACCCTGGACCTACGTAGCGGGCTTCTTTCCACCCTTTGGCATTGTCATTGCCGAGGTAGAGAATGAGTGCGCCGCCATGGGTGCGGCCAATCAACTCAAAGACCCCACGGCCGGTGAAGCCGGCCGCACGCATTGGTTCCTGATCCACGGCCGCTGTTGCTTCCGTGATCAGTTCCTGGCCGGGGCACTTGCCGGGCGAAGCCTTGACGATTGCCGAGATCCGCCCTCCGAGGTCATCTTTCTCCAAGACATAGAGTTTCGGATCATAGAGCGGGTTCCCTTCCACAGGCTGACCGTCGCGAAGCCATTGGATGGAGTACCCCGGATCCCCTTGACTGCCGCAATCGGCAAAGTACTCCTGGGCACCGTCAACGAAGAGCCCCGAGCCGACGATTGCTGCACCGGAGATTCTTACGTCAGGCGCGTCCGCTGCGTGCGCGGCTGGCACGTGACTCGCGCCCAGAATTGTTGCAAGCAGCACACCATAGACGCCGCTCCGGACCTTTGCCGAAAATGTGCGCACGGTTCCCCCTCAGTAGAGCCCATTGAAGATGTTCCAACCCCACCCGACGGTCTCAACACCCTTCCAACCGCCGCGCCGCCCAGCTGGTCCTTGCATCAACGGGAGTCCTCGCAGACACCTACTGCGGCGGCAACGTCGTCGTCCTGGGGCGAGACGAACGACTCTCCCCCACCTATGGCGCGACAAGTGGCTTCGTTGCGCTCATCTTAGGCGGGAGTCACGACGGCGGGACGGACCCCGGCGCCGACAGGCCGCCGTCGTACTTTGCCGCGTAACGCAACGGTCCCGCAACCTCCTGTTCGCGCGATTCCCCTATGCTCGACTCCAAGGCATCAACGGCGATCCACCTAGCAAACCCGGGAGACATGGCCATGACCAACTGGCGTATCAGGGACTTTCACTCGTCCGACCTGGACGGAATCCTGCACCTGTGGGAGTCGCTCAAGGCCGATGGCGTGGAGCCGGTGTACGCCCTGTCCGAGGTTTTGGCCTCCTGCGAGAAGGACCACGCGGTGGTCGCGGTCCAAGGCGAGCAAGTGGTGGGTGCGGCCGTCGGGCGTGCCGCGCACGATCAAGGCTGGATCGTCTTCCTGGCGACGCTTCCCGAGTTCCGGGGCCGCGGCATCGGCACCTCGCTGCTGGCCGCCGTCGAAAACCGGATGGCTCCGCACGGCCTCAATAAACTCTCCGCGCTGATGCCGGAGACCGAAACGCGGGTCGAGGCATTCCTGGGCCGCGGGTTCGAGGTGAAGAAGAACCTGCGCTACTTTGAGCGGACCATTCCCGTGCAGCGCCAGGAACTTGGCGCGCTGGGACTGCTCGGCGGACGCATCCTTGCCCGCGACCTGTGGGAGAACGTGGCCGGCATGAAGCGGGAGAAGGAACTGCTGGAACGCCGCCTCGTCCTTCCCTTGGCCGAAGCCGACCTGGCCGACGAATACGGGGTGGTCCCCCCGCGTGCCGTGGTGTTGTTCGGTCCTCCCGGTACCGGCAAAACCACCTTCGCCAAGGCCATCGCGTCCCGGCTGGAGTGGCCGTTCGTGGAAGTCTTCCCTTCACGGCTGGCCTCCGATCCCAAGGGCCTCGCCGGTGCCTTGCGCGAGACGTTCCTGGAGATCGCCGAACTGGAACACGCCGTGGTGTTCATCGACGAGGTGGAAGAAATCGCCTCGCAACGAGCCGGCGACCCGCCTTCACCACTGCAGGGCGTCACCAACGAACTGCTGAAGATCATCCCCGCCTTCCGCGAACAGCCTGGCCGCCTCCTGGTCTGCGCCACCAACTTCATCCGCGCTCTGGACACAGCCTTCCTGCGACACGGCCGCTTCGACTACGTCATCCCCATCGGCCTGCCGGACGTCCACGCCCGCGAAGCCATGTGGCAGCGCTTCATCCCCGCCACGGTTGTGGACACCGTGGATATCTCGCTGCTGGTGGAACGCACCGAAGGCTTTTCGCCCGCGGACATCGAGTTCGCGGCACGGAGCGCGTCACAGCGGGCACTGGAAAAGGCAGTGTACGACGGCGCTGCCGCGGCCCCGGGGTCGAACGGCACCAACGGCCGCAAAGGTCCCGTCACCCAGGACTACCTCGACGCGATCGCGGACACCCGCACCACCGTTAGCGACGAGGTGTACCAAGAGTTCCTCGAAGACATCGACGTCTTGGGCCGGGTGTAGGCGGCCTGGGCCGGGTGTAGGCGGGCTCGCCGAGTTCGTGGAAATACTGCCTAATCGTGGGGACATTTACAGCGACCCGGCAGGTTTCCCGCGTCGCGACGCATTCCCGCGATCTCGGCGCACGCCACAGCACCGGCGGTAATCTTTGAGCTATGTCCACGAACCCCCTTCGCCATGCCCTGGCACGCATGGGCGGCCGCGATCCACACGAGAAGCACCGCACCGCAACCCCGCTTGAACTGTTCTTTGACCTGACCTTCGTCATCGCGTTCAGCGTTGCCGCGAACCAATTGGCCCACAACGTTGCGGATGCACATTTCGGCGCCGGTCTCCTTGGTTTCTGCTACGCCATGTTCGCCGTGATCTGGGCGTGGGTGAACTTCACCTGGTTCGCCAGCGCCTACGACACCGACGACTGGGTGTTCCGAGTGGTCACCATGGTGCAGATGCTTGGCGTCATCATCCTGGCGATGGGCATCGAGCCGATGTTCCATTCGCTGCTGGAGGGGGACCACGTAAACAACGTGGCCATCCTCATCGGCTACATCGTGATGCGCCTGGCTTTGGTGTTCCAATGGCTTCGAGCGGCAAAGCAGGACCCCGAACGGCGGGAGACCTGCCTCCGCTATGCCAAGTACCTCGCCATAGTGCAGCTCGGCTGGGTTGCGGCCCTGGTGATCGAAACAGACGTGCTCACGACGTTCCTGCTGGCGGCGCCGCTGTTCGTCCTGGAAATGTCTGTTCCGGGCCTCGCTGAGCGAAAGATGCGGACGCCGTGGCACGCACACCACATCGCTGAACGCTACGGGTTGCTGGCAATCATTGCGTTAGGAGAATGCCTGGTTGGGGCGATCGAGACGCTTCGCGCAATCGTAGCGTTGCACGGTTGGTCGCTTGAGGCAGCCGTGGTGGGACTGGGCGGGACCGGCCTGGCCTTCGGCATGTGGTGGATTTACTTCATCCTGCCGTCCGGCAAGTCCCTCCATCTCCAGCGGCACCGTTCGTTCCTCTTCGGCTACGGGCACATGATCGTCTTTGCAGCTACTGCAGCAAGCGGAGCAGGACTCCACGTTGCTGCCTACTTCATCGACCACGAGGCCCATATCAGTGCGGCCGCCGCAGTCGCCTGGATCGCCGTGCCCGTGGCGATCTTCAAGGTCTCCCTGACCTCGCTGTATACGGCAATGCTGGGCCCGGACAAGCATGTGCTCTGGAGCACGGCCATGGTGGTGGCTGTCCTGGCCGGAAGCATCGCCCTTGCTGCTGCCGGAGCCTCGGTTCCCGTGTGCATGCTGGTGATGGTCGCTTCGTTGGGCGTTTCCATCGCCCTGGACGAACGGTCCGGACACAAGGGCAGGGCCGCTGCCCTCCGACGGCTGGAAGCTGCCGCCGGCTAAGGTTCCCGCCTCAGAAGGACAGCGTCCTCACCTCAGTAGTGCCGTCGTCGTACGCCACCACAACCTTCGCGCCCTCGGAGGAAGCGTTCCGCAATTCCTCACCGGGCAACCACAATGCGAACTGCCCCATGGAAACAGTGGCGGCAACCTCGCCATGGGTTTTGCTCAGGTAGGTCATTCCGACGACGGCGGAACCCGCCTCGCCGGCCGCCATGGAAATGTTCCCTGCATCCATGGTGCCGGTACCCAGTGACGACGGCCTTAATTCCCGCGGCCCCAAGGGCGCCTCGGTGATTGGACGGCCAATCGCACCAATACGTGGTTTGCCGGAAAGGCCGAAGAGCTGCGGGGAATCGTCAGTGATGCACAGTGCGGAAAACCCGCCCAGACCTGCCAGCACAACCGTCGTCCACGCACCCCGGCGCTCCGAGATGGCGACCTCCGCTGCCGCGAGCTCCCCCTGGTACATGCCGCCGCCCACGTCCTTCTTGGAGGCCCTGCAGTCCTCGGCCACGTCATGGCGCTCCTTGGCGCTCATGCCGGAGGGCGCGGCGGTCCAGGTAGCGAAGGCTTGGTCACCGCCCGAAATCCCCGGCAGAACGATCAAGCCGGCGGTCACCACGGAAGCGGCAGCAGCCAGGATGGCGACGCGCCGCGCGCCACGTGGACGGTTGCGACCCGTCGCAGCCGCTTTCACACGGTGCGCCTGCGGCAGTTCGGAGGCCACAATGCGATGAAGGTCGGCGCGGGCCCGGCGGGGATCAATCCGATGGGCATCGGCAACGTCAAGGGATCGGAGCAGCGTGTCAGTACGTTCAGCATTCACGGCGTCGTGGTCCTCATCAGCTCGGAACCTGCAGCGGCAGGAGATTGGGGTACGTGTTCCAGCAGAAGCCGGAGTGTTCTCCTGGCCCTGCTCAGGCGCAGGCGGAAAGCAACGGGCGAGATGCCCAGCACCAGGCCGGCCTGCGTGGCATTGAGGTCCTCAAAAATCGCCAGCCCCAGCGCCTCCTGATGCACGTCCGAGAGGAGGCACCAGGCACGGCCCACATCCACGCGGCTCAGCACCACGTCCATGCTTTCTCCCGGTGCCTGGGCCAGCGCCGCCACAGCCAGACGCACTCCCAGCGCTTGGCGCCGCTGCTCGCCCCGCAGCGTGTTCAGCAGGATGTTCCGGGCTATGCCGAAGATCCAAGCCCTCGCATCCCCGGACTCCTCCGGCACCGCTTCATACCGCCGCCACACGGCAAGGAAGGTTTCGGCAACGACGTCGTCCGCCTGGTCCGGGTGTGCCCTGCGCTGCACGAACCTGTGCAGGTCCGCGTACACCGATTCGTAGAGCAGGCTAAAGCCGCGCTCCCGATCCGGCGGATTCAATTCGTCCCTCATGCTTTGTACTTGTCCCCCACCTGATCAAGTGTGTCGCATGAGTTCCCCGGTGGGGCTAGTCCTGCACGGCGCGGGCGGCAATTGCCACCGTGAGCGCACGCGGGAGGCGCTGGGCGAACCCGGCCGCCACACGGTTGGCCCAACCGGACACCACGCTTGCCGGAGTGGTATTCCCACCCAGGGCCTTGAGCGCCGTTTCCACCACTTGAGCCGAACTCTGCATGGCGCCGACCGCGGCGGACTCGCTGCCCAGCACTTCGAAGAACTCGGTTCGAGTAGCTCCGGGGCAAAGGGCCAGCACACGCAGGTCAGAACCCTTGGTTTCGTGGGCAACTGCTTCGGTGAAGCTCAGCACGAACGCTTTGGTTGCTCCGTACACAGCCATCCCGGGGATTGGTTGGAAGGCCGCAGTGCTTGCCACGTTCACCAGCGCGCCCTTCCCGGACGCCAGCATGCCGGGAAGGAAAGCCCGCGTGATGTCCACCAGCGCGGAAACGTTGAGCGCGATTTCCGAGGCGATAACGTCTGGATCCTCCTCGACAAGGGGGCGGCGTGTTCCAAAACCTGCGTTGTTGACCAAGGTGTCCACAGTGATTCCGCGCCCGGACAGCTCAGCGGCCAATGCCCGGCCCGCACCCGATTGGCCAAGGTCCATCGGGAGGACGGTCACGGACACTCCGTGCTTGGCGCGGAGCTGCTGCCCAAGGTCTTCCAGGCGGTCGGCACGACGCGCCACGAGGACCAGGTTGGCGCCGCGGGCAGCGAAGCGGGAGGCAAACTCGGCTCCGAGGCCGGAACTGGCGCCGGTAATGAGTGCTGTGGTGCCGGAGTAGGTCATGGTCATGGCGGTTTCATCCTTTGATGCTCGATCGACCGAAAGTAGTCAATGCCAACATCGTAGGCACTGCCTACATTGTTGTCAATGACTACTTCCGGGCTAAAATGAGGCCATGACTGACCAGCCCTACCACCACGGCAACCTTCGCGAGGCGCTGTTGGAGCACGCAGTGAGGACCCTCGAAGACTCAGGGCCGGACGGGCTCTCCCTGCGACAGCTCGCCCGCGACCTGGGGGTCAGCCATGCCGCACCCGCCAAGCACTTCCGCGACAAGCAAGCCCTCATTGACGCGTTGGCCAAGGCGGGATTCGAAATGATGAACGGGGCCATCGCCGCCGCGGCACGGAAAAAGGGCAGCCTCCGTTCACGGTTCGAACACGTTGCCAAAGCGTACGTCGACTTCGCCGTGTCCCGGCCAACCCTTCTTTCCGTGATGTACTCCACGAAGCACGAGTCCGGCTCCGGCGACGAACTCCGTTCCATCGGGGAGCAAGGGATGCTGGTGGCCCTGGCACTCATCGAAGAGGGCCAGAAGTCCGGAGAACTCGCCGAGGGTGACCCCGGAACGATGGCGATGGTCTGCTTTGCCGGACTTCACGGTACAGCGATGCTGGCAGCGGGCAAGCACCTTGAAGGCGTCAGCACCCAGGCAATCGTCAAGGCAGTTACCGACACACTGTGGGCCGGCATGGCAGCCGGGGCCAATGCCCTCCCGCCCGCTTAGCCGGACGGCATCTCCGCGGCAGGAGTCTTCCACACCCACGCCTCCCGGGGCAGCTCCTCCGGATTGAACGCCGCGACCGCGTACTGCAACGGCCCGGCGGGCAACCCCAAGGACTCCAGCAGCAGGTTTCGCACGCGTTCGGCAGGAATCCCGACGGCGGCAAGGTCGCCCAGCGTTACGGCACCGTCACGCTTTGCCAGCCGGGCGCCGTCGTGATTAACCACCAGCGGAACGTGCGCATATTCGGGGACCACCAGCCCCAGCAGCGTGGCGAGATAGGCCTGCCGCGGAGTGGAAGGGAGGAGGTCGTCGCCACGAACCACTTGGTCGATCCCCTGGGCGGCGTCGTCCACCACCACGGCAAGGTTGTAGGCGGTGACGCCGTCGTTGCGGCGCAGGACGAAATCGTCAACCACACCCTTGTAGTGGCCACGCAGCTGGTCCTCAACAACCCACTCACGGACGTCCGCCCGCAGCCGGATCGCGGCAGGCCGGGATGCGCGGCGGATCTCCCGTTCGGCATGGGAAAGGTCGCGGCACGTACCGGGGTAAGCGCCTTGCGGTGCGTGCGGCGCGGACGGTGCTTCCTGGATCTCGCGGCGGGTGCAAAAGCACTCGTAGGTGCGCCCGTCGGCGGCCAGGCGGTCAATCGCCTCGTTATACAACCCCAGCCGGTCGGTCTGGCGAACGACGGCGGCATCCCAGGTAACGCCGACAGCTTCCAGATCACGCAGTTGCACGGCCTCGGCGCCGGAGCGCGCCCGGTCCAGGTCCTCCACGCGCACCAGGAACTTCCGGCCTGTGGAACGGGCGAAGAGCCATGCAAGGATCGCTGTCCGCAGATTGCCCACATGGAGTTCACCCGAGGGGCTGGGCGCGAAACGTCCTGCGGAAGTCATGATCCAAGCCTATGCGGGCCAGGAAGGAACCCCGGCAACACAAGAGCCCCTCAGCTACCGCAACGATCCGGTGGCTCAGGGGCTCTTACTGTGATGCCCGCGAACGGGCCGGTGCGGAATGACAATGCGTGAACAAGAGTCAATCAGCGGCTGCTTCCTTGCGGGAAGCCTTGGCGAACGCCCGGGTGATGTGCCGTGCGATCGGTGCCTGCAGGGTCCGGCGGTAGCCCCGCCCTGCTTCGTTGCCACTATTTCAGCAATGGACATACAGTTGGTGCAACAGACTGGCTATGAATTGATCGATCTGATCAGTGCCGCGACGTTCTAACGACAGGAAGTAGTCACTTTGCAGGAACTCGACGCAACCGACCGCCGGATCATCGCGGCACTCGACGAAGATCCACGACTGCCGATCATGGTCCTGGCCCAGAAATTGAAGCTCGCCCGCGGAACCGTCCAGTCGCGGCTGGAGCGCATGACGGCCTCCGGCGCCCTGCGCGCGAACAGCAGCCGGGTCCTGCCCTCGGCGCTTGGGCGAGGCGTGGCCGCTGCCGTGAGCGCGGAGCTGGACCAGAGCCACCTCAACGAGGCCATTGCGGCCCTCAGGAAAATCCCCGAAGTCCTCGAATGCCACGCACCCGCCGGCGATACCGACCTCATCATCAGGGTAGTGGCCAAGAGCCCCGACGACCTCTACCGGGTCTCGGAGGAGATCAGGCTGTGCCCAGGCATCGTGAGGACGTCCACCAGCATGTTCCTGCGCGAAGTCATCCCCTACCGCACCACGGGCCTGCTCCAGGAATAGCGTCAGACAGGCGGCCCGATGTTCGTCTTCAGGTTCTTCATGACGAGGGTTGACTTCAGGCGTTCCACGGCCGGAAGGGCCGCGAGCTCGTCGTCGTAAAACCGCTGGTACGCCGGAAGATCGGCCGCCATGACCTTCAACAGGTAGTCCGGGGTTCCAAAGAGCCGCTGCGCCTCGACGATGTTTACGCTCTCGGTCACCTTGGCTTCGAAGGCAGCCACCGTTGTGCGGTCCACCTGCCGCAGGGTGACGAACACTATCGCCTCGAAGCCGAGCCCGACGGCGGCCGGGTCCACGTCCGCACGATACCCGCGGATCACGCCGGACTGCTCAAGATCGCGGAGCCGGCGATGGCACGGCGCCACCGTCAGGCCCACCTTGGCAGCCAGTGCTGTAGCAGTAATCCTGCCGTCCTCTTTCAGGTGGCGCAAAATAGTCTTATCTATGCCGTCAATCACGCAAGAATCTTACCGTCCAACCGCGGTTTCGAGCGAAAAAGGACAGCACTTCTCAAGCCGATTTCCCTAGAGTTTTCCTACCTGCCAAGCCCGTAAGGAAACCCGTGAATCCGCAGCTGTTCTTAGCCTTCCTGTTCGTGTCGGTCAGCCTGGCCTGCACCCCTGGCCTCGACTGGGCGTATTCCATTTCAGCGGGCCTGCGCCAACGGAGCTTTGTGCCCGCCGTCGCCGGACTCTGCAGCGGCTACGTGATCCATACCCTGCTGATGGCCGCAGGGCTGGCGGCCCTCCTCGCAGGAGTGCCGGGCCTTCTCGGTTGGCTCACCATTGCCGGCGCGGCCTACTTGCTGTGGCTCGGTGCCGGAACCATGCGCTCGTGGCGGGACGCGAGCTTCAGTGCGGAAGCCGGCGTCGTTCCCTCCGGGACCCAACTCCGCACCTTCCTGCAAGGCATGGGCACCAGCGGCATCAATCCCAAGGGTCTCTTGTTTTTTGTTGCTTTGGTGCCGCAGTTCGTCAGTCCCGAAGCCGCGCTGCCCATACCCGTCCAATCCGGGTTGCTTGGCCTGACTTTCGTAGTGCTGGCGGGGCTCATCTATACGGGCGTTGCCTTGGCGTCGCGGAAGTTGCTGGCTTCACGACCGGGCGCTGCACGCGCTGTCACCTTGGTGAGCGGAATCATCATGGTGGGGCTGGGCCTGGTACTGCTCGCCGAGCAGTTGCTGCCGCTGCTCAGCCGTGCCGCGGTTTAACTCGGGTTGAAACGACGACGGTTCAGGAAGCAAGAAGCTCATCCAGCCGCTCGTATCCTTCGACCACTCCGTAGTTCATGCCGGTTGCCAAGGCCATGTCCCGCGCCTCCACCGAGGGGTAGACCTCGTGAACCACGATCCTGGTCCGCCCATCGGTCTCCTCGAACGTGGTGGTGCTGATGCCCACCTGGTCCGGGGCGCCGTCGAACTCGAAGGTCATGATGATCAGTGCTTCGGGGTCCACTTTGTGGAAGACTCCGCGGAAGCCGAACGATGCACCGGCGTCACCGCTCTCGTAGTGCCAACTTCCGCCGGTTATGGCGTTGTATTCGGTGACGTTGATGGACGTTGTCCGTGGGCCCAGCCACTTGGCCAGCAGGTCCGGGTCCACATGCGCCTTGAATACAGCGCTGACCGGCGCATCGAATTCACGGATGGTGTCAACGAACGGAACGCCGTCCTGGGCCGTGATTGTTGTTGGATTGCTCATTTCAGTTTTCCTTCAGCCGAGGTCCCATGGGGACCTGCTTTTTTGGCGGGTCCGGCCAGGAGGTCGTCAAGCAGCCTGAACCGCTGCTCGGCAATCAGCCGGTATTTGTCGATCCAGGCGGTGAGCTGCTCAAGTGCGGCCGCGTCAAGGTGGACGGGGCGTCGCTGGGCATCGCGGGATCGCGTCACGAGGCCGGCGTGCTCAAGGACCTGGATGTGTTTGGAAACTGCCTGCTTACTGATCGCGAAAGGCTCCGCCAACTCGTTGACCGTCGCATCGCTGCGGGAGAGCCGGGCAACGATGTCCCGGCGGACCGGATCCGCGAGAGCCATGAACGCCCTGTCCAAAGCCGCGTGGTCCATGGTGCACCTTTCGTAATCAACCAAATGCTTGATCAACCATTTGGTTGATTACAACTCTACGCCGGCAGTGGACCAGACAATAGCCTTATTCGCCGCCCAATTGCCTGAAGTCGTTCTCCCACAACCGGCGCATTTCGGCATCCTTCCGGATCACTTCAAGCGTCTCCAGCTCGTCCGGAGGAGCGGGCCTGCGCGAGCGCGGAGTCAACGAGACCCGGCCCTGGTCCAGTGCCAGCAGGGCCCTGTCCGTGAGGGCATCCTGGCGCAGGGCAAGGCTGGTCTTCCTCCGCCTGAGGACTTCCTTGAGGGCGGCCTGCGCGGAGTCGAAGTCCCCGCGCGCACGCTGCGACCGAGCCCGGATCAACAGCAACGCGGCGGACAAGTCGTCCGTATTCAGCAAGCCGTTGGTCCAGATCACCACATCCCGGTGCCGCTCCAACGCAAACGCGGCAGTGCAACGGGCCAAGGCAGAGGGCAACGACGGCGGGAGTCCCGCCACTGCCTGCAGGGCCGCCTCCATCATTCCCATCTCGCGAAGGCAATGGGACAGAGCCAGGAACACGGATTCCTCGCTGAACAAGACAGGAACTTCAACGCGTTCGGCCACCTCCACACGGGTGACCACCCGCCCAAGGTACTGGGCAGAGAACTGGCTGGCGTCGTCGTCGATCCTGGTAGCCAAACCGCGCTGCAGCAGTTCCGAGGCCCGCAAGTGCCCGCCGTGCTTGTACACAAGCAACCCCGCCATCACGTGGCACAGTCCGGCCCATCCCGGCAGTTCATGCGCCAGCGCCAGGAGCCGGTCAGGATCGCTGGAGGTGAAGACGGCGTCGTGCATGGCCCTGGCCTGCCTGCTGCTAAGGAATCTCAGGCGCGGAACATCACCGGTCACCGAAAGCCGGGCGGAATTGCGTCCGCTCAGCACTCCGGACAGGGCGTCACCGAGACCGTCGGTGAGCCCCTTGACCGGCGTGCGGATGCGTCCCTCCCGGAACGGAGTCAGGTCACGGGGGTCATGGAAAATCGACGCGAATCCACCGCTGGGACCATGAGTCATGAACCCATGCTATCGGGCGCTGAACTGGCCGTATCCCCTGCTGCCAGAGGCATTTCAGGAGTATTATGGCGGCGTCGGCAAGGTTTTCCGACACCCCTTGCCGCGGGCCGGTTCTCCATGAGAAGAGCCGGATAACAGCGTGAAAGGGAGGACTTTATGACCACCGCTTCGCACCCAGCACACCACCATGCGATGGGTTTAACGCTCCACAACACCGCCATGGGCGTTGGCATTGTATTCCTGCTGGTAGGCGTGCTCGGCTTCATCCCGGGCATCACCACCAATTACGGCGCCATGACCTTCGCGGGACATGATTCCGGCGCCATGCTGCTTGGAGTTTTCCAAGTGTCCATACTCCACAACATTGTCCACCTGCTGTTTGGCGCGGCCGGCCTGGCCATGGCAAGGACGGGCCGCATGGCCCGCCTGTTCCTGATCGGTGGCGGTGCCGTTTACCTTGTCCTCTGGATCTACGGCTTGGTTATCAACCAGGGAACCGGGGCCAACTTTGTACCGTTCAACACCGCTGACAACTGGCTGCACTTCGTTCTTGGTTTGGCCATGATCGGCTTGGGCGTTTGGCTGGGCAGGGACGCGATGGATGAGACGACGTCACGGAGGGCTATGTAGTACCCCTGAATTAATGACGACGGCGGCGGTCCCTTTTTCGGGGACGGCCGCCGTTTTGCTGCCCCTAGCCGAGCAGTCGATGTTCATAGGCGAAGGCCACGAGCTGCAACCGCGTGCGAACACCGAGTTTTGTGAGGACACTCCGCAGGTGCGTCTTCACGGTTGCTTCCGAGACGAACAGGCTCTCCGCCATTTCCGCATTGGCGAGGCCTTTGGCGGCAAGCAGAAACCAGCGAGCGGATCTCCACCTGCGGGCCAGCAGATTCATCCTCCGGGATAGGCTGCTGCCCTTGCCGCGCCTAGCGGGCCGGAGGGCGGCCGCCAAGGCGGGATGTCACTTTGGCTGCAGCTTCCAGGCAGGCTTCGCCAAGGCTGGCCAACGTATCCTGTGAGACGCGGAACTTCGGAGCCGGGATAAGGACGGCCGCCACGATGTCGCCGCGATGGTCATAGACCGGTGACGCAACACCGACCTCCTCGATCGAGGTCTCGCCGAAGTTCACCGCCCAACCACGTTTGGAAGCTTCGTCAAGCCGCAGCACATAGGCTTCCACGGCCGGCTCGTCCAGGCCGGGCAAGGTGATCGAGCCACTGTGAAGGAGCTTGCGGACTCTCTCCACGTTCTCCGCCGCGAGGAAAACCTGGACGGACGAGCTCAGTGCCTCGTTGTACCTGGCCCCGAGAGGTGCCAGGTGTTTCACTTGGTGCCGGCTGGGGATCTGCTCAACGCACATCGATTCGACGCCGTTCCACACCATGAGCGCGCTGGTCTCACCTGTCCGCTCGGTCAACTCCCGCAGGACGGGATAGGCGACGCGACGCTCTTCGAGTTCCGCCAGGAGGGGGCCCGCCATGGCGATCATGCCCAGCCCCAAGCGGAACCTGCGCGAATCGACGTCGCGCTCCACCAAACCTTCTTGCTCCAAAGTGGCCAGTATCCGCGAAACGGTGCTCTTGTGCAGGCCGATGCGGCCCGCGATCTCGGTGACCCCCAAAAGCGGCTCATCGGCGCTGAAACTCTTCAAGACCGCGATGACATTGACGATGACCGATGCGCCTTTGCCTTCGCCGTTGCTGTTGCCGCTGTCAGGAGTCTCATTGGAATCCGTGGGAGTCATGGGTTCACTATATTTCGCCGCGTCGTCCGAACTTTAACCAGCCCGAAGAAGCCGGTGGGCGCTGTGCACCGCGCCCACCGCTTCATCACGCTAGGCTCCGATGATGTTGTACTCGGGGCCGAACGGGAACTTGGTAATGTTCTCGGCACCGTCCTCGCCAACAACCAGGATGTCGTGCTCACGGTAGCCGCCGGCGCCGGGCTGGCCGTCCAGGACCGTGATCATCGGTTCCATGGAGACCACCATGCCCGGCTTAAGGACAGTGTCGATGTCTTCGCGCAGTTCCAGCCCGGCTTCGCGACCGTAGTAGTGGCTCAGGACACCGAACGAGTGGCCGTAGCCGAACGTACGGTTCGCGAGGAGCCCATGGCTGACGTAGATTTCGTTGAGCTCTGCCGCGATGTCCTTACAAACAGCACCCGGCTTGATGAGTTCAAGGCCGCGCTTGTGGACCTCCACGTTAATGTTCCACAGTTCGAGCGAGCGGGCATCGGGTTCGCCGAAGAACAGGGTCCGCTCCAGGGCCGTGTAGTAGCCGCTGGTCATCGGGAAGCAGTTCAGGGACAGGATGTCGTGTTCCTGGATCTTGCGGGTGGTGGCCCAGTTGTGGGCGCCGTCGGTGTTGATGCCGGACTGGAACCAGACCCAGGTGTCACGGATCTCCGAGTTCGGGAAGGTGCGGGCGATCTCGTGGACCATGGCTTCGGTACCGATCAGGGCGACCTCGTACTCGGTGATTCCGGCCTTGATGGCGTTGCGAATGGCCTCGCCGCCGAGGTCGCCGATGCGGGCACCGTGCTTGATGACCTCGATTTCCTCGGCCGACTTGATCATGCGCTGGCGCATCGCGGCTTGTGCCACGTCAACCAGGGTCGCGTCGGCGAAGGCAGCCTGGATCTTGTTCCGGTTATCCAGCGGCAGGGAGTCATCCTCGACGCCGATCCGGCGCGGGTTGATGCCGCGGGTGCGCAGGACTTCCTGGATGGCGTGGATGTAGTTGTCCCGGCGCCAGTCCGTGTACACGAGGTTCTCGCCGTAGCTGCGGCGCCAAGGCATGCCGGCGTCGATATTTGCCGTGATGGTGACCGTGTCATCCTTGGTGACCACCATGCCGTAAGAACGGCCGAAGTACGTGAAGAGGAAGTCGGAGTAATACTTGATGGAGTGGTAGCTGGTGAGGACCACGGCGTCGAGGTCCTTCTCGGCCATGATGCGGCGGAGGCCGGCGAGACGGCGCTCGAACTCGGCGTCGGAGAAGGTCAGCGACACTTTCTCACCGTTGTTGAGGACCTTGAGGCGCTCGAGCTTGGCGACGTCGTTGACAGTCTCGTTCTGCGTGATGGTCATGGTTCTTTCCTTTCAATGGGTGTGGTTGTTTTCAGTCCTGCTGCAGCGGTTGCTTGGAAGTCTCCGCGGCGAAGAGGACTGCGATCAGGGAAACAATGGAGGCGGCCACGAGGTACCAGCCGGGTGCCAGTTGATTGTGGGTCATGCCGATCAGGAGGGTCGCCATGAACGGGGCTGTTCCGCCGAACAGGGCATTTGAGAGATTGAAGCTGACTGCGAACCCCGTGTAGCGGACCTTGGTGGGGAAAAGTTCGGCAAGGAAGCTTGGCAGGGTGCCGTCGTTGAGTGTGAGCATGCCGCCCAGCAGGATCTGCACCAACACGATCACCAGGAAGTTTCGCGTATCCAGGAGCATGAACGCAGGCACGGTCAGCAGCACGAACAGGACCGACGCAGTGAGCAGCATCCGCTTCCGGCCAAACCTGTCCGAGGCGATACCGGTCAGGAAAATGAAGCCGATGTAGCTGGCCAAGGCGATGGTGGTTGCCAGGAACGACTCCGTGGCACCGAAGCCCAGCTCTTCCGAGAGGTACGTGGGCATGTAGCTGAGGATGACGTAGAAGCCGACGGCATTCAGCAGCACAGCTCCCGTGGCGATGATCAACTGCTTCTTGTACAGCCGAAACATCGCGAACGCCGGCGCCTTTACGGCATGATCCGTCTCCGCGAGCTCGAGGAAGGCGGGCGTATCTTCGAGCTTGGTCCGGATGTACCGGCCAATCAGGCCCATCGGCGCTGCCAACAGGAACGGGAGCCGCCAGCCCCACTCGTTGAGTTGCTCCGGAGTCATGGCTGAACTCAGCAGGGCGGCCAGCAGCGATCCCAGCAACAGTCCCGCTGCGGTACTGGCAGGCACGACGGCGGCATACAGTCCGCGTCGATGTGCCGGTGCGTACTCCACCAGGAAGGCGGAAGCCCCGGCGTACTCGCCCGCAGCGGAGAAGCCCTGGACCACCCTGACCAGGAGGAGCAGGATCGGGGCCATCACGCCGATGGTTGCGTACCCGGGGATCAGTGCAATACAGAAGGTCGCTACCGACATCAGCAGGATTGAGAGGCTTAGCGCACGCTTGCGGCCAAGCCTGTCTCCGATGTGGCCCCAGATGAATCCACCGAGCGGCCTTACAAAGAAGCTGACTGCGAAGACACCGAATGTTGCCAGGAGCGCCGTTTGACGGTCGGACTCCGGGAAGAACACGGAGGAGATGATGCCTGCGAGATAGCCATAGACGGCGTAGTCGAACCACTCGACGAAGTTGCCGATGAAGCTTGCGGTGACTACTCGCCGTCGAGTGTCGCTGCCGACTGTGTGGTTCGGGTTTGCGGCGGGCGGGGTTGGATGTCCCTCGTTGGACAGATTTCCCTGGGCGGCCGCTATTGAAGGTGATTCGTTACTCATCGTCCACCAAAATGATTGGGGTTGCATTCAACGCAACGCTGTTGCACTAGAATAGATGTGAGCTGCGGCACGGTCAAGGGCTATTTCCTGCTTTGGATACTTCAGTGGGACGCGGATGTCGCGTAAGCCAACGCGCGCAGAAGGATGATCAGACCGTTGCGCCAGTTGCGACACAGTTGCTCCAGAATGGACCCTCTCTCACATCCCACCACCTTTTGAAGGTTCCTCTCTCACCTCCCGCCACCCCTCGACGGTTCCTCTCTCACCGCAGGAAGCTTGGCAGCGAGGAGCAAGGGCAACCGGCCGCCAGAAGGGCGACAGATTGTCCGGCGCGAACGAGGGTAAGACCATTACAGGGGTCGTGAGAGAGGAACCACCCGAACCCGGGCGGGACGTGAGGGAGGAACCACCCGAACCCGGGCGGGACGTGAGGGAGGAACCGCCGGAAAGGGGCGGGACGTGAGAGAGGAACCACCCGAACCCGGGCGGGACGTGAGAGAGGAACCACCCGAACCCGGGCGGGACGTGAGAGAGGAACCACCCGAACCCGGGCGGGACGTGAGAGAGGGGTTAGAGGACCTTGCGGATGGTCTCTTCGAAGCTCACAACGTGGTGCAGGGCCAGATCGGCGGCGCGCTCTTCATCGCCGTCGGCAATGGCCGTCAGGAGTTCGGCATGCTCGGAGATGTGCCCGGAAACGGAGGGCATCTTTTCCAGCATGTGGCACCAAATGCGGGTGGCCAGGTTGTCGTAGCGGATCAGGACATCCTCGAGGTGGGCGTTGGCCGAGGCCTTGTAGATGAGCCGGTGTACCTGAATGTCGTACCGCATGAGTTCCTTGGAGGAAGCATCCTGGCCTTCAAGCTCACGGATGGCCGCGGCAACCTCACGAAGCTCGGAACGCATGGCAGGGCTGGCCATTCGGGCGGCCTTACGCGAGGCAAGGGGCTCCAGCAGTTCACGAATTTCGGAGACCTCTGCAAGCTGGGTGATGTCCACCCCGGTGGCGAAGGTGCCGCGGCGGGGGTAGGAAACCACGAGGTGGTCACTCTCCAGCCGCTTGATCGCCTCCCGGACAGGCGTGCGTCCAATGCCGAGCTCGGCCGCGATCTGACCGTCGTTGATGGGGTCACCGGGCTTGATATCCAGCATGATGAGCCTGTCGCGCAGGAGCAGGTAGGCGTTTTCCGCCAGGGACGTACCCTGTGGGGCTGTTTCCAAAGCTTCCAGTGCTGCGCTCATTGCCTTCTCCCGATGCCGTACCCCCCAGTCTGCACGAGGACTTTCAGCAGATCTGTTGACGTGTATGTGATCTCCAACATACCATGGCAACAGCTCTAATATATTAGTTGACTAACAGTCAGCCACTACCCGTACTTCTAAGGAGAACACCATGGTTGCACCGTTGATCCGCCCGCTTGCACAGGCGGACCCGGAAGTTGATCAGGCGATCGCCCAGGAACTCATCCGCCAGCAGTCCACGCTGGAAATGATCGCTTCGGAGAACTTCGCCCCTACGGCCGTCATGGAAGCCCAGGGCTCGGTGCTCACCAACAAGTACGCCGAAGGCTACCCGGGCAAGCGCTACTACGGCGGCTGCGAACACGTCGATGTGATCGAACAGCTGGCCATTGACCGCTTGAAGGCGCTCTTCGGCGCCGAATACGCCAACGTCCAACCCCACTCCGGTGCACAGGCCAACGCTGCGGCAATGCACGCCCTGATCACGCCGGGCGACACCATCATGGGCCTCAATCTCGCCCACGGCGGCCACCTCACCCACGGCATGCGGATCAACTTCTCCGGCAAGCTCTACAACGTGGTTCCGTACGGCGTCCGCGAAGACACCCACACCATCGACATGGCCGAGGTGGAGCGCCTTGCCGTTGAAAACAAGCCGCAGCTGATCGTAGCCGGCTGGTCCGCATACTCCCGACAGCTGGACTTCGCAGAGTTCCGCCGCATCGCGGACCTGGTGGGCGCCTACCTCATGGTGGACATGGCCCACTTCGCTGGCCTTGTCGCGACAGGCCTGCACCCCAGCCCCGTCCCGCACGCCCACATCGTCACCAGCACCACGCACAAGACCCTCGGCGGCCCGCGCGGTGGCGTGATCCTGACCAACGACGCCGACATCGCCAAGAAGGTCAACTCGGCTGTGTTCCCCGGCCAACAGGGCGGACCACTGGAACACGTTATCGCAGCCAAGGCAGTGGCCTTCAAGTTCGCTGCAGAGCCCGAATTCAAGGAGCGCCAGGAACGCGTCCTTGAAGGTTCCAAGATCATTGCTGACCGTCTCCTCAAAGAAGACGTCGCAGCGGCTGGCATCTCCGTTGTCAGCGGCGGCACCGACGTTCACCTGGTCCTCGTCGACCTGCGCAACTCCGAACTCAACGGCCAGCAAGGTGAAGACGCGCTGCACCACATCGGCATCACCGTGAACCGCAACGCCGTTCCTTTCGACCCCCGCCCGCCGATGGTCTCCTCCGGCCTCCGCGTCGGCACCCCGGCTCTCGCCGCCCGCGGCTTCGGCGCCGAAGAGTTCACCGAAGTTGCAGACATCATTGCGACGGCGTTGATCGCCTCTGCCGCCACCGGCACCCTGGACGAGGCGACCGCCGTCGAACTCCGCGGCCGCGTTACCGCACTCGCGGAGAAGTTCCCGCTTTACCCGCACCTTTCCAACAACGGCAATGGCGCCGAATCCGTACTCGAAGCAGAAATGATTGGAGCAGCCCAGTGAGTGTCGACCACCTCCCCGAACACCCTGACTTCCTCTGGCGCAACCCGGAACCGAAAAAGTCCTACGACGCAGTGATCGTCGGCGGCGGCGGGCACGGCCTGGCCACCGCCTACTTCCTGGCAAAGAACCATGGCATGACCAACATCGCCATCCTGGAAAAGGGCTGGCTGGCCGGTGGCAACATGGCCCGCAACACCACCATCATCCGGTCCAACTACCTCTGGGACGAGAGCGCCGCCATCTACGAGCACGCGCTCAAGCTTTGGGAAATCCTTCCCGAGGAACTCGAGTACGACTTCCTGTTCAGCCAGCGCGGCGTCATGAACCTCGCGCACACCCTGGGCGACGTCCGCGAAAGCATGCGCCGCGTCGGCGCCAACCGCCTCAACGGTGTGGACGCAGAGTGGTTGGAGCCGGACCAGGTCAAGGAACTGTGCCCCATCCTGAACACCAGCGACAACATCCGCTACCCGGTCATGGGCGCCACGTACCAGCCGCGTGCAGGCATTGCCAAGCACGACCACGTTGCCTGGGCTTTCGCCCGCAAGTGCGACGAGCTGGGCGTGGACATCATCCAGAACTGTGAAGTCACCGGCTTCATCAAGGACGGCAACCGGGTCACCGGCGTCAAGACCACCCGCGGCACCATCAACACCGAGAAGGTTGGCCTCGCAGCAGCCGGCCACAGCTCGGTACTGGCGGAAATGGCCGGCTTCCGCCTGCCGATCCAGTCGCACCCGCTGCAGGCACTCGTCTCGGAACTGCATGAACCCGTCCACCCCACGGTGGTCATGTCCAACCACGTCCACGTCTACGTTTCGCAGGCCCACAAGGGCGAACTGGTGATGGGTGCCGGCGTCGACTCCTACAACGGCTACGGCCAGCGCGGTTCCTTCCATGTGATCGAGGAGCAGATGGCAGCAGCCGTGGAGCTCTTCCCGATCTTCGCCCGTGCACACGTCCTCCGTACCTGGGGCGGCATCGTGGACACCACCCTGGACGCTTCTCCGATCGTGGGCCTCACCCCGGTGGAGAACATGTTCGTCAACTGTGGCTGGGGGACCGGCGGCTTCAAGGGAACCCCGGCTGCGGGCCTGACCTTCGCCCACACCATCGCCACCGGCGCTCCGCACAAGCTCAACGCCCCGTTCGCACTGGAACGCTTCGAAACCGGTGCCCTCATCGACGAACACGGCGCCGCAGCCGTGGCCCACTAAGACAGGAAGGCAAAGGACATGCTCCTCATTTCATGCCCCAACTGCGGGCCACGCGACGAGACCGAATTCCACTACGGCGGACAGGCACACGTCCCGTACCCGGAAAACCCGAACGACCTCACGGACCGCGAATGGGCTGAATACCTGTTCTACCGCGAGAACACCAAGGGCACCTTCGCTGAGCGCTGGGTCCACAGCACAGGTTGCCGCCAGTGGTTCAACATGCTCCGGGACACCGTGAGCTATGACATCCACTCCATCTACGCGATGGGCTCCCCGCGACCGGACGCCACCGGCCAAACAGCACAAGGCCAGGCCGGCACCCCCGGGCTCGCACCCGGCGCACCCACCACTACCACCTCCCCGGAAGGAGCCCAGAAGTGACCAGCCAGAACGCCCGCCTCGCCACAGGCGGCCGCATCGACCGCAGCATCACCTGGCGGTTCACCGTGGATGGCCAGGAATTCGTTGGCCACCCCGGCGACACGATTGCTTCGGCCCTCCTTGCCAACGGCCACATCAACGCCGGAAACTCCCTCTACGAGGACCGCCCCCGCGGCATCGTCGCGGCAGGCGTCGAGGAGCCGAACGCGCTGGTAAAGATCGCAGCCCGCTTCCCCGGCCACGTAGCCGAATCCATGCTCCCCGCCACGGCTGTTTCCCTGGTGGACGGACAGAACATCGAGCTCCTGTCCGGCCTGGGCAAGCTGGACCCGGCCGAAGACAAGGCCGAGTACGACAAGAAGTACGTCCACACCGACGTCCTGGTGGTCGGCGGCGGCGTCGCCGGTTTGGCAGCTGCCCGCGAAGCAGTCCGCACCGGCGCACGCGTCATCCTGATCGACGACCAGCCCGAACTCGGCGGTTCGCTGCTTTCCGGTTCCACCGCGGAGGCCCTCGCGGAAGAGATCGAAGGCAAGCCCGCCCTCGAGTGGGTTGCCGATGTTGAAGCCGAACTGGTTTCCGCCGAGGAATGCACCGTCCTGCACCGCACCACGGCCTTCGGCTCCTACGATTCCAACTACGTCATCGCAGCCCAGAACCGCACGGACCACCTGAGCGTCCCGGCAGCTCCCGGAGTCTCCCGCACCCGTATTTGGCACATCCGTGCTGCACAGGTTGTCCTGGCGCCCGGCGCCCACGAGCGTCCGCTGGTCTTCGAAAACAACGACCGCCCGGGCATCATGCTCGCCTCGGCCGTCCGCACCTACCTCAACCGCTACGCCGTCGCAGTCGGTTCGCGCGTCGTCATCAGCACCACCAACGACTCCGCCTACCTGCTCGCCGCGGACCTGAAGGCAGCAGGCGTTCCGGTTGCCGCCGTCGTCGATGCCCGTCCGCAGATCAGCGAAAAGGCCGCAGCCGCCGTCGAATCCGGCGTCCGCGTCCTGATCGGCAGCGCCGTAGCCGACACCAGCGCAGATGAATCGGGCCGCCTTAACGGCGTCACCGTCCGCAGCATCAACGACGACGGCGAACTCACCTCGGGCGTCGAGCAGATCGCCGCCGATGTCCTCGCTGTCTCCGGTGGCTGGAGTCCCGTGGTCCACCTCCACAGCCAGCGCCAGGGCAAGCTGCGTTGGGATGACCAGCTCGCTGCGTTCATTCCGTCCAGCGTGGTCCGTGACCAGCAGGTTGTTGGCGCAGGCCGCGGAAGCTACGAACTGCAGGATTGCATCGCAGAAGGCGTTTCCGCAGGCGCGGCCGCTTCCATCGCCGCAGGTTTCGAGTCCGCTACTACCCCGTCCGAGCTGAAGGCACCCGTTGCCGGCGCCCCGACCCGCCAACTGTGGCTGGTTCCGGGCCAGACCGGCGAGCCGGGTGAGTGGCACAACCACTTCGTCGACTTCCAGCGCGACCAGTCCGTGGCCGACGTCCTCCGTTCCACAGGAGCCGGCATGCGTTCGGTGGAACACGTCAAGCGGTACACCAGCATCAGCACCGCCAACGACCAGGGCAAGACTTCCGGCGTCAACGCAATCGGTGTCATCGCCGCAGCGCTCAAGCACGGCGGCGCGGACGCTGTTCCGGGCATCGGCGAGATCGGCACCACGGCCTACCGTGCACCGTTCACCCCGGTTGCCTTCGCGGCCTTGGCCGGACGGCAGCGCGGAGAGCTTTTCGACCCGGCCCGCGTCACGTCCATCCACCCGTGGCACGTTGCCCAGGGCGCACTGTTCGAGGACGTTGGACAGTGGAAGCGCCCCTGGTACTACCCGCAGGATGGCGAGGACATGGACACCGCGGTACTCCGCGAGTGCGCCGCAGTCCGCGATTCCGTCGGCTTCATGGACGCCACCACCCTGGGCAAGATCGAGATCCGTGGCAAGGACTCCGGTGAATTCCTGAACCGCGTCTACACCAACGCGTTCAAGAAACTCGCACCGGGTTCGGCCCGCTACGGCGTCATGTGCACGCTGGACGGCATGATCTTCGACGACGGCGTGACCCTCCGCCTGGACGAGGACACCTACTTCATGACCACCACCACCGGTGGTGCAGCCAAGGTGCTGGACTGGCTCGAAGAGTGGCACCAGACGGAGTGGCCGGAACTGGATGTTGTCTTCACGTCCGTCACGGAGCAGTGGAGCACCATCGCCGTCGTCGGCCCCAAGTCCCGTGCAGTCCTGGCGAAGGTGGCCCCGCAGCTTGCCGAAAACGGCGGGCTGGAAGCCGAAAACTTCCCGTTCATGACGTTCCGCGAAACCACTCTGGCCTCCGGAGTTAAGGCCCGCGTATGCCGGATCTCCTTCTCCGGTGAACTGGCTTACGAAATCAACGTCCCGTCCTGGTACGGACTCAACACCTGGGAAGCGGTTGCTGCCGCTGGTGCCGAGTTCAACATCACCCCGTACGGCACGGAAACCATGCACGTGCTCCGCGCCGAGAAGGGCTACCCGATTGTCGGGCAGGACACCGATGGCACGGTTACCCCGCAGGACGCCGGCATGGATTGGATTGTTTCCAAGGCCAAGGACTTCATCGGCAAGCGCTCCTACCTCCGGGAAGACGCAAGCCGCGAGGATCGCAAGCACCTGGTGAGCGTCCTTCCCGTGGACCACTCGCTGAGGCTTCCCGAAGGAACGCAGCTGGTGGAGAAGGGCATTGAGGTCAACCCGGCCAACGGTCCTGTTCCGATGGAAGGCTTCGTGACCTCGAGCTACCACAGCGCCGCGTTGGGCCGTTCCTTCGGCCTGGCCCTGATCCAAAACGGCCGCAACCGCATCGGCGAGACGCTCCAGGCTTCCCTGGGCGACCAGCTGGTGGACGTGGTTGTTGGCGAAACCGTACTTTTTGATGCTGAAGGGACCCGCAAAGATGGCTGAGACAGCAACACCAGCAGAAACCGTTGCCCGCGTTCGTGAGGCCCGCCGCAGCCCGGCAGCGCACCTCGCCGAGGCGTTCGCCTCTGGTTCGGTGTCCGGCACGGTATCGCTCAAGGAAATCCCGTACCAGACCCAGGTGGGCGTCCGGGTGGACAGGACGTCCGACGCCGGCACGCGGGTTGCGTCCGTGACCGGTGGCTTGCCTGCCGCTTGCGGCGAGGTGGCCACCTCCGGTGCCATCAGCACCATCTGGCTCGGCCCCACCGAGTTCCTGGTGGTCGCGCCGGAGGAGTCCCACGACTCACTTGGTGGCTCGCTGGTGGGCGAATTGACCAATGCCCTGGGCAGCGACTCCGGCCAGGTGGTGGACCTCTCCGCCAACCGCACCACGTTTGAACTCTCGGGCAGCCGCGCACGCGCAGTCCTGGAAAAGAGCTGCTCGCTGGACCTCCACCCCCGTGTCCTCAAGGCAGGCACCGCCCTGTCCACCGAGATCGGGCACATCCCTGTGGTCCTGTGGAAGACGGAAGACGAGACCTTCCGGATCTTCCCGCGTGCGTCCTTCGCCGACTACCTGGGTCGCTGGCTCCTCGATTCCATGCGGGAGTACGCGTCGCCTGAGGTCCCGTAATGGCACTGAGCGTGCTCGACCTGTTTTCCGTTGGCATCGGGCCGTCGTCTTCACACACGGTCGGCCCGATGCGCGCGGCAAAGCAGTTCACGGACGGTCTCGAATCGTCCGGTCAGCTTCCGGCTACGGTGCGCGTCCAGGCTGAGCTCTTCGGCTCCCTGGGCGCCACCGGCCGGGGCCACGGCTCAGACAAGGCCGTGGTCCTGGGACTCCAGGGCCACTCCCCCGAAACCGTAGACACCCGGACAGCGGACGACCAAGTGGCAGCAGCTGCCCTGGACGCAGAGCTCCGTTTGGCCGGGAGCCACCGGGTGGACTTCAACTGGGACGAGGACGTGGTCCTGCACCGCCGTAAGTCCCTCCCGGCGCACCCCAACGGAATGACCTTCCGGGCCCTGGACCACACCGGAGCCGTGTTGCGGGAACGCAGCTACTACTCGATCGGCGGCGGGTTCGTGGTGGACGGCGACGTCTCCGGCGCGGACAAGGTGGTGCCTGACACCACTGTGTTGCCGTATCCCTTCACCACCGGCGACGAGCTACTGGCGATCTGCGAACGCGAGGGCAAGTCCATTTCCGACATCATGCTGGCCAATGAGCTGGTGTGGCGCACGGAAGAGGAACTTCGCGAGCGCCTCCTGGGCATCTGGGCAGTCATGCGCGAATGCGTGGACAACGGTTGCTCGGCCGAGGGCATCCTACCCGGAGGCTTGAGCGTCAAGCGGCGGGCGCCGTCGTTGTTCAAGAAACTGGCCGAAGCGGAAGAATCCAGCAACAGCGATCCCTTGCTCGCCATGGAGTGGGTGAACCTGTTCGCGCTGGCCGTGAACGAGGAGAACGCGGCCGGCGGCCGCATCGTCACGGCACCCACCAACGGGGCAGCCGGCATTGTGCCGGCAGTGCTGCACTATTACACCAAATTCGTTCCAGGAGCAGACGACGACGGCGTCGTGCGCTTCCTCCTGGCGGCGGCCGCCGTCGGAATCCTGTTCAAAATCAACGCGTCCATCTCCGGTGCCGAAGTCGGCTGCCAGGGCGAGGTGGGCTCGGCCTGCTCCATGGCTGCTGCCGGGCTGTGCGAGGTCCTTGGCGGGACGCCAAGGCAGGTCGAGAATGCCGCTGAAGTTGGCATCGAGCACAACCTTGGCCTGACCTGCGACCCCGTGGGCGGCTTGGTGCAGATCCCCTGCATCGAGCGGAATGCCATTGCCAGTGTCAAGGCGATCAACGCCGCCCGTCTTGCCCTGCACGGCGACGGCAGCCACAAAGTTTCCCTCGACAAAGCCATCAAGACCATGCGGGAAACCGGCGCCGACATGAAATCCAAGTATAAAGAGACCTCCCGTGGAGGCCTCGCCGTCAACGTAGTGGAGTGCTGACCATGACTGCCATTCAAGCTGAAACCGCCGTTCCTTCGGACGAAGGGACCACCGTGGAGCACGTCCTGACCCTGGACTGCCCCGAGGGCCCCGGCATTGTGCACGCCGTGTCCGGCTTCCTGCTGGAGCACGGCTGCGACATCATCGACAACAAACAGTTCGGCGACCGTGCCGAGGGGCACTTCTTCATGCGCGTGCATTTCGCGTCCGACGGCGACGACTCCACCGTGGATGAGCTCCGGGCCTCCTTTGCTCCGGTTGGCGAAAAGTACGGCATGAACTGGCAGCTGGAACGCCAAGGCTACAAGCGCCGCGTCCTGATCATGGTTTCCAAGTTCGGTCACTGCCTGAACGACCTCCTGTTCAGGGCTCGGATCGGCGAACTTCCCATTGACGTTGTGGGAGTGGTGTCCAACCACCTGGACCACCAGGGGCTCGCTGAATGGCACGGCATCCCGTTCTTCCATGTACCCGTCACCGCTGCAACAAAGCCCGCCGCCGAGGCACGCCTGCTGGAGATCATCGACGAACTCGACGTTGAGCTCGTGGTGCTCGCCCGCTACATGCAGGTGCTCAGCGACGATCTTGCCCGGAAGCTGGACGGCCGGGCCATCAACATCCACCACTCGTTCCTTCCGAGCTTCAAGGGCGCCAAGCCTTACCACCAGGCCTATGCACGAGGCGTCAAGACCGTGGGCGCTACCGCGCACTACGTCAACGGCGAACTCGACGAAGGACCGATCATCTCGCAGCAGGTAGTGGAGGTGGACCACACGTTCGGACCGGACGATCTCGTAGCCGCCGGTCGGGACACGGAGTGCAAGGCCCTCAGTAACGCCGTTCGTTGGCACTGCGAGGGGCGGATCATCCTGAATGGGAACAGGACGATCGTTTTGAAGTAGGTCTTGCGCTCCCCTTCTGCGGGCGTTCGCGGCTTTGTCGCGAACCGACTTCGCGGGCCCGCTGCCCGTTCGCTGTTCCGCCGGTATATATCAAGCTGTTTGTGACAGCTGGGTGGTTTTTCTGTGGTTGATTCCGGCGGTGGGTGGTATTCCTGGCGCGGTGGGTCTGCGGTGGT
>NZ_JBIVHM010000014.1:0-86728 GCF_044749185.1 Paenarthrobacter sp. NPDC089675 | reverse complement strand
CGCGTCATCGCCCCAGCAGCAGCCCTCATCGGCATCGGACTCACCCTGGCCATCGCAACAACCAACCTCGAAGCACTCTTCGGCAACACAGGCCCAGCAGTCTTCATTCTCCTGAGCTACTTCTACGGCCTCGTCGTCGCCGGCATCATCACCGCCCTCATCCTCAAACGCAACAAACCCGACACCTACGCCCTCATCGGCCGACAATAAAACCCCAGAAAGACCGCAAAATGCGATCATGCCAGTTAGTCGACAGCCGCCGGGGCCGCCCCACCAGGAGCTGCGAAGATGACTGCGACTTCTGCACAGGGCCAGAAACAGACTAGGAAGTGAGTCGGCGGCAAATCAGCTCAGTGCAGGGCCACCTGAAACCCTAAGGGACAGGTGGCTCTGCTTCTTGGAAGGCTTCTAGGTTAAGGGAACGCGCAATGATGGAACACGAACTTGGAGTCCCCGCGCTACTTTTCTACGACCCCCTGAGCGAGAACCAACCCCACGATCCGTCACGTTCCTGGTCATGGGCCGAGGGCACACGGCTGAGGAGATCCAGCCGAGCACGCAAGCAAACCCAAGCCCCTCGCGAGGCATGGCGGTCGCAAGCTCTGGTCGATGTTGCGCAGGACTTACAACGCCTCATAGAGGCAAACCGGCCGACCAGATAGCACCAAGGTACATTCTTCTCTCCTCCATGCATGTTCGAGCTTTCACGGCGCGCTTGATGAACTTCACTGCGCGGGCGCGCTGGCCAGGTTCGCTGCCCGCAAGGGAGCATAGAGGATGCCTCCTAGTCGTGCTCCTATGATTTCTGTGTCGGTGACGGTCGAAAAGTGAGCCATTGTGACGGCGGCGGAGTTCAGCGGTCGTTGCAACAATTATGGTTCGGTCGACGGTGAGACCAGTCTAGTGAGGTGCTCCAAAGGGCTTTGCCATCCGAGGATTTCACGTGGTCGCTGATTGAGTTCGGCGGCGACCATTGCCAGGTGTTCGCGGGTGTGGACGCTGAGATCTGTTCCCTTCGGAAAGTACTGGCGGAGCAGGCCGTTGGTGTTCTCGTTGGATCCGCGTTGCCAGGGGCTGGCTGGGTCGCAAAAGTACACAGGAATGAGTGTTTGCCGTGTGAAATCCTGATGGCAGGCCATCTCAGTGCCCTGATCCCAGGTCAGAGATCGGCGTAGATGAGCCGGTAGCGGTCCCATCGCTTCGGCCAGTCGATCGCGCAGATTCTCAGCTCCGCGGTTACCGGCCAGGTGTACGAGGACGATGAAGCGCGTGGTCCGTTCGACCAGAGTGCCGATGGCAGAGCGGCCTCCCTTTCCAATGATTAAGTCCCCTTCCCAATGCCCAGGTACTAGTCTGCCGATCGCATCTGCCGGCCGGTCTCGGATCATGACCATGTCCGGGAAGCGCCTGGTTCGGTGTTCCTTCCGACGACGTGGCCGGCGACCGGTCCTTCCGGTGCGCAGGGCTACTGCTGGATCCACGGCCAAATCCAGGCTTCCGCGCCCGTAGAGGGCTTGGTAGACGGTCTCCGGGACAACGTGCATTTCCGGTTGGCCAGGGAAAACGGTGCGCAAGCGGTTGCTGATCTGACGGGGACTCCAGCGCTGTTTCAGGTGTTCCCGCACGAACTGCTGCAGCACTGGGTTAGTTGCGATCTTTCCCGTGCGCTGGCGGCTCCGTCGACGCTCGGCACTGCGCTGGGCCGTGCGAGGACGGTAGTTACCGGAGGGCTCGTGAATGTTCCGTCGGATTTCCCGGCTCACTGTCGATGGACTGCGCCCGAGCTCTGTGGCGATAGCGCGAATACTCCGTCCCGCATGCAGGAGGTCTGCGATCGTGATCCGTTCCGACTCAGAGAGGAACCGGGCGGAGATTACGGCTGGCCTCTGATGCGAGATGGGAGCAACCTTTTTGATGTCTCCGGACTTCAGAACAACCGAGTGGCCATGCCGCCAACGCGTCCCCGAGCTTCGGCTGATTCCCACAATCCGGCAGGCCTCAGAATTGCCCATTCCCTGTTTCATCAGCTGATCATAGTGAGCCCGAGCGGCGTTCTTTGGAGGGGCGCCCCGGGACTTTCTTGCTCTCTTCATCTCTGCCAAATGCAACTCCTAAAGGTTCAGGTGTTGCAACGACCACTAGACGCCAAGCCCACGAAATGGCTCACTTTTCGACCAGCGCTGACATTCTGGCCGGAAAGCGACCGTAAGATCCAGAATCCAGCATTAGCAGTAGATAGCTACCGGTCTATCCTGATCTTGGTAATGCTGGCTCGAGCTCCAGGTTCTATATCCAGCACAAGGGCCCAGTAGGTATTTTTTCCTCCAAGCCGGGGAAGAGTTTCCCCGGCCGCTAAATATCGAAACGGTGCCGGTTCTCCGTCCGGCCGCCACCAACCACTCGTATGAGCGAGGTCGCCTGATCGCACAGTCCCGTGTGTCACCGGGCCGCGCGAACCAGATAAACCATTGACTATCGTCACGTGACTAGGCCCCTTCGATTTAGTCCCTTAGCGGAAGCAGGGTGTCTTTGCAGTGCTTTGAACCAGGCCCTTCCCGTTGCGAGTGTGGAGAGGGCCTGGCGGTTTGGTGAGACTCACGGACGCAGCTGCCTCCAGCGGAGCCGCCTGCGCCCCTCAACCCGTGATTAAAGCGCGATTGCAGCTGCCGGCCGATCCGATTCGTTACGGCTGCCCCCAGGAATGCAGTTGAAGAGCGCGGGCTGAACAACGGGAGCGAATGGGATGATTAGCCACCGGCCGCCATACAACTCCACGTAAGAATCCGAGGGGCACTTGGCGTAGGCTTCTTCACGCGTCATCTCGGTCCTCCTATGAACGGGTTGGTTACTGGCACGGCTCCAGTTTTAAACTTCATTCCTCGCCGCATGCTCATAAGTCTAGTATTAGATGTTTGAGATTACAAGAGACTCCGCAAAATATCCCCCTGGTTGCCTAAGATTGCGGTATTCATGCATTCCATCTGAGAGCGGGATTAAAATCTAAAGACAGATTTTTGAAACGCTCCCACCATGCCTAGGAACCCCCCACTGTTCATCAGACGCTGACATGTCCAAAGCGCTCAACACAGAGCGCAGGTGCTTTCCCTTTGACCAAGGCCCCCCGGATGCGAGAACGAGGGGCCTTGGTTGTTTCTGGGGCTCGATCAGCTTGTTGGGATCATGCCTTTGATGCGGGCGGCAGCGGGGTGCGAATGAGCTTCTTGTTGACGAACTCGCTCATGCCGTAGCGTGCAAGTTCGCGGCCTACGCCAGAGCGCTTCACTCCGCCGAACGGCAGATCCGCCTGGGAGTCTGTGTTGCCGTTGATAAAAACCATTCCTGTTTCAAGGCGGTCCGCGACGGCTTTTGCCTTTTCGACGTCCGCACTGAATACTGCGCCTCCCAAACCGTATGGAGAATTGTTGGCGAGTTCGACGGCTTCGTTTGCGTCTGTCACCTTATAGACAACTGCGGCGGGGCCGAACAGTTCCTCTGAGAACGCACGCATATCGGGTGTTACGTCGGCGAGAACTGTTGGTTCCACAAAGGCACCGGGGCCAGGCAGGTGCTTGCCGCCGGTCTTCAAGGTGGCACCTTTATCAACGGCGTCCTGAATCTGCTCTATCAGCTCGTCGGCCGCGCTTTGCGTGGACATTGGCCCAAACTTTGTGTCCGCGGACAGCGGGTCACCAGGTTTGATTTGGGCCATCTCCTGGGCGAACTTTTCAAGAAATTCGTCGTACAGGTCAGCGACGACGATGAACCGCTTGGCAGCGGTACATGCTTGGCCGGCGTTACTCATGCGCCCGCTGACGGCTGCCTTCACGGTGGCGTCCATGTCGTCAGTGTCGAGCACAATGAAGGGGTCGCTGCCACCAAGCTCCAATACGTACTTTTTGAGGTTACGCCCGGCCACCTCGGCCACGGCTGCGCCTGCTCCCTCACTGCCCGTGAGCGATATTCCCTGCACCCTGGGGTCGGCGATGATTTGCGCGACTTGTTCCCTCCGCGCGAAGACGTTGATGTAGGCAGCTTCGGGAAGGCCTGCATCGTGGAAGATGCGCTCCATTGCCAGAGAGGATTGGGGGCAATTTGCTGAGTGCTTGAGGAGGATCGTGTTGCCCAGCATTAGGTTCGGAGCCGCGAAACGTGCGACCTGATAGTAGGGATAGTTCCAGGGCATGATTCCCAACAGCACGCCAACCGGGGCTGATCTGACGATGGCTTCGCCTCCGCCTTTTACGTCCAAGTGCTCGTCCTGCATGAAACCCGGCCCCTCGACGGCATAGTATTCGAAGATGTCCGCCACAAAGGAGACTTCACCCCGCGCCTGCGACAGAGGCTTTCCCATCTCAAGGCTGATGATTCGAGCCAGTTCATCTTGGCGTTCGCGGTATAAGTCGGCAACTTTAGCCATGATTTTTGACCGACTAGCAACAGGCGTTTCCCGCCATTTGAGATACTCATCATGAGCGCGACTGATTGCATCACTGATTTCCGCTGACGTTGCCTCCGGAAATACCCGCAGTGTTTCGCCTGTGGCTGGATTCACGGTCTGATATGCAGTCATTTTATAACCCTATCATTCGGTTGTTCGAAAATTTGGACTGGAAGTATTTCTGGAAACGACTGTTGTGTGATTTCGACTCACCCGGCCAGCTAGCCGGAAATTTCAAGGAGGAATATAGAATCACATACAATGGAGTCTGATGGCGCAGGAAGGAGGCGGACACTGAATGGCAGGAGCCACTGATTTCAGCGCTCAAATTTACCGCCCTCTCCCCGAACTGGACAGGGCGGACGCGATCGTACAACGCATCGTTACTGCCGTGTCTCTGGGCTTGATCCGCCCAGGAGACCAGTTGCCTGCCGAACTTGAGTTGGCCGACATGTTCGGGGTGGCCGTGGCGACCCTCCGGGAAGCTTTGTCGACCTTGAGGGACCTCAGGGTTGTGGAGACGCGCCGAGGCCGCTGGGGCGGAACTTTCATTGTGGGTGCACCAGTGCCTTCCGTGGAACGATTGCGCAGCCGGGTGGCAGCGCTTTCCATGGCGGGCTTGAGGGACATGGGGGATGAGCACGCTGCCATTGCGGCAGCAACAGTGCGCATGGCGGCAGACCGGGCCGATCCATCGGATCTGGACCATTTGGAGTCGCTGGCCCATGCGCTCGGCCGCGCTGATTCCCCGGGGTCCAGGACGCGTGCGGACAGCAGGTTTCATATTGGCATTGCGGTTGTCGCCCAGTCCGAACGTCTTATGATGACCGAAATCCGGCTTCAATCCGAAGTTGGTGAGTTGCTGTGGGCACCTCTTACGAAGGAATTTGATAAATCCCGTGCTCTTGAAGATCATTTGAGCATCGTTGCGGCGCTTCGTCGGGATGATGCCAATCTGGCGCAGAAGATTGCGCTGGAGCACATTCGTGCGAATATTTATCATCTGATTGACGTCAAACTAACGCTGACATACGCGGGGCATGACAGGGAACTTTTATGAGTATTGAGATAACGGCGCAAAGTTGTGCAAATGAGATCACCCAGTGGTTCAATTCTTTTTACCACGACCTGGAGTCCGCCGCACGCGAAATGAGCGATTCGCTTGCTAAGCGAATGGGCGGCCGCACCCAGATAGCCGATTCCGACCTTGTTGATCTCGCTGTGGTTTCTCGCGCTTTCCTGGAACAACATCGGGCTGCTGCAGGCGCTGGAGCAATTTTTGCTGTTGCCAGCTTGGCCAAGGACCTGGGGGCTCTGGAGTGGTGGCTCAGAGATGAGGCGGGCCGGATCAGCAAGCGGGAGTTCGACTTGATTCCGGACACTGACTCCTTCTACGACTATGAACAGCAGCCTTGGTTCACCATCGCCGCCCGTACTGGGCATTTGACTATGGTGGGGCCGTATTTGGACTATCTCGGCATGGGCGAGTACATCGTGACATTGACGGTGCCCCTGTATGTACACGAGGCTTTTGTTGGTGTTACGGGAAGCGATATCAGAGTTGTTGATCTCGAAACAGTTCTCGTCCCGGCTCTTCGGACCATGAGAAATGACGCTGCTCTCCTTAATGGGCAAGACCGTGTGATCGTTGGCAATTCCGGTCGATTCCTTGTGGGAGACCGCATCAGGGAGCTTCCGGCCGGCGCAGTGAAGACCGCGTTGGACGTTCCCGGTCTGGATCTTCATCTCCTGTACCTTTCCTCCTGAGTGATCAGAGCGGGCCGGATGTAGGGGCCACAGCCCGATCGTCTGTTTTCTGTGAGTAATGGACTGCTTGCTCAACAAAAGCTTCAAAGAGACGTTTTCGGTCGTCTGCGTTTCCGTCTGAGTCTTCGGGGTGCCATTGCACCCCCACCACCCAGGTGTTGTCTTTATGCTCGGTACCTTCGATGATGCCGTCGTCAGCCACGGCGGCGACTCGGAGCGTGGGGCCGGCCTGTTCGACTGCTTGATGGTGCCCGGAGCGGACGGTGATGCGGTCCTGGCCCAGAATGTTGTGGAGTCGGGTGCCGTGAATGATGGTGATCGGCTCGTCGAGGAACATGCTTTCGCCTTTGCCGCCGCGGTGCAGCTTGTAGGGATCCAGGTCCGGAATGAGTGTCCCGCCGCACGTGAGATTAAGGAGTTGCGAACCACGGCAAATTGCCAGCATGGGCGCGTCGCGGGTGAGGGTCTGATCGATGAGTTCCATACAGTACTCATCCGCGCGTCGTTCAACGCCGTAAAGGTTGGGCACGGGCCCGCGTACCCCGTACAGGCTGGGATCAACGTCGCCGCCACCTAGAAAGAGCACCCCGTCGGCATTTTCAATGTGTTTGGGGTCCGGCAAGGCGGAGGCACTGCTGTCGACCAGGACCGCTCTGGCACCCGCATTCAGCAAGGTTTCCATCGCGGTCCTGGTGAAGCGCTTGACAAGTTCAGACACCTCGACGGTCATGTCAGGGAAGTTCAAGGAAACTACCACCGCGATGATCGGTGCGTTACCTGGAAGGTCGGCGAAACCATCGGGAATAACGTCAGCTGGCGTGATGGGAGCGATGGTCCTGACGCGACCGTGTCGGTTAGTCATCAGTCAATGTCTACTTTCTCTTTTTCTTCTGAGGGCTTGGCCCGGCCCAAGCTTCGGGGTCGGGCTTCCCTCACTACCCAATCGAAGAGCGATTGGTCTGATTTCAAGGTCGCGGCGTTGTCTTCGGGGTGCCACTGGACGGCAATGATTGGTGCTTGTTCATGTTCGATGGCTTCGATGACCCCATCTTCTGCTCGGCCAGTAACCTTGAGGTTTCGTCCGAGCTTGGCTATGCCCTGATGGTGGTACGACGACACCGTCGGTGAGGGGGTCCCGATCGCGGCCGCGGTGAGTGTGCCCTCAACGACCTGCACGGTGTGCAGGCTGTTCACGTGATCGATGGCCTCGGAGGCCAGATGCTGGTTCAAGGTTCCTTCGCAGGCCACGTTCAGCAACTGCATGCCCCTGCAAATCGCCAGAGTCGGTATCTGCATCTCGATGCATGCGCGGATGACAGATATCTCGGCGGCATCTTGCCCCTTGTAGTGGGCCACCTTGGTTTTGTCAGTGGAGACCTCTCCGTAAAGTTCTGGCGAAACGTCGGCGCCGCCAGGTATGACGACTCCATCGAGTTCGGCGTACCGGGACTCGTTCCCCTCGTCCTCGTTAGGAAACAGGATGACGGGCTCGCCCCCGGCGCGCTGGATCGAACGCAGCACCTCAACGGCCACAGCAATGCCGTCGAAGCGGAGTCCTTGGACCGCTCCGGACCACATGCCCGGCACTCCGATCAGGGGACGGTCCCGGCCGGGTTCCGCACTTGAAGGCGATACGCTTTCCGGGGTGCTCATCGTCCATGTCCTTGCGGACGCAGGGGAAACTCGAGATCAGGCATCCACTTGGTCCAGATGGCCTCAAGCCGGCCGTCAGCGATGACTGTTTCCAGTGCCTGGTTCAACTGCTGCAACAGCTCTGTGTTGCCAGGTGCCACACCGACTCCCCACCGGTTTCCAGTTGGTTCGGTCCAGGCGATCGCGAAGTCTGGGTCCGCTCCGAGGGGAACCGTGACGACGTCATCGTCCACGACGGCGTCGACGGTTCCTTTACGTAGGGCGTCCAGCATGTCAGCAAAGACATCATCACTGGCACCGAAGGGGACAGGCACGATCCCGGGAAAAGTTTCCGCAAGTGCCATGTTCGTACTGTTGGCGATAGCAGCAACGCGATAGCCGGCAAGGTCCCCGGGTCCCCGTGCTGGGTCATTCTTGCGGACGAGTACCGTTTCATCGAAGATCGCGTAAGGAACGGTGAAGTCAATCTGCGCCTGCCGCTCTGCCGTAATGCCCTGGCCGCACCAAACCGCATCTGCTTCGCCTGCCTGGACTTTGGGGATCATCTCGGTCCAGGAGGTGATGAGCCAATTCACGTCGCGGCCGATTTCACTCGCGATGAGTTCCGCGGCCTCCGGCTCGTAGCCGGTTCGGCGTACACCATCCGGGCTGGCATTGAAGAGGGGCGGCGCTTCCGAGTCGATGCAGGCAAGTGTCAGGCGGCCGCTCATGGAAGGGTCTCCCAGTACATGCTGCGGTCCCAGTCAGTCACTGCCCCGCAGTAGCGTGCCCACTCATCCGTCTTAAGCTGGGTGTAGACGTCACCGAGCTGTTCAGGCAGTGAGCCGAGAATGAACGGGTCTGCGGTGAGGGAATCGATGGCCTCCCCCAGCGTCAGCGGGAGCGGCTTGAACCTGGGTTCTGCCGACCCCCGCTGCTGTTCATCGAGGGGCCTGCCTGGGTCGGTCTGCTTATTGATGCCATCTTCCATGGCGGCAATCAACAGGGTGTGGGACAGGTATGGATTGACGCTGGCGTCCGGCAGGCGGTACTCCATGCGTCCGTTGGAAGAAATCCGGACCATGCATGCGCGACTGTCCAGGCCCCAGTTCACGGCGCTCGGAGCGAATTGGCCTGCGTCCCAGAACCTCTTGTAAGAGTTGACGGTTGAGGCCATGACCGCCATGGACCCAGCAGCGTGTTCGAGCATTCCACCTACAGCGTGGCGGCCGATGTCGCTCAAGTGCAGTTCGACCCGGCCCTCGTCGATCAGGAGGTTGGTGCCGTCTTTCCATAGGCTGAGGTTGTGGTGGCAGCCGTTCCCCATTGAACCGGTGTATGGCTTGGGCATGAATGATGCATGAATTCCCAGCTCACGGGCGACCTGCTTGCAGATTTGGCGGTACGTGACGAGACGGTCTGCTGTGAGTTCGACGCGGTCATACATCCAGTTGAGCTCAAGCTGGCCGTCGTCTTCGTAGTCGCCTTCGATCATGTCAAGCCCGAGCGCTTTGGAATAAGTTACGAGTTTCTTGAAAACTTCGCGCATGCGTTCGAGGTTTTCGACTTGGTAGGCCGGGCTGGAACCAGGCTTTTTGATTACTTCCATGCCCGGGCCGGTCCATGTCATTTCGGGTTCACACCCTGAACGGACCTCAATACCGGTACGTTCGGTGAACGCGGCATGGGTGCGCTTCAGCAGGTTACGCGAATCCGTGGCCAACGGCCGGCCACCTACTTCGTTAAGATGCGGCGGCTCGTATGCGCTGCAGAAGACTCGCGCGACTGAGGTATCCCACGGCAGTGGGGCAAAGGTTTCCGGGTCGGGCAGTGCCACGAATTCCTTTGCTTCGATGCCGCCGCCGATGAGGTTGCCAAACCGGTCAGTTTGAAGGTCGGCTACCGCGGTGCGGTGGAAGGCGATGCCTTTTTCGAGGTTCCGCTTGAAATGGTTTGCGGGGACCATTTTGGCTATGACGCGTGATCCGATGGTGGGGATCATGTAGTAGATGTACTCAACGCCGGCTTCGTTAATCTTGCGCTGCACGTCTTCGATTACTGCAGCGCTGAGGTTCTTGTCCTGGTGGACTGCGAAGGCGTTGCGGTCGTTTATGACGTCAAGGACCGGACGTTCGGAAAGTGTAGTCATGGTGTTCTCGGTTCTTGGTTCAGATGGCTTGGAGTTGGCTGTCTTGCTGCGGCAGGCCTGAATGCCTGTCCTTGACGAGTTGCCGGTAGTGGAGCTGGCGGTCAGCCGGCAGGTCGACGCTTACGACAGCCACGAGGGCGTCGTCCTGGTAATAGCCCATGACGACTCCGTCTTGCGGGGTCTTGGCCGAACCCTCGAGTTCAACGATCCTTGTTGCCAGGTTCGGGCTGCCAACGCCCTGGATTTTGAGATCAAACTGGTTGCTCCAGAAGCTGGGGAGAGGAACTGCGGGCTCCGGGAGTGCCGTCCCGTTTAGCTTCGCGATGAGAGCTTTAGCGGCAATTTTCGCGGTGTCTCCTGGGATGGACCAGTGCTCGATCCTTCGGGCACCGGAACGGTTCCGTAGGTCGGGGAAACGGGCAATGTCGCCGACGGCCACGGCGTTGTCGGTTCCCACCACCCGGAGGTGTTCGTCACATAGAACACCATTGGTGATGTCGACATCGTTACCTTCCAGCCATTCGACGTTGGGAATTGAGCCAACAGATTCGATGATGACATCTGCCCGGATTTCGGTCCCGTCGTCAAGAACAATGCCGCTGCAGCGGCTCTCATCGTCCTTGCCGTTCTCTGCCGACAACAGTCCTGAGACTCTGGCGTGCCCGTGGTAATTGATGCCCTGACCGACCAAGTAGTCCCTGATCCCCGCGCTGAGCTCTTCGCCCAGGGCGCGTTGCATGGGTCCGCTCGTGCCCTCAAGCAGGGTGACTTTGCAGCCGAGCTTCGTTGCAGTTGCGGCGGTTTCGCAGCCGATGAAGCCAGCCCCGATGACTGCTACCCGGGTGCCTTCCCGCAGTTCCTGGTGCAGTTCGACGGCGTCTTCGATGGTTCGGAGGACGTGCCGTCCGCGAAGGGGACCTGGCAAAGGCAATCGGCGGGGACGAAGACCTGTGGCAATGACGAGACCGTCGTAGCTCACTGCTTCACCAGATGCCAGAGTTAGCGAGTTGTTCGCGAGATCGGCCGAGATGACCTCGGTGCCGAGCCGCCACTCGACGTCAGCGACGGAACCGCGGTGGCGGAATCTGACTGAGTCCAGGGCGGCATCGACGGTCCCGGGGTTCTCCAGGAGTTCTTTGGACAGCGGGGGCCTGTTGTAGGGCAGGTGTGGTTCGGTGCCGATGATGGTGATGGTCTCGGTCCAGCCGGAAGCCCGGAGCTGCTCAGCTGCGCGTAGACCGCCCATGGAGCCACCGACAATGACGATTTTGCGGGTCATGGCTGGTCTTGGATGAAGATTGCCTGGACCGGGCATGCGTCCTGGGCGTCTTCGACGTCTGCAAGCAGTGAGTCGTCGACGTTTTCGTCGTACTCGAGAATGCCTTCGGCATTCATCCGGAATACATCGGGTGCGGCGATGGCGCACTGCCCGTGGTTCTCGCAGAGCTGGCGGTCAACAAAGATTTTCATGGTCATTCCTGTTCTTGCGGATCGTCTGGGAGCGATCGCGGTTAATTGCCCTTGGTGAAGCTGATCGGGAGGCGGACTGGGCCGGTGTTCCCGGAGTCGGGCATCCACTCGTCTGTTCCGTTGATCTGGGGGTTGCGCAATCGTCGGGCAAGCAGCGGCAGGGCCTCGCTCATATCCGAGCGGGCAACGAAGTGGCCCAAGCAGTGGTGGACGCCGCCACCGAAGCCATGGTGGGGTGCGTGTTCACCGAGAAGGTTCATCCCAGGTTCCGGGAATGCCCTTGGGTCGGTACCGGCACTTTGTGTGAAAAGATGCACGGTGGTTCCCTTGGCGACGGCCAGTCCCTCGTAGGTAAAGTCTTCGACTGCTTCCCGGGTCACCCAGGTGACCGTCGGGTTGATCCGCATGACTTCTTCAACGGCCTTGGCTCCGAGTTCGGGCCTTTCTGCCAAAAGATCCCACTGCTCCGGGTTGCGCATGAACGACTGCATGGCGAGGCCGAGCTGGTTTCGGGTGGTGTCCATGCCGCCGAAAATCAGAAGCACGAGGGCGTTGCGGAGTTCGGCGTCGCTGAGGCTGTCTCCGTCACGGTTCGCCAAGACCAGCCGGCTGACAAAGTCATCTCCCGGGTTGGCCTGGCGGTCCTTGATGAGGTTCTCGGCGTACTCGTACAACTCGGCCAGAGCCGCCTCGACCTTGTGAAGGTCCTGTTTGAGGGTTACTCCAAGAGCGAGACCGATGGTTGATGCGAGGCGGGCAATGGTCGGCCACTCGGTTTCCGGGATACCCAGCATGATGGTCAGCACACGGGTGGCGTAGGGCTCAGCGAAATCGCTGACGAATTCGCATTCGCCCTTGTCAATGAAGGCATCGACAAGTTCGTTTGCCAAAGCCTGGAACCTTGGCACCAAGGACTTGAGGAGTCGAGGCGAGAACGCCGGGTTGAGCAGACGACGGATCCGGTGGTGGTCCTCACCTTCCAGGACCAGGAGGTTCTTGGTCCACCAGTCGTAGAAGGGGCCGCTGTGCACTCCATGGTGTTCGGGCCACTGGGCGCTGCCCTGCTTCAAGCGGGGGTCCTTCAGCAACTTGCTGACTTCCTCGTACCGAAGGACAGCGATTCCGTAATTGGTGCGTGCGTACCAGCTCTGTTCACGGGCATTCCGAAGTGCTTCGGACTGCATCGCGAAGGTGGGATCTGAAATGTCCAGGTACGGGGCTTCAGCGGTCGGTGTTGTCATTTCTTTCTATCTCTCACAAGTAGTTTTCGACGTTGCTCGCGGCGGCATTTCCTGCTTCGGCGCGCAATGACGAAGATGACGGAATAGCATCTGCCGCGGGGGCGTCGCTATACGTGTAGGGCTTTTTGCTGATCAGGTACACCAGCCCGAGGCCGATGACAACGACTCCGGAAAGGAGGACAAGGTAGTTCACAAACCAAGGGCTTTCGGGCGACCGGGGCCAAACCATATTGGTGATTCCGAGAATGCCCCACGTCAGGGCGGCGATGTTGACCGGGATTCCCCACCTGCCCAATTGGAACTTTCCGGAGGGCTTCCAGCCCTTCAGCCGGGCCCGGAGGGCGGCAAGTACCACCATTTGGAACCCGAGGTAGATACCGAATGCTGCGAAGGACACGATGACGACCAGAGCGTCGGGGGAGACAACCGAACCGAGGATGATCAGTACCGGAACTGCGCAGGCAAGGAGCAGCGAGTAGGGCGGGACGTGGCGTTGCTCCAGGAATTTCGCGAGGTAGCGGCTGGCAGGGAGCATCCGGTCGCGGGCCATGGAGTAGCTCAGCCGGCTGGCAGCGGCTTGGAGGCTCATGACACAGGACAGGAATGAAATGAGCACGATTGCCAGGACTACCTTGTGACCGATTTCCCCGAAAGCGCCGGCCAGTACCGTACCTACGGGATCAGTGTTTTCTCCTGAGATCACGGCCGAGTAGTCCGGTACTGCGAGGATAAGGGAAAGGCACACGAAGGTTGCGGCGAATCCGCCAATGTAGATCGTCATGCGCATGGCCTTGGGGATCCGGATACCGGGATTGGGGACTTCTTCGGCTACATCGCCGCAAGCTTCGAATCCGTAGTACTGGTAAATGCCGATGAGGGCCGCCGCCGCGAATGCGATGAAGTAGTTGCCTCCGTCGCCGCCGGCTCCAAAGGAGTTGAAGAGGACGCTGAGATCATGCTGACGGGCCGCGACCAGCAACCAGATCCCGACAACCAGGGCGCCTCCGAGCTCTGCGAAGAGTCCCAACATGGCGACTTTGCTCAGCAGCTTTGTCCCCCCAAGGTTGACGGCCGTAGCCGCCAGTATCAGTGCAATCGCGCAGATAATCGTGGAGGTGGTGGATGATTCCATTCCAAGGAGCGCATCGAGGAACGTTCCTGCCCCGTAAGCAACGCCAGCGATCGTGGTCAGGAGCGCGATGAGATACACCCATCCGGTCATCCAGCCCCATTTCGCGCCCCAGAGCCTTCGCGCCCAAGGGTAGACGCCTCCGGCAACGGGATAGTTGGAAACAATCTCGCCAAACACCAGAGCGACGAAGAGCTGCCCAACCCCAACGATGAGGAATGACCAGATCATGGGCGGCCCGCCCAGGCCCAGTGATGAGGCGAAGAGAGTGTAAACGCCTACAACCGGTGAAAGGTACGTGAAACCAAGCGATACGTTCCCCCAGAACGACATCTCGCGCTTGAACTGCTTTTCGTACGTATAGCCGAGACGAGCTAGCTCTTCGGCATCTTCGTCTATCGGTGAGTGCTCGGCACTCTTGGCATTGGTGGACATTGGACTCCTTAGGACGGCTGCGCTGCCGTCTATCGCTGAAGGAAAAAGGGGGACTCAGCCTGAGGCGAGAAATCGGTATGAACCGTGATTAGCGTCACTCATAACTCTAGTTTTAGATGTTTAGAAACGCAAGGTGTGACGTAGGTTAAATTTTTTCCCCGATGTTCATGTGTGCGAGTAGACGATTTGAGCGCCTGATACGGAGTTAGTCTTGCGAACTACCGTTGCGAGCGTGGGGCCGAGGTGTTTCAGGCACGTTAAACATAGACTTTCAAATCTTTGCTGGAGATGAGGATCTAGGAGATCAGTCGGTTTCGGGTCCGGAGCAGAAGTGGCAGTCGTCATCGCAAGCATCCTCAGGGGCTGCGGTCGTGGACGTCCTGCTCGTCGAGACAAAGACCGGACTGGGTGTCGCGCCGTGGTGGGCGGCAGCCTGCGCGGCGGGAGGGAAGGGAGCGCCCGCCCGCCATCGGGCTGGAGGTCCTTGCTCCCTTCCCTGGACTGGCTGATGAATTGTGCGTTTCATCAATAGTTCTCCCTGGTATTTGGTTCGACGGTCACTTGCCTGCATAGGGGTCGGCGATGGCGATGTACTGCGTGGTGGTGTACTCGGCCAGGCCTTCAGAGCCGCCCTCCCTACCAAGGCCGGACTGCTTTACTCCGCCGAAGGGGGCCGCTGCGTTGGAAATGATGCCGGCGTTGAAGCCGACCATGCCAAACTCGATCTGCTCTGCCACACGGAGGAGACGGTTGTGGTCGCGACTATAGAGGTACGAAGCCAAGCCGTATTCGCTGCTGTTGACCAAGCGAATGGCTTCTTCTTCCGTGGTGAAGCTGGTAACCGGGGCAACTGGACCGAAAATTTCCTGGCGCAGTATTTCTGCATCGTTAGGTACATTGCCGAGTACTGTGGGCGGATAGAAGTAGCCCGCCCCTGTTATTGGTGCCCCGCCTGTGATGGCTGTTGCTCCAGCGTCGACCGCTGACCGGACCAACGCGTCTACGTCTTCGCGGGCTTTGGCGTCAATAAGGGGCCCTACTTGGCTGCCGGGTTCGGTGCCCCGTCCTGTAACCAACGATTTCATGGCGTCAGCAAATTTTTCCGTGAACTCTGCAGCGACGGATTCGTGGACCAGGAAACGGTTGGCCGCGGTGCAGGCTTCACCCATGTTGCGCATCTTCGCCGCCAATGCTCCTTGGACGGCTTTGGTTATGTCGGCATCTTCAAAAACGACGAACGGGGCGTTTCCGCCAAGCTCCATCGACGTCCGCAGGACATTGTTGGCTGCTTCGGCCATCAACCGCTTGCCCACTTGTGTTGATCCCGTGAAGGAGATTTTCCGCAACCGGGAATCCTTCAGCAGCGGGCCGGAAATGTTGGCGGCGCTGGACGAGGAGACGACGTTGAGTACGCCGGCGGGCAGTCCGGCCTCGATCATGACCTGAGCGAATAGCTGTGAAGTCAAGGGGGTCAACTTTGCGGGCTTTAGGACAGCGGTGCAGCCTGCAGCCAGTGCTGGAGCGACCTTTCGGGTGGCCATGGCCAGCGGAAAGTTCCAGGGCGTGATGAGCAAGCAGGGTCCGACCGGCTTGTGCTGGACAAGAATCTTATTCTTGCCTTCGGGCGTCGTCACGTAACGTCCGTAGTCCCTGACTGCTTCCTCGGAGAACCAGCGAAGGAACTCGGCTCCATAGGCGACCTCCCCCCGGGACTCGGCCAAGGGCTTGCCCATTTCCAGTGTCATGAGCAGTGCAAAGTCTTCGGCGCGTTGAGTCACCAGGTCGAAGGCTCGGCGCAGTATTTCTGCGCGTTCACGCGGCGCCGTTCGTGCCCAGTCTGCCTGGGCGGCATCAGCGGCATCCAGAGCAGCAAGGGCGTCTGCCTGCGTTGCCGAAGCCAGCGTTTTGAGAACGCTTCCTGTAGCCGGATCGTGAACATCAAAGGTTCCGCTATCGGCGGCGTCTTGCCAGTGCCCACCGATCAAGAGACCTGTAGGTATGGTGGCCAGCAATGCAGCCTCCCTTTGTGCGGATACGGCGAGGGTTTCAGCGAGGACGGTGGTCATGGAAATTCCTTTGGAACATGTACGGGGATAACCCACCATGGTTATGGCGGGTTATCCCCGTACTGGGTTTAATTTTTTCGGCAGGTCAAATCCATTGAGGCAGGGTGCCCGCCATGTGCTGGGATTCGCCAGCGACGTCAGGGATGGTCCGTGACAGCCTTTGAGATGAACTCGGCTATCTGGGTTATTGTTTTCTCGCCTCGGCTGACCCTTCCAGCGGAAGTGAAGAGTCCATGGGCATATCCAGGCAGATGCATGTATTGGACCTCAGTTCCGGCCTTGGCCAGAGCCGCAGCGTATTCGGCGCCCTCATCAACCAGCGGATCGTTGTCCACTGTGATGATGAGTGTTTTCGGTAGCCCCAAAGGCAGTTGGCCTTGGCCCGGGCTGATCTCGGGTGAGGACCGGTCAACATTACCGGGCAGGTAGTGGTCAGCAAACCATGCAATGGTGTCAGCAACCAAAGGAAAACCCTCTCTCACCCGGCTATACGACTGTGATGCCATTGTTAGATCCACCATCGGGTAGATCAGCACCTGGGCTGCAACCGGCAGTGGATTCTGGGCGCTGGCATTCTCATTGGCCAGAACCGCCGCGAGTTGGCCCCCGGCGCTGTCGCCGATCAGCACTACTCCGGTCACGTTCAGCTGGTGACCGTTTGATGCCTCGAGGAGCCAGCGCAATGCCGCCCTGCTGTCGTTGATGGCTGCGGGATAAGGGTGCTCCGGGGCGAGCCTGTAGTCGACTGCTACAACCGGCAGGTCGGTAAGAAATGCCAGCCGGCGGCACAGCCCGTCATGAGTTGCCAGGCTTCCCATAACCCAGCCGCCGCCGTGAAGGAACAGAAGCGCCGGGCCTGGTTCGGCAGTGGCCTTGGGACGGTAGACCCTCACCCTGAATTCCTCGATCTCGAAGTCGGAGACCGATGAAAGCTCCTCACCTGCAAGCCCATTGGTGGCGCAGCTGCTTTCGTAGAGTTCGCGCACCCGCTCCACGGGGTAGGCGTGGAAGGGAACGCCACCGGATTGCCGGAACTTCTCCAAGATCTCAGCGGCGTCCTGAGCTACAGGTCTGCTGCTGTACTTGTCGCTACCGGTCACTTTGCAGGTCCGGATTCCGCCAGTTGGAGGTAGTCATCGAGCTTAAGTTCATGGGTTTGGGTCCGATATTCTTCAACTGTTCCGGACCAGTTGTTAATGACCCTGCCATCTTCGTTCTTGTACCACGATGAGCACTCGGAGGAGAAGGCGGAGTTCTGGAGTTCTTCCTGAACCTCGTCGTTGAATTTCCGGACGACCTCGGGGTCCACGTCCAGGACCCGCGATTCCTCCGCTGCCAGGTATTGCACAGCCTGAGCGATGTAGCGGTGCTGTGCTTCGAGCATGGAGACGACCGAGTTGTGGTTGAGGTTGGTGTTTGGACCGTACACCAGGAAGAAGTTGGGGAAGCTGTCGACGGTGATTCCCAAGTAGGCTTCCGGGGCGTTGCCCCAGCGCTCGTTCAAGCTGATCCCCTCCCGCCCGGAGACCCTCATAGAGCCCATGAATGCGTGGCTCTTGAATCCTGTTGCGTAGATGATGACGTCAAATTCGTGGTCCGCCCCGTCGGCCGTACGCAGGCCTGTTGGGGTGATTTCCGTGATTCCTTCGGTTACCAGCTCAACATTCTCCCGGGTCAGCGCGGGGTAGAAGTCATCGCTGCGCAGGATGCGCTTGCAGCCAAAGTCGTAGTCGGGGGTCAGCTTGACCCGCAGTTCGGGGTCCGAGACCTGCGCCTCGAGGTGTTGGCGGGCGAGTTCAACGCCCTCTTCCGACGCAGCCGTGTGACGGCGGGTGCGTTCGAATCCGGCTTCCCGGAATTCGTGGATCTCCTGACGCAGCTGGCGGTAGGTCTCCGGGTCCTCTTGGAAACGCTTGCTCTCCTCTTCGCTGAAGACGTACTGGTCCCGAGGCAGGATGTAGTTGGCGGAGCGTTGGAAGACTGTGAGCTTCGCGGCGACCTTGGCAACTTCGGGGACGTACTGCACGGCCGTTGCCGCCGAACCGATGGAGGCGACCCGTTTGCCAGTCAGATCGAGGTCGTGCCGCCACTTGGACGAGTGGAAAACCTCTCCCTTGAAGGTTTCAGTTCCGGGGAAGTTGGGAATGTTCGGCTCGTTAAGCTGGCCCCAGGCGCCGACCACCGAGCGGGTCAGGAAGATGGATCCATCAGCAGTGCTTACCTTCCACAAGCGGCGCTCCTCATCCCACTCGGCTGCCGTAATGTTCTGGCCGAAGTGGATGTGCTTTCCAAGCCCGAATTCTTCCACCATAGACCGCAGGTATCCCTGAAGTTCTTCCTGGCCGGCGAACATCCGGGAGACTTTAAGGTTAAGGAAGTAGCTGTAGCAGTAAACCAGGGCCTGGGTATCACAGGCCGCGCCGGGGTAGGTGTTCTCTCGCCACACACCGCCTACATCGAGGCCGCGTTCGATGATCAGAAAGTCCTCGATGCCTGCCTGGACGAACTGGGCGCCTTGACCGAGGCCGCCGAAGCCTGCGCCAATAATGATTGCACTGTAGATGTGGTCAGTTTTAGTGGACATGGTGGTTCTCTCTTTAGGCTTGAAGGTTAGGGGTTAGGAGAAGGTGATGATTTGACGCAGCGCGTGGCCACCGTCGAGGGTGTCCATTGCACGGTTGATGTCCTCGAGTGCGACGGTGTCCGAGACGAGACTTTCGACGGCTAGCTTCCCGGACCGCCAGAGTTCTTCATAGATGGGAATGTCGTGCTCTGGAACTGCCGAACCAAGGTAGCTACCAACGATTGAACGCGCCTCTGCGGTAAGGGTTAGAGGATCGATACTCACAGACTGGCCGGGCGCCGGGAGTCCTACGGTGACGGTGACTCCGCCGGGTCTGGTCAGGGCAATTGCTGTCTCCAAGGCACGCGGGTGCCCGGCTGCTTCGATAACGGCGTCGAATTTCTCCCCGTTTTCCAGGGCCTCTGCAGACGTCATTGCCTGCTTCGCGCCGAGGTTGAGGGCTGCCTCCAGCTTTGAAGGCAGGGTGTCAACACCAACGACGTGTTCGACACCGGTGGCCAGGGCTGTGATGAGTGCGGCCATGCCCACGCCGCCTAGGCCTACTACCGCAACCCGCGAAGAGGGAGCCGGTTTGGCGACGTTCAAGATTGCTCCGCCACCGGTGAGCAGGGCACATCCGAGCAAGGCTGCCACGTGGGCGGGAACGTCTGATCCCACCGGTACGACAGAGTGGCGGGAGACGACCGCATGGGTGGCGAAGGCGGAGACGCCCAAGTGATGCTGGATGGGCTGTCCCGCCCGGGAGATACGGCGACCGCCGTTCAGCAGGACGCCTTCGGCGTTTGCAGCGCTGCCGCGTTCACAAGGAGTCTTCCCGTTCGAGTGACAACCTTGGCATTCCCCGCAGCGAGGGAGGAAGGTCATGACGACCCGCTGTCCCACGGAGAGGTCGGTCACGGCGTCACCAAGTTCTTCAACGATACCGGCGGCCTCGTGTCCGAGAAGCATAGGAACCGGGCGAGGTCGATTTCCGTTGACCACGGAAAGGTCCGAGTGGCAAATCCCAGCTGCTTCGATACGGACCAGAATTTCGTCGTTTTCAGGACCTTGGAGTTCGAGGTCCTCGACGCGGATGGGATTGGTTGCCGCGTAGGGCCGTTCTGCTCCAAGCTCCTGGAGCACAGCCCCTCGAATTGTCCGGCTCTTAGCCGGCGCCAGGGTCGAATCTTCGATCGTCACGATTGTCCTCTCAACGGTGCCTGAATCAGTCTCGGAGAACGGCTGCTGCATACGGGAGGCGTCATCTTGGGACAAGGGCAGCTATACGTTGCGCCTACTTGCCAGGCCCGGTCGGCCTCTCCGGTGTAACCATTCATCCATCTAGGGACTGTCCAATTGAGATTAGGCAGGTACACCAGCCTCGTCACGATGCAATAGGGAAATTAGACGACTAGTTTTTGTACTAAGCGTCAAGCGGCGGTGTTGCCATCTTGCGAGCCCCCTTCCGGAGGTGGCCGGGCTCTGCGGTATGGATCCTCCTAAAGCGAGGTCCTTCGACATCGGCCCGGACTCTGAAGCCTGCTACTGTGGCGTTCGACTCCGGAGTGCGAGCCAGAGTTGAGCCGAAACATCGGGGTTGTCCAGGTCGATTCCCAGAAATTCCTTGGCTTGGCCTATCCGGTAGCGCACGGAGTTTCGGTGCACCCCAAGCTCCCGTCCCGCAGCTTCGTACTGGCCTCGATGCGCGATGTAAGCGCGGACGGTTTCCAGAAGTTGGATGGAGTGCGAAGAAAGGCGGTCTACCCATTCTTCGGCGGGCAGATCCAGTCCATGCCCCACCCGAATCAGTTGTCCTTCAGGCGCGGATCGGGCAACGTCGGCAACTTGCCGGCCGATTTCATGAACTCGGCGCAGGGGCATAGGTCCTCCCCATGCGCCTCGGACACCCTTTGGAAGGCTGGGCAACGCGCCAGTGGCGGGTTGCACCACAAAAGTGACATCGAATCGTTCCACCACAAGACCGGAAAGAGCGAGCCTTGAGGAAACTTCATCAAAGTCCGGAAGAGCCGCGACGAAGGCAGTTTCCGGCAGCGGATCGGAGTCCAATTGTTTCGCCAACAGACGGGCGGCATCGTCGTGACCTTCCAGAACAAGAGTCGCCAGCATTCCCTCTGCCCGCCGGCGCGCCGCCGCGGCGCTCCGCTGCCCAGCGGCCCTGGCCGCTAACAGGGTAGAAGCGGTGAGAAACAGGTGCCGCTCAGCTGCTGCCAGTTGACCGCTTCTGCCCAGAGCCAAATATCCGGACTCTGCCGGGCCGTTCGACACCGGGTACAAGGAAGCGGTCCCTGCTTTCAGTTGAATGCTTCCAGTCGCACCACGCCGGGACTTACGGAGCATTACGGTCTCCCGGGTCAATTCGCCCAGAAGGCCGGCAGGCAGGGCACCCACGCTTGCAGCTGCCGCGGGTTGTCCATCGCCCTCCGGCAGGTAGACCACCCATGTCCCCAGAGCGTGCGCCAATTCCCGAACAATTTCCGGTTCGGCATCATCTTGGGCCGCGGCCCGGGTCAACGCCACCTGCAACCCAAGTAAAGCTGTGAGCTCTGCCTCTCCACCTTGGCGAACGAGTTCCCAATACGCTCGAGATACCGCTAAAAAGGGCGATTCACGGGGCACGGTTAGAAGCGGAAGCCCGGCTTCAACGCAGGCAGCGCGTAGCTCGTCCGGAACCATCGCATGACCGGATCCCAACCCAAGGCCCAGAGCAGCGACACCCCCACGGACCAGCCTCCGGACGTACGTGTTTGCCGCTTCCTGTCGTGAGACCTCATTCAGCCCCGTCAGCTGCAGGCCGACGGTGAGCAGGAGCTCCCCGCCATAGAGAAACATTGTGGGGTCCTCCAGCTCCGAGACGTGGACTCCGGTTAGTTCCACGCGTGGAAGCGGGATAGGCCAGTACGGGGCGAGGTCATGTTTGGCAGCCTCGACAAGCCTCGCGAGGGTGATCATGGGTCAATCTTAGGGGACCGTCTTTTGTGCCGAGAGACAGTTTCCTCAATTTCTTTGGACGAATTATCCAAGGACACGTCTAAGGAGTGTCCCTATGGTGGACATCACCACACGAGGAGGACCTATGACTGTCACATCAGAACGAGCCGCTAACCAGGCCAACGATCCGTCAACCGTAAAGACCACTGCCCGCCGGCTGCTGACCGAACTTCCCGGACCGCGCTCACGCGAGCTGGAAGCAGAGCGCCGAAAGCACGTCACCGACGCGTTTGGCATCACGTTGCCCGTCTTCATCGACCACGCCCAGGACGCCCTGCTGGTCGATGTCGATGGGAACCGGTTGATCGACTTCGCCTCCGGTATCGCAGTCACCAGCGTTGGTGCGGCAAACCCGAAGGTCGCAGAGCGCGCTTCAGCCCAGTTGGAGCGGTTTACTCACACATGTTTCATGGTCACCGAATACGCCTCATTCGTGGAAGTGTCCCGGTGGTTGAATGAGCACACTCCCGGGGACTTTGAAAAGCGCACCGCGCTTTTTACTACCGGCGCAGAAGCGGTGGAAAACGCCATCAAGGTTGCCCGAGCGGCCACGCGCCGCCCCAATATTCTCGTCTTCGATGAGGCATACCACGGGCGAACCCAGCTCACCATGGCTATGACAGCCAAGGAAAACCCGTATCGACTCAACTTCGGACCGTTCCCCGGCTCTGTCTTCCGGGCCCCGACAGCCCCGGCCCACACGACCACGGAGGGTCCTGCGGAAGCACTGACCAAGATTGAGGCCCTGCTCGCTGAGCACGGCCCTGAAACATTCGCTGCGATGGTTATCGAACCGATCCAGGGTGAGGGCGGTTTCGTTGTCCAGGCCCCGGGGTTCTTCAAAGGCCTTCGTGAAATCGCAACCCGTTATGGCATCGTCTTGGTCATTGATGAAATCCAGGCCGGCATGGGCCGCACCGGCACCTTCTTCGCATCAGAGCACGAAGGCATTGCCGGCGATATCACGCTAAGCGCTAAAGCTCTCGGCGGAGGGTTGCCGCTCTCGGCTGCTACCGGACGCGCCGAACTGATGAACGCCGTACACACAGGTGGCCTCGGTGGAACCTACGCCGGCAACCCAGTGGCGTGTGAGGCTGCCCTTGCGGTCTTCGACATATTGGAAGACGGCGAGTTGTTGAAGAACGCGGTCGCTATCGAGGCCGCCGTGCGCCGCCGTCTGGAGCCTCTTACGGACTTGGAGGGCGTGTCAAATGTCCGCGGACGGGGCGCTATGATGGCCGTCGAATTCAGTGATACATCCGGCCCTCGCAAGGACCTAGCCACAACGGCGGCCCAGTTGGCAAACGCCCACGGTGTCCTGACGCTCACGTGCGGTACGAACGGAAACATCATCCGGCTTCTTCCCCCGCTGGGCATCGAAGCCGAGGTCCTCGAAGAGGGTCTGGCCGTACTCGAGGCATCCATTCGGTCTGCGTTGTCATGACCTCTGGAGGACGGCGGGCGGGAGGAGATAGCCGATGACGCCCACAGCGATGGGCCGGAGGCCACTGGAGGGAATTGTCGTTGCTGACTTCTCCCGTGTGCTGGCCGGCCCTCTTGCCACTATGACCCTCGCGGACCTCGGCGCCCGGGTGATCAAGGTGGAACGGCCCGGCACCGGCGATGACACACGGCACTGGTCGCCGCCGTCCTCGGAAACAGGCGCAACATACTTCGAAAGCGTCAACCGCAATAAAGAATCCATCACCTTGGATCTCGGGGAACCCGCGGATATGCAGGTTGCCCGGGAACTAGCACTGCGTGCCGATGTCCTGGTAGAGAACTTCAAACCCGGAGGCTTGGACAAATTGGGCCTCGGATACGATTCCCTCTCCCAGGAAAACCCAGGCTTGGTGTACGCCTCCATTTCAGGCTTCGGCGCTGCAGGCGGCCGCGAGCTCCCCGGGTACGACTTCATTGTTCAAGCCGTCGGCGGCCTGATGAGTATTACCGGTGAACCTACCGGAGGACCCATGAAGGTCGGGGTGGCCTTGGTCGACGTGCTCACCGCCAAAGATGCCACCATCGGTATTCTTGCTGCTCTGGTAGAGCGCGCCACCACCGGCCGCGGCCGGAGAATAGAGGTCAACCTCCTCTCCAGCCTGCAGGGTGCTCTGGCCAACCAAGGTCAGGCCTATCTCGGCGCGGGAGTCATGCCCACCAGAATGGGCAACGACCACCCCTCCATCGTGCCCTACCAGCTTCTTAACACCAAGGATGATCCTCTGGCCGTGGCAGTAGGCAACGACACGCAGTTCAGCAAGCTCTGCACGGAAATCGGCGCACCGGACATCGCTTCCGATCTGCGATTCCACACCAACTCCGCCCGCGTCAAGAACCGCGAGGAGCTCGTGCCCTTGCTCGAAGCCGGTTTGGCAACAGATGGAGCGGCGCAATGGCAGGAACGACTGTCCGCAGTGGGAGTCCCCGCCGCCAGGGTAGCTGATGTAGGGGAAGGCATCGCCTACGCACAGTCCCTGGGATTGCACCCCACCATCCCTGTCCACGACAGCAACGGCACAGTGACAGGACGGCAGATCAGGCACCCAATCTCCTGGACGCCTCCGATGCCGCCGCGTACACAGGCCCCTCCTCCTTTGGGTCAGCACACAGACGAAGTCCTCACCTGGCTAAAACAATCCCATGACAGCGCTGCCACCGACACGTCCCGAAGCGAGCTTTACTTCCCAAGTCCACTTTGCCCAGGAGGGACCTCCTCATGAACCTTTTCTCTAACGTCTCAGACCTCACCACTGACGCCGCACTCGACCCATCCGATCTGATCTCCTTCGACTCACTCCTCACTACACCAGAAATTGCTCTACGTGACCGTGTCCGCGCCTTCGTCCGGGAAGAGATTAGGCCGAATATCGCCAGGTGGTATGAAGAGGGCAGGTTTCCCCTGGAGATCGTCCCTGGACTCGCCGAGCTTGGCCTTCTGGGACTGCATCTGACGGGGTATGGCTGCAGCGGGGGGACTGCGGTGGAATACGGTCTGGCAGCGGCGGAACTCGAAGCAGGCGATTCGGGCATACGCACTTTCGTTTCCGTTCAAGGATCCTTGGCCATGTCAGCCATAGCCAAACACGGTTCTCCGGAGCAGAAAGAACAGTGGCTTCCCTCGATGGCGGCTGGCACCGCCATCGGGTGCTTCGGGCTAACCGAACCCACAGCAGGCTCGGACCCATCCTCGATGGCCACCTATGCGCGCCGGGACGGAAGCGATTGGGTTATCAGCGGATCCAAGCGATGGATTGGTCTGGCCAACATTGCCCACGTGGCGATCATCTGGGCTCAGACCGAGCAGGGAGTCCGAGGATTCGTCGTGCCAACGTCCTCAAAAGGATTCACCGCCAACCCCATAGAGCCGAAACTTTCGATGAGGGCATCGGTGCAGTGCGACGTCATTCTCGATGACGTACGAGTACCAGCCGACGCGGCCCTCCCCGACGCAATAGGTCTGAAGGGTCCATTTTCCTGCCTTAATGAGGCACGCTACGGGATAGCCTGGGGCACCATGGGTGCAGCGCGGGATGCCTTTGAAGCCGTCCTTGACTACTCCAAAGAACGGCTGCAGTTCAACCAGCCCCTGGCTGGTTACCAACTGACGCAACAGAAACTTGTCAACATGGCACTGGAGATCAATAAGGGATTCCTCCTCGCACTCCACCTGGGTCGACTCAAGGACGCCGGACACCTGCAGAACCATCAAATCAGCGTCGGCAAGCTCAACAACTGCCGCGAAGCCATCGACATCTGCCGCGAAGCCCGCACCATCCTCGGCGGCAATGGGATCACACTCGAATACTCACCCCTTCGCCATGCGAACAACCTCGAATCGGTACGGACCTACGAAGGAACCGACGAAGTGCATACCCTCATTCTCGGTCAGAAGTTGACGGGCATCGGAGCTTTTCGGTGAATGCCGCCGTGGGCACCTCAGCTCACGCAGGCAGGGGGTATACATCCCTCGACATCTCGGAGCTACAGTTGCTCATCGATGGAGACTGGGTCTCCGGTCAGGGCGACCAGCTCACCTCCGTCAACCCCAGCCGACACGGAGAGAAAATCGCTTCGGGTGCCGCAGCTGTCTTCGATGATCTTAACAGGGCGGCGCTCGCTGCCCGGGCTTCGCAGCGAGACTGGAATCAGCTGCCTATGCACGAAAGAGGCGCCGTGCTGGCTCGCGCCGCTACTGGGCTTGAGGACCATGCCGAGGCTTTGGGACTGGAGCTTTCCAGGGAAGAGGGAAAAACACTTGCCGAGGCCAAGGCTGAGGTTCTCCGCGCGGCTCAAGTACTCCGCTATTTCGCAACGGAGGGCGACCGGCCAGCGGGCGAGCACTTCTCTTCGCCCCGCCTCGGAGAGCGCATTCTGGTGACTCGCAAGCCTCTCGGGGTAGTTGGCATCATTACACCCTTCAACTTTCCAATTGCCATTCCTGCATGGAAGATTGCCCCGGCCTTGATCTACGGGAACACGGTTGTCTGGAAGCCAGCCTCCACGGTTCCACTTCTGGCCATGCGCTTTGCACAAGCGCTTGAGACCGCTGGCCTTCCAGCTGGTGTGCTGAACCTCATCGTCGGTCCTGGCGTCCTCGGTACATCTCTTGTCCAACACCCCGAAGTCGACGCGCTGTCATTCACAGGATCCTCGGAAGTTGGCCGTTCCCTTGCAGCGCAAGCTGCCGTCAGGGGCATCCCCATGCAGGCAGAAATGGGAGGCAAAAACGCCGCTGTTGTTCTCCATGACGCAGACCTTGAACTGGCCGCACAGCAAGTCCTTTGGGGTGCTTTCCGTTCCACTGGACAAAAATGCACCGCAACATCGCGGCTTATCCTTGCGGACGGCATCGCTGACGCATTCCTGGAAGCCCTCACCTGCAAACTCAGTAATTGGACGGTAGGTGACCCGCTTGACCCCGAAACACACATGGGGCCGGTCATCAATGAGGCGGCCCAGCGCTCCATCGAGGCCGGAATCAACGCCGCGGCCGCTGCTGGCGCCGTCCCGGCCGCGGGCACGCATCTCGAAAATCCTCACCACGCAACAGCAGGATTCTTCGTAGCTCCAACGGTGTTGGAACTACCAGCAGGAGAAAAAGCCTCGACGAATGTGGCGTGGAAGAACGAGCTGTTCGGGCCGGTCTTGGCCGTGCGTCGCGCCGGAACCAAAGAGGAAGCATTCGCCTTGGCAGGAGAAACCGAGTTCGGGCTATCGGCCGCCGTGTTCACGCGCAACCTTAAATCGGCGCTGGAGGCCGTGGACACTATCGACGTCGGTATCCTTCACATCAATTCTGAATCAGCAGGTTCGGATCCTCATGTGCCCTTCGGTGGGTCCAAGAAAAGCGGCCTGGGCCCGAAGGAACAAGGCAGTGCAGCCAAGGACTTCTACTCCCATACAACCACGGTCTACCTTCGCGGGTAGGAACGAAAGCCAGACCTAATGATCGATACTCTTTCACCCCAATTACCCCCTTCTGAAGGAGCGCTTGAGCCGGGTACGTCCATTCAGTCGTTCGGCGTGGTTGGAGCAGGCCTCATGGCAAGCCAACTGGCTCTGCTGTTTGCTCACAAGTTGCACATCCCGGTGCTTATCAGTGATCTGTCGGAAGACAGGGTTTCAGCGGCGCTTCACAGGATCCGCCAACTCCTTGATCGGCAGGAAGCCAAAGGAAAACTCGCAGCAGGGGAAGCGGCAGAAGTTGCAGATCTCATCCGGGGAACAACTAACCCGGCGGACTTTCGTAATCACGACGCCGCAATCGAGGCTGTATTCGAAAACCAAACAGCCAAACGCTCGGTTTTCCGGCAGCTCGAAACGACGGTACCGTCTGAGGCCCTCCTACTGACAAACACTTCCTCACTGTCCGTCACGGCCATGGCCCGCGGCCTGAAGCATCCGGACCGAGTCCTCGGCTTCCACTTCTTCAATCCCGTCGCCACCCTGCCACTGATCGAACTTGTCCGTACCCAGTTTTCCTCTGATGCCGCGATACACGCGGCCCAAGGGCTGGCAACTGCATTGGGCAAAACTGCCGTCCCTGTAGCGGACCACTCGGGATTCGTCGTCAACCGACTGCTTACACGCATGTTCAGCGTCATTCTCACTGAAGTGGACAAAAGCGGTGATCCGGCAAGTGTCGATCGCTCTCTGGAACCCTGGCAATTGCCCATGACCCCCCTACGGCTCATCAGTTACATCGGCCCGCGCGTTCAACAGCACATCTGCGACACCCTGCACCGGGCATACCCCGACCGCTTTGCGCGCTCCGCTTCACTCGAAGCACTAGTGGCGGCCGGATTGCCAGGCTTTTTCGACGAACACGGCGAGATTCTGCCTGCGGCCCAGATTCCGCCGGCCGAACCTTACGAGGTCGATGGTGCACGGATCCGTCAGAGAGTGAATGACGCTCTTGTCCACGAAGCCCGTTTGCTCCTGGAAGAGAACGTGATTGGGAGTTGGGACGACATCGACCGCTGCATGGTCCTCGGCGCAAACTTCCCCAAAGGTGGCCTCAGCCGCCTCCTGACAATCTAATGCAACATCCGCTGGAGCTGCGGAACCCCTGGGGCATCAAACACCGCCCTGCCCGAAAACATGGAGTTTGCTATGAAGACCAAACCTGAACGACGCCCCGCACAGCCCACGGACGTTGTCATCGTGGGTGCAGCCCGTACTCCGCAGGGCCGCATTCTCGGGGCCCTCGCGAATCTTTCTGCAACCGACCTGGGCGGCGCTGCCATCTCAGGTGCCCTCTCACGCGCAGGAATCCCCGCCGACGCCGTAGACGCCGTCATCATGGGCCAGGTACTCCAGTCGGGCACAGGACAGAACCCGGCCCGCCAGAGCGCCGTTGCCGCGGGCATTCCGCTGAGTGCGCACGCAATCACGTTAAACAAGGTGTGCCTCTCGGGGTTGGCCGCGATTATTGAGGCATCCCGGATGCTTCGCCTTAGTGATGCCTCCCTCGTGGTCGCCGGCGGGCAGGAATCGATGAGCCAAGCCCCACGCCTGGTGAAAGGAACCCGTGAAGGGAACGTCTACGGGACGATGTCGCTAATCGACGCCGCAGCGCATGATGGCCTTACAGATGCTTTCGACCACCAGTCGATGGGCCTCTCAACGGATCGTGCCAACGACCGCTGCGGAATAACGCGCGAAATCCAGGACACCTTCGCAGCCGCATCGCATCTCAAGGCCGCAAGCGCACAGACGTCCGGCGTCTGGGACCAGGAGACAGTGACTGTCCACGCCCCCACACGAAAGGGCACTGTCGAAGTCAGCCAGGATCAGAGCATCCGTCCGGAAACCTCCCCGGAAAAGTTAGCCCGGCTCCGGCCAGCGTTCTCTCCAGAAGGATCCATAACTGCCGGTAATGCCTCCCCGCTGTCCGACGGTGCTGCTGCCGTAGTGCTGACGACACGACGAACCGCCCAAGAGCAAGGTTGGACGGTACTGTGCACCCTACGGTCATATGGACAAGTAGCAGGCCCCGACACCACCTTGCTGGACAAACCAGCCCTGGCCATCAAGACGGCCTTGGAGAAGGAAGGCTGGTCAGCACAAGAGCTTGACCTTGTGGAAATCAACGAAGCCTTCGCATCAGTCGCGTCCTACTCCGGTGAAATGCTGGACATCCCTTATGAACGGATCAACATCCACGGCGGCGCCATTGCACTTGGCCATCCGATCGGAGCATCCGGTGCACGATTAGTTGTCACCGCTGCGCATGCACTGATCAGGCAAGGACACGGTCGCGCGGCAGTATCACTGTGTGGTGGCGGCGGCCAGGGCGATGCCCTTCTCATGGAACGCTGATGCGCGACCTATTACCGGACTCACTGCCCATGTATAAGACCAATGACTGGAAAAATCATGTTGGTAAAGTCGTAGAGCTGCGCCGGGACATATTTGTCGTCCGCCGCGGAACAGTTGAGGAAGAGATGCCTGATGGTTCCGGAATCTGGCTATCAGCTGACGTCAATGACCTTCGCGGCTATTTCCACCAGGGTTCCGGTTACGAACTCTGGGTATAGGCTCACGATGTCGTCTTGGCTCTGTTGCCACCTCGCGAGAACTTCGACCGATGCATCCAACCGGTACCGGGCCAACACCAGAACCTCCATTGGAGGACGGTATCTGCCATGACCATGGCAGAGCCGGCAAGTTCCCGGCCGTCACCGGCGTGGAAGGACGGCACTGAAGGCCCACGGGAAACATTCCGCCATGAAGATCCGCCCGCTCATCAAACCTCCGCTCCGAAACGGAGTGCACTATGCCTTCCTCACGTGATGCCTTCCTCACGTGCCAGCGCGGGCACCCGCAGTCACTTCTTTGATGTGGGCGTCTCAAGTTCCGAATCATCTTGTACGGCGTCTGCCGTGGTCGGGACGGTTGCAGGACTCGCACCTGCACTGTGGTTTTGCCGACCGCCACGTGTAGAGTTCCTGTTGCGTACAGCTGTCATGCTTTTCATGATTTCCTCTCTGGGCCTTTTGCCGGTGGAATGAGCTTCATTCAGCTCGTAGGGGGGATATCGAAGACCAGCTTCTGCGGTGAAGCTTCCCGAAGAAGCGTCCAGACCGTCACTGAACCCCGCAGTGCTGGCATGATGTCTCCTTTCTGGACGTACCGCAGGGCATCCACCCCGCCCTCGGGGCCCCACCAACCGCTGATAGGGGCATGATGCCCTGTTTGCGAGTTAACAGTGGCGCCCCTGGGTGGATTCACTTGCTGCGGCACGGAGGCCTCCTCTGTTGGTGTGGGCGATATAGCGGCCTATCCGGAGCTTGCTGCGCCAGGCTTTTCCATGATCTTAAGGACGAGGGAACCCTCGGTCATCGTGCACTGCGTCAAGCAGATACCGTTGCTCTGTGCATCCCGACCAAAAACTGTCCCGATGCGCCGTCCCCCACCGATAAAGTCTTACTCAGCGCATTAGGGATGAGGAGCGCCAAAATAATGACAGCTACATTGCATGATGCTCTCGCGGACAATGTCCGGTCCTGGAGGCCTCGGGTCGAGGATATGGCCAAGCGGATCCATGGGCTGGCCGAAACTGCTTTTGGCGAAGTCCGCTCATCCGAGATAACGGCAACGCTGCTGGCCGAAGCCGGCTTTACCGTCGAACGCGGCGTCGGCGGTCTTCCTACCGCGTTCACAGCATCAACAGGTAACGGCGATCTCGTCGTAGCACTATGTGTGGAGTACGACGCCCTGCCATCTATCGGCCATGCCTGTGGGCACAACTGGGTAGCCGGCGCGTCCGTCGGGGCAGCACTGGCTTTAATGCCCCTCGTCAAAACGCTCGGCGTCACCCTCAAAGTCATTGGAACGCCCGCCGAAGAAGACGGCGGCGGAAAAGTCCTCCTGCTCGAGGGCGGCATATTCGACGGCGTCAGCCTCGCTCTAATGGCTCATCCTGTCCAGGATGGCTTCACTGATAACCCCTTGGGCACATCGTCGCAAGCAATGGGAAAATACCGCGCAACCTTTACTGGCAAGGCCTCGCACGCGGCTACCGCTCCCCACAAAGGAATCAATGCCGCAGACGCCGCCGTCCTCAGCCAGATCGCCATAGGCCTGCTTCGACAACAGATTCCCAGTGACCACCGAATCGGACTGTATGTCAGTGAGGGCGGGCATGCCACCAACATCATTCCTGAGCGGGCTGTTGTCGATTTTGAGTGCAGGGCCTTTACCCTCGCTGACTACGAGGCGTTGCTGCACAGAGTCCGGGCATGTTTCGAAGGCGCAGCACTGGCCACAGGCACCAGGCTCTTCCTTGAGCCCACGGAACCTGTGTACGAACCGCTGCTGCAGGATCCCGTCCTCGCGTCCTATTGGACAGAAGCAATGCGTAGGTCCGGGAGGGGCACTACTTCAACTGCATCCCTGGCCGGAGGGTCCACAGACATGGGCAACGTTTCTCAACGCATCCCCAGCTTGCATCCCTGGATGAGCATCCCGGGAGTGGCTGCACCCATACACTCCCAAGGGTTTGCTGCCGTCTCTGACTCAGCGGAGGGCTACAAGACCATGTTTGAGGCGGCCACTGCGTTGGCGTCGACGGTGGCTGAGGTAGCCATGCACAGCACACACAGAAACAGCTTCATCGCTCGCGCGTATCGGCGGCAAGGATAGTGCCGCCCAGCCCAGATCCTCACGTTTTCCTTCGCGCTCCAGAGAAGGAACAACAGGAATTCTTGGCGCTGGTTGACATCCGGATGCAAGCATTCCTATAAGATCAACGATCGTTCCTAAACAGCGGCGCCGAAGAGACAGCCGCGGAATCACTTGACGTCATCAGTGACCTGGTTGCCGGCGGTAAGCGATTGCGGGCTCATGTGCTAATGGGCGTGGCGAGGAGCATGCCGGCCAGAAGGCGCCCAACGGATCCTGGCCGCGGGCATGGCTCTGGAACTTCTTCAGGCCGCGGCGCTCATCCACGAAGACATCATTGGTAAATCCGACACCGGACGGGATCGGCCCAGCGTACGCAGGCGTTCCGAAGCCAAATACGATCAACACCACTGGACTTCGGACTCAAGCCACTTTGGGCACGCCGCCGCAATCATGGCCGGGAGTCTCTGCCTCTTTACAGTGATGAGATCTTTGCCGGCGCTGGTCCGAACACCCTGAACGGGACACCGGCAAGGGAAGTGTTCGTCCGAATGCGTTCAGAGGTAGTGACTGGCCAGTATCTGGATGTTTCGGAAGAAGTCGCCGGAGACCACAGAGACCCGGCTTCTGCCGCGGCCAGGGCCTGAACCATCCTTCGCTTCAGATCAGCAAAATACTCGAATGAACACCCTCCTGGAAGGCGCACTGGCAGGAGCCTCGCACCATGTCCCGGATGGGTGGAGCCTTCCAAATCAGAGCTGATGTACTGGGATTTTTGCCGAACCTGCACTCACAGGCAAACCGGCCGGCGACGACCTCCGCGAAGGCAAGCGGGCAATGCTCGTTGGCGACGCATTACTGAACGCCACACGTGAAGATGCACGTCTTTCTTGAAAGCAATTTGGGCAGATCAAATCCCGGCCCGACCAAATCAACATCATGCGCGACATCATCGTGCGCAGTGGATCCCTGCGCTACACGGAAGAGCTCATTGCTGACTTGGCCACTGCATCCTTTCGATGCGCCGGACAAGACGACCGTGGAACCACTGGCCAAGTGTGCATGGAGGGGCCCGCAACCTCGGCTATCCGCCGGGCCCCCTAGCCACCGCCCCGGTTGTACGCAGAACCGCAACCCGGGAGAGGCCAACTTCACGCCGCCCTCGTCACAGTCGTCGGCTGTCGAATTACGCAGCAGCACAAGATCTAGCTCCGATGCTAGTTAGATCCTTGGTAATTGTGCTGCCGAGCCCGCTCGAATCGCACAAACATTGCCTTGAACCCCGGGGTATTTGACTCGCGGGCGACATTCTCCTTGTGGACCAAGGCATTGGCCTCCGGGAAATACGCTGCAACACACCCCCTGGCAGTTGGATAGCCAACTAGCCGGAACTTATCAGCACGGCGCTCCACACCCCGGAACGTACTCACCACGTCGACCACATCTCGATCCTCAAAGCCCGCCTCAGCCAGGTCCTCAGGATGTATCAAAATAACCCGGCGGCCGTCCGAGATTCCACGATACCGGTCGTCGAGACCATAAAACGTCGTGTTGTACTGGTCGTGACTTCGGATTGTCTGTAGGACAAGGTGGCCCGCAGGAGGTGTCAAATACTCCAGCGGGCTGATGCTGAACCGGCCGCGGCCAATGTCGGTGGCGAATGAGCGGGTGTCACGCGGAGGATTCGGCAGGACAAAGCCGTTCTTCGTCCGGACCTTGCGATTGAAGTCCTCGAATCCGGGCAAAACACGCGAGATGCAATCACGGATCACATCGTAGTTCTCGGCCATGGCCCGCCATTTAACGGGATGGTCCGGGCCAAGAGTTGCCTCGGCCATACGGGCCACGATCACAGGCTCGGCCAGCAGGTGCTCAGAGACCGGTGTGAGCCTGCCCTGGGTAGAGTGGACGACAGACATGGAGTCTTCCACCGACAGGAACTGAGCACCGGTTGGATGCTTGTCGTCTTTATCGGTACGGCCAAGCGTTGGCAGAATAAGAGATGTACGGCCGTGAACAATGTGGGAGCGATTCGGTTTGGTACTGATGTGGACTGTCAATCCGATTCTTTGCATCCCGGCTTCAAGAGTTTCGGTGTCCGAGCACGCAAGCGAGAAGTTGCCGCCCATGGACACGAACACGTCTACATCATCGCGTTCGAACGCCTCCATTGATTCGACGGCGTCGTACCCGTGGTGGCGCGGCGAAGTGATCCCGAACTCGCGATCCAGCGATTCCAGAAGCCATTCCTTGGGCTTCTCCCAAATGCCCATCGTCCTGTCACCTTGGACATTGGAGTGCCCGCGCACAGGGCAGGCGCCGGCGCCGGGCTTGCCGAAGTTTCCCTGCAACAGCAGCACATTCACCATCTCCTTGATGGTGTCCACCGAGTGTGGCTGCTGCGTCACCCCCAACGCCCAGCAAAAGATACTTGCCTTGGACGCTACAAGCATGTCAGCGACCCTTTGTATCTGGCTGCGGCTCAGGCCTGTTGCCTTCTCAGTCTCGTCCCAATCCACAGTGCCGCGTGCTGCACTGTAGGCATCGAATCCGTCGGTTTTAGTGGCGATAAAGTCCTGGTCCACGACAGTGCCGGGGTGCTCCCTCTCGGCTTCCAGGAGCAGGTGGCCCAGAGCCTGGAACAACGCGAGGTCCCCGCCGACTTTGATCTGCAAGTACTCGTCAGCCAAGGGGGTGCCGCCACCAATTACCCCTGAGGGCGTTTGGGGGTCCCTGAAATTGAACAGTCCAGCCTCCGGCAGAGGGTTCACGGCCACGATCTTGCCGCCGTTGTCCTTGCATTCCTTCAGGGCCGAGAGCATCCGCGGGTGGTTCGTGCCCGGGTTTTGTCCCACGACAAAGATCAGTTCAGCATCGTGGATGTCGTCCAATGACACAGTACCCTTGCCGATACCGATGGTCGGGTTCAGTGCCGAGCCGGAAGACTCATGGCACATGTTGGAACAATCCGGCAGGTTGTTGGTGCCCAACGAGCGGGCAAACAACTGATAGAGAAATGCTGTCTCGTTGGCTGTGCGCCCGGACGTGTAAAACACGCAGCGGTCCGGGTCGCTGGCCCGGATGTGCTGGCCGATCAAGTCGAATGCATCATTCCAAGAGATGGGGGAGTAGTGCGTCTCTCCCTCACGGATTATTGCCGGTTCGCTCAACCGGCCTTGGTTGCCCAGCCAGTACTCGGTCTTTGTTGACAACTCGGCAATGGAATGTTTGGCCCAGAATTCGGCACCCGCCGTACGCAAAGTGTTTTCCTCGGCCACAGCCTTGGCACCGTTTTCGCAGAACTCGGCAGCTTTACGCTTCTTATCAGACTCCGGCCAGGCGCAGCCAGGGCAATCAAAACCGCCGCGCTGATTCAGCCGAAGGAGCGATTGTGCAGTTCGTGACATCCCGGCTTGCGCGACCGCTCGCTCCAATGCCACCATGACCGCTTTGACCCCGGCAGCCTCGGTCTTTGGCTTTTGAACTTTGAGCTTGCTCTCATCGATGTCTGCCACTGGGGCGGGTTGGGCACCAAACTTCATTGTTTACCTTTTCGCTGTGGAGTAATGAGGACAGGCCGGCCCTTCTCCGGACGTGCACCGTCGTGTCACCACCGCAGGCGGTGACACTAGGACGGCGGGCTGGTCGATGATCGCCGGACGTAAATCTGTCCGAAGGAACGCTGCTGTCGTGGAAATCGCCGATCTTTAGCGACACTAAGTCACTAGGGCCACATTGGCCCTGTGCAGATCGCCAATATGTGCGCGCTTCATCGTAAGATCCGTCATCGCACACTCAGAGAGGGCAATAGGCTGTTTTCGTGAATGAGTCCTTTAGCGTACGGCCTGCGCGTACGCGCGATGTGGCCGCCATCAAGAAGTTGGTGGCCCCAATGGCCAGACAGAGGATCTTGATAGCCAAGGAGACGGTCGCCTATTTTGAAGGGCTCCAGGAATTCTTGGTTGCTGAAAGTGAGTCAGGTGACATTGTGGGATGTGGGGCCTTACACGTAATGTGGGAAGACCTCGCTGAGGTCCGGACTCTCGCAACTGACGAAAGCTGGCGTGGGCGAGGTGTAGGACATGCCCTGTTGGAGAGCCTTTTGGCAAACGCCCGGGCCCTGGGTGTCACACGAGTGTTTTGTCTTACCTTTGAAGTCGAATTCTTCACCAAACATCACTTTGAGGTGATGGCTGATCTACCAACAGTGGACCCTGCGACGTATTCAGAGCTTCTCCGCTCCCATGACGAAGGCGTTGCGGAATTCTTGGATTTGGCGCGCGTGAAGCCCAACACTCTGGGGAACACCCGCATGATCCGGTATTTCGATCCATCGGCGGCCGTTCCGGCGACTTCCGGTGCGCTCAATCGCCGGCAGGAAATGTGAACCCGGCAGCCCAGCATAATGGCATCACGGGGTGTCCCGTAAAAGACCTCATGATCACCACCCCGAAAGTGCTCCCGCCGGATGTAACAGTGGGGGAGGTTCGGCAGCTACTGGCTGATGACCATGTACACATGGCACTGATAGTAGACACCGCAGGCCATCTCCTGACCACCATTGAAAAAACCGACATTCCGCCGTGGTCCGGCGGACAAAAGCGTGCGTTAGGGTTTGGAACAAAAAACGGCAGAACCGCGCAGCCCCACGACCCGATAGAGAAGGCCGCCTACATGCTCCGTCGGGGAGGCAGACGACGGCTCGCCGTCGTTAGTATGGAAGGCAAACTCCTCGGACTCCTGTGCCTGAAGCGGAGCCGTTTAGGATACTGCGACGACGCCGGTGTTGCGGCCAGGGGAGCCGAATATTGTCCTGACCGAAGTACGACACCCGGATCGCCAGCCTGCGGCAAGCACCCCACAGGTTGAGGATGACGGCATGATGGTGCTTCCCTTGCCCGGTCTTAGGTCTTACCTACCACCCTCAACCGCGAACTGAGCAATGGAACAGATTCAGCCCGGCCATGAGGGACTCGCGGAAAGCCGAATGATGCCCGCGTCTGCCACGTCACCACTAGCGTAAATCCAACCCCAAACACGGCAAGAGGTGTGGCCCAGGACGCTCGGCCTGGACCACACCCGCATGTTATGCCTCTACCGCCAGCTGGACGCTGAGCGGTCTTGCATGTCGGCGCGGAATTGGGCTGTGGTCTGCGGGAGTAGTTCACGGTGCCCAGTCCAGAATGACACGACGAAAAAACGTCGCTTGGAGGGTTGAGCCCTCCGGCACGAGGTCGATAGGAATCAAGCGCCGGATCCTCGGCGAGTCAGCAATGCCACCGGCACGGATATCGTCTTTGAGCTGCGTGTCCCCAGACTCGCTGACTTCGGACGCATCCAAATCCCTATTTGTTTCCCGAATAACTACTCCATGGCCCTTCGCGGCCTGTTCAGTCAGACGCAACCGCCATTGTGACAAGTAAAGACCCTAACGACCGGCCGTCCAAGGAGTCACCGTATCCGTCGCATCGGACGGCCGGGTGAAAGGGTCAACCTCAGGGACGCCAAAATATTACGACCAAGAACCCCTACACTTCTGGACTTATGGTTGGAATGGGTCGCGTGATCGGGCGCCCTTGCCGCATCAGCTTTCGCTTGCAGACCTGCCACGCTACCGCGAGGGCCAGCAACCAGACCGCAACGGAAAATACGGCTGGACGGGTATCATCGGCAATCAACAATGCGCCAATCACGAATACATCGAACACAATCAGCACCCACGGCATCACAAGCGACAGCGGCATCTTGAAGCTGGACCGCGCATGCCTGATCGGAAACATGCGGCGATAGCGAATGTAGCTGACAGTCACAGCAGATCGGATAAGGATCCCGAACACGGCGCACGCCGTGGCTACGAGAGTAAATACCGTCACGATGCTCTCGCCCGCGTACAGCATGGGAATGGCCAAGAGCATAACGGTGAAGTTCATCAGTACAGCACCCTGTAGCACGCCCTTTTTGGACAACCGCGCAAGAAAAGCAGGTGCATGGCCATCGTGGGCCATGTTAAACAGCATCCGCGCGTTCGAATAGAGCCCTGAGTTCGCACTCGACGCCGACGAAGTAATCACAACAAGATTAATGATGATCGCTGCGAGTCCGAGTCCTGCGTACAGAAACGTCGTTACGAACGGCGATACGTCGGGGCGGATCTGGTTCCAGGGGGTAACCGACATGATGATCGTCAGTGCACCGACATAGAAAATAATGATGCGGGCAACGATTGAGTTGATCGCTTTGGGAACGTTTCGCTGGGGGTTCTTAGTCTCGGCGGCGGCCATGCCAACGAGCTCGATGCCATTGAACGCGAAGACACCCATCTGAAACCCGAAGACGAAGCCCATGACGCCCATCGGGAACATCCCCCCATGTTCCCAAAGGTTCGCGAATGACGCGGTCGTACCTGTTTCAGGATTCTGAAACCCTGCAAGTATCAGTACGAGGCCCGTGACAATAAGCCCCAGGATCGCGACAACTTTGATGATCGAAAACCAAAACTCCGTCTCACCAAAGAATTTGACCGGTTGCAGGTTGAGCACAGTAAGGACGACGATGGTCACCAGCGCCGGAAGCCAGTGGGGGATCTCCGCGTTGAAGAAGGACACGTACCCGACAATGCCTATGATGTCGGCAATGCAGGCAACAATCCACGCGAACCAATGCGTCCACGAGAGCATGAACCCAGCCCACGGACCGATCAGGTCTTTTGCGATGTCACCGTAGGTCTTGTAATTGAGGTTGGACAGAATGAGTTCGCCCATGGCCCTCATCATGAAGAACAACATGAAACCGATGATGAGGAAGACAAAGATAACGGCAGGGCCAGTAACGCTGATCATCTTTCCTGACCCCATGAACAGGCCCGTCCCGATGGCTCCGCCTATAGCGATCAACTGAAGGTGTCGGTTGCTCAAGCCTCGTTCGAGTTGGGGACCGGCCTGACGATCGGCTGGCGCAAGCGTCTCGTTGTGCATCATCATTTTCCGACCCGCCGCAGGGAAATAGCCTCAGCGAGCCACACGAACGGGGCCGCCTGCAGCGATGGTTCGAGTCCCTCCGCCTCCGGGTGCCACTGAACTCCAAGCAACCGCCGATTCTTATCCTCGACGGCTTCAACCAGGCCGTCACGGGCCGTCGCAACTGCCTGCAGGCCCTCACCGAGACGTCGGATCCCCTGATGGTGTCCGGATGAAACGACGAAAGACGTGCTACCGGAGCATTCAGCCAGCATTGAGTCGGGTTCGACATCTACCTCGTGCCAAGACCACGCTTCGCTATCTGACTTGGCAGCTACTTTCCGGTGCGCCACATCGCCCGGCACGAGATCTTCATAGAGGGATCCGCCCAAGACTACGTTGAGCACTTGGGCCCCGCGGCAAATGCCCAAGAGTGGCAGGCCCCGTTCTAAGGCCCGTTCAGCGCATCCGAAGTCAAGAGAGTCCTGCTCAGGGTTTAGATCATAAAGCGCCTCAATTTTTTCGCCGCCATACCGTCCAGGGTCAACATCTCCACCGCCTGGAAGCACGACAGCATCAACTGCGCCAGGCTCAAAATTCGGGTCACTCACTATCAAAACTTCCAGGCCAGCGGCCTCTACGAGGCTGACGACATCGTAGAAGATGCGGTTTGCTCGTGCGACACGCTCATCGGACACTCCGGTCGAAAGTCGAGCGGGCACGGCCACAACTCCCCGAATACCAGTCATAATTCTTCCTTCATCGCGTTCCGCCACTGTTGGGCGGGATCAGTTCTACGGCTTTCGCCGGGTTTCTTAAGGCGGGATCACCCCACTTGGGCGAGTATGCTCGCAGCCGCTGAGGGCGGCAGGGACTATCCGTACCGCTAATCTCAGTGCTTACTGAGGTAAATCCAATTCGCTCTGGGAAGCTACGAGCAGCACCAAATGTCCCGTAGGTGTGACAGGTCCATATCGGACGAGCCCATGCCGGGAAGGCCCCACACGGACATGGTTGACTTAAACTCGACCATTAAGGGCCTTTGTGGTGCTATCCCTCACACTTATAAACTCTAGAGTATAGAAGTCATGACAAACAACACATGGACCAGATTTCTCGACCAGATAGGCCCCGCGGGAATCTCCGAAGCCATCATCCGCCGATTGAGCGACCTTATTGCGTCGGGGGAGATACCCTCCGGCGCCCGGCTGCCTTCGGAACAGGAGCTGGCAGCCAAGTTCGACGTAGCTCCCATGACTGTACGGTCGGCGTTGCAGGCCCTTCGCTCAAGCGGCCTCGTTGAGACACGCCGGGGAAGGCACGCGGGAACCTACGTGCAATCGGACGTGGTTGCTGCAATCTCTGCTGGGTCGGAGCCAAAGCCCACAGCTGACGAGTTTGCCGACTTTATCGCTTGGCGTATCGCCGTCTCTGGCGAGGCCGTCGCCCGCGCAGCTGAGCGTATTACCGTTGAGCAATCCGCGAACCTGCGCCGTCTTCAGCAAGTAGTGGATGGCGGGGGGCTCACGGACCACGAATACCGTCTGGCCGATGCGCGGCTTCATCTTGCCCTTGCGGAGATTGCCGCTTCCAAACGGCTATTTGAGGCAGAGCGGCAGATTCAAGCGAGCATGACCGAGTGGCTGGGTTCTCTCGGCGCTCCAGACCTTGAGTCTTTCCCCGGCGCGGGCCATCTGGAGTTGATCCAGGCTGTAGAAGCCGGCGACAGTATCACGGCAAGGAACCTTATGCGTGAGCATGCTCTGGTCACACTCGAGGGCACGAACAGTCTCGGCTGGTTCAGAAACCGCTAAAGGAACAACCACCCAATACGACTGTCAGGGCTTGAAGCGAGCAGACAATCCACCTGCGCCCTTGTCGGCGGATCTCTCCGTGAGATGGCAGACACAGAGTCCGCGAAATTCATCTCCGCCAAGCGTCCAAGGATCGACTCTGCGTGCTTGTGGAAAGGCGCCCCATGACTACCGCCCGCCATGCATCTCGCAAACTCCGTGCTCATGGGCTAAAAGACTTGGTGGGAAACAGCACTCATCGTTGGGTTAGGGCGCGCCTCTGCGAAAGACATTCATGTCGTCATGAACGTTTGGGATGACGGTCGACGTTACATTTTGGGTATACCCATGATGCGGAAACCCCGTCTTCGCAACCCTTCAAAGCCGAACGATGCAGCCGCAATCGCTGCGGGGGTAGCTACTGTAAATCTTCTCCTGGCGGACCTTTGACGGCCACAGTCTTGGGTTACTGCGGGAATCCTGTGGTCTTGTCATGCCTCAGTAGGGGACCTTTCTGGGCTGAGACACTAACCAAAGGCTCACAACGGGCGCCCGGCTTATCAAGGAATTCCTAACGGGGGTTTCCTGAAGATCTCGACTGCTTGAATCTTGTCCGCAGGCAAACTGAGGAGGGAGGCACGCTTTCGGCGCTTCCCTCCTCAGACTTTGGCTCCGGTTACGACATTGCCTGCGAGCTCCCGAGCAGGAGTCCATCGCTTCCCACAGGTGAGGAGAGCTCCGTGTAAAGCTCCGGACGCCGCTGCTCCAGAAGGGGAAATTGCTGGCGGGTCGTCTCTATGAGATCAAGGTCCAAGGAGGCGGTCAGGATGCCTTCCCGATCGGACGCCGTCGCAATGACAAGTCCCCAAGGATCGACAACCATCGACCTTCCGACGAACCGTGTTCCGCTCGCTGGCTCTTCACCGAATTGGCCGGATGCGACGACGAAGGCTTGGTTCTCTACGGCACGGGCGCGAAGCAGGAACTCCCAGTGATCTGCACGCGGTGCCAGAAATGCTGAACAGTTGATCAGAATTCGTGCTCCCTTGAGCGCAAGTACCCTGTAGGGTTCAGGGAATCGAAGATCCGCACATATCGTCACACCAATAGGTCCGAAGGGTGTCTCGAAAACTGGCAGTTCAGATCCCGCTGTCACTTTGTCCGACTCGTTTGACGGGTTTGTGATGTCGGTCCTGTTACTCGCGTCGAAGAGATGTGTCTTTGTGTAGCTGCCCACCTGCCCGTGCGGCCCTATCAGGACGGCGGTGTTGGTCATGCGCCCGCCGATTTCGCGATAGCTCGAGCCAACGATGTAGCAGTCATGTTCAGCGGCAATGGCCTCAAGTTCCTTGTCAACGTATCCGTTGGCCTGGCTGATGTTTTCCGGTTTCCTGTGCGGGCTCAGCCCAAGTCCTGTCCAGAGCTCCGGAAGAACGACGAGGTCGGCTTCCTTGGCTGCCTTCCTTACTGACGACAGCCCGGTCTCAACGGTGTTCTTCGGGTCGAGGTCCGAAGCAGTAGTTTGGACGACGGCCACATTCAATTTGTTCACAGGTATCCCTACTTTGCGATGCTTGCCGTGGGATGCTCATTCTTCTGGAACACCAGAAGAACCACGGCAACGACGGCGGCAAGCGCCGAGGTGTAGATGGCCGGGGAAAGCAGGTTGCCGCTCGTGGCAACGAGCCACGTGGCTACTAGCGGGGCCGTGCCACCAAAAACGATGTAGGCCAGGTTGTAGCCCAACGCTGACCCGCTGAACCGCACGTGGGCGGGAAAACGTTCAAGATACGCGATGCCCACTGGGCCGAAGAAGATGCCAAGAGCTGCCGCCAGCAGTCCTTGGCCGAGGATTGCACCTCCCAGTGTGCCGGCTCCCGCCAGCATGTAGGCCGGGATCGCCACTACGGCCGACAAGATCGCGCCAACAATGAGCACGCGTCCCCGTCCCAGCCGGTCTGACCACGCACCGGCGAGCGGCGTCGCGACAGCAGCGATAAGAACGGCTATGGAATTCGACAAGAGTGCGTCGTTGCTGGACAGTTTGACAGTCGTGGTCAGGAAGGTCACGAAGTATCCGGTGAGGGTGTAAAAGCCCAAACCAGCCAGTGCAGCTACGACGAATGTGAACAGCAAGGCTTTGCGGTGGTATCGCAGGACCGAGACTGCAGGTGCTTTTTGGATGTCGTCTTGGTTGGATGCTTCTTCAAACTCCGGCGATTCATCCACTTGTCGGCGGATGTATAGGCCGAAGAAGCTGATCAAGCCGCCGATCAGGAAGGGGATCCTCCAACCCCAGTCACCGTAGGCAGCGCTCCCAAGCGTGCTGGTCAGCCCCAGGATAAGCAAAGCCGCGAAAATGGCCGGCAGATTCGCGAAAGTGTAACTGAGTCCCACGAAGAACCCCCTGCGTGACGCGGGAGCGTGTTCAGCAACCAGGGCGTTGGACCCCATTGCTTCCGCCCCGGCCGAGAGGCCCTGGACCAGTCGGCAGGTCACGAGCAGGACCGGAGCCGCCAGGCCGATAGTGGAGTATGTGGGCAGCAGGCCTATCCCCACGGTCGCGAGCCCCATAATCAGAATCACCGCGGACAGCACGTTTCGCCGTCCCTTCTTGTCGCCGTGGTGGCCGAACAGGATGCCACCAATTGGTCGCATCACGAAGCCCACAGCGTAGACCGCAAAGGTTGACAGCAGACCGGCCACGGGGTCATCGGTTGGGAAAAACAGCTTGGCCAAGACAGTGGCGGAGTAGGCGTAGATCACAAAGTCGTACCACTCCACGAACTGTCCGACAGCCGCCGAAGAAACCACCTTCCGAAGGCTTCCCGTCCTAGCTGGGTCTTTCCTGTTGCTGCTTGTAGTTGTCATTTTGCCTCCATCGTCAAAACGTTTTGATGATGGTAGAGCCTCGGGCTGCAGTCGGTCAATAGGTGGGTGGTGACGCTTGGTCAGGCACAATGGGCTTGTGCCTGAAGAGACCCGACGCCCGCCCACCATCAAAGACGTAGCAGCGGCAGCCGGCGTTTCGATCAGTACCGTTTCGCACGTCTACAGCCGCGCACGACCAATTTCCCAACCGACGGCAGCTCGGGTGACCGCAGCTGCCGAGGCCCTGGGCTACATTCCAAATCCGTCCGCGGCCTCCCTCCGCGGAGGACAGGTCGGTATCCTGGGGCTCGTTCTGCGGCCCAGGAACGCCGTTCATGGTTCCCTGAGCGGAACGGAAACCTTCACGAGGTTCTCCGGCGCCGCAGCAGCCGCCACTCTGGCCACAGGAAGAGGTCTCCTTCACGTCCCGAACATCCTGACCGAAAAGGCCCGTCGTGTGGCGATGGACGGCTGCATTGTCATGGGGCCTTACCAGCATGATGACGTGGTCGTCGCCCTGAAGAAAAGGCGCGTACCGGTCGTGTGCGCGGACGTTGATCCGGCCAACCCCGACGACCCATGGGCAGTGCACGTGGATTACCGCCCCTCGGTTGAGCAACTACTCGCAGCTGCGGCAGCGGCCGGAGCCCGCCGCCTGGCACTCATCGCCGGAAGCGAAGCGAACAACTGGACCATCTCGAGTCGGAAAATCATTCAGGCATGGTGTGCCGGTGCAGGGCTTAGCCTTACCACCCACGACCTCTACGAGGGGGTGGGAACGGCCGGGGCTGAGGCTTTGGCCCTGGACCTGCTGGCGTCGCCCTCCCCTCCGGACACCATCATCGTTTCTTCCACGAGATTCGCGGGGGGTGTCGTTGCGGCCGCCGATCGTCTGAACGTTGCGATACCGGACGCCCTGCGTTTGTGCGCGTTGACGGACAGTGCACTGACCAGGGAGGCCGCACCTCCCATCACCTCTTTGGATCTTCTTCTCGAAGAACAGGCCAAGGCATGTGTTGATCTTCTAATCCGAGGGATTTCTGAGGGCACACCTCCCGGGCAGCCTGTGGTTGTTACTCCGCAAGTGCGCTGGCGCGCTTCCCTTGCCGAGCCGAGGCCTCTCTAGTCCGACCAAAGCTGGACGGTGGCAGCATTTGCCAACACGAGTATTTTGCTTTGGGCCCTGATGATCAGGATCTGCCGGGCCGAGCCGGGCTCCGCGGTTGATAGACCTTCCCTGTCCGCACGTGGTAAGAGACGGCCGTACGGGTTTCCTCGATGTGCTCGCGCATAATGCGTTCGGCCGCACTGGCATCCTTACGCTCGATCGCTTCCAGGATCGCGCGGTGCGGTTCATTCATGTAGGGCTCAAGCTGGTCGAACACCGCGTTGATGGGATGGTAGATCTCGGCGTGGGCCTTGAGGACGGAGTCCTCAAGGAGCGGGTTCCGGGCCGCTTTGGCAATTCCGACGTGGAATCTGTTATCCGTGGCTTTGAACCTCGGAATGACGGCCCGACCACCGTCGCGGCCCGCGACCAGTTCATCCATTTCTTCCAGACAGCGCCGGAGGCTTCGGAGATCACTCGACGTTCGGCGAGTGGCGGCCAGTCCCGCCGTTGCCGCTTCAACGGCAAGTCGGTAGTCGAAGACTGTATTGATGTAAGCCATACGCTCTTTGAGGAGCCGGCGCGCTTCGTGCGTGGGGAGTTGGCGGTCTTGGATCACGAGACCACCAGCACGGCCATGCTTAGCCTTAACCAGCCCTTCGGCCTCCAGGATGCGCCCAGCCTCCCTCAACGTCGTTCGGGAAACCGCGAGCTGCTCTGAGAGCTCGCGTTCGGGCGGAAACCGGTCCCCTGGGAGGTAGTGCCCCAACTGGATAGCCATGCGTAGCTGGTCAGCCACCAGCTCACTTGCAGCTGGCGGCCTTGGGCTGGCGGAGAGGCGTTCCATGGGGGTGATCCTATCGCCACCGGCCAACACGCAGGGAAGTGCGGTCGCGGAAATGAGCTACGGGTCTTGACGAGCTGTGGGGCGGGATCTACATTTGGGTTACTCAGTGGCCCAAAAAGAAGAACAGCGGGTCAACGCATGGGGAGGGCGCTGTGCTCTCGGAGGCCAACACCCATGTGCTTTCCATCCATCCATGCCACGGCGTAAGCACTACCAGCGCTAAGCCGCACCTCGCCTGTTCGCTTTCTGCCATTGACAGCGGTGTTCTCCGCTGCCTAGACCCCCTTTTGATTGAGGAATCAATGAAGAAGTTCTACTCTGCTGCCGTCACCGTCGCCGTCGCAGCGCTTGCTCTTACCGCCTGTGGTGGACCCGCCAGCTCAACAGCTCAGCCCAGCGGCAGCTCCCCAACCTTCGGGGACTGCAAAGTCACGGGACAGCCCGGGAGCCTCAAGGTTAAAACCCAGACTCCGGACACGCTTACGGTAGCAACCGTGCTGCCGAACCCCGGTTGGTGGAATGGCACGACCCCCACCAGCATCAAGGACGGCTTCGAGTACTGCCTGGCCGCTGACCTCGCATACCGCGCCGGGCTTAAATCCGTGCAGGTGAAGAATCTCGCTTGGGATCAGTACATTTCCGGGACAGCGACGGGCTACGACATCGGTTTGGCTGCAACGACCATTACCGACAAACGCAAGCAAGTCCTTGATTTCTCGGGACCATATTTTTCATCCAACCTGGGCGTAGCTACCAAGGCTGACTCGAGTCTTTCCCAAGACGGTATTCGGGACGCCAAGATAGGTGTGCTCCAAGGAAACATTGGAGCCCAATGGGTGGCAGACACCCTCAAACCTTCCAAGACGACCGCCACTTTCCAGAGCCAGGCTGACATGTTCACCGCGCTCAGCGCCGGCCAGGTCGACGCCGTCGTCACTGACACAACTCTCGCCTTGACCAGCGTCAAGGCCTCCAACGGAACCCTGACAGTCAAAGGCCAATACAACCTCGACCAGGGCTACGGGGTCGTGCTGCCGCACGGATCGGAAAACACCCCTGCAGTTACAAAGGTGATCGGCGACATGGATAGTGACGGAACGTTGAAGGATCTTTCCGCACAGTACCTCAAGCCGATGTTCGGCATTGATCCGAATGAGGTTCCTATCTGGAGCGCTAAGTGACTTCTGTGCTCGCATCCGCCTCAACGGCAGCTCCCAAAATGAGCCCGCCCCCAAAGAGCGGAGCTCTTGCGGTCGCAGCAATGACCTTCGCGGTGGTGCTGCTCCTGCTTATGGCCGGCCTCGGCGCCACCAGCATGGGCAGCTCCGCTCCGGGGACTACGACGTACGTTATCGGATGGCTGATCAGCACCGTTGGTGTCGTTGCAGCCGGAATCGTCCTATGGTTCGCCGTGCGCTGCGTTCGCCGGTCCCTTCAAGCCATGAAAGATGTTCGGGTGGGCCGGATTCTGGAAGCCCGGACACCGGCGGCAATGTCCATTCAAGACGGTCTGTTGACTTTTGGCATTGGCCTCGCAACCCTGATCGTGCTTGGTGCAGCTATAGCGCTGACTGTCGAGGACGGTGTCATCCAGAAAACATTTCTTCGCTGGGACCTGATCGCTGAAAGCTCTAAAGACGTCGTTTCAGCCTTTGGGCTGAACGTCATGATTGCTGTTGTCTCCGAGATCTTCATTCTTGTTTTTGGATTGGTGCTCGCCATCGCCAGAATGGTTCCAGGTCGCGCTGGGCGTCCGGTTAGAGCGATCGCGATTGCTTACATAGATGGGATGAGAGCTGTCCCGGCGATCATCATCATCTATCTTGTCGGTTTTGGTCTGCCTCTGCTCAGGATTCCGGTGCTGTCAGATCTTCCCCCGGAATGGTTCGCGATCATTGCGCTGACGCTGTCTTACAGCGCCTACGTAGCCGAGACCTACAGGGCAGGGATTGAGGTGATTCACCCTTCACAGTGGTCAGCTTCGCGGTCCCTCGGATTCTCGTATGGGAAGACCCTGCGTTATGTGATCCTCCCGCAGGCCATCCGCGGAGTGATCCCGCCCCTGCTTAGTATGTTCATTGCTCTGCAAAAGGACACCTCGCTGGTGAACGTCATCGGCACCCTCGATGCCTTTAACCAGGCCAAATTTTACTCCTCCGCCAGTTTCAACCTCTCGTCGGTCACGCTTGTGGCCGTCCTGTTCATCATCATCACTATCCCGCAGACCCGTCTGGTGGATTGGTTGCTCGGGCGCACCGGGTCACATCGTCGCCCGAAGGGCGGAAAATAATAATGTCGTTTATTGAGCTTTCGAACTTACATAAGAGCTACGGGCCGTTCGCGGTTCTGCAGGGGATCGATCTTAAGGTCGAGCGACACCAGGTCGTAACCCTCATTGGTGCTTCTGGCTCGGGGAAGTCTACCCTCCTGCGATGCATCAATGCTCTTGAGACGATTGACGGCGGCGAGATCCGCATAGAGGGCGACGTCGTGAGTGGGCCTGGCGTGGATGTCAACCGGCTCAGGCGAAACGTCGGGATGGTTTTTCAGTCGTTCAACCTGTTTCCACATATGAGTGTCTTGGATAACGTCGCCCTTGGACCCATCAAGCTACTGGGGACGCCTGTTTCAGAGGCACGGGACAAAGCCAAATCGCTTCTCGAGAGAGTGAATCTCGGTCACCGGGCGGACTATTACCCGGACCAGCTCTCGGGTGGTCAGCAACAAAGGGTCGCTATCGTCCGTACGCTTGCAATGGACCCTAAAGCCGTGCTTTTGGATGAAATAACCTCAGCGCTCGATCCCGAGCTGGTCGCAGAGGTACTGAACATCGTTCGCGAGCTCGCGGCCGACGGAATGACGATGATGCTCGCTACGCATGAGATGCATTTCGCTCGTGAAGTTTCCGATCTCGTGGTCTTTCTCGAAAAAGGCAAGCTTCTGGAGCAGGGCCCACCTGAGCAGGTATTCGGCGATCCAGTCGAACCCCGGACTCGTGAATTCCTGCGCCAGATTATTGAAGCAGGACGACTTTAGACCCGCTCCTCACAAAGCCATTCCCACGGGTTGGTCGGTGTCGGCCATAACCACAGGCCCACCCGTGGGACTGTGCAGTGGAGAGATTCATCGACCAACCCGAGCACCAACACCCGTTCCAGGGCAAAGCGAGTCGAGTCCCCTCTGCGATGGAACTTGCGTCGAAAGGCCAGTCTGCGTGAATGACCTCATTCCGAACCCTATTGCACTCAAGATCGATAACCGTTCTGAAATGGACGACCGCATCGAGTCCGCGACGAGGTCTCTGGCCCCACACGCCGCGGCGCTTAATTGCGGTTTGTTGGTGACCAGGCTAGACGCACGCACGTTCACTGTCAGTGTCAGCCGGGAAGTCACCCTTGGGATGACGCTTGAGCGAACAGTTTGGTGATCGCTGGCCTGACGCAATGCAATTGGGGGCTAGGCATCTGCTGTATACCCAAGTGGGACGACTATGACGGAGGTCGACCAAAGGATCCGTATACCCACGATGAAATCTCTGGGGCTTCATCAGGGAGCACGGTGGGGCAGATCCCTCTGCTAATACGTGCGGAGCCCTGCTTTGCGCCATGAACTCTTCATCTTCTAGACCAGAACACCCGGAAGCTTGGGGCATTCTCTGCCTGCCCCGCTGCGAGGCATCGAGCAGTAGCATGTTCCTGTCCCTACAGCGTTCCTCACCCCTGGCAGCCCAGCTCGCCCCGTTGATCGCCGTCGCTTTTGCCAGCGTGCCTGTACTAAGCCGCAAGCCGAGTCCAGACCCCGCCCGTGTCAGCCCGGTCGCCGCGGAGGATCGGTTACCGGCTCCTTCCAAGACAAGGTGACAGCACGCCTAAAATTCATTCCTCGGTTCGTTCCCTTGTTCGCCTCGCCTGCCACCCTGGGGGCAAACCCAGCAGACATTACCGGCCCCCATTCTTAGGTAACACCTGGAACATCTGGGTATGCGCTGCCTCCGACGGGCACGGCGAGCCATGCGCATTCAGCCACGCTCGGGCCGTGATCGCTGATTGCCTTGACGGAGCCGCGTCTGGCGAGACCATGGCCCATACGCCACGCGTCGGCTACTACACGACGGAGCTGGTCAAGGTCGCGCCATCCGGTGTAAAAGTTCGTGGACCGCCGCTCGTGGGTTGGGCGTCGGCACCGGGCTGACGCATCAGGAGCCATCGATGGGGGGATCCGACAACACAACGCCGGCTACAAATGGATTCCCATCTAGGCAAGCCTCGACCGACGACAGCATCTCTCATGAATCTGGATTCGTGTGCTGGGCGGGTGAGACTGGCCCTTGGCATTCCGGTCGTTCACTGCCCGCGAACTGGATGCGGTGGCGAGACTCAAGTGCCCGAGTCGTGGATTTCGTTCAAGTAGTTGTAGATGGTGAAACGGGTCACGTTTAGGGCTGTGGCTGCGGTTTCAGCGGCCTGCTTTACGAGGAAGAAGCCTTGGCGTTCCAATTCGGCGACCACATCTATCTTGTGTTCCCTTCGCATGTCGTCAACAGCCAGGCCTATGCTGGCGATGGCCGTGTCTATGAGGTGGGCGGACAGCTCTTCGACGCTCCGGGGGAAGCGTTCGTTGCTCATTCCTCCGACTGCGCCTTCGGGAGTCGCGCCGTCGGGCCTGAGCCCGAGTTCCTGGGCGGGTGCACCCCAGATGAACTGTTCTATGGAGGATCGAAGCCCCAGCCATGAGGAAATGTCCGTATTGATGCAAAGCGCCGCGGCAGGCTGATCGTGGTTGTCAGTGAAGACAATCGTGGTGCACCGAAGCGTCCTCCCGTCGGGAAGCAGGGAGTGATAGCCGATCTCGTTGTGCCATTGACCGGCCGCGATGCGCTGGAGCAGCTTGTCAGTGGGAGGATCGCCGGGCTTCCGTCCTGTGACATCGCCTGCAATGGCCCTGACTGTGTTGGGGATACGGCGGAGGTCATGCAGGACAACTTCTGTAGGTTGCGGGCTCGTCGCCTGCAACGGGCCCACTAGGTGGGATAGCACCACATTAATGGTTTCAGCGTCCCGGCCATCAACGGCAGCGAAAGCAGTCGTCATTCCTTGAGAAGCACCGGCTTCCATACTTACCCCCACTCGCCTGCATGATTCAACAACATGTTTAGAATACCGTTAAATACTCTTTACACGCGACCACAATCTGTGGAATCCTCTTACTATTCACGCGCTGGCATCAACTATTAGTTGAAGTAACGCGCTTGTCATGCACCAAGTGTTGGCGTCTGAGTTGATTCGTCAATGTTGACAGCTGCTCGATGTCGGGACCAGAACGTCCTCCCGTCCGGGCAGCCCTCAGACCAAGTAAAAGGACTTTGAAAATGACGCAAGATCTATCGCCCAAGACGCCCGTGCAGGCTCAGGCCCGTCTGCACCGTGGCTTGGCCAATCGTCACATCCAGTTGATAGCGATTGGCGGCGCTATCGGCACCGGATTGTTCATGGGCTCCGGGAGGACCATCTCCCTGGCGGGACCTGCGGTGTTGCTGGTCTACTTCGTTATCGGATTCTTCGTTTTCTTTGTACTTCGGACCATGGGCGAACTGCTCCTGTCGAACCTGAACTACAAGTCGTTTGTTGATTTCGCGTCGGATCTGCTCGGTCCTGCTGCCGGCTTCTTCGTAGGGTGGTCGTACTGGTTCGCATGGATCGTCACCGGGATTGCCGAGATAGTCGCCGTCACCGGCTACTCGCGGTTCTGGTGGCCGGCTATCCCCTTGTGGGTGCCTGCCGTTGCAACGGTCGGATTGATTCTGCTGCTGAATCTCTTCAACGTCCGAAACTTCGGTGAAATTGAGTTCTGGTTCGCACTCATAAAGATCGTCGCCATTTTGGCCCTGATAGCTGTCGGGGCCGTCATGATCGCCACCCACTACGTATCTCCAGAGGGCAACGCTGCGTCCCTGGCAAATCTATGGGAAGACGGTGGTTTCTTTTCCACCGGCTTCATCGGTGTTGTCGCCGGATTCCAGATTGCTTTCTTTGCCTTTGTTGGCGTGGAACTGGTCGGCAGCGCAGCAGCCGAAACCCAGGATCCACAGCGCACCCTGCCTCGCGCCATCAACGCGGTGCCCATTCGCGTCCTGGTCTTCTACATCCTTGCCCTCACCGCCATCCTGGCTGTCATCCCCTGGCGGCAAATTATCCCTGGCGAATCACCGTTCGTTGCGATGTTCGCCCTCGCAGGTCTGGGAGCTGCGGCGTCAGTGGTGAACTTCGTCGTCATCACGTCTGCGACATCAGCAGGGAACTCGGGTGTCTTCTCCACCGGCCGCATGCTTTACGGCCTGGCAGAAGAGGGAAGCGCGCCCGCACAATTCCGTAATCTCAACCGCGGTGGTGTCCCCAGCAAGGCGCTGCTGCTCACCGGCGCCCTGCTGCTGACCGCCATTCCGATGATGTACGCAGGGGGATCGGTCATCGCAGCATTTACCCTCATCACAACCGTCTCATCGCTGCTCTTCATGTTTGTTTGGGCCATGATCGTCATCAGTTATCTTGCCTACCGGAAACGCTTTCCTCAGCGGCACGCGGCCTCGACCTACAAACTGCCAGGTGGAAAGACCATGTGCTGGTCCATCCTGGGATTTTTCGCCTTTGTCATCTGGACACTGACGACCGAAACTGAAACTGCCGTGGCACTGGCCTGTTTCCCGGTGTGGTTCCTGGTCCTGGCGATCGGCTGGACTGTGGTGCGCCGCCGGCCCGAGCGCGCCCAGCAATATCTGCGATTTCAAGAGGAAATGAAGCGTCCCGTAAACGTACCCTGACGCGTCAACCGAAGCTGCCGTACCGAGAGAAAGAGAACCAGTGATGACAATCCCTGACGAAGTCGACACGCCAGAGATCCTGGTCGACCGGGATGTGCTTCAGCGGAACATCGACCGCATGGCCGCTGCCGTCCACGCCAAAGGCCTGAACCTCCGGCCACATGTGAAAACCCACAAGGTGCCCGAAATCGCGCGACTGCAGCTGGCGGCTGGGGCAGCGGGCATCACTGTCGCGACCCTCGGGGAGGCTGAAGTCTTTGCAGGACATGGAGCTAACGACATCTTCATCGCTTACCCCATCTGGGTCGGCCCTCGTCAGGCCGAACGACTGCGCCGACTTGCTGCCACCACAAAGATCTCAGTGGGACTGGACTCACAAGAGGCAGCCCAAACTATGGGAACGTCACTGGGCGAGGCAGCCAGCAACTTCGACGTGCTGCTGGAGCTCGACAGCGGGCACCGCCGAAGCGGAATCGCCCCTGATGCGGTCGTTGACGTTGCGCGCGCCGCGGCACGAGCCGGCCTGAGGGTCAGAGGAGTCTTCACTTTCCCGGGTCACAGCTACGCTCCCGGGATGCCGCTGAGAGCAGCCGAAGAGGAGCAACTTGCACTGGGCCGGGCCTCGGACCTGCTCAGGCAAGCAGGATTTGAGATCCTGCATCGCAGCGGCGGCTCAACTCCCACCGCCACTCTCACCGGAGATTCCGTAGCCACTGATGTCCGGCCGGGTGTTTATGTCTTCGGTGACGCCCAGCAATTGGAACTGGAACGATGCGCCCCCGAAGACATCGCGCTGACGGTCGCCGCAACAGTGGTTAGCCGACATGAGGGCGACGATGTCATACCGCGAAGGATCATCCTGGACGCCGGCAGCAAGATCCTGGGCGGAGACCGACCTGGATGGACTACCGGCTTTGGACGGCTGCTCGACAATCTCGAAGCACGCATCACGGCACTCTCGGAACATCATGCGACCGTGGTCTGGCCGGTAGACGCAGAGCTCCCGGCTCTTGGAGAACGGATACGGGTCATACCGAATCACGTATGCGTCTCCGTAAATCTCGTTGACGACATCACTGTGGTCAACGACGGCAAAATCGTGGACCGCTGGCGCGTAGCCGCTCGCGGAAGAAACAAATAGAGGAAAGGCAACACATGACAGAGACACCAGTTATCAGCTCACAGGTCGAAGCGCGCCTTCAAGACATGGGACTCACCCTCCCCGACGTAGCAGCCCCCGTGGCCGCGTACGTTCCGGCAGTGATCAGCGGAGACCTCGTCTACACCTCAGGACAGCTGCCGCTCGTCAACGGCGCTCTCACTGTGACCGGCCAGGCTGGAGCAGCTGTGAGCCGTGGCGACGCCAAGCAACAGGCAGCGATCTGTGCGATCAACGCCTTGGCAGCAATCAAAGCTCAAATAGGGAACCTTGACCGCATCTCTCAGATCGTGAAAGTAGTGGGCTACGTCGCATCCGATCCGGACTTCACTGAGCAGCCCGCGGTCATCAATGGCGCTTCCGAACTCGTCGGACGTGCTTTCGGCGCGACCATCGGAACCCACGCCCGGTCGGCCGTGGGCGTGTCAGCGCTGCCTCTGGGTGCAGCGGTCGAAGTCGAAATTATTGCGCGGTTCGTCTGACGAGGCCACCAACCACAATACGGTGCCCGGGCGGTCGTCGAGGTCAATGACGAAACCGTCGGGAGAACAACTCGAGGGGGAACTGGCCAATTTGAGGCCGGTCCGCCTCGAATTGTTCGTAACAGTGACATCGCCCGCGGCTCCTTTTGATGCCGCCCGCCTTCTTAGGTGAGGTTTGCCCGATCGAGTCACGTCCGCAACAATCTAAGGTGGTGTCGGGGCCTCGCAAACCCGTCCCAGATGAGTTTGAAGACGAGGCTCGGACTTCGTGGCGCAGTCTCAATGGGTCGCCTCGTGTCGCCCTGTGTGCCAGAGCCGCCCCGCCTCAATGCCCTGTCGCCAGCAACGCGTTAGTTCCCCGAGTCGGCGGTCAGACCCCAGTCCGCAATGAGAAGAGCCGCCGCCAGGTCATCAGCTGGAGGCTGGATGGGCACCCCCAGTTCCTTCTCGGCTCTTTGAAGTCGATAGAGAACTGTATTTCGGTGGACCCCAAGCCGTTCCGCCGTCTTTGCGTAGCTACCGCCCGTCGCGAGGAATTCCTGGATCGTCTGGCGGAGAAGCACAGCGTTCGGTTCAACCCCTTGTAGGCCCTTGAGGTGTGTACGCATGAACCGGGAAGCGGCGAGAGGATTAGCGAGCAGTAAGGTCGCCAGGCCGGCTTCCTTGACCGTATACACCGAGGGGCTTCGCCTGCCTGCTGCGACCACTGCGCTCTGTATCGCTCTGGCATCGGCGAGTCCATCCCGAAACGCCACTTCTCCGTATCCAGCCGAACCAACAGCCAGATGGAAGCCGGCCCCGCTCCTCTTGGAACTGGCGTTGTCCAGGGCGTGAAGAAGCGACCCTCGCACGTTCTCGGTCATGGCCACAGGCAGGCCAGTCCAACCCCACAACTCGTTGGGGCCACGGAAAATTGCGAGCCGGTCTCCGCGCCCGAGAATGTCGTGCACTGTCCCTCCCAGATCCGCGAGGCCCTCCTGAAAGTCCAGAGGGGACTCCTGCGCCCATAAAACCCACGCAAGGTGATTTTTATCCAGTGCGAACTCTAAACGGCGACGGGCCGAAGCAGACAGCACGGAACCTGACAGAACGTCATACGCGATCACGCTTCGAGAACTGCCCCCAAATGACCGAAGTTCTGCCTTTTCCGCCTCGTACTGTTCCAGTACTCGCAGCGCGGCGCGGTCAAGATAGTTGAAGATGTCCCCGTGGAGCCGAGCTTCGACTACGGCCAAGAAGGGTTGGGGGCGGCTGATTGATGCAAGCTCCGGGATGACCCAACGATGCCAAATCATGGCGTGCCCCACGTAGTAGACACGCAGCAACACACTGGCAGGCACGTTGTCATGCACTAGACGCCTAGGGAAAGCAAGGGCGCTAGGAGGCGGCTCGACAAAGTCGGGACTGAGGTCGTTGGCGACCATGCTCCACATAGTTCTGAGATTGTCGTTGATCGAGGCCGCCATGGCGGCTTGGTCATATCGTTCGTCTGCCAGGGCGGGAAACACTTGGGGGAGCCAGACAAGCAGCCCTTCGGTCATGTCGGGCACCTGAGCCAAAAGCCTAATAGCCAGAGCCTGAAGGCACTCCCTTTGCTCTTCATCGAGCAGGGACGGACCGAGCTTTGCTTGAACAATTGTATTTTCCGGCTGAGACCCCGGGCCGTTGGGGGCACGCCGGGAAGGCGCGCCCGACCAACCAGACCAAGTCTGTTCTAGCCGCCAGGGTTCATTGTGGACCATAACATCAGCTCAGTTAAGTTGCACCTACGGGTTCTTCCGCTTCGGCCAATGACTACGGTGCGGCGAATAGTGTCAGTATCGTATGTCGAACCGCCCCCCTCCCGCTATGAGGGGTCTGTAGGTGACGGTCCGGTTACCAAAGGTGCCAACGGGAGGTTTTCGCGGTCTATGGGGCGGCCGTTCTGGAACACTGTCCGGACGCTTGCCATATTGCCGATGTCCAGCAGCGGATCGGCGTCGAGGATAACCAAGTCCGCCAGCTTCCCAGGCTCAATGGAGCCGATGAGGTCACCCTTTCCGTATGCCCGAGCCACATTGAGTGTGCTGGCGGAGATGGCATTCATCTCCGACATGCCCTTCTGCACAATTCCGCGTGCCCAAGCCACGTGATCTGTGCCGAGGCTCCACGGTCGGTGAGGATCGTTGATCTCGCCGCTGTCTGTTAACACATCGTGAGAGGTGCACCCGGCGTCAGTCCCTAGCATCACCGGTACTCCTGCCTTGATGAGAAGACGTTCATTCTCTGCGTGAACGTATCCGCCGTAAGCCGCCCACGGATGGTTGACGGCTTCGAGGCGGTTTTGGTACTCGTCCGACACGGTTTGTAGTCCGCAGGTGGAACCAGCCTTCAGGATCTTGTCGACGAGATCGTGTGGAATGGGTTGCTGGTATGTAAGTGAGGCATGGACGAGTACATCCGCGCCCAGGTCGGTGGCCAATTCCAGCGCTTCTACGCCCATCGTGTGGGTGAGGAGTGGTATGCCTGCGGCGCGGGCTTCGTCAGCCATAACGCCCAGACACCGGGGGGAGAATGTCAGGTACGTGCGGTCCATGGTGCTGAAGGTGACCGTCACCAGGTGATCGCTTATGGCGATCTTAAGCATATCGACCCCCCGCGCGATGTAGTCCCTGACTATGGCTCGGACGTCGGATGGGCGCTTGAGGCTGAGACCGGGCCCTACCCCGGCCTCGAACATGTTGTCCATTCGTTTAGCGAAAGTGTCGCTGATCACAGCCCGGGCGCCAGCGTTGAAGTCGTGCGTGAATGGGCCACCCATGCCAACGATGTTGCCTGCTGCGAACATGCGGGCCCCGCTCGTTCGCCCGGAGGCAATTCTGTCCCTAGCGGCGAGCACGGGACCTGTAGCGTTCCAGGTATCAAACAAAGTGGTAACCCCGTTACGGAGCGCAACCTGAGATGCCTCCTCGATGACTCCAGTGAAGTTACCCTCGTACCGTGCGAGGTACTCTACACCGCCAGCACCCATCATCATGATGCCATCGAGGAGGTGAACGTTTCCGTTCACGATGCCAGGAATGATGAAGGCGTTGGTTGCCTTGATGACGGTTGCACCTGCAGGAATGATGACGGTGTCGCCTGATCCAACGGCGCCGATTCGATCGCCCTCGATCAATACCGTCGCGTTGGGGATCGGAATGCCGCCCCGACCGTCAATGAGAGTCGCCCCTGTGATAGCTATCGCTGATGCCATGAGTTCTCCTAAAGTTTCCGTGTCAGCTGCCTAGAAGCCGCTTTCCCTCAGCGTAGGTGGACAAGGATTCCGCTGCTATGGGCGGCATGCACGGCTTTTCTTGCATCCCTATGCCCAGCGCACAGGGCACTGAAGCCCGCTGCTGACGCGCGGTGATGGTTAGGGAAAGTCGGAGCCGACAGCCGTGACGTCCTCAGACCGTCCTCCACGTTTGCGGACCCGCTGCTGTGTAAGTTGCCTCCCATGTGGATGTGGGGCCACAACGCGGTGAAATCCGGGGTGACCCAGTGTGGCTCGCCAAGGCCGCCGTGCAGATGTATCCGACTTACCCATCCGCGGCCGAGCTCGGACAGGTCGCCGACGTCGTGAGTCTCTAAACCGCCGCCAATGGCACCTATGTCATGTCAAACCATCGCAGCAGGCGCGTACCAAGACTGTGTCACTCGGGGCCTTACATCCCAGCCATGCGTACGTCGACTCAAGCGCTACGGGTAAAAAATTGGTGACACTCAGCAAACGGGTACTTATTTCAAGCAAGTAGGTGGCGCTCGACTGTGGACATCCAGGGGCGCCGATTGCAGTCAGCTTATGAACAATTTTCAGGGCATCACCGGCCGATACGTGCACCGTCGATGGGCACGGAGCTGTCCTCGGCACAAACACCGGCTGGTTCAAAGGCACCACAACCAACGGCAGCCGTCGCAAGGTCGTCACTTAGCGGCGGTCCGAGCGCCGCCCACTATAACTGGATACAAACCCAGGAGGACCGTAACTAGGTCATCTAGGTTGTGATTCGCCGCGCGGTTCGTCCAAGGGACTTTCGATCCTCTGTATAGATCGCCAAAACCCTAAAGTTTGGCTACGTTGTCCCGGATAGAGTCGCGAGATGAAAGAGCAACAGTTCCCCGGTATAACCCCAGACGACTATGAGGACGTGCGCCGGCTAAAGGCGCGGTACTTTCGCTACATCGATCTCAAACGTTGGCCAGAACTCCAAGCACTTTTCACCTCGGAAGCCAAGATTATGGGTTTCAGTTTCTCACCCGCTGATCCCACATCGTTCGTTGAGGCCGTATCAGCTTATATGGATGGTGTTGTCTCTATACACCAAGGATTCATGCCCCAACTCGAGCCGAAATCCGACAACTCCATCCGAGGAATTTGGAGCATGTTCGACCAATTGACGTGGAGAACAGGATCACGCGCATATCAGGGCTTCGAAGTGCCAGGTATGTCCGGGATCAAGGGGTACGGGCACTATGAAGAGGAATACGACAGAACCGTCGAGGGCTGGCGTATCTCCTCCCTCAAACTCTGCCGGATCCGCATCGAACCAATCATTGATTCAGGTCACCTAACACCTGAATTTTCCCTCACGCCCACAACCACCGGATGGCTTGACTAAGTCGGGAAGGCTAGTTGTACTGTCCAGGGATGTTGGTTGAGGCCCTGGGAGGACTCGCCGAACAGGTCGTTGAGAACCACTAGACGATCACCGAAACAGCGAAGCCTTTCATGGTTTCGTGGCCGACCGCCAAACACTGGATCACCCGCTACCGCGAACTAGGGCCCGAAGGGATGGGTGACAGGTCATCGTGGCTCCCAACAGTTCATGCTGTTCTCTGGACCGGGGCCGAGTCAACCGGCTCCGGTACATCGAGCGGATCACTGGTGAAATAAGCCGCCGCTGCGCACACGCAAGGCCCGCTGAGATGCTCCGCGTCGATGTCACTAAGTTCGGGAACATCATCGACGGCGGCGGTCACCGCTACCTTGGCCGGGTCGAAGGCCGAGAAGAATCCAGGAACTCCGCCGCCCGCAACGGCCACCCCCGTTCCAGCAAACACCCCCAGTAACGGCCCGGCCTATGTCCGCACTGTCCTAAATGATTACCCGCGGGGCCGTGTACGCGCAGATCCAATAGGCCCAACCCAACGGCAAGATCGAAAGGTTCCGCACCCTCAACGACGGATGGGCTACGCATAGTTTTAGGCCACCGAAACGACCCGCCGAAGGCCCTGCCCGGCTGGATTCATTACGACAACCACCGCAGCACCACACCGCACTCATAAACAAACCACCCACCAGCTGGCTAACCACGTCCCGGGGCAATGCAGCCAACCGGTTGTCCGCTCCTGTATGCATTCGCTCGGATGAGGTCTGACGAGCCACGCGGTATGACTTGGGGACAGCTTTCCTCACCTTCGCCATGCCGCGCACCCAGAAATCAAGTAGTTATGCTAGGGGAGGTTCGCTTTGTTTCCCACCTGATCTCTCGACGAGCACCCACACGGTGGGAGAGCCTCCGTGTGTCGGCATGAGTTGCCCTTGGGGGATAAAGCATTGAGCACTCCAGTTGAGGTCTGGCCGCCACCAACCACTCACCGGCGAGTATTGGCCCGTCGCCGCAGTAATGATGAGGCTCCGTCGTGTTGGAATCTCCATGAATCGTCCATCTCCTAGGAACTAAAGGCATTGGTGCAGGGCTGCACAGGGTGCGTGAAAAAGCTGGGTTTGATTCACCGTCAAGATGTCTCGGATCTCCCGCAGCCGAATTTGGATGGCATTTCTCAGGAATTCATATATCAGGGCAGAAATTGATCTTCTAAATTCCTTTGGGCCTGGGAACCTGGACCCCGACTGTGCCCAACTGGCACTTTTGGCGAGATGCATTGAGCCAGCCATTCACCCCTCGGCGCGCTCCATGCTTTCCAGTTATCCTCAGTCTCCCAGGCCACTGACCACCGGCCACCGAAGGGAAGTACCCGGCAGTTCGCCAGGTTGTCCGAGCCGCCGAGAGATCTTCTTACCTTGGGCCATAAGAGGTAGTCTCATGTACAAGCCGCCGCGCAGTCTGGGGACCGTTAGAGCTTTCATGATCCTCTCGCTGTAGGTAATTGATCCACCGAAGGTAATCATTGGGGCGCAGTCAGCCGCCGACAGTTCCGTAATGATCTGCTCTATATGGTGGACAGACGGGCCTAGCAATTCCCCTGATGCCGCTTGGGGGTGTCTTGCTTTCAGCAACTCCGATTTCGAGGGCTCTGGTTGGAAACCAGAGCCCTCCCATGATTGTAAGGATCCCACCACGGCTAGTCGCCCAGCAATCCGCCAATAATTCTACGTCTTATTGTACGTATCGCCGAAGAGTCTTTGGTGTTTCCGTTATCCGGAGAAAACTCATGCCGGCCTCGGATCTCCACTGACGAAAACTAGGACGGCGGATACTTTCAGGAAAACTTTATGCGTGCAGGCCTTAGCGCTGGTCAGAACACCGAGATCTTTTTTCTTGCGACTGAACTTCGGCCATCAGTTTTCTCTGCCTGTTCTGCCGTCTTTGCTGGGGCCGCTTAACCTGCGTGCCCGACATAGCCTCCATTCACCAAGGGCTCATGCTCTATTTTGAATTCTCGCTCCCATGACCGAAAGCCGTCGAGAGGTCGGCACATTGCGAAGCCCCCGCGGCTACGAACAAACGACAAGTTCCAAGGGGCGCTGCTGAGGCCACCGGGCGGCGTTCTGGACCTTTTTGGATCGGCTATCGTGGTCGCGCCCAGTTCTGGTAATGCGTCTGATGAAGAACCAGGCTGCGTTCATCACCATGACGGCCGGGAGCTTCACCAGGATCATCGTCTGATCCGAGGCCATGGACAGCATCGGAACGGGCCCGGCACCAACCAGCACGACACTCATCGGACGCTGAAGCCGAGGCCTTCTTACTCAGCTCTCACTGCCATATTAACTGGCATGCGCGGGTGTCTGTGAGACGTGAGTAAACGGGATCTCCAGATGGCCGGGGCCAGCCTTGACCCGTTGTGTTGCGTTTCGGTGACTTGGGCGTAGCGCCGGCCACAGGTCTCGAAGCAGCTTCGCTGGGGCAGTCAATTCTTCGCCTGAATCAATGCGAGATCTCCTTTGGCCATCCACGATTTGAGCAAGCTGATCCTCTGAGTTCGAGGATCCGGCGGACCTGACGGTGAGCAGCCGAGGCTCTCGGCGAGAGGAGGGGCGCTGCTCGATTTTGGTGAGGCGGACCGTGAGGTGTCCCGGGTTGATGTGGCCCCCGCCGCCATAGGCGGCGTGTAGGACTTTTCTAACGTCCTTGCCAACTGCCCAACATGCTAAGCCCAAGGGCGCGTGAGGCCGCGGTGGTCCATCGGATTTGATTCACCATCGATTCACCAGCAGTTGCGCCCGCTCACACCATTTGGTGAAACTGAATTCCTGTTGACGTGGTTCTCAGTTTCAAGCAAACTGGTTGGAGGCGGCACGCCCACTTTGCTCATTGCAAGACTGCACAAGCAGGTTCGGCAAGGCTTCCGTGGGGCGGCGCCCCGCATGATCACGCACAGACGACCCCCTATATGGCAAGGATGTACACCTTTGGCGGACTACGACGTCTCTGAAGCGCTAGACACGGACTACTACTCCGTCTTTGAGTCAATCCCGGATCAGGACCGTGCCGCATGGTCCAGGGCCCGAGTGTTCGTCGATGAGTCGCTACCCCAAATGAACGATTTCTGGGAACGGGCCGAATTTCCGGCGCACATGATCAAGCGCATGGGTGAACTGAATCTTCTCTCGGACGGACTGGCCGTGGAAGGGCTTGAGCAGCTCTCGCCGTTGGCCGCGGGTTTGGTCAATATGGAGGTCTCGCGTGGAGATGGCTCCTTGGGGACCGTCATCGCCGTTCAGGGCGGTTTGGCGCTGCGGTCCATTGCACTGTTCGGCTCACCGGAGCAGCACCAACAGTGGCTTGGGCCCGTTGCGCGGGGGGAGAAGCTGGCCGCGTTTGCCCTGACTGAGCCGATGCACGGTTCCGATTCCGTGGCCTTGGAAACAACGGCCCGCCAGGAAGGGGACGGGTTCGTTCTTAACGGTGAGAAGAAGTGGATCGGTAACGGTTGCGGAGGTGATGTCTCTGTCGTCTGGGCCAGGGATGATTCCGGCAATGTGCGAGGCTTCCTGGTGGAACAAGACCGCTTGGGCTATGAGGCTCAAGTGGTGACCGGCAAGGCCTCGCTGAGGGCCATCAACCAGGCCAGAATCCGCCTCGAGAATGTCCGGATTCCCGCCACCAATGTCTTGCCGGGGACGAAGAGCTTCAAGGATGCCTCCCGGGTCCTGGTCGCGACCCGTCTGGGTGTGGCATGGTCCGCACTCGGCCACGCCACGGCAGTCTACGAGGCAGCTCTTAATTACGTGTCCCAACGCACGCAGTTCGGAAAGCGCCTCGCCAAGTTCCAGATGGTCCAGGACCGGCTGGCGTATATGTTGTCTGAGTTGACGAGTATGCAGCTGCATTGCGTCCATTTGGCGGCTCTGGATGATGCGGGGCAGATGCGCCCAACGCAGGCCTCCATGGCGAAGTACCACAATACCCGCAAGGCCAGGGATCTGGCGTCCATTGCCCGGGACATGCTCGGCGGCAATGGAATCTTGCTCGAAAATCATGTGATCCGCCACTTGTTGGATATTGAATCCCTACACACCTATGAGGGAACACAAAGCATTCAAGCACTGCTGATCGGCCGCGATGTGACCGGACAGAGTGCATTCGCCTAAGGATTGTTCGATCATGACTACACAGGACCTTGCCAACGACGTTTCCCTGAGCCCCCTCCGCTTCCTGCAGCGCTCCGCGGAGGTGTATGGCACCAAGCAAGGGATCATCCACGGAGAACGTACCTACACCTACGCGCAGTTCGCCCAGGAAGCCCAAAGCTTGGCCAAGGCCATCAAGAACCGGATCAATGCTGGAGACCGTGTCGCGTTCCTGGCCCCGAATATCCCTGAACTCCTGATTGCCCATTTCGCCGTGCCCTTGGCCGGCGGGGTGCTTGTTGCCCTAAACTCCAGGCTATCGGCCAAGGAACTGCAGTATATTCTCGAGCATTCGGAAGCCAAGCTCTTCTTCGTTGATTCTGAACTCCTCGGCACCGCGGCCGAGTTGGATCTTGCGTCCACGAGCCTGCTTGAGGTCGTAGAAGTTCCTGACAGCACTGTCAGCATCCAGCCTTTGAGGCCCTCACCGGCCACGACCGAGTATTCCCTGTTTCTCAACAGTACGGGTCCCTCGATCCCGAATCTTCCCTGGGGCGTTGACGACGAACGCCTGCCGATCACGCTCAACTACACCTCCGGCACGACAGGCAAACCCAAGGGTGTTCTTTACTCACATCGGGGCGCATACCTGAATGCGCTCGGAGAAACCATCCACAACCAGTTAACGCCCGATTCGCGTTACTTGTGGACGCTGCCGATGTTTCACTGCAACGGATGGTGCACGACCTGGGCGGTCACCGCCGTGGGCGCAACGCACATTTGCTTGCGCGCCGTCCGGCAGGAAACCGTCTGGAATGCCCTTGACGAGCAGGCGGTGTCCCACCTTTGCGGAGCGCCTACTATCTGCAGCATCATCACCGAAGCGCCCCAGGCCCATCAAGTGGCGGCCCCGCTGCGTATCACGACGGCCGGGGCGCCTCCGTCTCCGACCGTTATTGCCGGGCTGGAAGCGTTAGGAATCAGCGTAACCCATGTATACGGGCTTACCGAGGTCTACGGTCCCAATACTATTTGTGAGCACCAGGATGGTTGGGACCTGCTGCCCGCTCATCAACGGGCAGCGAAGCTCTCCCGGCAAGGTGTCGGCATGTTGCAGGCCGAATCCGCCCGCATTGTCGATGCGGAAATGCGGGATGTGCCCGCGGACGGTGTGACCTTGGGGGAGATCGTCCTGCGAGGCAACAATGTCATGATTGGCTATTTTAAAGACAAGAAAGCGACCGCTGATGCCTTCCGCGGCGGGTGGTTCCACACCGGGGACCTGGGTGTGATGCACCCCGACGGCTACATCGAGCTCAAGGACCGGGCCAAGGACATCATCATTTCAGGCGGTGAGAACATTTCGACCATCGAAGTCGAACAGGCAATCGTCAGCCATCCCGAGGTGGCCGACGTCGCCGTCATCGGTGTCCCCCACGATAAATGGGGAGAACGCCCCGTGGCTTTCGTGGTACGAAGCGGATCCAGCTCTCTGACCGAAAAAGCCGTTCGCGCCCACGTCAAAAGCCTGCTGGCAAGCTTCAAGGTCCCCGAAAGGGTGGTTTTCACCGACGATCTGCCTCGCAATTCGACAGGCAAAATCCTCAAAGCGCAGTTGCGGACGCTCGATATCAGCGCCCCCTTGCGCACCAACCTTGGTAGCACCCACTGCCCGTAGCCGGCGACGTCTGCCGGGTGTCGCTTCCGGAGGCCTGCCCTGTTCATAAGAACAAGGCGTCCCGGGCTCGCCCGGGACGCTGGATTGCGCTGGCGCTGGCGTGGACGGGCGGTAAAATTTCCTGATGACACAGATGGCTGACTTCAGGTCGGAGGTTGCCGGGGCTGCCCTGGAGCTCTTCACGACATCCGGGTACGACGCAACAAGTGTCGACGATATTGCCCAAGCGGCGGGCATATCGCGCAGTACGTTTTTCCGGCAGTTCGGCGGGAAGGAAGATGTCATCTTCGCCGATCATGAGGTCTTGCTGGCCGAGCTGGGGGTTTACTTCGCCACTGAGCATGCCGATCCCTGGGCTGCGGTATGTGAGGCGGCGACAATGGTGTATGCCCGGTTCTCCGACCGACGAATGTTTGCCCAGAAACGTTACCGCGTGGTCCAGGCCGTTCCGGCCTTGCGGGACAGGGAAACCATCATGGCCTCGCGCTACAAGCGGCTCTTCTCCGATTATCTGCGGCGCGCCCTTCCGGGGATCGCGGCGCTGGACGCGATCCGCTTCGCTGCCGCCGTCACCGAAACCCATAACTATGTGCTCCGGGAGATGATGCTCGGCTCGGCTGCCGGGTCCCGTGACCACTTGAACCGCGAACTGGCTGCCGTCCGCCGGAGTTTTGGCCTGATCTTCGACGGAACGGGGGCGGGCTCATCGGAAGGCGATGTTGTTCTGGCCGTGTTCTCCCGGTCCACGCCGACAGCAGAGATCGCCCGGCGAATTCAGCACACCCTTGACGATTTCGTCAGTTAGGAAACTGATAGAGCACAATGTGGTTCCGCAGCCCGCTGCAGTCCGGGGACGACAGAGCCCCCGTCTAATCGGGTCAGGAAACGGGGCACTGGCAAGCGCTCATGTTATGGATGTACACGCTGGACCAGCCGCGCTGTTGCCGCGAGCGTTCTCATTCGGCGCAGAGGGAACGAGGTTGTTGAACTACCCGCATGTGGCGGAAACGCCAAGTTCTTTGGTGGGCCAGGAGCTCTGGCAGCTACTTCTCCTCCCGTACTGTAAACGTCTGTGATTTTCCGGATCCTTATGCACGAACTCGGCGAGTTTGTGAAGTGTGCCCTGCCGGCGCTGAAGAGCTTAGTGGGGCCGAAGCCTTGCTTAGGTGTCGGCGATTGCGACTTGCGCGTCCGTTTCCTGAAGGACAGAATCGAGAATTTCATTCGCCGCCACTCTGGCTTCGTCTCCTCTGCGGGCAAAAATTGCCTGGGCGAGGCGACGATGGTGGTCTCGGACAGACGCCAGTGGTTCCTGTGGCATCAAGCTAGAACGATGCCGCCCTGTAAGCGCCTCCGTGATGGGCTCGGTGAGAGCGATAAACATTTCGTTGCGCGATGCGTGGAGGAGAGTCGTGTGGAAGGCAACGTCCTGTTCCATGAACAGCTCGAGCTGGCGGCTTGAACCCGATTGTTCCATGAGGTCCGCGAGTTCTACCAGCCTGGCGCGCTCTTCATCGGAGGCCCTAATGGCGGCAAGAAAGGCCGCTGTTGGTTCCACCGCGCTGCGCAGCTCCGTTAGCGACCGGAGCTGATTTGTCCGAGCCGTGGTGGCCAGTCGCCACTGAATTACCCGCGGGTCGAAGACGTTCCAGTCCCGAGGCTCACGGACCGTAATGCCGACTCGTGGTTTCAATGCGACCAGACGCATTGACTGCAGAACTTTCAGCGTCTCGCGGATGACGGTGAGCGACACATCGTACTTGACAGCGAGGTCCTCACTCCGAAGGATGCCTCCAACGGGGTAAGTCCCGTCAACGATCTGCGAACCCAGGGCCGTGAGTACCTGGTTTTGTAGGGTTTTGCGTGCCATTGATTCCTCCAGTTCAAAACCCTACCCGACCGACGACGGTTACCTTCCGCTCCGTCCAAGCCACTGTCAGTGCGCCCAAACTCCCCACATGTTCGAGAACAATCTTGCGACCCCTTGAAGCGAATTATAATTCTTATTATGATTGGCAGCATGCAAACGAGCATGAACGCCGCGCATGGCGGCCCAAGGAACCACATTGTCATCGTCGACTGTGACCACAATTCGATTGATCAAGAGCAGGAAGTTGCAGCGGCGGCGGGCATCCCTGTTACTCGCGCCTTCTGCCGCAGCGAAGAGGATGTCATCGAGGCTGCAGCCTCGGCGTCCGGAATCATCGTTCAGTATGCGCCGATCACGCGTCGAGTCATCGAGTCCCTACCCAAACTGAGGGTAATCGGACGTTACGGCGTCGGGGTCGACACCGTCGACGTGGAGGCCGCCACCGAGCACGGCGTGGCAGTCTGCAACGTCCCCGACTACGGCACGGAAGACGTCAGTGATCACGCGATTGCACTTATCACCGATGCATGCAGGTCCGTCAGTACTTACGATCGTGCAATCCGCGAGGGGAATTACTCTTACGACGCTGGCGCCCCGCTTCACCGGTTCTCGGCACTACAAGTCGGAGTCGTCGGTGCGGGCCTGATCGGAAGGGCGACCGCGCGCAAAGCCCGGGGGCTTGGATACTCCGTCGTTGCTTCCGACCCGACGTTCAACGTCGGAGACGTGGTCGATGGAATCCCTATCGTTTCGCTTGATGAGCTGCTCGGAACTTCTGATGTAGTTTCACTTCACGTTCCGCTCAACCCAGCAACCGAACACCTCATTAACGGTGCCGCCTTAGCCAAAATGAAGAGCGAGGCGGTTCTGGTCAATACCTGCCGTGGCGGCGTCGTTGCGACTGCTGACTTGGTGGAGGCACTGGAGCGACGAGATATTCGTGGCGCGGCCCTCGATGTGTTCGAGGAAGAACCAATTGGCCCTGAGCATCCGCTTGCTAAGTCTGCCCACACAGTCCTTACCCCGCACGTCGCTTGGTACAGCGAAGAGTCTTTTATTGAACTGAAGACAAGAATCACGCAGAACGTAGTGTCCGCCCTCAACGGCGAGCATGTGAATGTCGTCAATGGCTGGAGCCTGACGCACGAGCGGCTGGCGACTTCGGCATGAAAGGCGCAACTCCATTGTCTTTTGAAGGGATCACAGCCGTTCTTCGCGCCTCGACGACGCGGCATCTCGTGCGTGTCATAGATACCCTGGTTACCGAGGGGATCACTTCTGTCGAGCTCACCCTGACGACGCCGGGTGTCCAGAGTTTCCTTGAACAAGAAGCTTCGCGCTGGCAGAAGGTAGCGTCTATCGGCGTAGGTACCGTTCTGACGGTCGAACAAGCGGAAAAGTGTCTCGACGCCGGCGCTGAGTTCCTCGTAACCCCGGCCCTCCGGCCGGCAGTGAGCGCGGTGGCTGTTGCACGCCAAACACCGATCGGCGTTGGTGCGATGACTCCGACCGAAGTGCTGAGCGCGCACGAGGCCGGAGCGTCGATCGTGAAGATCTTCCCTGCTGCCACCGTGTCTCCCGACTATCTCGCCCACCTTCGAGGGCCCATGCCGTGGCTTCGGGCGATGCCCTCCGGCGGCATCCGTCTTGAGCAGATCCCCGCATGGGTGTCTGCAGGGGCTGTCGGCGTCAGCCTTGGTTCACCCCTGCTCGGAGATTCCCCGGACACGGGGGACACCTCGTCGCTCGTCGAGCGCGCCAGGCGTGCAAAGGCCCTACTGGGGGGAGAGGAACTGTGAGCTCCTCAGTCCTGACGTTCGGCGAGACGATGGCAATGATCTCGACTGACCACCCTGGTGTCCTATCGCGAGGGGCCGCCGCAACGTGGTCCTTCGGCGGGGCGGACTCAAACGTGGCGGTGGGACTTGCCCGGCTCGGGGTGCCAGTGACATGGATCGGCAGAGTCGGTGACGACCAACCCGGCCGAATGATCGTTCGAGGGCTGCGTGGGGAGGGAATCGACGTGGTCGCAGTCTCCGACCCGAACCCGACCGGCCTCATGCTGAAGTTTCGTCGCACCAGCGATCGGGTCAATGTCGCGTTCCGCCGCAGCCACAGCGCCGGATCGTTTCTGGCACCAGAAGACCTGCTACACCACGCCTCGTTGGGCGAAGCCAGAATCGTTCACTGCACCGGAATCACACCGGCTCTCTCGGACTCTTCCAGAAGCGCTACCTTCGCGGCCGTAAAGCAGGCCCGGAGCACCGGCGCGCTTGTTTCCTTGGACGTCAACTACCGCCCCACGCTGTGGGACCGTCAAGATGCAGCTGCTTGCATCAGCGAACTTGCCCAGGAAGCCGACATAGTTTTCGCCAGCCCCGAGGAGTTGGACCTTGCTCTCCCTGAAGGCATCGACTGCTTCATTCAGGGGCGGCACGGACGCACTGTGATCATTAAAGATGGTGCCCGCGGCGCCCATGGATACGACGCCGAAGCCCAGATCCAGGTACCGGCAGTCCCGATCACGGTTCAAGATGCCGTCGGGGCTGGCGACGCTTTCGTTGCCGGGTACCTCAGTGCTCTACTCGACGGCGCCCCGATGGCTCAATGCCTGCAGCGGGCAGTCGTCACCGGAGCGTTTGCCTGCCTGAGCACCGGCGATTGGGAAGGCGCGCCTTACCTTGAAGAACTCAGTCTTCTAGCTGACAACGACCCCGTCAGCCGATAACGACCATCACGAGTCGAACAACCCCAGAAAGTAGGACAACGATGTCACAAACGCTCTCGACCATCGACGAAAAATCGTTGATAAGAAAGATCGCCTGGCGGCTAATGCCGTTCCTTGTGATCTGCTACCTGATCAACTTCCTTGACCGCACCAACGTCGGATACGCCGCCAGCGCAATGGAGACCTCCATCGGCCTCGATGTTGCAGCCTACGGGCTCGGCGCAGGTATCTTTTTCATCGCGTACTTCATCTTCGAAGTCCCCAGCAACATCGCACTGCACAGGTTCGGTGCCCGCGTCTGGATCGGCCGGATCATGATCTCATGGGGTGTGGTAGCCGCACTGATGGCCGTGATCCACGAGCCCTGGCACTTTTTCTCGCTCCGATTCCTTCTTGGCGCCGCAGAAGCAGGATTCTTCCCGGGCGTGGTGTTCTACCTGACGCTGTGGTTCCCTGTCCGCTACCGCGCACGCCTGGTGGCGATCTTCTTCCTCGGTATCCCCATCGCCCAAGTAGTCGGCGCACCTATCTCCACCTCTCTCATTGCCCTCGGCGACTCGCTCGGCCTCGAAGGCTGGCGTCTCATGTACGGCGTTGAAGCCTTGCCCGCAGTACTTCTCGGCATCGCATGCTTCTTCGTGCTTCGAAAAGGACCGCAAAGCGCACCTTGGCTGAGCGAAGCTGAACGCTCTTGGCTTACCTCCGAAATCGCAAAGGACGAGCAGGTCGCAGCCGCCAACGTCTCTACCCTTAGCCATGGTCAGCAGATCATGGCGGTTCTGAAACGCCCCATTGTCTGGGGCCTGGCTCTGATCTACTTCGGCCTCACCTCCGGTTCCAACGTCTTGAACTTTTTCCTGCCGACAGTCGTAAAGACTCTCCAGTCGTCGCTTGGCCTGGACCCAGGAATCATCACCACGGGAATCGTCGTCGCAATTCCCTACGGCATCGCCGCACTCGCCCTCGTGCTGTGGAGCCGCCACTCTGACCGCACACTGGAACGGCGCTTCCACGTCGCCATTCCGGCAGTACTGGGCGCGATCACGACGATCATTTGCCTCGCTCTGGGGTCTCCAGTAGCCTCCATCATCGGTTTCGTCGTACTGGTAAGCGCTGTGTACTGCTCACAGTCGGTCGTCTGGTCAGTGCCTTCGGAACTTCTCACCGGGGTGGGAAGCGCAGTCGCCTTCGGCGTCATAAACTCCATTGGCAATCTCAGCGGTTTCTCGGGTCCCTACCTCACAGGATGGGTCGTGCAGCTGACCGGTTCCTACACAATTGCCTTCACAATCGTTTCCTCGTTTGTCCTTGCCGGCGGAGTCCTTGCATTCATCCTGATTCCCGGCAGAGCGAAACGAGCGGCGCAACAATCCGTGCTCTCTGGACCACAGAACCTTTCCTAAGGAGAGCAAACAAGACTAGAAACGGTTTTGGGGATCCTTGGACCCCTCAAACCCCAAGGCCCTGACCAATCTCTTTGGTCAGGGCCTTCCCATTCTTCCACCGCGCCGATAACTTGCCCGCTGAGCAACAGAGATCCCCGGTCCCGGACCGTCAGCGAAAATCCGTTCCGCGCAGCCCTCATGTTCCGGCGATGAGATAAGGCCCGATGGCCCGGGCTGCGGCGAGGGCTTGCCGTCGTGCAAGCTGCACCTGGCGGTACCGAGGACAACCTGGTCGCAGCCAATTCCAATGCCGGCACTCGTAATGCCAGCAATTGTCATTCCGTCAGGCTGGGGGAGAGGCTCAACCCAGCCAAGACGAGCGACCCGGGCGGTGCTGATGATTACTGGGAGCATTCGGGGAGATGGCCCCGTACGCATCAAGGAAGTCTCAGCGGCAGGGAGAATAAGCATGACGGGTCCCACCCTCCGGAAGGTCGCCACTTGGCAGGCATCGGAGCTGATCGCACCCGTGATTTATCGCGGGCCATCGGCCGCCCGTAATGCTTGGGGGAGCGGTTCGACTCTGAAACGTGCGTCAGTCTTCTAGGACTGCACAGGGGAAGAAGCAGCGACTTCAGCACGCTGCCTGATGAGCAATTCGCCTGAGGCAACTCGTTCCGCGCGGTCCGGGGGCACCCCATCGTTAGTGTTGCCCTCAACTTCACTGGCACATAAACCGCAGGTTCTGGCACCCGCCGCCCCAAGATCTCTGATTTGAGCAGCGCCCGGATTTGTCTGGAAGAAGCGTTGAGCTCTTGGGCAACCTGTTCAACGGTCAGGAACCTACACTTTGTGGCCCCATTAAGAGCTCGTTCATCACAGATGTAGCCCCGTACGGCGCCCGCTCAATATAAACCGGTACCCGCTCCGGCCCACTGCCAACACTTGCAGCACATAAGAAAAGCGTAACGCTTCCCTGAATTGCACTTGTAAACCTATCGCCGCTCTTTACTTGACATTTGATAGTGATACGGCCCACAATAGGTGTGTATTGATGCTGAGGTAAAGGCAACACTCAGCACTTCCCCAACCCGACGCAGATGGAACCGCCCTCCCGCCGCCGTTGCCTCGTGCCCGGCAGATGGACGGTGGTATCCGAAACAGCACTTCTGAAGGGCCGTTGTTGCGCTGCCTGCATTTGCTGAGTCAGTCAGCATTCGCCGACAGCAAGGATCTGGCCCCAGCGCCATCTGGTCGATCAGAACAACTATGGAGAGAGAAATCATGAAGTCTAAGGTCCTCATCGGTACCGTTGCTGTAGCCGCGGCCCTTGGTCTGAGCGCATGCTCTGTTCCCGGCGGCGCCAATTCAGGTGCTCAGACCGGCAACGCTTCCACACAGGACGCCAGCGCTCAGACGAACTCCAAGGCCCTGCTGGACGGTATTCAGGCTGATAGCAAGCTGCAGGCACTGGTCCCTGCGGAATTCAAAGGCAAGACGCTGGCTGTGGGGTCGAATCTCCAGACGCCGCCGAACAGTTTCCTCGCTGAAGATTCAAAGACTGCCATCGGGTATGACATCGACCTCATCACCGCCGCTGCCAAGAAGTTGGATTTGAAGGTGGACGTTAAGAACATGGTGTTCAACACCCTCATCACGAGTTTGGAAACCAAGCGCGTGGACCTGACAATCTCTGCAATGAATGACAACAAGGTACGACAGCAGAAGATCGACTTCGTCGACTACTTCAACTCTGGAATGAAGTTCCTGGTGAAGAAGGACAACCCTGCCAACATCAAATCTGCCGAAGATCTTTGCGGCAAGACCGTTGGCACCAACGTCGGAGTTGCAGCAGCGGATTGGGTCCAGAAGACCGCTTCCCCGGCCTGCATCGCCAGCGGCAAGCCGGAGATCAAGCTCAACACCAACGAAGTGCAAGCGCAGATGTTCAACGATCTGAAGACCGGACGGAACGATGCCGTGATCGATGACCTGCCGTACCTGAGCTACGTGGCCGCAACGTCCGGAAGCGGCAACGATTTCCAGGTGGCAGATAACGAATTGATCGACCCGGTCCCCTATGGCATCGGTTTCAACAAGCAGAACCCGGGTCTCCGTGATGCTTTCCAAGCTGCTCTTCAGCAGTTGATGGACGATGGAACCTACGGCCAGATTCTTGATAACTGGAAGGTCAAGGCGGGCGCCCTCACAGCGGCGAGCGTCAATGGAGGATCGTAGCCGTGTCCAGTAATGAAGGCATCAAATCTGATGAACGCAGAAGCTTGGACGGCCTGAACGCCGCTGCCGGTGTCACGGTCACTTATCCCCGGAAGCATCCGCTGAGATGGGTGATGGCCGTGCTCTGCCTGGCCGTCATGGCCGGCGTCATCGTCGCGTTGGCCCAGGCCAAGATCGTCTGGCCCAATGTGCTGGTCTACACCTTCACCGTGCCCTTCCTGCAGGCTGTATGGAGCACTATCGTCCTCGCTGTCGTTTCCCAGGTACTGGCCATCGCAATCGGCGTCGTTGTCGCCATCATGCGCATTTCCCACAACCCCGTGGCCAGCAGCATCGCGTCCTTTTACATCTGGATCTTCCGCGGCGTACCCGTCCTCGTGCAGATCCTCATGTGGTACAACCTTGCCTTGGTTTCAGACAAGATCACCTTGGGCATCCCTGGAACAGACGTCGTATTTTACTCCGCGTCCACGAATGCGGTGATGACCCCATTCGTGGCAGCACTTCTGGGTCTGGCCCTCAACGAGGCCGCTTATATGGCAGAAATCATTCGTGGTGGTATCAAGAGCGTTGACAGCGGGCAGGTTGAGGCGGCCACCGCACTGGCGATGAGTCCGGGGCGAACCATGCGCAGAATCGTTCTGCCTCAAGCCATGCGGGTCATTATTCCTCCCACGGGCAACGATTTCATCAACATGTTGAAGACAACTTCCCTGGCATCCGTGATCACGTATCCAGAGTTGCTACGGGCCGCCCAGGATATTTCGAGCCGGAACCTGGAGATCATGGAAACACTGTTTGCCTGTGCTTTCTGGTACATGGTGGTTGTTTCGGTCACCAGCGTTGGCCAGTACTTCCTGGAGAAGTCATTCGACGCAAGTCTTGCCAGGCCGGGAAAAACATCCAAGAAGACCTTGGTGTCATCTATCGTGAGGCTCCCCATGAGGAGGGTTAACTAGTATGAGCGCATCAGCTGCGGTCGAGGAAGCACCTATCGTCCGAGCCCGCGATGTCCATAAGGCATTCGGTCATGTCGAAGTCCTCAAGGGCATCAGCCTTGAGGTCTTCAAGGGCGAAGTGGTCTGTCTGTTGGGCGGCTCAGGGGCCGGAAAGTCCACATTCCTTCGGGCCATCAATCATCTGGAAACGATCGATTCAGGTGAAATCTGGGTTGGCGATGAGTTCATTGGCTACGAAAAATTCAAAGGCGGATACCGTGAGATGACCCCCTCCCAGGTGTCCCATCAACGCAAGCCGGTTGGTATGGTCTTTCAGCGGTTCAACCTCTTTGGACACCTGACGGTCCTGCAGAACATCATCGAGGCTCCCCGAGGAGTGTTGAAGGTTCCTGCCGCTGCGGCCTCAGCCCGTGCGATGGAACTGCTGCGCAAAGTCGGGTTGGAAGGCAAGGCCAGTTTCTATCCTTCGCAGCTCTCCGGTGGACAACAGCAACGGGTTGCCATAGCCCGGGCGCTGGCCATGAACCCGAAGGTGATGTTGTTCGACGAACCGACCTCGGCTCTGGATCCCGAACTGGTTGGTGAGGTGTTGAAAGTCATGACCGACTTGGCCAAAGAAGGGATGACCATGATCGTGGTGACCCACGAAATGAGTTTCGCTCGACAGGTCGCAAACCGGGTTATCTTCATGCACGGAGGGAAGATCATCGAATCGGGCACGCCCAGTGAGTTCTTCGATCATCCCGTCCACGAACGGACACGGCAGTTCCTCGGAAACCTGCACTAAGGGGCCCAGAGCACCAAGTATGCCCCGGCGAGCGAACCTAGGACGCAATGCCGAAAGCCCTCCCCCAGGCGACTCAACCTGGCGGGAGGGCTTTGGCGTATCCGAAGGGACGCCAGGAAGCGCGCTCTGTCTCCTGGCCAGCTGGAAACTCCTGCTCGGGTCAGGCGGAAAATGGCCCGGTACGGCGAAGACCTGAATCCCCGGTTTTCGGACACCGGTCCAGCTTCCCGGGTTCGTCATATGAGCCGCCCGTTGGTTCAGTTCTTATGGGCGAATGCAGGTGGCAGAGGACCAGCAGGATCTGACGCGGTTTGCACGCGCCATCCCACCGCCTGCCCAGTGCAACGAAGCCACAAGCCGTGGCCTTGGATGGGGAGTTGTGTGCAGTTCGGGGGCCTCTTGACCGCGCCGATGGGCGGTCCGTTCCTGCCCGGTTACCAAAAAAGCTGCTCGTCGCGGAATTGGATCTCACGGTCCAATTCCGGGAAGAGCAGCTCATCTGGTCGGTCCCGCTTGGTGATGGCAAGCGGGTCTTGTGGTTAGGCGCGTGCTGACCCTAGTGCTTGCAGCAGGGAAGCTACGCGGCCTGACGGGTCATCGCCCTTGGTAAGGGAAGAACCCAGCCCGACGGCAACGGCCCCACCGCCGACCCACTCCGCGGCTGTTTCCGGGGTTACTCCACCGGTGGGGATGATCCGCAGCTGTGGGAGTGCCTGCAAGGTGTCGGAGAGGCTTTGCGGGGTCCATCGGCTTGCGGGGAAGACCTTGACGAAGTCAGCACCGCGGCTGTGGGCTTGCAGCATTTCTGTCGGTGTGGCGGCACCGATGACGGTTACCGCACCATACCGTTGGGCTACTTCGATGACCTCTTCGACGACGACCGGGGTGACTAGGAGGCTGGCGCCGGCAAGAATGGCAAGTCGTGCCGTTGCGGCATCAAGTATTGTTCCGGCGCCCAGAATGTATCCGTCCGGTACATCCTGGCTGAGTTTCTTGATCGCTTCGAGCCCGTCGGGTGTGGTCAGGGCTACTTCAACGACGGCGATGCCTGCATCCCACAGCTGCCTCGTCAGCTCGATGGCCTGTTGCGCCGACTCGGCGCGGACGATGCCGACAATTCCGGTCTTTGTGATGGCGGCTATGGTTTCGTGAGGGTTCATCGGTTAACGTCCATTCCGTTGCTCAGCAACTGTCTAAGGATGGCTTGGGTGGGCAGGCCGGTCGCATCCCCGCGGGTAGCGACGACGCTCGCGGCAACGGTGGCACCCGTCCGGAGTCGAAGGGCTGCATGTTCCGGGGTCTGGCTGTCTGCACCGTTGAGCCATGCTGAGATCCAGCCGGCGTTGAAGCCGTCGCCGGCACCAACGACATCGACGGCATGCACGGGTCGAACCCCAGCCTCCACCGAGGACGCCACGGTGTGCATGTATTCGCGGGACCCGCTAGCACCGTTCTTGACGACTACGGTGGTGGCTCCTCGTTCGCCATACCATTCCTCGGGGTCAACGCCGCGGCAGATGATGTCCGCTTCGTCTTGGCCGGTGAAGATGATGGTCGCGTGCGGGGCCAGGCGTTCGATGATTTTGCGCCACTGTTCAGGTGAAGCGAGCCGGAGCCTGATATTGGGATCCAGAGACACTTCAGCCCCCGCCTGACGGGCTATGATCATGGCCTGTTCGGCTGCTTCAAGTGCGGATTCCGAGAGCGCCGCGATAATGCCGGTCACATGGAGGAAACGGGTGTTGCTGATCATCTCCTTGGGCAGGTGCTCAGGGGCAAGGGCCGTGGCAGCGCTCCCGGCGCGGCGGTACTCGACCGTGATCGGCTGGCCCTGGGGGCTGTCGCGGAGAAGGATGCCCGTTGGCAGCTCGGCGTCTGTGGTCAGGGCACTGACGTCAATTCCTTCGCTCCGAAGGGTTTGTTGAATCCGGACACCGAACGTGTCAGCTCCGACGCGGCCGAAGTACGCCACTCCATGGTTAAGCCGGGCAAGGCCGATCGCGAGGTTGCTCTCTGCTCCGGCAACGCCGACATCGAATCGCTGCCCGGAGAGCAACGGCAGGTCGTCGGCTGCCAGCAGTAGGAGCATTGGCTCGCCGAAGGTCACTACGTCGTACTTCATGGGGTTGTCCTCGTCGGCTTTGGTAAGTGTGTCCGGACAATGTCTGGAGTAGGAGTCACTTCATGCACGGTGCACCAGGATCCCTTCTGACTTTGCATAGGATCTGCTGGGTCCTGGCTGGTCGGGACTGACCCACAGGACCGCGCCACTGCCCGAGACTTCCTCAGTAGTTCCGTGGCTGATGGTTTGTGCGTTCTTGACTATTTCGACCGGGTCGCCCGGGCGCAATTCGGTCCAATCTGCCAATGCATCAGCGTGGGCCTTCCTCTTGGTGGACACGGCTAGGCGGGCCTTCATGTCATTCTTCCTTTCGCCTGGATTCGGTCGGTTGGTCAAAGAGTTGTCCGGCCCTTGGGGTGTCCGAAGCGCCTTTTCAGTCAGCGACGGAGTGTTGAGGAAGTTGCTGTGACTGGCCGTCAAATCTTTCGGTCCTGTCTTCGGCGATCTCGCGGATTCGCCGCCGGCAGGCGAACCAGTACGCCACCAGCAGCACTGAGGCGATGAACGTGACCACCAGTGTCCACGGCGAGTCAAACAGAACCAGAATCAGGACCCCGGCGAGGAAGGCCAGGGTCAGATAACCAGTGACGGGGGCACCTGGCATGCGGAAGTCCGGGCGGGTGAGCCAGCCCTTCTTGGCCCAATGCTGGAGCCTGATCTGGCACAGGACGATGGTCGCCCATGTACTGATGATCCCGACAGCAGCGATGCTGAGGACAATCTCGAAAGCATCGCCGGGAACCAAGTAGTTCAAAGGGATACCGAGCAGGGCCACGAGTGCTGTGAGTCCAATGCCGCCGTATGGTACGCCGGCCTTGTTCATCTTCAGGGCGAACTTTGGAGCAGACCCGGCGGCCGCCATCGAGCGTAAAATACGCCCGGTGGAATACAGGCCGGCGTTCAGCGAGGACAGCGCGGCCGTGAGAACCACGAGGTTCATAATGAGGTCGACGCCTTGGATCCCGATGGAACTGAAGAACGTCACGAAGGGGCTCACGCCGTATTCGTACGCGGTGTACGGCAGCAGCAGCGAAAGCAGCAGGACCGAGCCCACGTAGAACACGGCGATGCGGATTACCACCGAGTTGATCGCCTGGGGCATGATCTTCGCAGGATTTTCTGTTTCACCGGCCGCGGTGCCGACAAGCTCGACTGAGGCGTAAGCGAACACCACACCTGACATGAGAAGGATCATAGGGGCGAGTCCGGTGGGAAAGAATCCACCATTGTCGCTGATCAGGTCAACCCCGGTGGGTGCACCGGTGGGGGTGCCGAAGACAATGAAGTACAGACCGATGATAAGGAAGGACACCAGTGCCGCGACCTTGATGATCGCGAACCAGAACTCAAGTTCCCCGAAGACCTTCACCGAGACGAGGTTCAGGGCAAGGACTACCGCCAAGGCGATCAGGGCCCACGCCCATTGGGGAACGGCGCCGATCCATGGCACATAGCGACCGAAGAAATTCATGTATAGGGCAGCTGCGGTGATGTCACCTATCGTCCCCATGGTCCAGTTGATCCAGTAGAACCAGCCTGAGACGTAGGCAGCCTTCTCACCGTAGAACTCCCGCGCATACGAAACGAAGGAGCCCGACGATGGGCGGTGCAGAACAAGTTCGCCCAGGGCCCGAAGGATCAGGAACACGAAGACTCCACAAATGGCGTAGGAAAGAACCAGGGAAGGACCGGCCGCGGCCAGGCGGCCGCCTGCGCCAAGGAACAGACCAGTGCCGATGGCACCACCGATCGCGATCATCTGGATCTGGCGGCCCTTCAGGCCCTTCTTGTAGCCAACGTCTTCGGCGTGCAGGGTCTTGTCGTCTGCCCGCCCATGGCCGTGGTCTGTGGCTGTCGACTTCGCAGTCATCTTCTAGCTTTCTGATTGGACGTCGTTGTCAGTGGGACCGGACGGACCAGGCTGCCCTCTAACAGCTGGAAGCGGCAGTGTTGATGCGGGATCTGGTGCTCCGCGGGCAGCCCGATCCCGGGTCAGCGGGCCATCAAATACGTTCGAAGCCTGTCAACCCCGTCGTCGATCCGGTCGAGGTCGCTGGCGAAGCACCACCGCAGATAGCCTTGCCCTTCAGGCCCGAAGGCTGTTCCTGGTGCCAGACCGAGGCCTGTCTTTTCCAGCAGTGAGGTGCAGAATTCGAAACTGTCGGTAATCCCATCGACCTTAAAGAAGGTGTACATGGCTCCCGGCGCCGGGGTGCCGAGATGAACTCCGGGGATCGTGGCGAGCTTGTCGTGAAGGTAATCACGGGCGGTTTTGAACCGGGACAGCGTCCGCGCGATCGTTGCCTCGCCGTTTTCCAGGGCGAACTGGGCGGCTTCCTGGACAAAGGCAGGCGTACAGCCTGCGGAGAACTCGATGAGCTTCCCGATCTGCGGAATCAGCGGTTTCGGTGCGACAAGCCAGCCGGCACGCCAGCCGGTCATGAGCCAGCCCTTGGAGAAGGAATTGGCGCTGATGACTTTGTCGTCTTCATCGGCAATGTCCAAGAAAGACGGAGCGGCATTGCCCTCGAAGTAGAAGCGCTCATAAACATCATCGGCAATGATCCAGATTCCATGCTGGCGGCAGCGGTCAAGAATCCGCTGCTGCTGCTCGCGGGAAACAGTCCATCCAGTGGGGTTGTTAGGCGAGTTGAGCATCAAAGCTGCCGTGCCCGGGGTCAGCTGCTTCAGCAGCTTGTCGATGTCGAGGTGCCATCCCTCCTCAACAGAGAAGTCGAGGGGGACGGTCTCGACAGTGGCGCCGACAACTTTTGGCATCTCCACGAGGTTCGGCCACTGTGGCGTGAGTGTCACAACGCGGTCACCCGGTCCGATGACAGTCTGAATGGCGGTCATCAGGGCTGTGGTACCCGAGTTGGTCACGGCGATCCGGTCCACGCCGATTGGCTTATGCAGCGCGCTCACGTAGCCAGCGATGGCTGCACGCAGGGATGGCATGCCGAGGGTCTGGACGTAGAACGTGTTCCCGGCATCGAGGGACGCCGCGGCGACTTCGCGGACCTCGCGTGGAGTCGGTTCGTCCGGTTCCCCAAACCAAAACGGCAGTACACCCTCACGACCTATTCCAGTGTTCGCGACCTCACGAATCTGGGAGGACCGCAGACTCCGGACCGCGGCCCGCGCTGAAAGGTCGCCGGCGACGTGAAAAACAGCAGGGGTCATGGCATAGCTCTCTTCTGGGGACGTTGACCCGGGTCCAATTGCCCGGTCTGTGAATACATCAACTATGCGCCGCACCACTTGCGTATGTCAAGCAATAGAGATCAAAACCTTACATATGCATATATGGCTATCCTATTTTCCTTCTGTTTGAAACTACTAAGAATCCTCGTGAGCGCTGCCAGGAGTGAACCGCTGGACCCGAGGAATTCAACTGCTTTGGGTCGACCAGAGCCCGGTTCTGCGGTCGCCGGGAGCGGGGAATGCCGGAAGGTTTCGCGGCTTAACTGCGCGAGTGCAGGAGAGGGGGTAGCGGAGCAGGCATCGCCGCTTGGCGAGGATCAGCAGGAACATCGAGCACAGGTCGCACTCAATGCTCAGTGCGTCAACTGGCCGGCCCTACGCAGCAGCGCGGATGGCAAGGCTGCCTTGGGCCTGAGCTTCGCCGCTGGGTCGCGGCGCCCTTCGCGGGGCCTATTTGGAGTGGTTCTTCTGCTGTTCTTGAATATGGCTCAGCAAGTTGGACGTGAAGTCCCAATGCGGAGCACTGGCAAAACTGAGTTGAGTCTCAGTGCGCTGTATGGCAGACAGCTGCCAGATGCCGTGAACGAGAAGGCGGTTCAGGTGGCGGTGGTCGCGCACCCTGAGCCGCGCTTGGAGATCGAAGGATCCGGAGATGCTGTTGACAGACTCTACTTCAGGGAGGGCGTTCAGGTCAGAGATCAACTGGCCCATGTTGACGCCTGAGACAGCCAGGATATTTAGGTAGACCTCCATTGAATAATCCAGCCGCGCCCAGTCAACCGCCACCGAGTAGCCACGGATCACTCCCAAGCGTTCCAGTCTGGCGATGCGTTCACCAACGGCCGGCGCGGACATGCCAACTTCGCGTGCCAGCTGGCGCTGGGATGCCCGGGAATCGTCAGCCAAAAGACGGAGAATCTGGATATCGACAAGGTCGACATCCACAGGATCAAGGATGGGCTCAATGGCCGCGGCCGTACCTCCCAGCGGCGCCATGGGCCCATCGCTGCTTCCGGTTACTGCGTCGGATTGGCTCATGTCGCCACTTCCTCTCGTCCCAGTCATCTTACATTGGAAAGCTAGGATGGGTAAAATATTTGCATTTGAAAGGAATTCTTGTCGGGAGATCTGCCGCTTCTTTGGACGAATCACAACGAATGCGCTCCTACGTGACCAGCCCTTAGGCCATGGTTTCGGAGGGGTAGATGCCATGGGATTTCGGGAGCGGTTTACCGGAGATTTAGTTTTGCCCTCAAGGCTCTCAGGTTCCAGCGGTTACCCGATCCGGCGCTGTTCAGACATCGGTCCCTACGGAAATACTGGCGTCGTGGCGCGAGAGTTCTCTCAGCTCCTTCTACATGTCCCGCTCAACCGCTCCGTCCGGGCTGGCGAAGCGATTGAGATTGCTGCCCCATTGAGCGGCTTCTGCAGCAGGACTTCGCGTGCACCGGCATCAGGATAGGCTAAGTTTTGAGCTGACGGTGACGCACGGCCTTTACAGATGCCGTCCCGACGGAGCGGAAGATCAGGCTGGGAAAGCCCGAAAGCGGGACAGTAAAGAATTTGAACTACTGGGTCCGCTTCGGGTCTACCTGGGCCCGGCCGCGCCATCTGCCGGCGGTTCCGAACTGATGACAACGGGAACTGGTTGCGCTCTCGCGGCTGGGACGAGCCAAGCTCGTTTGCCTAGACACTGTCCCGATGAGACTTGCCACCTTCTTTCGGGAGCGGCGGTCTGATAACCGGAAATCCGAGGTTTGAACCGTAGGCCAACTGCGCCTCACTACAACAAGCAATTAAAACGTCCGCGACTTTCTATGGCGTTAGGGCCGGCTTTACACATAGTCCTCGCACGACCGCAGCGTTTGGGTAAGGCCGGAGCCTTCCTGGATGCTTGGCATGCAGGCAAAGAAGTCGTCGTTGTTCGCCTCAAGTATTCGTTTGGATTCAGGCGCAGTCGGCGTCGAGTTCTAACATGAGCGCATCCCACGTTTCCGGTGGGCTGGTCCGGACTTGCGCCGGCTCAGGCAACAGGGGAAGGGGTGCAACCCCGATGGATTGCGGGGCGGTAGTTGTTCGCGGGCTGCGGCGTTTCACCGTTCGTCTCCGTTCAAAGCCTCGGTGTCCACCCCTTGGCGCGGTGCGGTTTCGGGTAAATGCCCGCCCCGCGAGATCTGGGCACGGAATTCATCGCTTGGGCCAAGTCCTTGGCGGGCGAGTTCATGGAGCAACTGGTGGTAGCCGGACAACGCCAGAGGAGGCATCTGGTGGAGGGAAGGAATGGTCGCGTGGGGACGGTCAACGCGGAACATCGCGAGGAGCGCCCCGTCCTCTTGCGCATCGCTCAGTGTCCTGCACTCGCCGATAGCGCAGTGTGCGGTCAGTGCCTCGGCGTAGAAACTGAGACGGTCGACCGGCGTCGGATTCCCGGCTTGTTGCCAGATGTGGACGACATCGTTGCTATCCAACATGACCGTAACTCCTAGCTGATGGTCGAAGCGGCTGGGCCCCCTTTCCCCTCCATTTGATACAATTAACTTTAGACCTCCAATGTTAGATGTCAATAGACATCTAACACAAGATGTCATAGTTTTGATGGTGATGATTACTACGATTAAGGAGGGGGGCCATGTCAAGCTGGAGAGAACGGCTCGCATTTGCGCCGTTGGAGACCGCCGAGCGGGGCGAGGAGATCGCCCTTCGGCTCCGTCATTCGATCGAACTGGGCGTGCTAGAAGACGGCACCCAGCTTCCCAGTGAAAGCGAGCTCGCCGCAAAGATGCGGGTCTCCACCATGACCCTCCGAACCGCCCTCGCCGAGCTTCGCCACTTGGGACTTCTGGAAACACGGCGCGGCAAAGGTGGCGGAAGCTTCGTGAGGGCGAACACCGGAGACATCGCCAAAGCCCAACGGGACACCCTTGCGAGGTACTCCCTGGAGCATCTACGCGACGTACGGGAGTATCGCGCCTTCCTGTCAGGCTCAGCTGCGGCAGTGGCGGCCGGCCGATCGCAGCAGGTCCCCATCGGGCGCCTTTCTTCGATGGCGGCCCTCATCGGAACGGCGCAGACATCCGCTGAAATGACACGGGCCGATAGCCAGTTCCACATAGAGCTTGCGGCCACATCGGGATCCGTCCTGTTCACCCGCCAGGAGATAACAATGCAGGCCGAGGTCGGGGCATTGGTCTGGGCCGACGCTCCTGACCGCCGCATCGCAGCGGCCAATGAGCACGCCATGATTGTGGACGCAGTTCGAGCAGGGAACGCCACTGATGCCCGGGCCCTCGCCGAAGAGCATGTCCGCCGAGATATGAACCGCCTTATAGACCTGCGAATGTCCATAGAATCACCGACAGTCCCGCCGTCTTCAAGCGAGGGCAGCGACAGCGCAGTTTACGCCGTGGAATCGTTCACGGCGGACCTCAAAGAAGCCGTGGCCGCCTCGATAGGGATCGTCGAAGAAGCCGCGCAGGAGGGCCTTGACCACGCAAAGTTCGGCAGGCTGGACGAGCTGGAGAACGTCTACGATGTCGCACGCGAGCGTCTGCAGGCCATGCCGGCGCTGTACGGGACGGGATTCATCGCCGAGCAATCCTACTTCGGCGCACCGGGATCCATCTGGTGCTACCTCCCGTCGGGCGCGGAATCGCCGCAGCGGTTCGAATTCGAAATGGGTCCGGAGTTCTACGACTACTCGACAGCACCGTGGTGGCCCGCGCCCGATGCCGATGCCGAGGTCCACACCAGCTACGCCTACATCGATGCCCTCGGAACCAACGAGCACGTCATCACCTTCACCAAACGGGTCACCAGGGCGGGCAAGATGGCAGGACTCGCTGCCGCAGACATCCTCATCAGCCGCCTTCAGACTGAATTCGCACCGCTCATGCAGCCCTTGCCGCCCAACACGTGCATCGTCGACCAGAACGAAGTCGTCATCGCCACCAACACCGCCAGCCTCGTCGGCGCAACACTCTCCAGATCCCACCAGGTTGAACGAAGGATCGCCCTCCCGCAGGTTCCGTGGAGCCTATGCCTTCGCGTAAACACCCGAGAAAATACCGCAGGCTCGGCCCGCTGAACCATTATCCGGTCCTTCGCACCCGTCCGTCAGCCTCCTTCTGCCCAGGGCTCAGGGTGGAAGCCAATAACTCCTGTACCGAAAGCTGAGATCTGCAACGAGAACGAACCTTTACTTCGCGACTCTTCCCCTAATGACTTCGCAGACCGGGCACCGATAACCGTGACTGCGTAAAGGTGGGGGAGTGTACCCTGGGCGCTTCCGTCCTTGCCTTGGAAGAGGACAAGTTGTGCCGCCACGGTTGAACGAAGGGGTCCGTGCCGCGTTGCGGGTCTTGGTCACCGCACGTCAATCGATGACAACCGACCGGACCAAGACCGTGAACGCATTGACCGCACCGCTCCGGACCAATGATTTGGGTTTGGATGCGCGCAGCGCGTTGACCGGAGGCCAGATACTTGAGGTGTCCCGGTGGCGGGCTCGTGAAGAACCGCTTGCGGTGTTGGTCGCACGCTCCGAAGCGATCAGGCTCGTCAAGCGTATCGGCGACCTTGACGCTGAAATCAAAGCCAACGGCTCTCGGATCACCGAACCGGTTCAAGTCAGCGAAGCAGGAAGCCGGCTTCGGACCAGTCACGGCAGCCATTTGTCTCACCGCCTGGTGCACCAGGGCAGGGTGCTTTCCGATGCAGCTTTCGCTTCCTGGCCGGGCCAACCCCATTCCGGCTTCATCCGGGAATACCATCCGCCATCCGCTCAATCGCGGAGGCGACAGGACCCTGTATAAAGCCCCTCACATGGTTGCACCGACCAGGATGGCGTTCGATCCGGAAACCATCGCGCATGCACCAAAACGGCAGGCAGAGGGGCAACCCAATCGGGAGATCAGACGGTGCGTGAAACGCGACCTCGCCCGGCGGATTTACCGCACACTCAATGTCGACAGCTTCCTGCCATCGCTCCGCTGACAACCACAGAAGAGTCTGTGATTTCAGCGCTGGTTCCCTGTATCGGGAACGAGCAGGCTAGCGGAGGGATGCACAATGGACTCGCCGTAACAAGGAGCAACCATGTAGGCACGCCCGCTCTGTCTCTTCACCCCACTTACTCTTGGTTTGCGGGCTTTCCAGTACTGATACGCCGCCCAAATAAGCTCGTTCTCTCTAGCCGCCTCGCCTTCCTCTGCTTCTTAAGGCCGGTGAGCTTGAAGTCCTTCTCAAGCGATCCCCCACCTGATACGAGGACGTAATCTACACCTCGTAGCAAGTCGTCTCTACTTGGGGAGTCCGTGTCCTGCTTGGACCAACTGGTCCTTTGATGAGCCAATTCAACCTCCTGATGAACTTAAATTCTACGACGATCCCTACCTCGTGCGTTCTAAACGCCAGTTAAAAGTGAAGTACAAGAACCATACGCATACTGCGAGAATCAGAGCCACAACTACCCACCATGCGGCGTGCCATACCCACACCTGAACTCTGACAGCTGCGAGACCAGCCATGAGAGTCAGCGCAAGTGCGCTAAGGGTTAGCATCCCCCTGAGCGGCCCGATCATGCGCGCGACTAGGGGGTGTTCAGGAAGACGACTCATCCATGAAATCAGCAGGGCGGGCCCTACGAGCAAAATAGACGCAGCCGGAGAAGGAATGGTTTCCGGCACCATCTTTATGAAAAAATCGTCAAACATACGAACTAGAGTCGCAGTGGCCACCAGAATCACAAGGCTGTATATCGTCCACTGAGTAAAAAAGAAGACCCCCTGCTTGGCAACGGAGATCTCCGCTCGAAGGAAGCCGATTGCTTGTGACGATGACGGCTCCAAGTTCACGTGACCGATACGCCCTTCGGAAACAGCCTTCACGAAACGGTCGCTCTTTTCATCCTCACCGAGTTCGGCCAGAGTGAGCGAGTCGACGACCAACCCGGAAGGGACGCCTACTTCCATATGGTGGCTTCTGGCCCAGCCCAAATCCGGAACGGGCTGAAGAATAACGAGCGTGCGCCGGCCCGAGGGACCGCTGTTGATTTCTGCTTGATCGAGGGCATACTTCAAAACGATGCGCTGCCCCACGAATTCCTTCTTGATCTCCACGAGGAAAACGAAGTTAGCGAGCATCTGCCCTACCAAAGTGCTGAATTCTTCTATCTGCAGCTTGGAATGCTCGTCTCGGACGCGACTTCCCAGCAGGTCTCTTTGGAACCGCTGGTAATCCTCTGCGATGTTCTCGGCCGTCTCTGCGCTACACGTAGCGATTTCGTAGAAGAGCTTTCTGCGTAGGTGCCTGGGCCAAGCCTTTCCGAGCACTCGAGGAAGTCTCGCCTCAAGCATCTCGACAACCAGTTCGGCGTGATCCTGGCGACCTAAAACAGGTACAGGCTTACCGTCATGGGAAGCATCCAGCCTTTGAATTGGGCCTTTCTCCAGAACTCCCAGAGGGACCAACACGTGGCCCGTTGATCCAGCAATAACCCGGTCGGCCGGGACGGTTAGATCCACGGATACGAAACGCCGAGTCGTTCCGTCAACATCCAAACGCAGGGCATCGACCCGACGGTGAACCCAGTCTTGCGAATGACTCAGTAGGAGGTTGAGTATTTCCCCTGAACTTCTTGGGCGGCGGTGACTCATCTAGGCTTCCTCATACGCACGGGGATATTTTCACACGAAACTGGCGCTCTTCATTTCATATGTGACCGTCACGCCCTACAGGAATCAAAATGGGAGTGCCTAGTCACAAATGAGGCAGATCTCCGGTTAGGTTGGACGAGTTATCTCACCTACTTCTACTCGTCCCACTGAACTGGCATGCACGGGTATTCGTGAGCCGGGAGTAGACGGGTTTCGACGGATGGCTAGAGTCAGCCTGAAACCGATGCGTTGCCCTTCGGGGGCC
>NZ_JBIVHM010000013.1:0-88279 GCF_044749185.1 Paenarthrobacter sp. NPDC089675 | reverse complement strand
TTCCCCAACTGCACCATCCCCGCACCCTGGTGCGAAGCCCACCACATCACCTACTGGTCACACGGCGGACCCACCAGCACCAACAACGCAACCCTGCTCTGCTCCCACCACCACCACGTCATCCACAAAGAACAATGGAAAATCACCACCAACAACGGCATCCCCTGGTACACCCCACCACCACACCTGGACCCCACCCAAACACCCCAACGCAACCACCACACACCGCAGCGCAGGTAAGCTTCTGCGCGCGTATGCCCAGGCGAAAGCCCACCTCACACGAACGCCGACTTACCCGTCACCGCCCGGGCCACGATCATGGAGTTGATCTCGTAGCTGCCCTCATAGGTGTAGAGAATCTCGGCGTCTCCGAACAGCTTGCCCATCTCGTAGTCCGTGGTGATTCCGTTCCCGCCAAGGAGGGAACGCCCCATCGCCACCGAGGAACGGGCCAAGCGGGTGGTGGTCGCCTTCGCCATGGCAGCCTGAACCATCTCGAGCTTCCCCGCTTCCTGAATCCGGGCAAGTTCAACCATCAAGGACAAGGAAGCGTGGGCATTGCCGAGGATGTCAGCCAGTTGCTGCTGGACGAGCTGGAAGCGGGCCAATTCCCTGCCAAATTGGAAACGGTTCAGGGAGTAGGAACGTGCAATATCAAAAGCCGCCAGCTGGATTCCCGCCGCCTGCCACCCCACCCAGGCGCGGGAGTCGCGCAAGAGATCGTTGGCCCGGGAGAATTCCGTGGCGCCCGGCAGCAGGTTATCCAAGGGAATGCGGACTTCATCAAGGAGGATGTCGGCATTTTGCATGATCCGCAGCCCGATCTTGTGGGAGATCTTGGTCGCGGAGTACCCCGGACGATCCGTCTCTACGATGAAGCCCTTGATATGCCCGTCAGCTTCGTCGCGGGCCCAAACAAGGGCGAAGTCGGCAATCGTTCCGGCACCGATCCAGCGTTTGGCACCGTTGATGACCCATTCGCCGCCGTCGCGTCGCGCCGTCGTCGAGAGCCCTCCGGCGATGTCTGATCCATGGTCCGGTTCGGTCAGCGCGAAGGCGCCCAACTGCGTAAAGGTCTCAAGGCCAGGCAACCACCGCTGCTTATGCTCCTCCGATCCGAGCTCGTGGATCATCCCGACAATCAGTTCGTTATGGATTCCCACCAAGGCAGACAGTGATACGTCGGCCCGGGCGATCTCGGTATACATGAGGCCTTTGAACAGCTTCGAGGAGCCATCGGTCTGCAGGCCACCAAGACCGTACTTTGCCATATCCGCCAGCAGGCCGAAGGGGAACTCTTCCCGGTTCCAGTAGTCGATGCTGGCTGCCCGGACCCGCGACTGCAGGAACTCACGCACCTCCGCATAGCGGGCCTGTTCCCTGGCAGGGAGCAGGTCCACCACGTGCATCAGATCCGCCTCCGGATAGGGAGGAAGGACGTTTTTTGCAGCTGCCCCGCTTGTGGCGGTTCCGGCTTTCTCGTCGAGCATGTGACCCCTTCGTCATGTCCCGCGCGGGCTCTTCCAAACCCTTGGATGTCCTAGTATATTGCAAGGTGATGTGGATCACTAGGCTGCTCCACCGCGCAGACTCACGGCAACGAAGCCCCAGCGAAAGGCGGACTATGACAGTCACCGACGATTTCCGGGCGGCCCGCGACCGCCTGCTCGAGCTCCGCGAGGACTACCGGCAGGCCCACAGCGAATTTGAGTGGCCGCGCTTTGAGCACTTCAACTTTGCCCTCGACTGGTTTGACCAGCTCGCCGCAAACCCGGAGCGGGGAAACAAGCCCGCGCTGGTCATCGTCGAGCAGGACGGCAGTTCCACGCGGCGTACCTACCAGGAGCTGTCGAAAAGGTCGTCCCAACTCGCGAACTGGCTGCGGAGCCAAGGCGTCAAGCGCGGCGACCACATGATCATCATGCTCGGCAACCAAGTGGAACTCTGGGAGCTCATGCTCGCCGGGATCAAGCTCGGCATCGTCATGATCCCCACCACTACCCTCATGGGTGCCCGCGACCTGCAGGACCGCGTGGAACGTGGCGGCGCCTCGTGGGTGGCGGTCGGCAGCGCCAACATCGGCAAGTTCGCCGACGTCGAGGGCAACTACACGCTGATCGAGGTGGGCTCCCAACGCGCCAACAATGACGCGAAACAGTACGCGGATTCATACGACGCCGGCACGGACTTCACGCCCGACGCCCCCACCACGGCGGACGAAACACTGCTGCTCTACTTCACTTCAGGCACCACGTCACGGGCCAAACTCGTGGAACACACCCACACTTCCTACCCCGTGGGCCACCTGTCCACGATGTACTGGATCGGCGTCGAGCCCGGCGATGTCCACCTCAACGTCGCTTCCCCCGGCTGGGCCAAGCACGCGTGGTCGAATGTCTTCACCCCGTGGATCGCCGAAGCGTGCGTCTTCATTTACAACTACGAACGCTTCGACGCGAAAGCCCTCATGGAGCAGATGGACCGCGAGGGCGTCACCAGCTTCTGCGCCCCTCCCACGGTGTGGCGCATGCTCATCCAAGCGGACCTGAAGCAACTGAAAAACCCGCCCCACAAAGTAGTTTCCGCCGGCGAACCCTTGAACGCGGAGGTCATCGGCCAAGTGGAGGAAGCGTGGGGCGTCACCATCCGCGACGGTTTCGGCCAGACGGAAACCACCGTCCAGATCGCCAACACTCCAGCCCAACCCGTGAAGATCGGTTCCATGGGCCGCCCGCTGCCGGGTTACGACGTCGTGCTTGTCGACCCGCTCACCGGCGAGGAGGCCGACGACGGCGAACTCTGCTTGCGCTTGGACCCCCGGCCCGTGGGACTCATGAAGAGCTACTTCGGCGACGAAGCAAAGACGGCGGAAGCCTTCCGCGGCGGTTACTACCACACCGGCGACATGGCCAGCCGGGACGCCGACGGCGTCATCACCTACGTGGGCCGGGACGACGACGTCTTCAAGTCCTCCGACTACCGCCTGTCGCCTTTCGAACTCGAAAGCGTCCTGATCGAACACCCCGCAGTGGCGGAGGCCGCCGTCGTACCTTCACCCGACGCGGTGAAGCTTTCGGTGCCCAAAGCGTTCGTGGTGTTGGCGGCCGGCTACGAGCCAGGCCCAGCGGTGGCGGAGGATATCCTGCGCTATTGCAGAGAGCATCTTGCGCCCTTCAAACGCATCCGGCGTCTTGAGTTCAGCGAGCTTCCCAAGACCATTTCGGGCAAAATCCGGCGCGTGGAACTCAGGGGGACCGAGGTGGCCCGGCACAGTGATGGTCCGCTCCCGGCCGGCCTCGGCGTCGAATATACGGAGGAAGAGTTCCCGGGCCTGAGAGACTAGGCATCCAGCAAAAGACCAGCCGAGGAAAGAAGGCCCATGGGCACACCACTCCCCCGCGATCCCATCGCCGACGCCCAGCGCAACTGGGAGCGGCATGGCTGGGGCGATGTTGCCGCGCCCATGGCCGCCATCACGGCGATCATGCGTACCCAGCAGATCCTCTTGGCACGCATCGAGACGGTCCTCAAGCCCTACGGGTTGACCTTCGCGCGCTACGAACTGCTCGCCTTGCTGAGCTTTGCCCGCAGCGGCGCGCTGCCCATGAACAAGGCCAGCGCCCTCCTGCAGGTCCATCCCACCTCGGTGACCAACGCCGTCGACCGTTTGGAACGGGCCGCGCTGGTGACGCGATCGCCGCACCCCACGGACGGCCGCACCACCCTGATCGAGCTCACGCCGGAGGGCCGCACGCTCGCGAAGAAGGCGACGACGGCACTCAACGCGGAAGTCTTCGGCAAGTCGGGCTTCGGAGACGACGACGTCGAGCACCTGATCCGCGTGCTTGGCGCCTTCCGCAGGGATGCCGGGGATTTTACGGAGGACTAGCGCCTCAGGTAAGTGCCGTGGCATTGGCGGGCGATCCCGTTCCCCCAACGATGTTGAGCGGTTTGATGCTGACGAACGCCTCCCACAGGCCCGTGGCCCGCAGGTGCCGGGCCAAGGGTCCCAGCTTCCAGAGCTCGCCCAGCGGCATGCCCAGTTTGGCGAGGAGTTGCTGGTGCATCATCCCGTCATCGTTGGGCGCTGACTCGCGGAATGGGCTGTCCGGCACGGCGGGCAGGCATTCGAACGCGAAGTTGTCCGCCGCAAGCACGGAAAGCTGGTTGTCCCAGGCCCAAGCCACGAATTCTTCGGATTGTTCCACCCCGGTGGCTTTCCGGCTGGCCCTGACTTCCTGCTTTTGCCCGGCAGGGAGCCCAAGGAACCACTCGCACCAGCCTGTGTGCAGCATGAGGATGTCCCCGGGCCTCAACGTGACCGACTGGGCTTCAATCGCGGTCCGGATCAGGTCCAGGCCGAGCGGTTCGCCGGCCGCATGGTCGATGGCGTCACCGTGCGCGGAACGGTATCCGTCCAGGTCCACCAGCACGCCCCTGCCGACAATGGGCTTCTCGGCCCATTCCTGAATGCCCAGCTCGGCAGTGCCCTCGCACACAAGGACGTCCGGCGTGCCGTTGTAGAAGCCCACGTCATCGGCCCTGCGATGCCTTAGTCCGTCGATCTGCGTGGACCCTTGGAGGTAATAGCCGTCCAGGTAGTCGTCACGATGGGCCGGGTGTGCGGAATAGATGATGTGCCGGGGTGCGCCCCGCTTGAGGGACATCCCGGGATCGAAGGCGTCGGCCGGATAGTCGAGGCCGAAAACCGTTCCGGTACGGATGCAGCTTTTCGCTTCCAAGACCGCTTCGGGGGTAATGAACGACGGAGTTCCGCGGTCCTTGTCGGGGAAGAGCTCCCAGGAGGTCCCGGCCAGCTTGCCTTCCCGTTGCAGCAGCCGGGCGTAAGTCGGGTAGCTCATCGCGCGGTCACTTCCTCTTTCACTTCGGCGACCTCCCGGCTTCCATAGCTCAGAAGGAAGCCCGCTACGGCACAGATGGATGCAGCAATGCACATGCCCGGCTTGAAGAAGTCGTTAAGGAACGTCAGCCAACTGCCTTGGCCCACCACCAGTCCGGCGGCCTGGCCGGCCACGAACAGCACGCCTCCGGCCAGTAGCGCGCCGAGGGTGATGACGAAGGTTGCTTGGATGACTCGTTGTATTTGCCGCATGGATGTTCCTTAGATGGGGAGGACGCCCAGGATAATCAGCACACCGATGCCCAGCAGGGGGAAGGCGTAGTGAGTGAGGAGCCTGGAGAAGGTCTTGATCGGGTTGACGTCCGCGATGCCGCAGGCCACGTACAGCGGGGCACCACCTGGCGGAACCGCCGCTTCGCAGGAGGAAAACACCAGCACCGCCACGGCAGCCGTCGTCGCCGGGACGCCTGCCGCTACCAGGGTGGCGACGCCGACAGTTCCGACGGCGGCCATGGTCGCCGTCGCGCTTAGCGGCGCAGCGACCGCGATGACGATCAGCCCGATCAGGATGGCAAGGAGCCACAAAGGCAGGTTCATCTGCCCCAACAGCGCCGTCATCTGCTTGGGCAATCCGGTTGCAGCCAGGGCGTTGGCACCGGCGAACGCGAACACCACGGTTATTCCCACCACGCCAAACCGCGGCGCTGAATTCTGCAGCAGTTCCCACCACGCCCGGCCGTTGCGGGGCAGCAGCTTCCGGCCCAACAAGGCGCCAGTAATGATGAGCACCACGGGAATCCACACAATGATGTTGAGGGACTTCGTGATGTCCCCTCCGGTCCAGTCGGACAATGCCGAGGCAATGGCACCGGAGGTGATGATGAGGGGAACCGCCACCACGACGAAGAGAAGCAATGTTGCCCAGCCCTGGCCGAACGCAGTGCGCACAGCCAGGCGGTGCTCGGGATCCAGCGGCGCCATTCCGCTCTTGCGCACCAGCAGCCAGGTGACGATCAGTCGGTGGAGGAAGCACCACAACCCACCAACCAGCAGCGGCACGACGAGGTCGTTGATGTTCAGCAGCGGCCCCACCGTGGCCGATCCCACCAGTACGAACATGGATGCACTGAACGGGAAGGTGATGCCCATGCCCGCATTGCCGGCAACGAGCGTAGCCGCGGCGGGCTTGTCCAGTTTCGATTTCTCCATCCATGGGATGGTCACCGAGCCAACAGTCGCGGCGATCGCGGCCTGGTTGTGGACCACGCCGCCGAGCCCGGCCGACGCCACCGTGGACACCCACGCGGGGCCGCCCTTCACACCGCCGATCAGCGAGTTCAACAGGTCGATCAGCTTGTCCAGCACTCCGGTTTTGTCCAGGAGATATCCCATGAACACGAACGCCATGGTGGCGTAGACAATCTCGTCAGTGATGGCCGAGTACAGCGAAGCCCAGCCAACCTGGAGCGCGGCTGCGCCGGTGAAGGGCAACACCGTCAGGAAGCCGATGATCATGGCCTCCCCCACGCTGCGCTTCAGGAGCGTGGTCCAGAGCAGGATGACGGCAAGGTAGGCTCCGAGGGCCCAAATGCCGATCATGTTGCTGCTCCTGACAGGAATTGCGTTGCTGGTGAGTACTTCATTGTTCTCTTATTCCGATTCTTCCTGCTCAAGCCTTCAGCGCAAGGCTCCGGTTCAGCGCAAAGCCCCTGCCGGCTCTGCCGTTTCGCTGCCCATCCGCACCAAGGCCGCAGCTGCCGCCGTCGTCATTTCCGCCGGCACGTTCAGGTCGTCGGCGAGGTAGCTCGCCGTGTCCTGCATTTCCTTTGAGCGCCGCAGCGCATGTTTGGCGGTACCCACAAGGAAGCGGTCGATCACGGCCTGCCCGTCACCGGCCAGTTGGCGTGCGATCTGGTCACGGATCCACGTTTCCAGTCCAGCGGCCCTTCCGGCGGTGACGGCCTCAACGACCACCGAGGCCAGCCCCTTCATCAGGACGCTCCGCAAAAGCTTATGCGCCATGGCGGCCCCCGGTTCGCCGTCGGCGATTTCGACGGCGGCACCCAGCGGAGCGAGCAGCGCTGCGACCGCTTGGGAGCCCGGGCCGCTGACCATCAGCGGAGTTTTGGCGCCCTGCGTGGGGACGGGGCCAAGGATGGCGACGTCGGCAAAGGCTGCCTGCGAAGGCAGCTGGCCGAGCTCTTCCATTACGTGCGGCGACGACGACGTGAAATCCGCGTAGCAGCTGCCCTCGGCAAGGACCGGAAGGCATTCCGCGGCCACGCTGCGTGCTGCCGCCGCCCCCGTCAGTACCAGGACGATGTCCGCCCCGGCACACGCTTCGGCCGCAGTCGCAGCCCGGGTGACGCCCTCTGGCGTTTCGGGAGCGATCGGATCGAATCCGGTCACTTTGTGTCCGGCGGCAACCAATGCCGCCGCGTAGGTGGCTCCGGCTTCTCCGAGGCCAATGACGGTGCAAACTGTCATGATTTTGTCTTTCCTGTGTGTTCAGTGGGCGCGCTGGCGCTGACCTGCCGGGCCGGAAAACGTTTCGGTCCGGCAGGTCCAGGCGGGTTGCAGCTGCTTCTGTTGGTTTACTTCTGGCGGTCCGCGATGATCGCGGCGCGGCGGTTGGTTTCGTCGGCGAAGACGGCTTCGGCGGCTTCGGCGACGGCGGCGGCCTGTTCCCGGGGGACCACCACCACGCCGTCCGAATCGCCAATGATGATGTCGCCGGGCATGACCGGGACGCCGCCAAACGCAACGGGACCGCCCAGCCTCGATGGGCCGTTCTTGTAGGGGCCGGCCGGTGTGATGGCGCGGGCGAACACCGGCATCCCGATCTCGGCGAGTGCCTCGGCGTCGCGGGCGGCACCGTCCAGGGCGAAGCCGGAGATGCCGAGGTTGATGGCCCGTTCGCCAATCAGTTCACCCAGCAATGCACGCGTCTCGTCTCCGCCGCCGGCTACGACGATCACATCGCCGGGCTGTGCCAGTTGCAACGCCCGGTGGATGCCTTGGTTGTCACCGGGGCGCGTCCATACTGTGTAGGCCGGCCCGGCAAGGCGGGCGCCGGTCCACACGGCCTGGATGGCGGAGTCGGCCACTCCGAGGCGGTCCATGGCATCGCCGATGTTGGCTGCCGGGAGTTTGGCGAGGCGCTCAACAACGTCTTGCCCGGGGCGCGGGAAGTCAGTGTCGAGGTCTTCAAGGACGGGAGCAGTCATGGTGGTATTCCTTCGGATAGTGGCTGTTTTTGGGGCTAGTCCTTCTTCTGGACCAGCGGCAGGACCTTCTTGAAGCCGTCTTCCTGGCCGGCCCAGAAGGCCTTGTAGTCGGCGCCGTTGAGGTAGCTCGTCTGCAGGCCAAGGTCCTTCATTTTCTGGACGACCGTGGGATCCTCGATCGCCTTCTGGAGGGCTGCTTCAAGCTTCTTTGCGACGGCGTCCGGCAGGCCTGCCGGTGCGGAGTAGCCGCGAACCGTGCCGGCTTCGATTTCGTAGCCGGACTCCTTGAAGGTCGGAACGTCCGGCAAGGACGGTGCACGCTCGCCGGTCATGACGCCGAGGACGCGGGCCTTGCCCTGCTTGGTCAGGTCAGTCACGTCACTGACGTTGGCCACGAGGACCTCCACGTGCTTGCCGAGGAAGGCGGTGGTGGCCTGGGAAGCGCCTTCGGAGAAGTGGACGGGCGCGAACTCGGCTCCGGTGGTCTGCTGTATCTGCGCGAGCGCGAAGTGCTCGCCGGTCTGCAGGCCCGTGGTGCTGGCCGTCATGGACTTCGGCTTTGCCTTGGCAGCTTCAAGGAGGTCCTTGAGCGACTTGTAAGGGCTGTCCGGCTGCACGGCGATCACGGTGGGGTCGATCACTTGGCGGCCGAGCGGCTGGAAGCTGTCCCGCGTGTACTTGGCGCCGCGGGCGGGATCGAGCGGGGATACGACGACGGACGGGGAACCAGTGGCGCCGATGGTGTAGCCGTCCGGCTTGGCACTGGTCAGCTGCGTGTAGCCGATCTGCCCGCCGGCTCCGGGCTTGTTGATCACCTCTACGTTGGTGCCAAGCTCCTTCTCGAGGATCGGCTGCACCAGGCGGGCGGCGGTGTCCACGGCCCCGCCGGAGGAGAACGAGACGATCAGGTCGATCGATTTGCCCTTCTTGGGGAAATCGTCGGCGGCTTTGTTTGCGGCGCCGGCATTGGCTCCGCAGCCTGTGAGTGCCATGAGGGTGACTGCAGCGAAGGCTGCGATGATGCGTGCACGAGGCATGGGTCTTCTCCTTTGAAGCATGGGTTGGGGTGGGAGTGGGGTTGGTTTAGGTTTCGGGGTCTTCAGTAAGTGCCTTGGGCTTGCGCAGCTTCAGGAGCGGGCTCAGGACGATCAGGACCCCGATGCCGATGAGCACTACCGAAATGGGCCGGTTGAGGAAGATCCCAAAGTCGCCCTGGGAAATCTCCAGCGATTCCCGCAGCGAACGCTCCATGAGCGGGCCGAGCACCAACGTGAGCACCATGGGTGCCAGGGGAATGTCGAGGTGCCGTAAGGCAAGGCCGAGCAAGCCGAAAGCGATCATGACGAACACATCGAAGACATTGAAGTTGATGGTGTACGCGCCGATCACCATGAACAGCAGGATGAGGGCGGTCAGGATGGAGGCAGGTACCCGGAGGATGGAGGTCCACAGTCCCACGAGCGGCACGTTGAGGAACAGCAGCAGCAGGTTGCCGATGAAGAGGCTCGCGATGATGGCCCAGGCGATCTCCGAATGCTCCGTGAACAGCGTAGGTCCCGGGGTCAGGCCCTGCTGGAGGAACGCTCCCATCAGTACGGCGATGGTCGGCGAAGCCGGGATGCCCAGGGTAAACAGCGGAATCAGTGCAGCGTTGGCGTGGGCGTTGTTGGCCGTTTCCGGTCCTGCGACACCTTCGATGGCGCCGCTGCCCAGCTCGTTGCGGTGCTTGGAGAACTTGTTTTCCGCACCGTAGGCAAGGAGCGAGGAGACCGAGCCGGTCATGCCGGGGATGAGGCCCAGGCCGAAGCCGATGCCCGTGCCGCGGGCCATGGAGGGAGCGCTGCGGCGCCATTCGGTCCGGTTGGGAAGCAGCGACTTCAGGCCGGGTGCGTGGACGATCGAGGCGCCGGTGTCTTTCCGGTAGGAAAGGATCTCCGAGAGCCCGAAGACACCCACAATCACGGCCACGAAGCTGACGCCGTCCAGCAGGTTGTCCGAACCGAACGTGAAGCGCGGAGCACCCGCCACAGGGTCGATTCCCACCATGGAGATCAGGAGGCCCAAGGCGCCGGAGATGAGCGCCTTGACCATGGACTTGCCGGCGAGGGCGACGAGCAGCGAGATTCCCACCACCATGAGGGCAAAGAATTCCGGCGGCCCGACCAGCAGGCCCATCTCACCAAGCGGCTTGGCGGCAGCCACGAGGCCGAGTGTGGCGATGGTTCCGCCCACGAAGGACCCAACGGCGGCAATCGTCAGGGCCGCTCCGGCCTTGCCGATCTTGGTCATGGCATAACCGTCGATGGTGGTGATTGCGGACGCCGCTTCGCCGGGGGTGTTCAGCAGGACACTGGTGATGGTTCCGCCATAGGCCGTGCCGTAGAAGATGGCACAGAGCATGATGATGGCGCCGGTGGCATCGAGGTTCATTGTCAGCGGGATCAGGAGTGCGACGCCGGCTACCGGACCGATGCCGGGCAACACTCCGATGATGGTTCCCAGCAGGCAGCCGAGGAAAGCGAAGACCAGGTTCTGCCACGTCATGGCGGCAGCGAAGCCGCCGATCAGTTCATTGAGGGTTTCCACGTCTAGAGTCCGATCGAGTTCAGGAAGGGGATGCCGGCTGCGGGCAGGGTGACGTTGAGCCCGTAGTTGAAGGCGTAGAACGCGCCAACGCTGCCGGCCAGCGCAATGATCAGCGAGGAGATCCAGCCCCGGCGTCCGCGCACCTTCAGGTGGTAGAGCAGGAAGAGGAACATGCTCAGCTGGAAGCCGATCAGGTCCAGGACCGCGGCGAGTACCGCGAGGCTTACGACGACGGCGATCACCAGCCCGCGGTCCGCTCCCCCGGGTGCCTCACTGGGGTTCCGGAGCTCCTGGAGCAACCACACGATGGACATGGCCACGAGCAGGATGCCCATGGCAAAAGGGAACAACCCTGGCCCCGGGCCAAGGGAAGTCCACAGGCCGAGTCCGATGGAGCTGACAAGTACGTAGACACCTACAGCGGTGAAAGCGCCAATACCTGCCAGCACGGACTTCGCGACGCGGGCCTTGGTTTCGGGCTCGGTCATGAGTGACTCCGTTGTCATGATTCCTTCTCACGTTTGGAAGTTCTTTGCATTCCGCCGACTCTTACATTGAGTGGCCGCGTCTTTCATAGAATGAAAGAACATTGCGTATAGAGAAATAGTGACAGGAGCCACAAACCATGTCAAGCGCAAGGAACTTACATAGAATGAAAGGATGACCGCCAGCTCCCTGCCCTCATCGGGCGCCGCCGAGGATGGCCCCAAGGCCGCCAACATGCGCTCCCTGTCCCGGGCCTTGGAAGTATTTGCCGAGCTGCAGCGCGCGGAACGCCCCCAGCGGCTCAGCGATCTGGCACGCACCTGCGGCATGAGCCTGCCTACTACCCTGCGGATCCTTCGGGTCCTCCAGGATTTCGGCATGGTGAGCCAGACGGACAAGTCCTATCGTGTGGGACCTGCCGTGCTCCCCGCAGCGCGGAGCTATATCGAGAACGATCCCCTGGTGGTTGCCGCCCGGCCGATCCTCCAGCAGGTTGCGGCCCAGACAGGAATGACCGCTTCGCTCTACACACGCCTCGGCCAGGAACGCATCCTTGTGGCCCGGGTGGACGGTGAATCGCCACTGCGTTACGACCTCCCCCTCGGCAAGCGCCTTCCCCTGACGGTCGGCGCCGCCGGCAAGATCCTGCTGGCCGCGCTTTCTGCTGAAGAGCTGGAACAGACAACAGCTGCGGCCGTTGCAGCGGGGCATGAGAAGGACACTTTCACGGTGGACGAACTCAGGTCGCGGCTGCCGCAGGACGGGGAAGACTTCGCGTACTCGGAAGATGAGCGGGCCACCGGCGTCCTCTCGGTGGCCGTCGCGGTCCCCAATCCAAACGGCAGGCCCAGCGAATCGATCGCCCTGACCAGCCCCGTGGAATCCGCCACGGAAACTACGCTAAGGGCGGGCGTGCCGGAGCTCAGGCGTGCAGCCGGCCGGCTTTCCGAGCTCCTGCAGGGCTCGGTGTACTAGCGCGCGGTGTACTCAGGCTTGATGTACTAAGGCTCGGTGTACTAAGGCTCCGTGCACTGACATGGCCGCATCTGCGCAATGCCCGGCGACCGATGGTGGTTCAGGGGCTTTGGAGCTCCAGGAGGGTCACATCCAGGATCTGAAGATCAGTGTTCTGGACGGGCATCATGCCGCGAATGAAGGCTTCAAACTCTTCGATTCCGGCCATGCCACCGCGGGCAAAGAACTCGATCCATAAATCGGTCAAGGAGAACTCACCATCGGCGAGAACTCCTGAAGCTTCGCGCCGGATTGTCTCCTGGTTGATCACGTCCGGGACCTTCCGCTCAGCCATACTGCCACCCCCGTTGGCCAGTCTTGTACGTCTTTCTGTCACGGCACGATCATTTTATCAGCATGCTTAGCAATCACCTACTACCCACAGCAGCAGGCTGGGCAGGGGCGACGTCGGGCACACGGAAAGTACAAGCGTCTGCAACCCCGTCGAGGTCAATCCAATGCCAGCCCTTGGGGCACAAGTCGTTGTCGCAGAATTGCCAGGTCATGGCGCACCTCAATCGTCCGTCGCTGCTGTTCCGCCTATATGACGGCGCGAGCAGCCGTTCGTGACGGCGAATGGGGAGTGAACTGCGTCCTAGCGGGTGAAAGTGTAGATGAGCGCCGAGACCAAGGAGAGTGCGGCGATTCCGTAGCCGATCACCAATGCCGAGACGGCAAGCACCCGGCCGCGTTCGCCCCGTTGTTCTATCTGATTAAGCGCCACGTGGCCTGCGCCAACAACGAACACAGCGATGATCGCCATTCCGGCAAGGAACAACCCCACCACGGCGAGGACCCCCATGGCGGCAGCCACAATCGCCAGCATATTGACCGGTTGTGTCCCAATATCCGCCGATTCGGCGCGAACGCTCTCCGTTGACATGTTCTCTCCCCATTAGGTCCGTGCCATGGAGTCTAACGGTGTTTGAACTCCGGTTCCCGCTTTTCGGCAAAGGCGGCCATGCCTTCTTTTTGGTCTTCCGTAGCGAAGAGGGAGTGGAACACCCTGCGTTCGAAAAGCACGCCCTGGGCGAGGCCCATCTCGAAGGCAGCATTGACGGCTTCCTTGGCCACCATGGTCGCGGGCTTGGACTTGGAAGCGATGATCCCGGCGGCCTTCACGGCCTCGTCCACCACCTCCGCAGCAGGGACAACGCGGGAAACGAGTCCGGCCCGCTCGGCCTCCCCGGCGTCCATCATGCGCCCCGTCAGCACCATATCCATGGCTTTGGCCTTGCCCACGGCGCGGGTCAGCCGCTGGGAACCACCCATGCCGGGGATAACTCCGAGGTTGATTTCAGGCTGCCCGAACTTGGCGTTGTCTCCCGCGATAATGAGGTCGGCCATCATGGCTAGTTCGCAGCCGCCACCCAAGGCAAACCCCGAAACGGCGGCAATCACAGGGATGCGCAGGCGCGTGAGGTCCTCCCAGTGCCGGAACCAGTCAGCGGCATACATCTCCATGTAGCTGTTGGAGGACATTTCCTTGATGTCGGCCCCGGCGGCGAAAGCCTTCGCGGAGCCCGTGATCACCACTGCTCCCGTCCCGGGATCCCGGTCCATCGCGGTGACGGCCTCAACCAGCTCGTTCATGAGCGCCGTATTCAACGCATTCAGCGCCGACGGCCGGTTCAAGGTCACCAGGCCCACCCTGCCGCGCCGTTCAACCACGATGTTTTGGTACTGCTCCGTCATGCTGTCCCTCTCCGCCAAGCTCGTCATCAGTTCAGTTCCAACCTTTCATACGGACTTGTCCCGGATCTCGGTGATGATGCCGGAGAAGTCCCTTCCAGCACCCTCCCCGGCAGCAAAAGCGTCGTAGATGCGCGAAGCCAGCGGCCCCATCTCCGCGGCCACTCCCGTGCTCTCCAGCGCATTCACGGCCAACCGCAGGTCCTTGGCCATCAACGCCCCCGCAAAGCCGGGCTGGTAGTCACGGTTCGCCGGGCTGGTGGGGACGGGCCCCGGAACGGGACAGTTGGTGGTCAACGCCCAGCACTGCCCGGAGGCATTCGACGCGACATCGAACAACGCCTGGTGCGTGAGCCCAAGTTTTTCGCCGAGCACGAACGCTTCCGAGACGGCAATCATCGACACACCAAGGATCATGTTGTTGCACACCTTCGCGGCCTGGCCGGCACCGTGGTCGCCGCAGTGGACAATCCGCTTGCCCATGAGCTCGAGAATCGGCTTCACGGTCTCAAAGTCCTCGGGTGGCGCACCCACCATGAACGTGAGCGTGCCCGCTTCGGCGCCCACCACGCCTCCGGAGACGGGCGCGTCCACGGAACGGTGCCCCGCCTCCACCGCAATCGCGGCAGCCTCCCGGGCCTCATCGACGTTGATCGTGGAGCAGTCGAGGAAGAGGGTGTCCGGCTTGGCAACACTGAGCAGCCCCGGTTCCCCCACACCGCGGTAGGCGTCCAGCACGTGTTTGCCGCTGGGCAGCATGGTCAGCACGATCGCGGCTTCCCGCGCGGCTTCGGATGCGGAGGCCGCCATGGGCACTCCGTGCGCCTTGGCCGCCTCCACGGCGGCGGGGACGGGATCGTAGCCTATGACCTCATGACCGGCCTTGATCAGGTTCGCTGCCATGGGACCACCCATATGGCCGAGGCCCAGGAAAGCGATGAGCCCCGTTGCCGATGCTGCGTTTTCTGTCATGACACTCTCCTTCAACTCGATTGGACCGGGCTTGGTTCAGCCGGGCTTGCCGAAAGGCCCAGTTCACGCTCGCCAAGCGGCGCGAAGTAGCTCTCGACGTCGGACTCCGTCACCTCGGCGAGGGTGGCCGGCTTCCACTGCGGGTTGCGGTCCTTGTCCACCACCTGTGCCCGGATGCCCTCGCGGAAGTCGGGGCCTGAGAGGCAGCGCAGCCCCACCCGGTACTCCTGGTCCAAGGCTTCCTCGAGGGACAGTCCGCGGACGCGCCGCAACGATTCCAGTGTCACTTTGACCGACGTCGGAGATTTCGCCTCTATGGTGCCCGCCGCCGCAGCCGCTTCACCCCCTGCCGCACGCAGGCGGTGCACGATCTCTTCCGCGTCATCGCCCGTGTAGCAGGCGTCGATCCATTCGCACTGCGCCGCCAACGGTGAGTCCGGCGCCACTTGGGCAAAACGTACGACGGCGGCCTCCGCCGTCGTGCTTTCCAACTCTTCTGCCAGCGCAGGGAGGCTCCCGGATGGCACGAAGTGGTCGGCGAGTCCGAGGAACAAGGCGTCCGCTCCGCTGAGGTGTGCCCCCGTCAGGGCGGCATGGGTTCCCGCTTCACCGGGTGCTCGGGAAAGCAACAGGGTCCCGCCGACGTCGGGCACAAAGCCGATGGTGGTTTCGGGCATGCCGGTCCTGGTCCGTTCTGTGACCACACGGACGGAACCGTGGGCAGAGACGCCTACGCCCCCGCCGAGCACCAGCCCGTCCATGAAGGCGACGTACGGCTTGGGGTAGTTGGCAATCAGGGCGTTGAGGCGATATTCGTCAGCCCAGAAGTCGGCCGTCTCCGAACCTCCGTGCAGCATGTCCTTGTAGATGGCCACGATGTCGCCGCCGGCGCACAGGCCACGATCTCCGGCCCCCTGCACCAGGACATTGGCAACGGAATCGTCATCAGCCCAGGCAGCCAACTGCTGCAGCATGGCTTTCACCATGCCCGCATTGAGGGCGTTGACTGCCCGGGGCCGGTTGAGCGTCACGATGCCCAAGTGGCCGCGGCGCTCGAAGAGCACGTCTTCCTGCTGCAGGTCTTCTGAAACTACGTCTCCCATCAGCTGCCCGCCGGCATCACGAAGCTGGCGCCTTGGCGGATGCCGGACGGCCACCGCGAGGTGACGGTTTTGGTCTTGGTGTAGAAACGGAAGGCGTCGGCGCCATGCTGGTTGAGGTCGCCGAAGCCGGACGCCTTCCAGCCGCCGAAGGTGTAATAGGCGATCGGCACGGGAATGGGGACGTTGATGCCCACCATGCCCACCTCCACGCGGCTGGCGAAGTCCCGGGCGGAGTCACCGTCGCGGGTGAAGATTGCGACGCCGTTGCCGAACTCGTGCTCGCTGCAGAGCCTTAGCGCTTCGTCGTAGTCCGCGGCGCGCAGGACACTGAGGACGGGACCGAAGATCTCTTCTTTGTAGATCTTCATGTCCTTGGTGACGTTGTCGAACAGCGTGGGACCTACCCAGAAGCCACCGTCGTAACCGTCCACCGTCAGGCCGCGGCCGTCGGCCACCAGGGTGGCGCCCTCGTCCACGCCGGACTGGATGTAGCCCTCGATCCTCTCCTTGGCTGAAGCGGCAACCACCGGGCCGAAGTCCACATCCTTATCGAGGCTGTGCCCGACGCGCAGTTCCTTGACCCGTTCGGCCAGCTTGGCAACCAAGGCGTCGGCGGTCTCCTGTCCCACGGGAACCGCAACGGAAATTGCCATGCAGCGTTCGCCGGCGGAACCGTACCCGGCGCCGATCAGGGCGTCGGCAGCCATGTCCAGATCGGCGTCGGGCATAATCACCATGTGGTTCTTCGCACCGCCAAAGCACTGGGCACGCTTTCCGTGCGCGGCGGCGGTGGCGTAGATGTATTGGGCGATCGGCGTCGAACCCACAAAGCCGATGGCCTTGACCCGGGGATCTTCCAGGAGTGCGTCCACAGCTTCCTTGTCGCCGTTGATGACGTTGAAGACGCCATTGGGTACGCCCGCCTCGCTGTATAGTTCGGCCAGCCGGAGGGGCACGGAGGGGTCGCGCTCGGACGGCTTCAGGATGAAGGCGTTTCCAGCCGCGAGCGCGGGTCCGGACTTCCACAGGGGAATCATGGCCGGGAAGTTGAACGGGGTGATTCCGGCCACCACGCCGAGTGGCTGGCGGAGGGAATGCACATCGATGCCCTGGCCGGCACTGTCCGAGAACTCACCCTTGAGCAGGTGCGGGGCGCCTGCGGAGAACTCCACCACTTCGATGCCGCGCTGGATGTCGCCCTTGGCATCAGCGAAGGTCTTGCCGTGCTCGGAAGACAACAGCTTGGCGAGTTCGTCCATGTTCTCGTTGACCAGATCCACGAACTTGAGCAGGATCCGGGCCCGGCGCTGCGGGTTCATGGCTGCCCACTCCACCTGGCCTTTCTCGGCATTCGCGATCGCATTGCTTACTTCGTCGGCGCTGGCCAGCGGCAGCCGCGCCTGGACTTCGCCGGTGCAGGGATCATAGACGTCGCTGAACCGGCCGGAGGTACCGTCGACCCTCTGGCCGTCTACGTAGTGTGAAAGCTCGCGCACCATGGTGGAAATGCTCCTTTGCATCGTGAATGACTGCCTTTCCCCGGGGTGCGGGGAACCGGCGCGAACACATGGGAACTGTGATCCAGGTCATCTCTGATCCCGAATATACTCGGACTTCCTAGTAATTTCCAGAGGCTCCCCGCGGGCCCCTGACCAAGCGTCAGTGAACCTCTTTCAGCTCCTTGTACGCCTCCAGGGCCTCCTGGCGGGTGGTCTTGAGATCCACGATTTCCGCCGGATAATCGGGCGTCCCGAACTCCGGAATCCAATGCGCGATGTACTTCCCTTGGGGATCGAACCTGGTCCGCTGGGCCTCCGGATTAAAGATGCGGAAGAACGGCGAGGCGTCCGCTCCGGACCCTGCCACCCATTGCCAGTTGGCCGGATTGGAGGCGGGATCGGCATCAACCAGAGTGTCCCAGAACCACTGCTCACCCACTTGCCAGTGGATGCCAAGGTTCTTTACCAGGAAACTCGCGGCCACCATCCGGACCCGGTTGTGCATCCACCCCGTCTGCCACAACTGGCGTTGACCGGCATCCACCATGGGGAATCCGGTCTGCCCCTTCTTCCAGGCACGGAGTTCTTCCGCGGCGGACTCGTGGCCGGGATGCTTTCCATCCGAGGCGCCCTGAGACGCTCCCGGCCAGGCCCACGGGAAACGGTCGAACTCCGTCCGCAGGTTGGCAGTGGCAAGATCCGGGTTGTGGAAGTACTGGTGCCAGCAGAACTCGCGCCACCCAAGTTCGGAAGCGAAGATCGAGGCACTCTCTGAACGCCTTGACCCGAGGGCATGCCACACCTCGAACGGGCTGAGTTCGCCCCACCGCAGGTACGGCGACAGGCTGCTGCTACCGTCCTCGTCCGGCCGGTTGCGTCCGTCCTTATACTCGTTCAGGCCTTTGGCCACAAAGTCCTTGAGCCTTTGGTGGCCGGCCGCGGAGCCAGGAGTCCAGCGTTCGGCCAGTCCTCCCGACCAATCGGGCGTGGCAGGCAAGAGGTGCCAGGAATCCAGGTCCTCATAGGCAGGAAGCTCGCCGGAATACCCGTGCCCCTTGGCCGGAATATCAAGCGGCTCCCTGAATTCCAGCGACGATACGGCCTTCCAGAACGGCGTGAACACCTTGTACTGCCCACCGGTCTTCGTGGCGACCTTCCACGGCTCGTGAAGCAATGACGCCTGGAAGCTCTCGACGTGCAGGCCCGCTTCACCGGCCCAGGCCTTGATGTCGGCGTCGATTGTCCGCTCGACTTCGCCGTACCTGCGGTTCCAGTACAGCGCACCGGCACCTGCCGCCGTCGTGGTTTTACGGACAGTCTCCGCGGCAGGTCCGCGGCGCAACAACAACGGGATGCCGAGTTCCCCAAGGTCCTTCCGCAGGGCAACCAGCGAGTGGTGAAGCCACCACTTTGCCGCGCCGCCGTGTGGCCGGATTCCCGGCGATTCTTCGTCCAGGACATAGAGGGCCACCGCCCCTCCGTCATCAACGGCGGCGCGCAAGGCCGGGTTGTCCCTGACCCTCAGGTCGTCACGGAACCAGACGATCGATGGCTTCACTTGGGTCCCTCTTCCCAGTCTGAATACAGCTGATGCCCCTAAGAACGAATCTTAGGGGCATCAACTGTACACAAGCTCAGACGGCCGCTGCGGGAAGCGCTTCGTCGTCATCGAGGACGGGAACCGGCGGAACAACCACCTCATACACTTCCTGGGGGACGCTGTTGAGAACGTAGTCGCGGGCGGCATCACCGATCATCCGGAGTCCGGGGTAGTAACGGATGCCCTCGCGTTTGTGGTGCTTCACGCCGTTCAGGCGCACTGAGGTGCGGAAGGCACTTTCAGGGATGGGAACCTTGTTCCCCAAAACGCACCAGCTGATATAGAGGCCATAAAGGGCTTCCAGGTCCAGGCCTTGTTCGTTGTCTTCTTCGTAGATCACGCATTCGCGCAGGAATACACCAATTTGGGTATCGGTCATTAGAGAGGCCTCCGGCCATCACATAAGGGCCGCCGGTCTGCATCAGCGAGTACTACTCCTCAAACTATAGCGCCCAGCCCGGCTCTGGTAACTACGCCGGCTCCGGCGTAGCGTCAACTACATCCGAGGCCGGCGCTGTTGAAGGAGCATCACGTGGCTGGATGGAATGCTGATACGGCCGCCGGTCCACTGGGTTCCGGAACAGTCACCCTGGTTGAGGGATCATCCTTCTGCATTTCCTCGCCGAACGGGGACATCCGACCGGAGTTGCCCCACGGCGTCTTCCACCTGGACACGCGGATCCTGTCCCGGTGGGAGCTGACCATCAATGACCAACCCCTGGAACCACTTGCGTCCGAAACCAAGGAACCGTACCGGGCATTGTTCGCCTGCCGCGTTCCCCGCGCCGACGGCTATGCGGACAGCCCGCTCCTGGTGGAACGGCTGCGTGAAGTCGGCGCAGGGATCCTCGAGGAGATCACGGTCCGCAACTACTCCAGGAAACCGGCAGACTGCCGGGTCACCCTGCTGGTGGAGGCGGATTTCGCGGACCTGTTCGAGGTCAAGGAGGCCCGCATCACCCGTGTGTGGAAGGAGAACCGCCGCATAGAGAACGATTCCCTGGAGATCCGCGGGCAATGGGAAGGGATCCGCAAGTCCGTGGTGATCCGGGCAGAGGGCGCCGGAGTGGGTGCGAAGGCCCTGGGTTTCAAGTTCACCATTCCCGCCTTCGGTCAATGGAGCACGCGCGTCAGTGTGGTTCCGACCGTGGAGGGCGGCACCGTTCCGTTTGCCCACCCGGCGCGCGGCGAGTTGTCGCCCAGCGACCGGCGCCGGGAGGAGTGGGTGGCCAAGATCCCCGTGCTGCAGATAGGCAACCGCTCCATCGGACGGACCCTGCGCCGCAGCTACGAGGACCTCGGCGCCCTCCGCATCCAAGACCCGGATCATCCGGACCGGGTGGTGGTGGCCGCGGGTGCCCCCTGGTTCATGACGCTGTTCGGCCGGGACTCGCTGTGGGCTTCCGAAATGGCGCTGCCCGTGGACCCGTCCCTTGCCCTGGGGACCCTGCGGACGCTTGCCGACCGGCAAGGGACAGTGGTGAACCCGGACACGGAAGAAGAGCCGGGAAAGATCCTGCACGAGGTCCGGCTGGATGTCAGCAGCGGCCAGGCGCTGCGTGGAAGCTCCGCCTACTACGGCAGCGTGGACGCAACTCCCCTGTTCGTGGTGGTTCTGGGCTCGGTGAGCCGCTGGGGATTGTCCAAGGAGACCATCAAGGCGCTGCTGCCCAATGCCGACCGCGCGCTCGACTGGATCGCCAATTACGGAGACCGCGACGGCGACGGCTTCGTGGAGTACGGCAGGCCCAACGAGCACGGGCTCATCAACCAAGGCTGGAAGGACTCCTGGGACGGCATCAACTTCGCCGACGGCACCCTCGCGGAAGCACCCATCGCCTTGGCGGAGGTACAGGCTTACGTGCACGGCGCCTATGTGGCGCGGGCCTGGATGGCGTACGACGACGGCGACCTCGCCTTGGCTGCCGAACTGCGGGACCGCGCGGATCGCCTGAAGAAAAGGTTCAACGAGGAGTTCTGGTTGCCGGACAAAGGCTATTTCGCCGTGGCGCTGGACCGCGACAAGCGCCCGGTGGATGCCTGTGCCTCGAACATGGGCCATTGCCTCTGGTTCGGACTCATGGACGAGGACAAGGTCCCATCGATGGTGGAACACCTGATGTCGCCCGAGATGTTCAGCGGTTGGGGCGTCCGGACGCTCGCCACGGACATGGCCGCATATAACCCTGCCAGCTACCACAACGGGTCCGTGTGGCCGCACGACAATGCCCTGATCATGTCGGGACTCCTGCGCTACGGATATATCGAGGAGGCCCAGAGAATCGGCACGGCGCTGCTCGAGGCCGCAGAGTTCTCGGACGGCAGGCTTCCCGAGCTTTTCTGCGGCTTCGACCGTTCCCAGTTCAGTGAACCTGTGCCGTATCCCACGGCCTGCTCACCCCAGGCTTGGGCCGCCACCACGCCCATCCACGTGGTTACCTCGCTCATGCGCTACGACACCCACATCTCCCTGGGCGGCGTCTGGCTTGACCCGGTTCTCCCACGCGACTTCGGTGACCTCCACATCAGCAACGCCCCCATGGGGGATGCGCGGATCACCATCGATGCTTCAGGCACCGAGGCTACGGTCCGCGGCATCCCCGAGGGGTTGACGGTGTATCACGGGCAGCGCCCGTGGATGTCCGAACTCGTCGAACGGCCGGAGCTGTGGCGCCCGACAGGTAATGGGACAGACGGGTAACGTGCGCTGCTAGGCGTCGATCACCATGTCGGTCTGCGCAGTGGAACAGCAGGGCAGGAACTTGCCGGCATCGATTTCCCTCTTCCGGATTCCGCCCTGGTGGTTCATTTCAACCTCGCCCGAAAGCTTGACCACCTTGCAGGAGCCGCACATTCCCTCCTTGCAGTTCGCACCGATCCGGACGCCCGCACGCTGCGCCACTTCCAGGATGTGTTCGCTGGGGTCAATCCGCACGTTGATGCCGGTCTTAAGGAAGGACAGCGTGAGGCTTCCTGTCCCCACCGTGTCGAAGCTCGAGGCATCGGGAGTCTCAGCCTCGGGCGCGGCGCCTGTAACTGAACCGGCGTCGTTCGCTTCGGAAGGCGCGGCCCCGGCGTCGAGGGTTTCCAGCGGAAGCCCGGAAGCCTCCAAGGTCCCGTCCGAATCGTAACCGGGCTCGTAGATTCCGAACGCTGCCGGCTGGCTCTCAAAGTAGTCCTCGGCGGACTCGGCAATCTCCTCGGCGATTTCTTCCGCGATATCGGCCGCGAGGGCCACTTCGGCGGCGTATTCGAGCAGCGTCTGCCGGTCGCCGGAGAAGAACTCCATGTAGATGGAGGTATCGTCGACGCCCACCTTCTTGAGGAGCTCGGTGGCGGTGTTCAGGTAGCCCTCGGGACCGCAGGCGTAAACCTGGCGTCCGTTGGCGTCGGGGGCCACTTCATCGATCATCGCTGCGGTCAGGCGGCCGCTGAGCCCTTCCCAGTCTTCGGGCTTGTTGCGGTCGCCCAGGGAGTAGAAGACCCGGATGCGCGAGTCCACGGAGGCGATGTACGCCAGCTCGCGGTGGAAGGCGAAGCCGCCCGCCTCCGCCCCGTGGTAAAGGACAACCACGTCGGCATGCCCGGGCAGTGAGTGGATGGTCCGCACCATGGACATGATGGGAGTGATGCCCGCACCGGCCGCCAGCAAGAGGTACCGGGCGCGCCGGTCGGCGTCGGGCAGGTGGAAAGCTCCAACCGGACCGAGCATCTCCAGGACCGTACCGGGCTTGACGTTCCCGTGGACCCACGGCGAAACCAAGCCGCCGGCGTCGCGCTTGACGCTGATGCTGAAAGTCCACGGCTCAGTGGGCGAACTCGACAGCGAGTAGCTGCGGTCCACCGGTTCCTGGTCCTCGCCGTTAACAGGGAAGGCGATGTTGACGTACTGTCCGGCGCGGAACGCCAGCGGCGCGCCGTCGGTCCGCCGGAAGACGAACGTCATGAGGCCGCCCGCTTCGGGGATGGTCTCGACGCACTCGGCCGTGAACTCCTGCGGGTGCCAGGGACCCAGGGCGCGGGCTGCACGGGCAGGTGTCTCCGTGCTGCCCATCACCCTGTTCCAAGGCATCTCCAGGCCGCGGATACGCTGCGGCTCCTGGATGGCCGTCTCAGTGAGGAGTTCGATCATGCCAAGTGCTCCTGCACGCGCTGCACGTACCAGTTGATGAAGGCCTCAACCTGGTATTCGCTCTTCATGTAGGGGCCGGGCTCGTAGGCGGGGCTTGCGGCGCCGGTCTGGCACAGCTCAACGAAGGCCTTGTCCTGGATGTTGGTCTGCTTCCATGTGTAGGTGAGCTTGTCGAGGTCGTAGTCGACCCCTTCCACGGCGTCGTCGGCGACGAGCCAGGTGGTCCGGACCAGGGACTGGTGTTCGTTGATCGGGAAGACGCCGAACGTGATGACGTGGTCGCCCAGGAAGTGGAACCAGCTGTTGGGCTGCAGGTGCATTGAGCAACGGCCAAGGCGGAAGTCGGGCAGGTCGCCCAGCAGCTTCTTGGAAAGGCGGCGGCCGTCGGCGGAGAAGGACTCACCCTCGCCGTCCAGGGATTCCCGCGAGATACGGATTCCGGCGATGCGGGTATCGAGTTCCTCGACCACCTCGTAGGGCAGTCCGTAACGGCGGCAACGCTCTTCCAGGGAAGACTGCGCCTGCTTGTTGCGGTCCCAGACCTCTTCAAGGTGTGCCGGGATCAGGCCCTCGGTCAAACCCCAGGTGGGGAAGAGCGAGCAGGCGAGCTCGGGGTGCCCGTCGCAGTGGTAGCACTCACGGTTGTTCTCCATGACGAGCTTCCAGTTGCCCTCTTCGATGATGTTCTGCTGGTAGGCAATCTTCGTCTTGGCGAGGTCGTGCGGTGCCAGGTAGGGCTCGAAAATCTTGGAGGTCTCGTCGAAGTCGGTCGGCGGTTCCTCCGCGATGCAGACGAAGATGAGGCCGGCGACTTCGCGGCTGTGTGCGCGCTTGAGGGCGAAGCAGTTCTTGTCGAACTTCGCCTCACCGGGCGCGGAGGCGTGGATCAGGTTGCCTTCCGGCGAGTACGTCCAGGAGTGGTAGCCGCACACCAGGTTTCCGGTGGAGCCGGCGGATTCGGTCAGGACGCGGGCGCCGCGATGGCGGCACACGTTGTGCAGGACGTTGACCTCGCCCTCATCGTTGCGCAGGACGATCAGCGAGTAGGGTCCGTAGTCCACCGTGATGTAATCGCCCGGCTCGGGCAGTTCGGCGACGCTTCCGGCAAAGATCCAGTGCTGGCCGAAGATCGCTTCCATGTCGAGCTTGAAGATCGTGGGGTCCGTGTAGAAGGGGGCATCGAGGGAATAGCCCGTGCGCCGGAACTCAAACAGCGCGGTGATTTCCGCCAACTGCTCGGCAGGCAGTGATGAGGCGAGTTTTCCGCGGGTGTTGATGGGGACGTTCACTGGAGCAGTCATGGGTTTCCTCCCGGGAGGCTGGATAAGAATGTGGTTCAGGGGAAGCGCAGGTGCATCGTCGCGACCGGCGATATCGAAGTCTTCGTAGTAAGAGATTAGGGACGATTGAACTGCAACAAAAGCGCAATATTTAGGAGATAACCATGCACTTTCAGTGCATGATGGGTGCATGATCGATGTGAGACTGAACACCCTTCGCGTGTTTGCCCGCTGCGGGACCGTCGGAGCGACGGCCGAACTCACGGGTTACTCCCCTTCCGCCGTGTCCGCGCAACTGCGTGAATTGCAGCGGGTCCTGGGAATGCAGCTGCTGACGAAGGATGGCCGGGGCGTGCGGTTGACTGCCACCGGGCGGTTCTTGGTGGCCGGCTCAGACGCCTTGGTGGCCGAATGGGAGAGCCTGCGCGCGGCAGCCATGGACGCCGGCGACCAGGTGCAGTCCCACTTTGGCCTGGGTGGATTTTCGACGGCGGCGGCACAGCTGCTCGCACCGCTCGCCGCCACCCTCCGCACAACCCGCCCTCTGTTGGAGGTGCAGGTCCTCGAAGCCGATCCTTCGCGATGCTTCGACCTCCTGGTCGCCGAACGGATTGATCTCGCCGTCATAGTTGCCATGCAGTCCGACACATACGGCGAAGACGACCCCCGCTTCGAACAGACAGTCCTGCTGGACGATCCCCTGGACGTGATCATTCCCGGCGACCACCCCCTGGCGTCGCGGGAATCAGTGACGCTCGAGGAGTTGGCCTCGGAACCGTGGATCACGGAAACCGCAGGCTCCACCTACCATGCACTTTTCACAGCAGCATTTACCGCGGTGGGGGTGACGCCACGGATTGCCCACGAGGCCGTCGAATGGGAAACGCAGATCGCCTTTGTGGGGGCAGGCCTGGGGGTGGGGCTGCTGCCGCGGCTGGCACCCCTGCATAATGCCGAAAACGTGGTGCGCCTGCGTATCACCGGCAAGGGAAAGCCGGCGCGCCGCATCGTGGCCGCTGTCCGGAGGGGAAGCATGGGCTCACCCCTGATCAAGGAGTCCCTGGATATCCTGCAGACGCGCGCGCAGCGGATCCTCACGACTCGGCCCGAGGACGAGGGCTGATCACGAGCCCCGAACAGCAAGGTCTTCCGGTCGCGCGAAATCCAGAGTGGCGCTAAACCCACATCTGGTAGCCGGTGGACTGGTCAAACAGCTTCCGGGGATCGGCTCCGTCCGCGGCAATCCAGAGTACGGAGTCGTCGGCAGCTGCCTGTTCCACCACTCCGGTCATCACGCGATCACCCTTGAACCACACTTCCACCACGCGGCCCGTGAGCTGGGCCCAATCGCAGCGCAAGGCACGGCCCTCCACGGTCCTGGCCGCTTTGGTCTCCGCCACGGCCCTCACCAGCCACGTTCCGCGAGGCGGTGGGGCTCGGGGATTTCGTCGACGTTGATGCCGACCATCGCTTCACCCAGGCCGCGGGAGACCTTCGCGATCACGTCGGGATCGTCATAGTAGGCAGTGGCCTTGACGACGGCGGCGGCGCGCTGGGCCGGGTTGCCGGACTTGAAGATACCCGAACCGACAAACACACCATCGGCACCGAGCTGCATCATCATCGCAGCATCAGCCGGGGTCGCGATGCCACCGGCAGTGAACAACACCACCGGAAGCTTACCCGTCGCGGCAACTTCCTTCACCAGCTCATACGGGGCCTGCAGCTCCTTCGCCGCAACGTACAGTTCGTCCTCGGGCAGCGAGGAGAGCTTGGCGATCTCGGCACGGATCTTGCGCATGTGACCGGTCGCGTTGGACACATCCCCGGTACCGGCCTCGCCCTTGGAACGGATCATCGCAGCGCCCTCGTTGATACGGCGCAACGCCTCACCCAGGTTCGTGGCACCACACACAAAAGGAACGGTGAAGTTCCACTTGTCGATGTGGTTGATGTAGTCCGCCGGAGTCAGGACCTCGGACTCATCGATGTAGTCCACACCCAAGGACTGCAGCACCTGGGCCTCGACAAAGTGGCCGATACGGGCCTTGGCCATCACCGGGATCGACACCGCGGCAATGATCTGATCAATCATGTCCGGATCGGACATACGGGACACGCCACCCTGGGCGCGGATATCAGCAGGAACACGCTCCAGCGCCATGACAGCCACGGCACCGGCATCCTCGGCGATGCGGGCCTGCTCGACGTTAACGACATCCATGATGACGCCGCCCTTGAGCATCTCAGCCATACCCCGCTTAACGCGGCTGCTGCCCGTGAGGGCTATGTGTTCGAAAGGGAGAGGTTTGTGGATCACGTGGAACTCCAGGAGGGTTGGCCGCAGCGGCGCCGACGATCAAGCGGAGAAGGCGGCAAGACAGGCCGCTGTAATATCCGGCTGATATATTAGAAGGGTTCCCAGTATGCAAGCGGCGGACAGGCCGCGTCAACAGTGAGTCCGAACGTTGGGGGCCCGGGACTCAAACAGCGAAGAGCGCCTCGCGCACAGCCTGCTCGAAGCCACTGACGTGGGCGCGCGCCAAGTCGGCGGCCTTCTCTTCCTCGCCGTTGATGACCGCTTGAAGGAGTTCCACGTGCTCATGGACGTGGTGCTCCAGGTTGGGCAGCCGGTCCAGCACCATGCACCAGATCCGGGTGGCGAGGTTGTCGTAGCGGATAAGGACATCTTCCAGGTGGGGATTGGCGGCCGCGGCATAGATGCCCTGATGGACGCTGGCATCCAGCTTCAAGGTCTCCACCACCGTGGAGGACTTCAGGTCGAACGCCTCGACCTCGCTGGCCACCTTGCGCAGGTACTCCCGCGCAGCCGGCGTTGCCACCCGGGCGGCGCGGGCGGCGGCCACCGGCTCCAACTGGACCCTGATCTCGGAAATGAAGGCAAGGTCCGTTACCTCAACGCGGGTGGCGAAGGTGCCACGGCGCGGATAGGTCACCACCAGCCGGTCCAGCTCGAGCCGCTTCAATGCCTCGCGGACCGGAGTCCGGCCAATGCCCAGCTCCTTGGCGAGCTGTTCATCGTTGAGGAGGTCCCCGGGCTTGATGTCGAGGGTCAGCAGGCGATCGCGCAGGCTTTCATACGCAATCTCCGCCAAGGACTTCCTGCCCGCATCATCGACGGTTGCCAGGATTTCAAGTGCCACAGTGCCGAGCCCCTTTCGCAGTTCGAAAAAAACCTATTGACCCGCTTCACAGTCCAGTATACGCTGATTCCAATCCTAATATATCAGTTCATGGTTCATGAATATATCTACAGGATGTATCTACTGGATTTACCGAGTGATCCATCCAGTGAATCAGCTAAGGAGCACCAATGACCCTCGTGGCTTCAGACTCACACCTCAGCACCCTGCCGGCCGAACGCGGACAGCTCAAGGACGAGCCCGCTCAGAAGTTCGTACTCACATTGTCGTGCGTCGAGCAGCCCGGCATTGTGCAAGCGGTGACCACCTTCCTCTTCGATCGCGGATTCAACATCGAAGAGCACCAGCAGTTCGATGACAGCCTACGCCAGACGCTGCACCTGCGGACGGCTTTCTCCGGCCCGCAGAGCTACTCGCCCGAGCAGCTGGAGGATGAATTCCGTTCCATCGCAGAGCGCTTCGACATGAAGTTCAGCTTCCATGACGAGACCAAGCAGCGCGTCCTGGTCATGGTCTCCAAGTTTGGGCATTGCCTCAACGACCTCATCTTCCGCTGGCGCGGCGGCAGCCTCGGCGGCGAACTGGTGGCGGTTGTTTCCAACCACGAAACCCACCGGGCCATGGCCGAGGCGGCGGGCCTGCCCTTCATCTATGTTCCGGTTACTCCGGACACCAAGGCCGAGGCCGAAGCAAGGCTGTTGGAGCTGGTTGATGAATACCAAGCGGACCTGGTGGTCCTGGCCCGCTACATGCAGGTCCTTTCGGACGACTTGTGCCGCAAGCTCGAAGGCCGCGCCATCAATATCCACCACTCCTTCCTCCCCGGCTTCAAGGGGGCCCGCCCCTACCACCAGGCCTATGATCGCGGTGTGAAGCAGGTAGGTGCCACGGCCCACTACGTCACTGCGGACCTGGACGAGGGCCCGATCATCGAGCAGGAAGTCATCCGCGTGGACCACAGCTACGGTCCGACGGCCCTTTCCACCGTCGGCCAGGACGCAGAGGCTTTGGCTCTCTCACGCGCCGTCCGCTGGCACTGCGAACACCGCGTCCTGCTGGACCAGACCAGCACCGTCGTCTTCCGGTAACCAGTCCGCCCAAGCCCCGCCCGAATCACAGCAGGAGAAACTTTCATGGCCTCGACGCCCCGCATTGTCATCATCGGAGCCGGCATCGTCGGCACCAACCTCGCCGACGAACTCGTTCAACGCGGCTGGAACAACATCACCGTCCTGGACCAGGGTCCGCTCAACATGCCCGGTGGCTCCACCTCGCACGCACCCGGCCTGGTTTTCCAGACCAACCCTTCCAAGAGCATGGCGCTCTTTGCCAAGTACACGGTGGAGAAGCTGCTTTCCCTGACGGAAGACGGCCAGAGCTGCTTCAACCAGGTGGGCGGCCTTGAAGTCGCAACCACGGAAACCCGCCTTGCCGACCTCAAGCGCAAACTCGGTTACGCACAGGCATGGGGCATTGAAGGCAGGATCCTCTCCCGCGAGGAATGCAAGGCGCTCTATCCGCTCATCAACGAGGAAGAGATCCTCGGCGGCCTCCACGTACCTTCCGACGGCCTGGCCCTCGCAGCACGCGCAGTCCAGCTGCTCATCAAGCGCACCGAGGCTGCCGGCGTGAAGTACATCGGCAACACCGAAGTTACCGGTATCGAGCAGTCCAACCGCCGCGTCACCGGCGTCGAAACTGCCGACGGCGTGATCCCCGCTGACATTGTGGTGTCCTGCGCCGGATTCTGGGGCGCGAAGGTGGGCGAGCTGATCGGCATGTCCGTGCCGCTGCTTCCCCTGGCCCACCAGTACGTCAAGACCACCCCGGTCCCTGCCCAGGCGGGGAAGAACGAACTCCCCAACGGCGCCCAGCTGCCGATCCTGCGCCACCAGGACCAGGACCTCTACTACCGGGAGCACGGCGACCGCTACGGCATCGGCTCCTACGCCCACAAGCCCATGCCCGTGGACCTCGACGAACTGGGCAAGTTCGAGCCGGAGAGCATCAGCGAGCACAACATGCCCTCGCGCCTCGACTTCACGCTGGAAGACTTCCTTCCGGCGTGGGAAGCCACCAAGCAGATCCTTCCGGCACTGCGTGAAAGCGAAATCGAAGACGGCTTCAACGGCATCTTCTCCTTCACCCCGGACGGCGGCTCCCTGGTGGGCGAGTCCAAGGAACTGGACGGTTTCTACGTGGCGGAAGCCGTGTGGGTAACCCACTCGGCAGGCATCGCCCGGGCTGTTGCAGAGGTCCTCGTGGACGGCAAGTCGCAGATCGACCTGGGCGACTGCGACATCCACCGCTTCGAGGAAGTCCAGCTCACCCCGGAATACGTGAGCGAGACGTCCCAGCAGAACTTCGTGGAGATCTACGACGTCCTGCACCCGCTGCAGCCAAAGCTCTCTCCCCGCAACCTCCGCGTCAGCCCCTTCCACGCCCGCCACAAGCAACTGGGCGGCTACTTCCTGGAAGGTGCCGGTTGGGAGCGTCCTTACTGGTTCGAAGCCAACGCCGAACTCCTGAAGGAAATGCCGGACGAGTGGCAGCCACCGGCCCGCGACGCCTGGTCCGGAATGTTCAGCTCCCCGATCGCGGCAGCCGAGGCCTGGAAGACGCGTACCGCGGTGGCCATGTACGACATGACGCCCCTGAAGCGACTGGAAGTTTCCGGGCCCGGAGCCCTCAAGCTTCTCCAGGAACTGACCACCGGCGATCTCGCCAAGAAGCCCGGCGCAGTCACTTACACCCTTCTCCTGGACCACGCGGGCGGCATCCGAAGCGACATCACAGTTGCCCGCCTGGACGAGGAAACGTTCCAGTTGGGCGCCAACGGCAATATCGATACTGCCTACTTTGAGCGGGCAGCACGGCAGCAGACCGCCAACGGCGGAGCCGAAGACTGGGTCCAGGTCCGTGACACCACCGGAGGTACTTGCTGCATCGGCCTCTGGGGTCCCCTGGCCCGTGATCTTGTCAGCACCATCAGCAGCGACGATTTCACCAACGACGGACTCAAGTACTTCCGCTCCAAGAACGTAGTCATCGGCGGCATTCCCGTCACTGCCATGCGCTTGTCCTACGTTGGCGAACTGGGCTGGGAGCTCTACACCAGCGCTGACAACGGCCAGCGCCTGTGGGACGCGCTCTGGAAGGCAGGCCAGCCGTTCGGTGTCATCGCCGCCGGCCGCGCCGCGTTCAGCTCGCTGCGCCTCGAAAAGGGCTACCGCTCGTGGGGCACCGATATGACCACCGAACACGACCCCTTCGAAGCGGGCCTCGCTTTCGCCGTGAAGATGACCAAGGAGAACTTCGTCGGCAAGGCTGCCCTTGAAGGCCGCAGCGAAGAAACCTCCAAGCGCCGCCTGCGCTGCTTGACGGTCGACGACGGCCGCAGCCTCGTGCTGGGCAAGGAACCGGTGTTCTACAAGGACCAGCCGGTGGGCTATGTCACCAGCGCCGCTTTCGGCTACACCGTGAAGAAGCCGATCGCCTACGCATACCTGCCTTCCGCTGTTTCATTGGGCGACTCCGTGGAGATCGAGTACTTCGGCCGCCGAATCCAGGCAACCGTCACGGAGGATCCGCTGTACGACCCCTCCATGAGCAGGCTCCGCGGCTAACAACCGCCACCGCCGCACCGCCGACTCACGGACGCGGACACCCAGACAGCGGCCCGGACTCCTTATCCCGCAAACCGGGTCCGGGCCGCTGCCTTTTTATCTCTTTCGCCAGCCCAGGAAGACACATGATCAGCTCAGAAACCATCAACGATTACCTGGCCAGGCTCGCCTCCCGCGAGCCGACTCCGGGTGGTGGGGCCGCTGCCGCATTGCACGCTGCCCAGGGTGCAGCCCTCGTGGCCATGGTTGCCCGCTACACCACCGGTGAAAAGTACGCTCAGCACGCAGGACAGGTAGCGCGCATCACTGAAACGGCAGACCAACTCCGGAACGAGGCCCTCGGCCTCGCCGATGAAGACGAGCGCGCATTCCAAGGGGTCATCGACGCCTACAAGCTTCCCTCAACCACCGAGGACCTCAAGGCCGCGAAGACCGCCGCCATCCAGCAAGCACTCGTGAACGCCGCACAGACACCCGCCAGGCTGATCGGCCTTGCCGGGGCCGTGGTGGAGCTTGCCACCGAGCTTTTTGACATCGCCAACCCCAACGTGATCAGCGACGTCGCGGCTGCCACGGATGCTGCCCGCGCCGCCGCCACCACCGCCAGGGTCAACATCGACATCAACGTGGTGGCCATCAAGGACCCGGCCATCCGCAGCGAACTCGCCGGGCAGACGGACGGCATCGAGGACAAAGTGGTCCTGGCCGCCGACTCCCTGGCCAAGCGCGTCCGCGAAAGGATCCTCGCGTGAACACGGAAATCCTGTCCGGGAAGGGGCTCGCCGGACTTATCCGCCAACGTGCCGGGGAGGAAGCGCGCCTGCTGGACGCCGCCGGGGTGCGGCCGTCCCTGGCCGTGGTTGTTGCTACCGCTGACGAATCGACGCTTTGGTACGTACGGTCCATCGAACGGGCCGCCGAACGGGCGGGCATCGATTGCCGCATCCTCGACCTGGGCCAGGACGCCACGGAACAAGTGCTTGCCCGAGTACTGACCGACCTCGGCTCCGAGCCGTCGGTGCACGGAATCATCCTGCAGACTCCCCTGCCAGAAGGGGTACGGGGTGAGAACCTGGTGGGCCTGATCGCTCCCGAAAAGGACATCGACGGTGCCAACCCCCTCAGCCTCGGCCGCCTCGCCGTAGGGCAGCCGGCCTTCGCGCCCGCCACCGCCCGCTCCGTCGTGGAGATCCTGGACCACTTCGAGGTGCCGACGGCGGGACGGGACGTGGTCGTCGTCGGGCGTTCAGCGGTGGTGGGCAAGCCGCTCTCCCTGCTGTTGCTGGCCAAGGACGCCACCGTCACCATCTGCCATTCCCGCACAGGTTCGCTGGAGCCCTTTACCCGTTCCGCCGACGTCGTGGTGGTAGCGGCGGGCCGCACCGGGCTGCTGACCGGCAGCCACGTTTCGGAAAAGACCGTAGTGGTCGACGTCGGCACCAACGTCCTTCCCGACGGTTCCCTCGTGGGGGACGTCGACGAGGCGAGCGTCACCGGAGTTGCCGCAGCGCTGACGCCCGTACCGGGCGGCGTGGGCTCGGTAACGACTGCGTTGTTGCTGCTCCACACCGTGGAAGCCGCCCGCCAACAGTCCGGCGTGCTGGGCCTGTCCCTCGCCGCCGGCGTCGCCTGACAGCCGAAAAGCCGCCAATTCCTGATCTGGAGGGAAGATCCTCATGGCTTCCAAAGCCCCCCGTGAAAACATCGACGAGTCGAAGCTGACCGTCACCAAACCCAAGACCAAAGCCGTGGGCATCCCGGCCGTGGCGAATGCCCTGAAGATCTCATTCGAGCAGATGGGAGCGGTCCGCAGCGTGCAGACGCTGATGGCCGTGAACCAGCTGGACGGGTTCGACTGCATGGGTTGCGCGTGGCCGGAGCATGAGAAACGCAACTCGGCAGAGTTTTGTGAAAACGGGGCCAAGGCCGTGGCCGAGGAAGCCACCCGCCGCCGGGTTACCCCGGAGTTCTTCGCCAAGCACTCCGTTGCGGAGCTCAAGAACCGCGACGATTATTGGCTGGGTCAGCAGGGACGGCTGACCCACCCCATGGTGTTGGAGGAAGGTGCCACGCACTACACGCCCATCAGCTGGGATGACGCCTACGAGCTGATGGCGGAGGAGCTCCGAGGAATGGCTTCTGCGGATGAGGCGGTGTTCTACACCTCGGGGCGCACGTCCAACGAGGCCGCCTTCATGTACCAACTCCTGGTCCGCGGCATCGGCACCAACAACCTGCCCGACTGTTCCAACATGTGCCACGAATCCTCGGGGTCGGCCCTGGTGGAAACCATCGGTATCGGCAAGGGTTCAGTGAGCCTGACCGACCTGGAAACTGCCTCGCTGATTTTCGTCGCCGGTCAAAACCCGGGCACCAACCACCCCCGCATGCTCAGCGCCCTGGAGAAGGCGAAGAAGAACGGCGCGGTCATTGTCTCCGTCAACCCCCTTCCCGAAGCCGGGCTGCTGCACTTCGAAAATCCGCAGCACGTCTCCGGAGTATTGACCGGCACCCAGCTGACCGATGACTTCCTCCAGATCCGTGCCGGCGGCGACCAGGCACTCTTCCAGGGCCTCGGCAAGTACTTGCTCGAGGCCGAGACCGCCGGACGCAGCACACCCGGGCTGGACACGGTGCTGGACCACGCCTTCATCAATGACCACACAGTAGGCATTGACGAGTACCTGCGCTACCTGGAAAAGGTGGAATGGGATGACATCGTGGAAGCGTCCGGACTCACCTTGGAACAGCTCCACGCCACGGGCGAAAGGTTGCTGGCCTCGAACGCCACGATTGTGTGCTGGGCCATGGGACTCACGCAGCACAAGCACTCCGTTCCCACCCTGCGGGACGTGGTGAACCTGCTCCTCCTGCAGGGCAACATCGGCAAACCCGGCGCAGGCGTGTGCCCGGTGCGCGGCCACTCCAACGTGCAGGGCGACCGCACCATGGGCATCTTCGAGAAGATGCCGGAGAAGTTCCACGACCGCCTGGACCACGAGTTCGGCTTCCTCTCCCCCCGGGCACACGGCTACGACACCGTTGCGGCCATCCGTGCGATGCGGGACGGCAAGGTCCGGTTCTTCATGGGTATGGGCGGAAACTTCGTCCGGGCAGCCCCGGATTCGCTGGTGACCGAAGACGCTTTGGCCAACACCGCCCTGACGGTGCAGATCTCCACCAAGCTGAACCACTCCCACCTTTCCACCGGCCGGCGGGCGCTCATCCTGCCAACCCTGGGACGGACCGAGAAGGACACCCAGGCCTCGGGCGACCAGCGGGTCACAGTGGAAGACTCCATGAGCGCAGTCCACGCCTCCCGTGGTCGCCTCAAGCCGGCCAGCGAGCACCTCCACTCGGAAGTGGCCATTGTGTGCAACCTCGCCCACCGGCTGTTCACCGACGGGCAAGGCCGTCCCTTGCCGGGCGCTCCGCGCGCCAACTGGCTCGCGCTCCGCGACGACTACACCCTGATCCGCAAGCACATCGAAGGGGTCATTGACGGGTTCGGGAACTTCGAAGACCGCATCGCGCACCCTGGCGGCTTCGTCCTGCCCCACCCGCCACGGGACGCCAGGAAGTTCGACACCGCTTCCGGGAAGGCCCACTTCACGGGCAATGAACTCGAATACATCAAGATCCCGCCGGGCAGGCTCGTGCTCCAGACACTGCGTTCGCATGACCAGTACAACACCACCATCTACGGCAAGGACGACCGGTACCGGGGCATCCATAACGGCCGCCGCGTTGTCCTGGTCAATGCCGAAGACATCGAGCAACTGGGATTCGCGGACGGGGACATAGTCAACCTCATCTCCGAGTTCCAAGGCACGGAGCGTCTCGCGGAGAACTTCAGGATCGTCTCCTACTCCACCCCCAAAGGCTGCGCCGCCGCGTACTACCCGGAAACCAACGTTCTGGTGCCTTTGGACTCCGTGGCCGACACCAGCGGAACACCTACCTCCAAGTCCGTCATCATCCGTTTGGAAAAGGCCTAGGGGGAAGGCTGTACAGAGTGTGACGAGTGCCATAGTATGTGGCTGATATATCTTTAAAGCTTTCTTGAAGATATCAGTGGCAGGATCAGATACACAGCTGACCACTTGCCCGTGAACGGTGCTTCGGTGGCCTGAAACCTGGGGAGGTATTCCTCATCGAAGCATCGCTTTCGGGCAAATGGCCGGCCTTCATTTCCGCACCAAGTCCAAGGAGTGCCATGTCAGGAAACAGAGCAGTCGCCTACAAGGAACCCGGTGTCGTCGAGATCATCGACACTGACTACCCGACGTTCGAACTCAAGGACGGACCGGGCGTCAACCCCGCCAACGTGGGGAGGAAGGTGCCCCACGGCGTCATCCTCCGCACGGTGACCACCAACATCTGCGGCTCGGACCAGCACATGGTCCGCGGACGCACCACCGCACCGCAAAACCTCGTCCTGGGTCACGAAATCACCGGCGAAGTGGTTGAAGTTGGACCCGACGTCGAATTCATCAAGGTGGGCGACATCGTCTCGGTGCCGTTCAACATCTCCTGTGGACGCTGCCGGAACTGCAAGGAGCAGAAGACCGGCATCTGCCTCAACGTGAACCCGGACCGGCCCGGCAGCGCCTACGGTTACGTGGACATGGGCGGTTGGGTCGGCGGCCAGGCCGAGTACGTCCTGGTTCCGTACGCGGACTGGAACCTCCTGCGCTTCCCGGACCGCGACCAGGCCCTGGAAAAGATCATGGACCTCACCATGCTCTCGGATATCTTCCCCACCGGTTTCCACGGCGCCGTCACTGCCGGCGTCGGAGTCGGTTCCACTGTGTACGTTGCAGGTGCCGGTCCCGTAGGTATCGCCGCGGCCGTCGGAGCCCAACTGCTGGGTGCCGCCGTCGTGATTGTTGGCGACATGAACGAGGACCGCCTGGCGCAGGCCCGCTCCTTCGGTTGCGAAACCGTCAACGTGTCCAAGGGCGATCCCAAGGACCAGATCGAGCAGATCCTCGGCGTGCCTGAAGTGGATTGCGGCGTTGACGCCGTGGGCTTCGAGGCCCGCGGACACGGCAAGGACGCTTCCCACGAGGCGCCGGCCACCGTCCTGAATTCGCTCATGGACATCACGGCAGCCGGCGGGGCCCTGGGCATCCCGGGCCTCTACGTCACCGGCGATCCGGGCGGCATCGACGAGGCCGCCAAGCACGGCTCCCTCTCGCTCTCGCTGGGTACCGGTTGGGCCAAGTCCCTGTCCTTCACCACCGGGCAGTGCCCCGTCATGAAGTACAACCGCCAGCTCATGATGGCGATCCTCCATGACAAGGTCCAGATCGCCAAGGCCGTGAACGCCAAGGCGATCCCGCTCGAGGACGCACCCCGCGGCTACGCTGAGTTCGACGCCGGAGCTGCAACAAAGTTCGTACTGAACCCCAACGGCTACGTAAAGGCCTGATTCGACCCTCAGTACCCAAGACCGGATACCGGGAGCGGCAGGCAAGCATTACGGGAAGGCCTGCCGCCCCGGCATCCGCATTTAACGGCCCCAAGAACAACACCAGGAAATGGGCATCCATGCTCGCACAAGAAGTCCTTGACGCTCCCGCCCTCAGCTCGTCCTGTGGAAAAGAACATGCGCCCACGTGGTCCGAAGCGCGCCGGCTGGCGTTTGCCTTTGCGCGGCCGCTCGGGTCCGCGCGAGTACCGCTCCGGGACGCAATCGGGCGTGAACTGGCCTCCGATGTCCGTGCCCGCCAGGACATCCCCCACTATGCGTCGTCCGCCATGGATGGTTGGGCCATCAACGGCAGCGGACCTTGGACCCTCGTCAGCTCCGGAACCCGGTTGGGTCACGGTGAAGCCAGCCTCATCGTCACGGGAGGCCTGGTTCCCGACGGCGCTGCCGGCATCCTCCGGAAGGAAAGCGGCGTGGCAAGAGGCGACGGCCTCCTGACGCTGCGGCCGGACGCGAAAGCCGGCGAAACACTCCCTGGCCGCCACGTCCGGCCCGCCGGTGAAGAAGCGACCGCCGGGGACGTCCTCATCCCGGCAGGGACCCGGTTGAACCCCGCCCACATCGCCCTGGCGGCGGTAGCAGGCCACGATCAGCTGAGCGTGCAGCGCAAGCCGCAGGTCGCCGTCGTACTTACCGGCTCGGAGGTGGTGACGTCCGGCAACCCCGCACCTGGACAGGTGCGCGATACCTTCGGCCCGCAGCTGGATACCGTCATTTCGCAGCTCGGGGGCACGCCGGCCGGGCAGCGCCGGATCGGGGACTCGTATGGGGAATGGCTGGCCGCGCTGAGCGGGTCCTCGGCGGATGTCATCATCACCACTGGTGGTACCGGGAAATCCGGAACGGACCATTTCCGCGCCGTGCTTGCTGCTTTGGGCGGCCGCCTCCTGGTTGACGGGATCGCCATGCGCCCCGGCCACCCGGCCGTCTTGGCGGGACTCCCCGACGGACGTTTCGTCATCGGCCTGCCGGGAAATCCGCTGGCGGCGATGGTGGCGTTGCAGACCCTTGGTGAACCGCTGCTCGCCGCACTGGGAAATGGAAGCCTGCCCGAACCGGCGCAGCTGACCTCCGGTGCCGATTTTGAACCGGACCATGGCAGGACGAGGCTGATTCCTTGCACCTTGGCCCACGGACTCGCCATCCCCGTCTCCCATACCGGCCCGGGAATGATGCGGGGCCTGGCGTGGGCGGACGGATTGATGGCGGTTCCGCCGGAAGGACTCGACGCCGGTCAAGCCGTTTCCGTCATGCCGCTGCCGTGGACGGCCCCGGCTTCGCACTAGCCACCTAATGGGCATGGGATGCCTCCGTCTAGGATGAGACCCATGGCCGCACGCAGCACCCCGGACCTCGACAAGGACGCAGACGCCCAGGGCGGAGGAGTTCAATCGGTAGACCGGGCCCTCCAGATCCTCGAAATCCTGGCCCGCGAAGGCGATGCCGGCGTCAGCGAGATCGCCGAGGAGATGGGTGTGCACAAGTCCACTGTGTCCAGGCTGGTGGGGTCGCTGGTCAACCGTGACATGGTCCGGCAGAACAGTGAAAGGGGCAAATACCGGCTGGGCTTCGGCATCCTGCGCCTGGCCTCCGCCATACCCGGCCGGCTCAGCGTGGTGCACGAGGCCAGGGAGATCCTTGAGGACCTCGCGTCCGAATACAAGGAAACCGTCAACCTGGCCGTGCTTCGCTCCAACTATGCGGTGAATGTGGACCAGGCCATGGGCCCTTCCACGCTTGCCACCTATGACTGGGTCGGCAGCCTCACCCCCTTGCACGCCACATCGAGCGGCAAGGTGCTCCTGGCTGCCCTGACAGCTGACGAGCGAAGCCAGGTGTTCAAGGCCGTGGGACTTCCTGCCCGCACGCCCCGCACCGTAACCAACCGCGGAGAGTTGGAGAAGCAACTCCTGGACGTCGCCCGGAACGGGTACGCGATAGTGCACGAGGAGTTCGAAATCGGCCTCACCGCCGTCGCCGTGCCGGTTTTCAATCACTTGGGGGCAGTTATCGCCGCCGTCAGCATCTCCGGTCCCGCGTTCCGGTTTGATCCAAGGGAGCAGCCCGGCCTTATCGGGGGCCTCCGGGAGGCGGGCCTGGCGATCAGCACCCGGATGGGTTACAGGCACCGCTAGGGCAGCTCCCTGAGAGCCTCTGTAACAGGCGGACTTCATTCGGATTGCTGATATATCAATTAGACGTTAAATAATATAAAAGCCTTGACTTTCGAGTGTGAGCTGGCGCACTCTGTTGCTTACCGCGATTGTTGTTGATTCATGCGGAACGACCGCTCGGCGTAAGCCGACGGTCCCAGAACAAAGGGAAAGGTGTCCTGGCCAGACGAAGCCCCCAACCGTTACCCGCTGCCAGGCACCACGCCCATCCCCAAAAACAAGCCCATGACACGCTGAGCAAAGGACCCGCTCATGGCTATAAGCAGTGACACCAAACCACTAACACCTGAGGACTTACCGCCCGAAGAATTGCCACCCGTGGAGGCCACCATCTCCCCCGACCAAACCCTTCCCGACGCTGAGGATGCCCCTCCAGCAGGACTGACCGACGCCGAAGAATACGAGCAGATCCTCGAAGAACTGCGCCACCGGAAAACTGAGCAAGCGGTCACCCAACGACGCAACCGCAAGCTCACCCTCGACAAAGTAACCTTCGGAATCACGGGCGCCATCGCCGTCGCCTTCGTGATCTGGGGTTTCACCGGGCGTGACAGCCTCGCAGACACTTCAAAGGGCGCCCTGAACTGGGTCATGGAGTACACCGGCTGGCTGTTCATGGTGCTGGCCTCCCTCTTTGTTGTCTTTGTCCTCTGGCTCGCCCTGGGCAAGTTCGGAAATATCCCCCTTGGCAAGGACGGCGAAAAGCCGGAATACAAGACCGTTTCCTGGGTGGCAATGATGTTCGCCGCCGGCATGGGCATCGGCCTCATGTTCTACGGAGTGGCCGAGCCTCTGTACCACTACATCTCGCCACCTCCGGGAACCGTGGACGGCCGGACACCTGCCGCCATCCAGACCGCCATGGCCACCTCGATCTTCCACTGGACGCTGCATCCCTGGGCGATGTACGCCGTAGTGGGCATCGCCATGGCCTACGGAACCTACCGGCTGGGACGCAGGCAGCTGGTTTCCACCATGTTCACTTCCTTGTTCGGCATCCGCATGGTGGAAGGACCGGTTGGGAAGTTCATCAACATCCTGGCCATCTTCGCCACGCTGTTCGGCACCGCGGCTTCCCTGGGCCTCGGCGCCCTGCAGATTGGCAGCGGCCTGACCTCCAACGGTTGGATGAGTGAAGTAGGCACTCCGGTCCTGGTGGTCATCGTGGCCATCCTGACGTTCTGCTTCGTGGCCTCCGCCGTCTCGGGAATCAGCCGCGGCATCCAGTGGCTCTCCAACATCAACATGGTCCTGGCCGTTGTCCTGGCACTCATCGTCTTCGTGGCGGGCCCCACGCTGTTCATCCTCAACCTCATCCCGTCCGCCATTGGCGACTACGCCAGGGACCTTGCCGAGATGTCCTCGCGGACCGAGGCCGTGGGAGACGAAGCCCTCCGCAGCTGGCTGACCAGTTGGACCATCTTCTACTGGGCCTGGTGGATCTCCTGGACGCCCTTCGTTGGCCTGTTCATTGCACGCATCAGCCGCGGCCGCACCATCCGCCAGTTCGTCACCGGCGTCCTGCTGGTGCCGAGCGTCGTGAGCGTTATTTGGTTCGGCATCTTCGGCGGCGCGGCCTTCAACGTCCAGCAGGAAGCTGACAAGGCCGGCACCCCCGGCCTGGTCACTGTGGTCAACGGAGCACCGACCGTGAACTTCGACGGCGCACTCTTCGACCTGGTGAAGAACCTCCACATGCCGGACTGGTTCACCGCCGTCGTTATTGTCTTGGCGATGGTGCTCGTGGCGATCTTCTTCATCACCGGCGCGGACGCTGCGTCGATCGTCATGGGATCGCTCAGCTCCAACGGCGCCGAGCATCCGCGCAGGGCAGTTGTCATCTTCTGGGGCAGCCTCACCGGAGCAGTGGCTGCTGTCATGCTCCTCGCCGGTGGTGATGAGCCATCCGAGGCACTGTCGGGGCTCCAGAGGATCACCATCGTGGCCGCCTTGCCGTTCATCATCGTGATGTTCCTGCTTTGCTTCGCACTCACCAAGGACCTCCGACGCGATCCGCTTTCACTGCACAGGCGGCTTGCCACCTCCGTGGTGGACCGCGCCATCCGCGCCGGCGTCGAGCAGCACCGGGGCGTGCAGTTCGATCTCGTCACCAAGCACGAGTGCGCGGGGAAGTGCGCCGATTCGGACTGTCCCGGCGGCACGCCCACCGGAAGCATCCCGATCGTCGACGATTCCCCTGCACGGCCGGAAGCCAAGTAGATCCCAGGAAGGCTCAACAATGACCACTATCCCAGCAGAGAAAAGCACCCTCCGCGTCATCAATGAATCCACGGAGCACGTCTCCTTCACTGTGGAGGGCACCAACCCCGTAACGGTCCGGATCGAGCTGAAAGGTGGCTGCCCCTGCGGCTCGGAGCACAACCGGCCCGGCTCCTACGTGGACAGCGACCTCGGGCGGTAAGCTGCCCGCCGTCGGACATTAATCACCAAAGCACAACAAAGCAGGCGCCGGAGATCCGGCGCCTGCTTTGTTGTGTATGGGTGCTCTTACTTGGGCATCAGCACGGTGTCGACGAGGTAGACCGTTGCGTTGGCGGTGTGGACGCCACCGCAGATCACGTTGGCACCGTTAACCGTCAGGGCATCCTTGGTGCCTGCAACCGTCACTTCACCACCCTGGACGGTCTTGTGGGTTCCCACGATCTTGTCCGGGGTGATCTGGCCGGGAACAACGTGGTAGGTGAGGATCTTGCTGAGCGTCGCGTCGTCCGTCTTCAACGCCTCGATCGTTGCGGGGTCGATCTTGGCGAAGGCGGCGTCAACCGGCGCGAAGACCGTGAACTCGCTGCCGTTCAGCGTGGATACGAGGTCCACCTTGGGGTTCAGCTTGCCCGAGACAGCCGCCGTGAGAGTCTTCAGGAGCGGGTTGTTGGACGCGGCAACAGCCACGGGATCCTGTGCCATGCCAACAACCGAGCCTGCACCGTTGGGAACCTGCTGGGCGTAACCTGCGCAGCCGGGGCCCACAAGGTCGCGGGCCGGATCCATGGCAGCCGATGCCGTGGCGGAGCTTGAGGAGGCCGATGGCGACGATGCCATGGAGGAAGCGGAGGAAGAAGCCGACGGAGCGGCGGACGAGGATGCGGAAGAGCTGGAGCCACTTGAACCACCACAAGCCGTAAGTCCCAGAAGGGCGGCTGCAGTGAGGCCAACGAAGGCGAGGGCGGGGCGCTTTGTGGACAACATGTCATTCTCCTTGTTCTGGAACCAGGGCGCTGGGTCCGGTGGGTGTGGGACACGGGCGGCCCGGCGTTGCTCTCGCTCGGCCGGTTTGTTTGTGTCTCACCAGCTATTCGGAGGATGGCGGGGGGTGGATGGGTGGGATTTAAAAAAGTTTCTTAACCGCCTCGTCGCTGCCGATCCTCGCTCACATCCCACCCCTTTTATCCCGACCCTCTCTCGCCTTGCCTAGCGACTCAATGACAGGATGGACGGATGGCTATCGAAGTCCGCCCGGCCACGGTGTTCGATGACGTCAAGACCATGGTCGGCCCCAAGAACCCGGCCTCCAACGTGTGCTGGTGCCTGAGCTACCGCGTTCCGTCCAAGCTCAACCTGAGCCTGCAAAGGGAAGATCGCGGCAAGTACGTCGAGAAACTGGTCGCCGAAGACCCGCCTCCCGGTGTTTTGGCGTACGACGGCGGCGAGGTAGTCGGGTGGGCGGCCGTCCACCCCCGTGCCGACACCGGCTTCGCAAGCAACCAGAAAATCCCGCATGTGGACGACTCGGAGGTTTGGTCAGTGTGGTGCATCCGGGTGAGGCCGGGGCACCGGGGCCGGGGCATCTCGCACGCACTCCTGCAAGGCGCCATAGACTTCGCCAGGAGCCACGGCGCTCCGGCCATCGAGGGCTATCCCGTGGACAACAAGGGCAGCAAAGTGGATCTGACCATGGCGTACGTCGGAACGCGGAGGCTCTTCGAGAAGGCCGGCTTCACCAAGGTCGCGGAAACGACGTCAGTACTTAATGGCTTCCCGAGGGTCCTGATGCGCCTCAACCTCACCTGACACCCCAAACCAAGGGACTGGTCAGGTTCCCTGCAATCGGGCCGTCATCCGGTGCGCTTCCTCAAGCAACAACTTGCCGAGGAACTCCTGGCGATCCGGGCGGAACCGGGGTTCGATTCCCGTGAGCGAAAGAGCCCACGCCGGCCGCCCCTGGGTGTCGAACACAGCCGCGCCCATCCCCCAACTGCCTTCCAGGATCAACCCGGGATTCACGGAGTACCCGGCAAGCCGGGTCTTCTCCAGGTTTCTGCGCACAACGTCGGCTGGATGCCCCACCTCAAACTCGCCGGCGTGGGAGGCCCAATCGGAGAACAGCAACTCCTGCTCCTCATCCGGCAGGAACGCCATGATCGCAGTCCCGGCAGAGGCTACCCCCAAAGGGAACCGCACCCCTTCATGGAGCACGAAGGAGCGCACGGGGAATGAGCCTTCCTCACGCAACACACAAACGGTCTCATTGCCGCGGCGAATGGAGAAGAAGGCACTCTCCCCTGTTTCCGCGGCCAAGCGTCGAAGGGAGGGCCGGGCTATGTCTTCCATGGGGAACCTCGCGGCGGCCACTGATCCCAAGAGGAACACCTCCGGTCCCAGCACCCACTTTCCCGTGCCGGAGTCGTGTTCCAGCAGGCCTTCGGAGGCCAGGGAACTAAGGAGCCGGTGGACCGTGGGCCTGGTCAATCCGGACTCCCGGACCAAGCCAGCCAACGAGGTCCCCTCCGGCTTTCGTCCCACCAAGCGCAGCAGCAACGCCACGCGGCCAACCACCTGGGCTCCCTGTACTGCCACAACAACCCCTCACCAAGATTTCATCCACAATATGGACAAGTCACAGCGTAGCGTCCATACCGTGAGTAGCCAATAACACCTACCATTGACGCCCGCACCGCCGCAAACCTAGGCTCCAAAGGAGAACAAGCATCCGTCCACAAAGTGGATATGAACTCAATGAGGAGCCCAGCATGTCCAAACTCCACGCGAGCGCAGCCCAAGCGCTCCATGACCTTTTGGCAGACGGCCAGACCATCGCCGTCGGCGGTTTTGGCCTCAGCGGTATCCCCGCCGACCTGATTGACGCCGTACGCGAGTCGGGCGTCAAGGATCTCACCATCGTTTCCAACAACATGGGCATCGACGGCAAGGGCCTGGGCGTCCTCATCGAGGCGGGCCAGGTGCGCAAGGTCATTGCCTCGTACGTCGGAGAGAACAAGCTGTTCGCCGAGCACTACCTCGCTGGCCAACTGGAGGTCGAATTCACGCCGCAGGGCACGCTCGCTGAACGCCTCCGCGCAGGCGGCGCCGGGATCCCCGCCTTCTACACCCGCACCGGGGTGGGAACCCTGGTGGCCGAAGGCAAGCCGCTGGAAGAGTTCGACGGCGTCACGTACGTCCGCGAGCGCGCTATCACGGCGGATATCGCCCTGGTCCACGCCCACACGGCAGACACCGACGGCAACTTGATCTACCGCTACACGGCGCGGAACTTCAACCCGGTGGTCGCCACGGCGGGCAACGTGACCATCGCCGAGGCCGAGGTCATCGTGGAGCCGGGCCAACTGGACCCGAACCACATCGTCACTCCGGGGGTCTACGTCCAGCGGCTGGTGCAGGCCACCGACCGCGTCAAGGACATCGAACAGCGCACGGTCCGCCAGCGCCTCGCAACCGCGGCCGTCTAACCCAGCCGCCCAAGAAGAACCAAGGAGCACACACCATGGCATGGACACGTGACCAGATGGCTGCCATCGCGGCCGAAGAACTCAACGACGGCGACTACGTCAACCTCGGCATCGGCATCCCCACACTGGTGGCCAACAACCTGCCCGACGGCGTGCGGGTGGTCCTCCAGAGCGAGAACGGCCTGCTCGGCATGGGCCCGTTCCCCTACGAGGGCGAGGAGGACGCCGACCTCATCAACGCCGGCAAGCAGACCGTCACCATCACCCGCGGCGGCAGCATCTTCGACTCGGCCACGTCGTTCGGAATGATCCGCGGCGGCCACGTGAAGGTTGCCATCTTGGGCGCCATGCAGGTGTCCGGCAGCGGGGACCTGGCCAACTGGACCATCCCCGGGAAGATGGTCAAGGGCATGGGCGGGGCCATGGACCTCGTCGCGGGGACACCCCGCGTGGTGGTCCTGACCGAGCACAACGCCAAGGACGGTTCCGCGAAGATCGTCACGGAATGCACGCTGCCGCTCACGGGCCTGAAGTGCGTGGACCGGATCATCACGGACCTCGCCGTCTTCGATATTGAGTCCGACGAAACGCACGACGGCGGCACGCGCCTGCTGCTGACCCGGCTGGCCCCCGGCGTCACCGTGGAAGAGATCCGGGAGAAGACAGAAGCGGCCTTCGACGTCGCGCTGGAGGACAGCGCGGCTGCAGAAGCAGAAGCACTGGAAGGAGCCACGGCATGAGCCTCAAAGAACAGTTCGGCAAGGACATCCTGCTCACGGGCTGGGGCCACAGCAAGTTCGGCAAGCTCACGGACGAGACCCTGGAGACGCTGATCGTCCAGGTTGCCGGTGAGGCCATCAACAACTCAGGCCTGGATCCCCAGGACATCGACGAGATCTACCTTGGCCAATTCAACTCCGGCATGCAGCCCCTGGGTTTCACGTCGTCGCTGGCGCTGCAGCTCTCGGCGGATCTGGCCAACGTTCCGGCCACCCGGACCGAGAATGCCTGCGCTTCGGGTTCCGCGGCTTTCCAACAGGGAGTGAAAGCACTCCTCGCGGGCACGGCCCGGAATGTCCTGGTCATCGGGGCGGAAAAGATGACCGACGCCGGTGCCGACGTCGTGGGAGCAGCGCTCCTCGGCGCGTCCTATGAGATGGCCGGCAAGCCCTCGACCACCGGTTTCACAGGCTTGTTCGCGGAGGTAGCCCAGCATTACGACAAGCGCTACGGCGCGTCGATCAGCAGCCCGGGATTCGAGGCAGGCCTCGGCGACGTTCTGGGTTCCATCTCGGCCAAGAACCACCAGAACGGCATGGACAACCCGTACGCCCAAATGCACCGCGACTTCGGTGTCGAATTCTGCCGCACCATTTCGGACAAGAACCCCATGGTGGCTGAACCCTTGCGACGCACTGACTGTTCGCCGGTTTCTGACGGTGCTGCCGCCGTCGTACTCTCCAGCCAGGCGAGCAACGGTGCAACCGCAGCCGTGCGCCTGGCCGGTTTTGGCCACGCGAACGACTTCTTCCCGGCCGAAAAGCGCGACCCCACCGAATTCGCGGCAACGCGGGCTTCGTGGGAGCGGGCGTTCGGCATGGCGGGCGTCGGGGTAACCGACCTGGACTTCGCGGAGGTGCACGACTGCTTCACCATCGCCGAACTCATCATGTACGAGGCCATGGGCCTGGTCCCCCGCGGCGAGGGCGCACGGGCCATCAAGGAAGGCTGGGTCTACAAGGACGGCAGGCTTCCCGTCAATGTGTCCGGCGGGTTGAAGGCCAAGGGCCATCCGGTCGGCGCCACGGGGGTTTCGCAGCACGTGATCGCGGCGATGCAACTGAGCGGCACCGCCGGAGACATGCAGCTCCCGAATGCCCGGCGCGGAGCGGTCCAGAACATGGGCGGTGTGGGCATCGCGAATTACGTGAGCGTCCTCGAATCCCTCTAGTGAAGTCGCTCAGCGGTTCCGGATCAGGGCCGCGATCTCCGTGAATCCGAGCCGCTCTGCGTTCCGCAGGGCGGTTCGGCCTTCGGGATCACGGATGTCCGGATCAGCCCCGGCCGCGAGCAACTGCCGGACCACGTCCTGCTGCTTCGGCCCGCCGTTGTTGAGCAGGATCGCCTCCTGCATAGCAGTCCAGCCCAGGTTGTTTACGTGGTTGACCGGCACGCCGGCCGCGATCAGGATCCGCACCGTGTCAGTGTGCCCGTGCTCGCTCGCCGGGATCAGCGCGGTGCCACCGTACCGGTTGGTGGCGCGGACGTCGGCCCCGGCGTTCAACGTCAACTGCAGGACCTCGTTGAAGCCCTCGGCGCCCGCATAGAGGAACGCGGAGTCCTGGATATCGTCCTTCGCGTTCACGTTCCCTCCTGCCGCGATCAGCTCGCGGACCCGGACGGGATCGTTGGCTTTGGCTGCGAGGATGAGCAGCCGGTCGGCTTCCATTTGTGCCTCCGGTGGCAGTGGGGTTGGGGTCACCACGGCAGGGGACGACGACGCCGGTGCCGGGCTCGCGCTGCCCGGCCCGCCCACGCTGGAAGGTGGGGCCGTCGACGTCGAACCTGCCGGGCCAGGTGCCGCAGCAGGCCCGCAGCCGGCCACGAGCGCGGCGAGCACCAGCGCCGCACCCGCGGCCACGCCGCGAACCTTCATTGGATTCATGAAGCCGGGACTAGTTCGCTGCGGCCAGGGCGTCGGCTCCGGCGGTGGCGCAGGCTTCGTCCAGTGCACCGTCGGGAGCGCCGCCGACGCCGATACCCGCCACCGAGACACCGTTCACCTTGAGCGGGACGCCGCCAGCCAGGAAGAGGGTGCCGGGGAGGTCAGCGATGGACGGGCCATTGCCGTTGATGCGCTTCGCCAGCTCACTGGTGGGAGCACCGAAGGCCGCAGCGGTGTAAGCCTTCTGCTTTGCTGCTTCAATGGTGTGCTCGGCGGCGTTGTCGCCACGGAGGATCGCCTGGACAGTACCGAAGCGGTCTACCAGGGCAACGGTCACGAACGGCAGCTTGTCCGCCTGGCACTTTGCGAGCGCGGCGTTGACGGCCTTGCTGGATGCGCCAACGGTAATGCGGTTCTGGGCTATGACATTTTCCGGCGCGGGCTGCACGTCCGCGGGAGCCTTTGCGGCAACGGCCTCAGGTGCAGTGGACGGTGCCACGGCGTTGGCCACGGCTGTGATGCCGCCGGTGAGCAACAACGCTCCGGCAGCGGCGGCGGCGAGCGTCTTGTTGGGCTTCTTCATGGGTTCTCCTTGGGACGTAATGGGCTACGACTCCATGCTTCCGCCGCACACCCCAAGCCCACATCGGCCAGCCGCCGGTTCAGGTGTCAGCCTTTCCGCCACCGGTATCAGCCAAAAGGTGGAGAGACCTGCAGCGGCCAGGGACCTAGCATGGAAAGAGCGTCATCAACCGAACGGGAAGCATCCATGACACCAGGCACCAGGCCGCCCATCGACAACCGGAAGGACGGCCGTATCGATGTGGTGGTGCACTTTGGATTCGCAGTGCTCATGGTCGCTTCGGGCGTCAGGTATGTCATGCGGCACTCCCCCGCGGACAACCTTTGGACCGTGGCATTGGCCGCCGCGGTCTGCGTCCTCTATGCCGCCACTGCCGTCCTGGCCCGCCGAGGTCGTAGCCAAAAGCAATGGCTCCCTTGGATGGTCGCACTGCTCGCGGCATGGTCTGCCTTGGTGGTTGTGGCGCCCAGCTTCGCGTGGTGCTCCTTCGCCATCTTCTTCCTCAGCCGCAGCGCTTTCCGCGGCTGGCCCGCGTATGTGGCGGGAGGTGCGACGGCGGCCGCCACCGCCGTCGGGCTCTTCCGCATGAGCGAGTGGACCGACGTCGCCATGCTGTTGGGCCCGCTCGCCGCAGGGGCGCTGCTCACGTTGATCTATGACAAGATCGAGCGCGACGCCGCCCTCCAGCGCAGGCTCCTCGCGGAAGTTTCAAGAACCCAGGAACAACTGGCCGCCAGCGAGCGCGCGGCCGGTGTGGCCGCAGAGCGCGGGCGCGTCTCCCGCGAAATCCACGACACCGTCACGCAAGGCCTGGCCAGCAGCCTGCTGATGCTGGAAGCGGCGCAACGGTCGTGGCCGCAGCCCTCGTCCCTGGATGAACTGTCCAAGGCCACCGGGCTGCTCCGCCGGAACCTCGCCGACACCCGCAGCCTCGTCCACGAATTATCAGCGCCCGGACTCGAAACCGGACCCTTGGCGGAAGCGTTGGAACACGCTGCCCGTCAGTACGTACCGTCCGTCACGGTCCACGTCACGGGAGACCCAGGACGGGTCCCGCCTGAGGTCCGGCATGCCTTGCTCCGCGTGACGCAGAGCGCTGCAGCCAACATCGGGCTCCATGCGCAGGCGGAACACGCCAGCGTGACGCTCGGTTACCTCCCCGGAGCCGTCACCCTGGATGTGTTCGACGACGGACGCGGCTTTGATCCCTCGGCGGTCCCTTCCCCCTCGGAAGCCGGAGGGTACGGGCTCAGGGCCATGAGGCAGCGGATAGAGCAGCTTGGGGGCCTCCTGTCCGTGGAGAGCACGCCGGGCGAGGGCACCATCGTCGCTGCCCAACTGCCCCTGCCCCCCGCGAGCAACCAGCCGTATGCCGCAGCGAAAGGGACCCCATGATCTCCGTGCTCCTCGTGGACGACCACACCGTTGTCCGGAGCGGACTCAAGGCGCTCCTCGGCACCCAGGACGATATCGACGTCGTAGCTGAAGCCGCCTCCGGGGAGGAAGCCGTGCAAGCCGCGGAAGAGTATTCACCAGCGGTGATCCTGATGGATCTGGACATGGGCCCGGCCATGGACGGCATCGAAGCCATCAAGCAGGTCCGGCAACGCAGACCCAAACAGGCCATCATCGTCTTCACCACCTACGATTCCGACGCCGACATCGTCAGGGCCGTGGACGGCGGCGCCATGGGTTACCTTCTCAAGGACGCCGCACCGGAAGAGATCTTCGCCGCGGTCAGGGGCGCCGTCCAGGGCAAGAGCGTCATGAGCGCCCCGGTGGCATCACGGCTCTTCCAGCAACTGCGAAACCCCGATGACATCCTCACGCCCCGTGAAGCGGAACTGCTGAGCCTGCTGACCGAGGGCCTCAGCAACCGGGACCTCGGCAAACGGCTCTTCATCTCCGAAGCGACCGTCAAGACCCACCTCGCGCACATCTACGCCAAGCTCGGCGTCGAGACCCGGGCGGCTGCCATTGCCACCGCCATCAGGCGTGAAGGAATGCGCTGAGTTTCTATATCTCCGGCGAGGGCATTGGTTTAAACTGACGCTATGTCCGACGCCCAAGGACGCAAGATGTTCAAGCATTCCGGAACGGCTTTGCTGTTCCGTGGAGTGCTGGCCGTGCTCTTCGGCTTCATCATCGCGGCGCTGCCCGTGGCCACGCTGTTCGCCCTCATCTTTGTGTTCGCCGTCTTCGCGATCGCGGATGGCCTCACCAACATCGCGCATTACTTCTACGATCCATCCCGTCATTCACGGTGGTCGCTGATTGGCGGCTTTATCTCCATCGCGGCCGGCCTGGTGGCCATTGCATGGCCGGGCATGACGGCAGCCGCCCTCGGAGTGGTGATCGGGCTGTGGGCCTTGGTCCTCGGCGTTTCCGAAATCATCCTCGCGTTCGCTGCCCGGGAGGCGATCAACGGGTGGCCGGTGTGGTTGCTGACCGGGGCGGTGACGGCACTCTTCGGCGTCCTCCTGTTGGTCAATCCGGGCCTGGGTTTCCTGGGAATCGCAGGGTTCCTGGCCGCGTTCGCGGTCATCGCCGGCCTGCTGCTCATCGTCTGCGGCATCAGGCTGCGGAGGGGCTCGGCAACCACCGCGCTTTACGCCCACTGACGGTAGCAATCAGTCAGGAGGGGATGCGCGCAGCCCCAAGTTCGGTAAGTTAGTGGCTGTGAAGATAGCTACCTGGAACGTGAACTCCCTCCGCGCCCGCGCCGACCGCGTGGAAGCCTGGCTCGAGCGCAGCGACTGTGATGTCCTGGCCATCCAAGAGACCAAGTGCAAGGACGATAACTTCCCCTGGGAGCTGTTTGAGCGAATGGGCTACGAGGTGGCCCACTTCGGCGTGAACCAGTGGAACGGCGTGGCCATTGCCTCACGCGTTGGCCTCGAAGACGTGGAGCGCACGTTCCCGGACCAGCCCGCGTTCGGCAAAGCCGGCAAGGATCCTGCCCAGGAAGCCCGTGCGGTCGCTGCAACGTGCGGCGGAATCCGCGTCTGGAGCCTCTACGTCCCCAACGGACGTTCCCTTGACGACGAACACATGCCGTACAAGATCAAGTGGCTTGAGGTCCTCCGCGGCCAAGCCGCCGAATGGGTCCAGTCCGATCCCAATGCCCAGATCGCGCTCATGGGCGACTGGAACATCGCACCCTTCGACGACGATGTGTGGGACATCCAGTTGTTCCGCGACAACAACTTCACGCACGTCAGCGAACCCGAGCGCGCCGCGTTCCACGCCTTTGAAACCGCAGGCTTTACCGACGTCGTCCGCCCCTACACCCCCGGCCCGGGCGTCTACACGTACTGGGACTACACCCAGTTGCGCTTCCCCAAGAAGGAAGGCATGCGCATCGACTTCTGCCTCGCCTCGGCTCCCTTGGCCGCCCGGGTAACGGGTGCCTCGATCGACCGCGAGGAACGCAAGGGCAAGGGCGCCTCGGACCATGCTCCCGTGATCGTGGAGCTCGCAGACTAGTCAACCGCTGACTCGATTGAAAGGGGCTGGCCGGACATGAGTGGAAACCTGTACAGGGGCCAGGCCGGCCTGCCCTTTTCGTCATCCCTGCGCATTTACGAACCCCTGGAGGCCTTCCCGCCCGAACAGCAGCGCCAGCTCGTGGCGGACAGCGGCAGGGTCGGTTCCCGGGCCGCCGTCGAAAACGCGGAGCTGCAGGCCTCACTTGGCCGCATCACCCGCTCCGGCGGCGACCCCTTCCCTACCGGCCGGACAGACCTGGTGCGCATGACGCGCGTCCCCACGGGGCGGCATGCCGCCCCGGAGCCGGGCAAGGAAGGAACTGCGGACGACGGCGGTCGGCTGCTTTACTGCCCCAGCCAACTGGTGGTTCGCGCCGGCCTGGCGGCAAATGCCCTCATGGATGGTGTGCACAGCCCGCTGGCGGATCTGCTCATTCCCGTCTCGCAGCGGGACAAGCACCAGCTCCGGATCGATCGCATCAACGCAGGGGACGACGCGAAGCGCGTTCACACCAGGGCCTCCACGTGGGGCATCCCTTTCAGCTGGTTCTCGCTCTTCGCCGAGTCCGACCGCAAGGACGTTGTGGAGGCTGATGGCCACATCGTTACCGTCAGGGTCTGGACCCCGCTAACCGAAGCCCTCGACCGCGCGCGGTTCGCGGTCGCCCACCTTGCCCTGGCTGCTCCGGACCTGGACATGCTGGACGACCTGACGCAACTCACCGAGTGGCTGGAGCTCTTCCATGTCCAGTCCATGGTGGAGCTGGACTACGGGGCTGTGGCGGACAAGGTCTACCCCGATGAGTCACCCATGGACGTGCGCCTGGGCATCGAGTGCCTGGCCGAAGGGGATATGACAGGGGCCGCGGCAGCCTACCGTCGCCTGGCTTCGCGATGGATCCCCATCAGGCAGCTGGCGAGGGCTTCGTAGGCTGCGGGTTACCTAACCGCCGGGGGACAAAGCCCGGATATGGATTTCAACAGAGGATGTCAGGCATGGAACGCTCAAAGCAACGTGCGGAACGCAGGTACTGGCTTGTCCTCAGTCTCGTGTACGGGCTATCCCTGAGCGCCATCGGCTTCGGCCAAGGCGTGTGGATGCTGCTGTTTCCTGCGGCAACCTTGGCATTCATCGTGGTCCATGCGTTTGCCAGCGGGCAGGTGGTCAGCGGAAAACAGCGGTTCTCCACTGCAACGCCAGGTGTGGGCCTGCTGGCGATGGCCGGCGGTGCTGTGGCGATCCTGTTGAAGGGCGACGCAGCAGCCTTCTGGGCCATACCTCTGCTCAGTCTGGTTGGCTTTGGTGGAATGTTGTGGTTCCTGAGCCGCTATGGAAAGTACCACCACGGCGAGCAGGCGTGACCAGGGAACCCTTGGAAAACCCTAGCGGCAGGGTGGGGCCGTGGTCTCCCGGATGATGAGCTCATGCGGGGCTGTCTGCGAACGCACAGCCCCCGCATGACCGTCCAGTTCGTCGAGAAGCATTTTGGTGCCCAATTCGGCCTGGTTGTCCGGCCGTTGGCCAACAGTGGTCAGGCCGAGCGACTCGGAGAAGTCGTGGTCGTCGATGCCGATCACGGAAAGGTCTTCGGGCACACGCACCCCATGGCGTGCCGCTTCGAAGATTACGCCCATGGCCATCTCGTCCGACGAACAGAAGATCGCCGTCGGCTTCCGTCCCGGCTGGCTCCAGAGCCGGTTGAACGCCTGCTGCCCGCTGGCCACTGTGAAATCCCCCCATTCGTCCCATTCCGGGCGAACTTCCAGTCCGGCGTCGGACATCACTTCCTGGAAGGCGCGGATGCGGACGCGGGGGACGTCGAAATTAAGGTCCGTCTCGTCGTCGCCGTGAAGCAGCGCAATGTCCTTATGTCCGAGATCCAGCAGATGCCGCACGGCGGTGGACGCGGCGTCGTAATCGTTGATCCCGATGTAGGGGCAGTCCTCCACGTGCCCGCCAACCACCACCAGGGGGATGTCGATCTTGTGGAGGTGCTCCAACTCTTCCTCGCTCAAGGCCATACACAGCACCAGGAGGGCATCGATCTGCTTGTAGACCATGGTGGAACTGAACAGCCGCTCGCGGTTGCTGCCGTGGCCGCCCAGGTTGAACAGGGAAAGGTTGTACTTGCGCGAATGGAGCTCCCTGTCGGCACCCTCAATCGCCTTCGAGAAGAACCACCGGCTGACAAAAGGCGCCAGAACCCCGATGGTGCGGGTCCGCCCCGTTGCCAGGCCCGAAGCCGAGGATGAAGCAACGTACCCAAGCGACGCAGCGACGTCGAGGATCTTTTCACGCGTGGCCGGTGAAACCCGTGGCAGTCCCCGCACAGCCCTGGAGACCGTCGCGGTGGATACCCCGGCAGCGGCTGCGACGTCCTCGATGCTGACGCCCGTATGGCCACCGCGCTGGGACCGTTCGTTCGTTTTTGCCACTTAAGCCCCCTCATAGGTGCATGCCGAAGGCCGAGGGCTCCTTCCCAGACGGCGTTTCCAGCCTATCCGTCCGTGTGCCCGTCGCCATTTCGCAAAGCTTGTTTTCGACCCACTGTTAAGTTGAGGTGCTGTTGGATTGCTGATTTGGCCTCAATTGAGGCGCCGTGAGGTCCTTTCGGGAAGTTTGCGCCGGAGCCGGATCATGCCCCAGAGCGCCAGAACCGAAGCGAGGAGGCCCAGGGCCCAGCCCAATGCGGGCTGGGCCGTGAGTTCCATGTAGACAGTGACGGCCAGAAGGACCAGGGTCCAGAAACCCAGCAGCCCGATGATGATGTCGAAGTCCTCACCCGAGCGCACCCGCTTGGTTTCGGGATCGGCCCTTCGCGCGGCTGCGGCTTCCTGCCGTCGGCTGGCTGAGCTGCTCACTTCACAGCACCTGCCGTGAGTCCGGCGACGATCTTGCGCTGGAATACGAGCACGAGGATAACCAACGGAATCGTGACGATGGTTCCGGCGGCCATGACTGCCGTGTACGGCTCCTGGTGTGGTTGTGCACCGGCAAACGATGCGATAGCCACGGTGACCGTCTTGGTCTGGTCATTCGAGAGCTGGCTGGCGATGAGGAACTCGTTCCAAGCCGAAATGAACGCCAGGATAGCCGTGGTGAAGGTGGCCGGCGCCGCCAGCGGCAGGATCACCTTGCGGAAAGCCTGTCCCTGGGTGCAACCGTCAATGCGGGCCGCTTCCTCAAGCTCCCATGGCATTTCACGGAAGAACGAAGTCAGCGTGTAAACCGTCAGCGGGAGCACGAAGGAGATGTTCGGGATGATCAGCGCCTGGTAGGTTCCCATCCAGCCGATGTTGGTGAACAGCTGGAAAAGCGGGGTCACCAAGGCAACGCCCGGGAACATCGAGGCTCCGAGGATGAAGCCCAGCACGATGAACTTGAACCGGAAGTTCAAGCGGGCCAGCGCGTAGGCCGCGAACACGCCCACGAGCAGGGCCACGATCGTGGTCACGGCACCCACAATGAGGCTGTTGGCGAGGTTGCGCCCAAAGTGGTTGCCCAGGCTCTCGTCGAACACCGTGGCGAAGTTGTCCCACGTGACGTGCGTGAAGAAGGGCGTCGTATCGAAGGTGTAGCCGACATCGCGGAACGCGGTGACGATCATCCAATAGAACGGTGCCAGGCACCAGATCAGGATGATAATGGCGCTGATGTACGTTCGGAAGCTTCCCCAGTTGAAAGGCCGCTTTGGACGTTCGGTGGGGGCCGAAGTGGCCCTCGTTGCTGTAGCTGTGCTCATCTCACTTGGCCTTTCCCGAAGATGTGGCTGCACCCACTGCGTTCGCTCCCAGGAAGCGGACGAAGATGAAGGCCACAAGGAAGATGACTATGAAGGTGATGGTTGATAGCGCCGCAGCTGAGTTGAAGCCTTGCCGGATTTGTTGGACCACCAAAATGGACAATGTGGTGGTGCCGTTGGCGCCACCGGTCATGATGGCCGGGAGGTCGTACATACGGAGGGCGTCAAGCACGCGGAACAGGATGGCTACCATCAGTGCCGGCTTCACCAACGGAAGGGTGATCAGGCGGAACCGCTGCCAAGTGGAAGCACCGTCCACCTTCGCGGCCTCGTAGACCTCGTCCGGGATCAGCTGAAGGCCTGCGAGGATCAGCAGTGCCATGAACGGTGTGGTCTTCCAAACGTCGGAGATGACGATCGCCCACTTGGCCGGCCACTCCGAACCGGTCCAAAGGATCTGGGTGCCGAAAAGTTTGTTGGCGATGCCTTCGAAAGCGAAGATGAAGAACCAGAGCTTGGCCGTCACTGCGGTGGGGATGGCCCACGGGACCAGGACTGCTGCGCGGATGAGGCTCCGGCCGCGGAAAGCGCGGGCCATGATGATGGCCATCCAGAATCCCAGGACAGTCTCAAAAGCGACGGTTACTACCGTGAAGAAGAACGTAGTGCCCATGGAATCCCAGAACTGGGAACCCAAGGTACCGGGAGGACAAGCCACGGCACCGCCGGCAGGAGCAGTACATTGCTGGGCCAGCCAGTGCACATAGTTGTCGAAACCTGCCGGTCCGCCGTCGGAGAAGAACCCGGTGGCCGGATCGAGGCCCGAGTCCTTCTGGAAGGACATGATGATGGCGTTGATCACCGGGTAGATAATCACGATCGCCAGGAGGATCAAGGAGGGAGCGAGGAGGGTATAGGCCCAGCGGCCCTGTGTCACCTGCTTGCGGTCGGCGCTTTCGCGCCCGGGCATCTTGTGTTCGGCAGCCGTCGTCGTCTGCGGTTTTTGTAATTCTGTTGACATGACAAGACTCCTGTCAGGGAGAAGGCCGAGGCCGGAGTCCGGCCGTCCGCACCTCGGTGCGGACGGCCGGACGGTGGCCCGGTTGGTTACTTGGCTCCGGCCGACTCAATTGCCGCCTGCATGTCGGAGATGGCCGAGTCAACGGACTTCTCTCCCTTAAGTGCGGCGTAGGCGTTGTCCTGGACAGCCTTGGTGACTGCCGGGTAGAACGGGGTCACGGGGCGCGGGACTGCGTTCTGGATGGACGTCTTCAGAACCGGCAGGTAAGGCAGCTTGGTCACGAGTTCCTGATCGTCATAAAGCTTGGTCAGGACCGGAGCCAGGGAGCCCTGCGTGGCGTAGAAGCGTTGGGTTTCTTCGCTGGTGATGTACTTGATGAAGTCCGCAACGGTCGCCTTGTTCTTGGAGTAGACGCTCATGGCGATGTTGTGGCCACCAAGCGAGGAGGCGCCGGGGCCGGTCTTGCCCGGGAGCGGAGCCATCTTGAAGGTGTCCTTCACCGTGGAAGAACCGTCGGTCTTGGCGAGGTTGTAGACGTACGGCCAGTTGCGCAGGAAGAGGAGCTTGCCGGCTTCAAACGCCTGGCGGCCTTGCTCTTCCTGGAAGGTGATGGCCTCAGTGGGGATGTTGCCATCTTTGTACGCCTGGACGAGGTTGTTCAGGCCTGCCTTTGCTTCGGCCGAGTTCACGGCAGCCTTGCCGGAATCGTCAACGATCTTTCCACCTGCGGAGTTGATGGCTTCTGCCGCGTTGACGGTCAGGCCTTCATACTTCTGGAACTGGCCGGCGTAGCAGCCGATGTTGTTCTGCTTGGCGATATCGCACATCTTCATCATTTCGTCCCAGGTCTTGGGCGGAGTGGAGACGAGGTCGCCGCGGTAGTAAAGGATGCCGCCGTCCGAGCTTTGCGGAGCTGCATAAAGCGTGCCGTTGTACGTCGCGCTCTTTACAGTCGAATCCAGCATGCCGTCGGTCGAGATGGCGGTCTTGTCCTTGAGGGGCTGCAGCCAACCCTTGGCAGCAAATTCAGCCACCCAGATGAGGTCGACGCTCATGACGTCGTAGTTGGCGTTCTTGGCCTGGAAGTTCTGGACGAGGTCGTCGTGCTGCTGGTCAGCCTGGTCCGACTGCTCCTTGAACGTGACCTTCTCGTTCGGGTGTGCGGCATTCCACTTGTCGATGAGGGGACGGACAACGTTGCTGTTGTCCTTGCCCTGGACATACGTGATCGGCCCGCGTCCGTCAAGGTTGTTGGCTGCGTCGCCGCTGGCGCCGCCGGTGCTCGAGTTGCCGCCGCCACCCCCGCCGCCACATGCGCTGAGGGACATAGCCAGGACTCCGGCGATCGCTGCCGGAAGAAGGTACTTCTTCGATTTCATGCTGGGAACTCCTCGGTGAGTGGACCAGGTAATTTCCGCGATGCGGTTGATGTGGTGAGCCTCACACTAGCGAGCTACCCCAACAGAATGCAAGCGCTTACACCGAAGTTAATCACAACGATACCAAGTAAGCTGTCTATTCGTACTTTTGCGGGGTGTTTGGGCGCACATCGGCGCTCCATAGAATGGCCCGTCCGGGCCCTTTGGACCACAATTCGATTTGATTGCCTAAGGTTGCCTATGGAACAGTGGGAAGCGTGGATGAACTCGAAGCACTGCAAACCATCGGCCGGCTCATCAAAGAAGAACGGTTGGCCCAAGGGCTGAGCCAAGTACAACTGGCCAAGCAGGCCGGGACTGCCATCAAGACCGTCCGCACCCTGGAATCAGGCACGCGGCGGACGCAGGAGATCAACCAGCGCAAACTTGAGCATGCCCTCGGCTGGAGGGCGGGTTCGGTCTCGGAAGTCCTGAAAGGAAAATCCGGTTTTGCACCGGACCAAATCACGCCGGACGATATGCGCACCGGCGACGACGCACGGCCTCACGCAAACGCCCGGGCAGCTGTTCCCGCTGCTCCGATCGCAAGGGCGGCACATCTTTCCGACGAGGAACTCCTGGCGGAACTGACCTACCGGATGATGGAGCGCAACCGGGCCTAAAGCAACCGCAGCCGGCCTAGAGGGCTTGGCGGCGCACCATCTCATTGATCCAGGTCGGCGCAAACGGCGACGTGCAGTTCGGCGGTGTCGGGTAGTCCTTCAGCACTTCCAACCTTTCGCCGATCTCCAACGCCCTTGCGCGATCCCCGGGGTGTTCGATGCCGATTTGCGCCAGGCATTGGTTCATGGCCCATTGCAGCCGCTCCGGAGCCTGCTTCATCCGGAGCTCGATGATATCCAGGAGGCCGTCCAGATCCAGGCCCTCCGGCTTCTTGACGACCCGTTCCGACGTCAACGCCCAACCGGCGCTGGCCACGACGGGGTCCGGGTCAGCGAACCAGGCCCTCCGGAGTTCCTCGGCATGCGGACTCTTTTTGACCACATAGTTCACCAACCAGTCCTGGACCTTGGGCGTGCGAGCTGCCCGCAGCATGGCGTCGAGCTCGCCATAATCAAATGACTTGGGCCGGCAAACCAGCAATGACAGGAGCCTCGCGGCAGTGTCCCCTGTGGCCCAGAGTTCCAGCGCCAGGACCTGCTGGGTCTTCAATCGCTTGGCTAACGCCCGCAACTTGCCGAGATTCACGCCGTGGTCATCACCATGCTTTTCGTTGACTTCGCGCGAGCGGGGGTCCTCCAAAGCAGCAAGCTCCGCCATGACCTCGGCCAGGGTCGTCCCCGAGGCCAGGCTTTCAGCGCTTGCTTCGGTGACCGTGGTTGCAGCCATGAGTCTTCCTTCCTTGGCATGGGGAACATGCGGGTGCGGTATGGATTCTCAGCCTATCGGGCACTCCCGAAGCAGGACAGCAGCCCGCCGCGGCCGGTGGAGTCCGACCATGACGGGCTGCCGTATTTCGGTTGTTTGGAACTATTTCCCGCCCTTGAAGAGCCCGGCAATCTTCGAGCCCAGGTCCTTGACGTTCCCAGCTACGTCTCCAGCGATTTCCTTGGACTTTTCAGCCACATCACCTGCCAGCTCTTTGGCGTTTTCCCCGACATCGCCGGAGGAGAATTCCTTTACATTCTCCGCCGTGTCGCCCGCGAACTCCTTCACGTTTTCTGCGGCTTCACCAACAAATTCCTTGGCGTTCTCCAAAGCTTCGCCGGCAAATTCCTTCGCATTGCCTGCTGCGTTTTCTGCGGCTCCCGCTCCGGTGGCGTCTTCACTCATGGTGTTCTCCTCTGTAACGGTGGACGGAGACCGTGACAGCTGCTGTACCCGCCGTCAGCGGTCCGGACGTGCAAAGGGGAACACTTCCCCTCGTTTCAAACTATTGCCCTGTGGAGCTGCTTGGCAATGTTGACGATCACGTGCGCAACATCGGCAAACAGGGGTAAAAGTCAGCGAACCCGCTCGGCTTTGGTCAATTTAGCCCGTGCGCCTGAGACCATGTGCACCAAAACGGGTGTCCTTTTCCCAATGACCAGGTCCAAGGCTTCCACCAATTGCGAGACCTCGGCGGCCAGGTAATGCGGAGCCACCCCTTGCCGGGGCTGCACCCGTATTCGGAGCCCGGGCTGCCCTTGGACCTCGTAAGTGGCCACGGAGAACCCCGCCAAGTCGGGACGCTCGGACAGGGCCGCACGAAGGGCTTGCTCGGCCACACCGCCCCCGATCCGCACTTCGCCGGCCACGCGACTGTCATCATCGCTGGCAACGAGCAGGTTGGACTTGCCCTTGCCTTGTTGGGATAGCCAGGCGACCATCGCAACGATGATCAGTACAAGCACCAGACCCGCCACTATCCAGAGCCAGCTTTCTTCGCGCCCGGGGAATCGTGTCCGCCGGAAAGCTTCCTCGGCGTCTGCCCATACCGAAGCGGCCCATCCGTGCCACCAGGCGGCTACCGCAGGAACGGCGGCCAGCAATACCAGCAGCATCCCCACGGCGAGGAGTTTCACTCCGATGATGAAAAGCAACACCCGGTTCAGTACCCGCGGAGTTCCGTTCACGCGCCGACCACCCCCGACGTACCCAGATTGACCCGCACTTCCGGCAGGGGCACCGGAGACATTTCCTCCAATTCCGCCTGCACCGCGGCAAGGACGGCTTCCTCGCTGACCGGGCTGCCCGACGTCGGACGTACGTTAACCACCACCTGGCGCTGCGAAACCACCACCATCACTTGTTCCTGGGTGACGTTGGCTGCAAGGCGCGCACGACGCGCCAGCGCGGAGGCGAGGACTTCGTCGTCAACCACGACGGCGATGCGCGGGTCGCGCAGCAGATGCCTCGCCCGCCTGCCCGGCAACACGGCATGAAGGAAGAAGAACAGTCCGAACATGGCGATGACCGCGCCGGATGCCCCGAGCAGCAAAGGCGATATTCCGGCCGGCAGTGCAATGATGCGCTCAGCCGCGGTCCCCGGATCGATAAGCCACGGGGGCTGGCCAAGTGCCCGGACCGCGGACTCCAGAAGGGCGTAGACGCAAAGAACGATCACCAGCACCGCTGCGATTCCTGCCGCTCCGGCGCGGGAAGAATGTGTTTCCCTGCGGAGGATGCGGGCCATGCCGGGTTCCTCGCCGGCCACCGGGTTGGGTTCCACAGCGTCTCCGAAGCCCTGAGCCGGCACTCCTGTCTCCTGATCCTGGGTCACTGTACCCGCCCTCCTTCGGTGACCTGCGCCCCGCTGATGCGGATGTCCACGCGGCTCAGCTGCGAGCCGCTCAGCCGCGTCACAGTCTCAAGCACAGTGGCCTTGGCCGCGACGGCGCGCTCCCAGATGGAACCGCCCAGCGCTTGCACCCTTAGCGGATTTCGCAGCACGTCGCCCAAGGCGGGGATACTGATCGGTGCGACGATGGACAAGGCCAGCAGGCCGTCGTCGTCCGACCAATCCGCCCGGATGTCGCTTGAGGCGACGCCGAGCGCCTCGGCCGCCGCGGCCTGGGCCAAGGAAGTCAAAGCCTGGGTACTGATCCGGTTGTGGCCGGCCAGGCTGGTGGTGGTCTCCACAGCCTCAGCCACGCTCATGAGGACGAGCGCCGGCCCGTAATGGCGTCGAGGACGCTGCGGAGATCCAGCTTGCCGTCAGCGGCCCGACCCAAAAGGGCGCCGATGCCCATGAACAACAACGAAATAACGAAGCCCCAGAAGCCGAACTGGAAGGACATGAACGCTACGAAAGCGCCGATCGCTATACCTACTACAGTCATGCTCACTGCAACGCCTCCCTCTCCACCGCGACTGTCCGGGCACCTACCGGCTTGGGTGGCGGAGCTATATATACGTCGGTGATTTCGATATTGACCTCGATCACCTGGAGGCCAACCAGCTGCTCAACTGCCCCGTAGACGGCGGCACGGACCTGGTTGGCGACGCTGTGGAGGGGGTGTCCATAGACGGCGACGAGGTTGATGTCCACTGCCACCTGGGTTTCGCCGACCTCGGCACGGACACCCGCCGAGTGGTCCGAACTGCCCACGGCATCGCGTATTGCGCCCAAGGCCCGGGATGGGCCTGAACCGAGGGAGTAGACACCCGGAACTGCCCGTGCGGCGATGCCTGCCACCTTGGCCACTGCTGCTTCGGAGATGATGGTGCGCCCGGTACCGAGGACGGCACCTTCAGGCACAGGATTGAGCTGGACGTCCTGCTCAGGAACGTTTTGACCTGGCAAGTTTTGATCCGTCATGGAGCACTCCCCTTCTCTTGACTACCACCCTAACGCTTGCCTCCGACGCTTTGTGAGAGAAGGGGAGTGTGCGGCGCGCTACTTGCAGTTCTTGTCCATCCAGTCTTGGATCGGCTGGACCAAACGTTCGAATTCCGGGTCGCCATACTTGCTGAAGTCTGTTCCTGCCGCTTCCGTGAAGGCCCGGAGCTTTTCAAAATGCGGTTTCAGCTCCTCGGGCACTTTGCCCTGCATTTGCGATAGTTCCTGCTTCGCTTTCTCAATGTCTTCAGGATTTCCTCCAACCAGCGCAGACAACGGGAGGATGGTGACGCTGAGCATGGTGGCGCTCACGGAGATACAGGCCTCGGACATCGACGTGAACGCGCCGTAGCTTCCTCCGGCCCGTGGCGTGGAGCTGGTCGAAGGGCCTGCGCTTCGGGTGGGTGCCGCGATGCTTGTAGGACCGGCGCTGATCTCGGCACTCGGCTGCGCCTCGCTGGTCCGGGCGGGTGCCGCGGCGGGAAGCGGGAACGCACAGGCGCTGAGCACAATTGCCGCTCCCATCAGCATTCCGAGCATTGTGGACGTGCGTGAATGACTGGTCGTAGGCATGTTTCCCCCCGTTTGGATATGTGCGATGACGAGCAGGCGAGGGCAAGAATACGCCGCGGAGCCCCGGCTGAACAGAGTGTGAGTTATCCACATATGGCTTTCTTCGCCGTGAAATCGGGGAAGCCCCCTGCCTAGACTGACGGGCACTACGCCAAACAGCTTCTGGGGGAGCAACCATGCCGCGCTTTTCGCCTGCCCGCCTATTTCTCTCTGCCCGCTTCGCGGCCGCCGCGTTCGCGGTGGGCACCATGCTGTTCCTGGGAGGTTGCCAGGGCGGCAATCCGCCTTCTGCGCCAGGCACGACGACGGCGACACCCACCGTAACTGCCTCAGGGCCCGGAATTCCCAGCCTGACAATCACCACCCCGTCAGGCGTCTACAAGCCGGCCGATTCAAAGGGAAAGCGCAGAACGTCCCTGTTCCTGTGATGCCGGCGCTGGCGAAGGAGAACTCGAAGGAAGGGCTGGAGGCGTTTGTCCGGTATTGGTACGCGCAACTCTCATACGTTGATGAAACCGGCGAGATGTCGGGATGGCTTCCATTGTTCACGGAGGATTGCAGGCTTTGCGTCGGCCTCCGAAAGTCGGGCGAAGACGGCTACACGAAAGGCAGATGGCTGGAAGGAGGACGCATAAGCGTTCCGTCCGTCGAAGTTCAATGGAAAACCATGTCTGGCCCGCTTGCAACTAAAGTGCAGGTCGTCCAGGAGGCCATCAAGTTACCACAATGCCGATGGAACGAACGGACGAGCTGCTTCAGAAGCCTCTAATGATGCCTTCGCGCTCTTTGCCAGCTTTTCGGACGACGCTTGGAAAGTAGTGGACCTTGGCGTCATCGCATAGACCGGGGCCTTTGTCCTGTCTTTGCCATCCGGCGTTGTGGGTCGGCGTACTCCTGGCCTTCGGAACCCAAACGGCGGTAGCTGCCGACGACTTATGGGCTGAAAATAATGCGGGCGATCGGGGAATTGACCTGAACGCCCGGTTCACCATCAACCCTGAGACCGGCCAACTCACGTCCACGCTCCAAACGGGCAACGAGGCGGCAAGCGCAACTGAGGATCCCAATCAGTACATGGCCGATACGCACTGCCGTGCCGACGGACCGGACACCGTGGACCCCGGCTGCCTCGCACTGACCTGCCCACCCAACGGCATGAGCGGCCAGGACGGCACCCCCGTGATCCGGAAGGAAGCACCCAAAGCCATCACCAACCCCGGATGGACAGACTGGACTCCCGTCAGCGGCCCCACCTGCCTCTACGGCCCAGAACCCCAAGACGTCCTGGCCAACATCGCAGCCCGCATCCTCACCGACTTCCGCCAACTACCCATCAACCCCGGAACACTCCAAGCCCAACCCTTCCCCAACACCCTCACCGGCGGACCCACCAACTTCTACACCACCACCACCGAACAACCCTTCGACCTCACCATCCTCGGCCAACACATCCACCTCGCCGCAACACCCACCACCCACACCTACACCTACGGCGACGGCCAAACCCTCGAACCCACACCAGCACCCGGCTACACCCTCCCGGACACCGCCTGGCTCACCCAAGACACCCGAACCAGCCACACCTACACCACCACCGGCAACTACCCCATCACCGCCACCACCACCTTCACCGGCACCTACACCGTCAACAACGGCCCACCCCTGCCCATCAACGGAACCCTCAACCTCACCACCCCACCCAAAACCATCCGAGTCTGGAAAACAGAAACAGCCCTCGTCGCCGACACCTGCGAACAAAACCCCAAATCCTGGGGCTGCCCGGGCGCAGACCGTTGAGGCCCTGAACACCGCAGCAGCCTGCTTTTCATTTGAAGGCACCCGGGTCATTTGAAGGCACCCGGGCTTGCATGAATAATCAGCATGCTTACAATAAGACACCGAACTATGTTGGTTCGCTCGATACTTCGTGAAGGAGCGCAGTCATGGCAACGGATTATGACGACCTGCGTCCAGAGGTCAAGGAAGCCCAGGAGCAGTCCCTTGAGGCTCTGCAGACGGCCAAAGCACCCACGGCCATGACCGCCGTGCTGGAAGTGGAAGAGAGCGACGAGCCGGATTCCAGCACCCCCGCGGGTGAGTTCATCGCGGAAGAACTGATCGTCAACGTCATCCCTCCCCAGGAGGATGAGTTCACTTGCTCATCGTGCTTCCTGGTTCACCACCGATCCCAAATCGCCCGCGAAAAGGACGGCCTAGCCTACTGCACGGAATGCGAAGGCTGACTCACCAACGGATTCCGGCTTCCAGCATCGGCAGAACGATGGGACGGGACACCGCCAGTTCCCGTTCCATCGAGGCCATGATCTCCCGCGCCAGCGCAGCATCCAAAAGTACATTTTCCGGCGCAACCGCGGCAGCACCCGTCGCCAGGGTGAGCGGGTGCTGTTCCACCGCCGTGTCTTGCAACCCGCCAAGGTGTTCCCGTGCTACGTGGTCAGCACTCCCCGGTGACCCCGAATTTCAATCATCAATGTTTCCCCAATGCGCTGATGTTCGACGTTTCCATTGAATGAGTGCATTTGCAGTGCATTTCGTTTCACGGAAACGCCTGCCTGCCAAGAAAGCGGCCGGACCAACACGAGGATTTAGTGTTAAAGAAGAAAAGCACCAGTTCCGAAGAACTGATGCTTCCCAGTGGTGGCTCCGACCGGCGTCGATCCGGTGACCTTTCGATTTTCAGTCGAACGCTCTACCAACTGAGCTACAGAGCCTAGGTGACTTGTCACCTTGAGAACCGAAATTTCTTCCGGCGCTCAGAGCGACCCTGACGGGACTTGAACCCGCGACCTCCGCCGTGACAGGGCGGCGCGCTAACCAACTGCGCTACAGGGCCTTGCTTTGCGGTATCGCTACCGCGTTTTTTTCAAGGCTTCCAGCTTACCAGACTTTTTCAGTCCGATTTACCACTTGCCTTGCGTACCCCCAACGGGATTCGAACCCGTGCCGCCGCCGTGAAAGGGCGGTGTCCTAGGCCGCTAGACGATGGGGGCCTGAACTCAATTCGAATTTCGCAACAGGACACAACGCTTTACGCGTTCTTTTCTGCTCTCGCTCGTCCGAACTGGACTCTAAAACTTTAGAGCATAGATAGCCGGATTCCAAAATCGAGGCCAGGGTGACCTCGGACACGTGCATCCCGGAGCCCTCGAAGATTGGCAGCTTCTTGCCGTGAAGCGTCCGAAAACCGCCAGTCCGGCAGGGGTTCCCACGACTAGATTTGGTCTATGACAACCACCACCCCGGCCGAACCCGGCCAGCCTTCCGAGGACTTGCAGCGCACCATCCCTGCGCCGGCAGCTCCCATCAGCAAAGCCGGCATCGCCGCCGTCGTCGTAACGGTCGTCCTCTGGGCTTCCGCCTTCGTTGGGATCCGGGCAGTTGGCCCCAGCTTTTCCCCCGGCTCCCTAACGCTCGGGCGTTTGGCGGTCGCCGCCGTCGTACTTGGAATCGTGGTGCTCCCGAGCCTCAAGGTGTGGCCCAAAGGGCGCGAGTGGCTGCCGATCGTGGCCTACGGAGTGATGTGGTTCGGCGGCTACAACGTGGCCCTGAATGCGGCAGAGCACATGCTCGACGCCGGCACCAGCGCCATGCTGATCAACGTCTCGCCGATCCTGATCGCCATCCTGGCCGGTGTCGTCCTCAAGGAGGGGTTTCCGCGGTGGCTGCTGATCGGCAGTGCGGTGGCTTTCGGCGGCGTCGCGATGATCGCCCTCGGTTCCGGGCAACGCTCGACGGCGGACGTGGCGGGCGTGTTGTTGTGCTTGCTTGCCGCTGTGCTCGCCTCAGTGAGCGCCATCCTGCAGAAGCCCGTACTGCGCAAGTTCACCGCCGGGCAAGCAACTTGGTTCGGCATCATGGTGGGCACCGTTTGCTGCCTGCCGTGGACGGGCCAGTTGATCAGCGAGATCCAGGCAGCCCCGCCGGCGGCAACGGCCGGCCTCGTGTATCTGGGTGTCTTTCCCACGGCGATCGCCTTCACCACGTGGGCTTACGCGTTATCCCTCATTTCCGCCGGCAAGCTGGCCGCCACGACGTACCTGGTCCCGGGCACAACCATCCTGATCTCGTGGGCCGTCCTCCAGGAAGTCCCCACCATCTGGGGACTTCTGGGTGGCCTCATCTGCCTGGTGGGCGTGGGGCTGACCCGGCGCAGCCCAAAACGGCGCAACTCAAAACAGCCCAGCCCAAAACGGCCCAGCTCAAAAGCGGAGAACACGGCGAACTAACGCGCCATACCCGCCAGGAGCTCGCGGTGCGTGGGCGGGTTGGCCCCGGGGCGACCAACGGTGATCGAGGCCGCCATGGACGCCGTGGTGCCGATCCGCTCCAGGACGGTCGGAGCCATGCCGTCGCTGCCGCGCAGGAGCAATCCCATGATCAGGGCGGACATATAGGAGTCGCCGGCGCCGATGGTGTCGGCGACCTCCGACGGAATGGCGGGCACGTTCAGCTGCATGTGGCGGGTGGCCATATGCGATCCGTTGGGGCCTTGGGTCACCACGGCCAGGCCCGTGCCCAAGGACAGCAGGTGGCTGGCCGTGTCCTCCAGCGCCTTGCCCGGATACAGCCAGCGGGCGTCGTCGTCGCTCATCTTGATGACGTCGGTCAGCGGAACCAGCTCTTCGAACAGGCTGAGGGCTTCGTGGTGGCTGCCGAGCAGATCAGTGCGGATATTGGGATCGTAGGTGACCATGCAGCCGCCTTGGGCCTGTTCCAGGAGGCTCCGGACCACGCTCGCTCCGGGTTGGAGGAACGTGGCGATTGAACCCGTGTGCAGGATTTTCGGAGCATACGGCAGGACGATCGGCGATAGCGCCCAGTCAATCTCGAATGTGTATTCAGCGGAACCGTCGGCGGCAATCTGCGCCGTAGCAGTGGCCGTTCGGCCCAGCGATTTGGACCCGGGCAGCAGCACCACTCCGGCGCTCTGCAAGTGCTCGGCGATGGCGTCTCCCCTGGCATCGCGCCCAATGGCCGTCAGCAAACCGGCCTTCACGTCCAGGCGGCCAAGACCATAGGCAACATTGGCGGGTGAACCGCCCGGGTACTCGGTCTGCCCGTCAGGCGACTGCACGATGTCGATCAGCGCCTCGCCCACAACGACGACGTCGAGTGGCTCAGGCGCGAGGGAAGGGTTGGCGGTCATGCGGTTCCTGTTCGTTGGATGGGGAGGTGCGGGGGTGCAGCCACGGAATGCCGGTCGACGAGCGGACATTCGAACAATTCAGTGTGGCCCGGAGATGGCGTACCGGCAAGGATCAACTCCACGGCACGCCTCCCCATGTGGATGAAGGGAAGTTCCAGGGTGGTCAACCCCGGCCTCAAATGCGGTGCGAGGGACTCTTGGTTGTCGAAGCCCACCACGGAAACGTCGTCCGGAATGGACAACCCGAGGGACGCGAGCGCCTGGTAGGCACCCCACGCCGTGCGGTCGTTGCCGCAGAAGATCGCTGTTGGCGGTTCCACCGTGGACATGAGGTTGAGCGTTTCCCGGTAGCCGCCCGTTTCCTGTCCGTCGCCCGGGCGGTGCAGTCCGCCGTCGTAAGGCAGGCCCGCCTCCGCGAGCGCCTTCCGGTACCCTTCAAGGCGCCCGACGACGGCGGGCAGTCCGTCCTGCACCTCACCGATGTTGATGAATCCGATCCTTCGGTGGCCCGCATCGATGAGCTTCCGGGCGGCGGCGTAGCCGCCGAGCACTTCCGAGGGCGCGATGCTCGCGAAAGTGCCGCTGCGGTCCCGGGCGTTGAGCACGACGGCGGGAACCTCACCCAAGGCTGCCGGGACGTCCACCAGCTGGTGGTACATCGAGGCGTAGACCACCCCGGCTACTTTGTGCGAGAGCATGGCCTCAAGGGAGGCGGCTTCGAGGTCTTTGTCTCCGCCCGTATTGACGGTGAGGAGCAGCATGCCGGCTTCCCACGCGCGGGCTTGCGCTCCCTCGATGATCTTGCCGGCAAAAGGCGCTGTGGCCACGTGGTCGCCAACGAAGCCGATCATTCCTGCCACGCCATCGCGGAGCACTTTTGCGTGGGCGTTGGTGCGGTAGCCGAGCTCGCGGGCTGCTTGCTGGACGCGCAGGCGGGTTTCCTCGGAGACGCGGACACCGCCGGCGCCGTTCAGGACCAAGGAGACGGTTGCCTGGGAGACTCCGGCGGCCGCCGCGACATGGTTCATCGTGGGGCCGGCCTTTGTGCCGGAGCGGGTCATGGGCCTGTCCTAGGTGAGATTTTCGACGGTTGGTTATACGCATAACCGACCTCGAAAACAGTATCTGTCCTCTCCACGGGCGTCAATGGTTCCATCGGCCGCTAGAGTCGGACCATGCCCGTGAATCTTCCTCCCGGCCTCCCGATCGTTCCTGGCGGCGACCGCCCTTCATCACCGCTGCACGGGCGCGCCACGGAAGGGACTGCCGATGAGTCGAACGTGACGCGCGGACCGGTGCACAGCCCGGCGGAAGAATCCGGCCTCCCTGACGGCGCACCTTTCGAAATGTCGCCGGAGGAATTCGAGGCAGCCGTGGCCGATGCCCTGCAAATGATTCCGCCGAAGGCGGCCGGCGCCATGGACAATGTAGCGATCTTCATCGAAGACGATTACACCCCGCAACCCGGCGAAGATCCGGACACCGTGCTGCTGGGACTTTACGAGGGTGTACCACTGACCGAACGCGACTCCTGGTGGGAGGCCGGCTCACTGCCTGACCGGATCACTATCTTCCGCCAGCCGATCCTGGACATCTGCACCACCCGCGACGAAGTCATCGATGAGGTGGCCATAACCGTGGTCCACGAGATTGCCCACCACTTCGGGATCGACGACGACCGGCTTCATGAACTCGGGTGGGGCTAGCCTTGTAAGCATGGGGCACGACCACAACCACTCGCACGGAATCACAGCAACCGGCAAACACCGCAAACGCCTTATCGCCGTCCTGGGCATCACCCTGGGGGTGGTCGGCATCCAGGTGATCGGCGCCGTCGTCTCCGGCTCGCTTGCGTTGCTCGCCGACGCCGGTCATATGCTTTCGGACGCAGCCGGCGTCTTTATCGCACTCATGGCCGCCTGGATCGCGACCCGGCCCGCCAGCGACCAGCGAACGTATGGCTACCAGCGCGCGGAGGTGCTGGCCGCACTGGCAAACGCCCTGATCCTCATCGTGATTGCAGTGGTGATCATGATCGAGGCTATACGGCGCTTTGGTGAAACCCCGGAAATCCACACGGACATCATGCTGTGGGCAGCCATCCTTGGCGCCGTAGCCAACCTCATTTCCCTGTTGATCCTGCAAGGGGCGCAGAAGGAGAGCCTCAACGTCCGCGGCGCCTACCTCGAAGTCCTCGGCGACCTGCTCGGCTCCATTGCGGTCATCATCGCCGCGATAGTCATCATGACCACAGGGTTCAGCGCGGCCGACCCCATCGCGTCGGTCCTGATTGCCCTCATGATCATTCCCCGCGCCTGGCACTTGCTGCGCGACGTGGTGGACGTACTGCTGGAGGCCACTCCAAAGGGGGTGGACGTGAACATGATCCGCGAGCACATCCTGGCCGTGGACGGGGTGGTGGAGGCGCACGACATCCACATCTGGACCATTACGTCCGGCGTTCCCGTCTTCTCGGCACATGTGGTGGTGGAGGACGACGTCCTGAATGCCACCGGGGCAGACAGCATCCTCGACCAACTGGGCTCCTGCCTGGGCCGCCACTTCGACACCGAGCACTGCACATTCCAGTTGGAGCCCGTCAGCCATTCAGAGCACGAGTCACACCAGCACGCCTAGGATCCTGCTGCCGGGACCACCGTACCCGCGGCGCCATCCACCGTGATCGTCTGGCCGGTAGCCAAGCGGACAGTGGCATCCGGCACGCCAACCACCGCCGGAATGCCGTATTCACGAGCCACGACGGCTCCGTGCGAGTTGGGGCCTCCCATTTCCATGACCAGCCCGCCGGCAGTCAGGAAGAGTGGCGTCCACCCTGGATCCGTGGATGGCGCCACCAGGATCTCGCCGGGTTCCAGATGCGCGCCCACCGGGTCCAGGATCACGCGGGCTGGCGCCGTGACGCTCCCGGCGGAAGCCGGACTGCCGGCCAGGCCGCCTGAGACGTTGCCCTTGCCGCCAAGCATCCCCGTGGCTTCCGGTTCGGTTCCGTCGGACAAGAGAACCCTGGGGATGTGCCTTCGCCGAAGTTCCAATTGGTACGCCTCCCTGCGTTCGGCCACCAACGGCTGGAGGCCCGTACCGGCCAGGGCAAGCTCAACGTCATTGAAATCCAGGAAGAAAATGTCACCTTCCCCGTCAATCAGGCCTTCCTTCGCCAGTTCGGCACCTATGGCAAGCAACTGTGCGCGGGCCGCGGCCAGGCCAAGGACCAGGTTGTATTTGGGCAGTTCCCGCAATCCGGCGAAGCGGCGCGTCCGGTCCAGTGCTGCACGGACGATCATTGCGTGGACGGGGCTCTTGGACCTGGCACGGGCCACCAGGCGGGAAACTTGCTCCCCGGCTTCGGTGGCCGCCTTTTCGAACTGCTGGTCCGGTGCCGCGGCACCGGGCTCCAGTCGAAGGTAGTTGGCAATGACGCCCAGAATGTGGGTGGGGTCCTCCGACCAACGCGGCATGCCCAGATCAATCTCGGCGACGGCCCGGTGGCCGTAGGTGGCCAGGAACTTTTCGACGCCGGACTGGGACCTTGGCGGCAGGGTACCGGCCTTGTACGCGTCGCTTAGTCCGGCTGCGGTCCTTGCGCCGAAGAAGTCCACGGCTTCAGGGTCCCGGCGGATCCTGGAGGCCAAATCCCAAAGAGCCAGGTCCATCTCCGTGGTGACGTTGTTGGGCAGCCCCCGGATCACGGTCTGGAGCTCGTTATAGGACACCTCCGGTCCAAGGATCTTGCGGACCAATGCCAGCAAGGCGAAGCCCAAGGCGGGAAGCGGCAGGACTTGGGGGACGGTGGCAAAGATTCCGTTGCCCAGGATTTGCTCGGCAAACCGCAGGCGTTCGCGCACTGGCGCGTTGGCAGGCACCTCCAAGGTGGCCGCGAGTTGCTGGTTGAGTTTGTCCACGCGCCGCATTGCTGCGTCTGGCCTGAAGAGTGCCCGCAGAAGCGTCTCGGGAACCCTGTACTTGGCCGCCACCGGGCCCACATGCCGCAGCAGCTTCAAGGGAGTCTTGCTGGTCACGGAAAAACGCGGGTCTTCACCCAGGCCGCGGATCAGGGCGGCAGAGCGGGCTTCCATGATGTCGAAAACGCGTGGAACGATCCCGCGGCCCACCTTGTTGCGAAGAACAGCGGTGACGTCGAAGAAGATCCGCTGACCGGCCTCGTAATAGGGCGAAGGTCCTGAACGCGGATCAGGAACCTCGAAATTCGCGGTCCGCGCCACACAGGACGCGATCAGCCGGATCCCCGCCAACCCCATGGGAGTCAGCGGCCTGGTGAGGCCCTGCGCCAGACTGAAATTCAGGAATGCGTGTTCGCCCGGGAGCGCAGGGTTCCTGGTGGTTTGCGGATACAGCGTGGTGATGGGCCGCGCCTGTGTGAGCCAAAGCTTCCCGGTCCCGTCAATGGCCCACTCCGTATCCTGCGGGGAAGAATAATGTTCCTCTACGCGTCGTCCCAGCGCGGCCAGGGAGCGGACCTGTTCATCACTCAGGCAAGGTCCGGCGGGTTGTCCGCCATGTCCCCCTTCGATCCGTTCGGTCCCGCCACCCGGCAGTGAACGGATTTCCACCTGCCGGTCACCCGGCGTGCGTTTCAAGATACTTCCCGTTTGGACATCCACCACGTATTGGTCCGGGTTCACGGCTCCCGAAACAACTGCCTCGCCCAGCCCTGGACTGGCATCGATGACTGCTTCCCGCCGCCTGCCCGTCACAGGATTGGCCGTGAACATGACCCCGGCAGACGCGGACTGGACCATCTCCTGCACCACCACGGCCAACGCCACGCTGGAATGGTCAATGCCGTTGGTGGTCCGGTAGCTCACGGCCCGATCTGTCCAAAGCGAGGCCCAACACCGGCTCACCGCTTCCAGGACGGCTTCGACCCCCACCACGTTCAGGAATGTGTCCTGCTGGCCTGCGAAGCTCGCGAACGGCAAATCCTCGGCAGTGGCCGAGGACCTCACGGCAACGGGAACGTCCGAGCCCAAAGCCTGGTAGGCCGCACGTACTTCCGAAGCAATCTCAGGAGGAATCCCGGTTTCAAGGACCAGGGACCGTGCCCGGGCGGCAAGGGAGTTCAGCCGTTCCGGCTCGGAGCCGGCAGCATCCGCCAAGCCCGTGTACACCTCACCCAGCCCGGACAAGGCCAACGACTGGCGGTAGGCCGCCGTCGTCAGGCAGAAACCCCGCGGGACCGGCAGTCCGACCGCGGTCAGTTCGCCGAGGTTTGCCGCTTTGCCGCCAACCTCCGGAATCATCCCCGCCCGGATCTCGTCAAGGCGCAGGATGTAACCAGGGCCGTCAACGTCCTGCTGTTGCGGCCGCATCTGCTCCGGCGCCCACGCGCCTGCTTCCTGGCTTTCCACGGACCGGCGGCTTTGCCCTATGCAGCGCCGAGCATGGGACCGAAGTTGGGACGATCTGCCAGCCTCGGGTCCTCACGGTCGGGGACCACGAGGACCGGCCCCTTGGCATGGTGCAGCACGCCGTCCGAGGTTGAGCCGAGGAGCATGCCGGCGAAGCCGCCGCGGCCCCTCGTACCCAGGACCACCAGTTCCGCTCCCCTGCTGGCTTCCACCAGGACATCGACGGGCGAGCCGTCCGTGAGCTCGGTTTCCACGGTCAGCTTGGGAAAGTGGCTGCGAAGCCAGGCAACGCCGGCATCCAATTGGACCTTGATGTCCGCGAACAATGCATCACGGTCCAAGGGCGCGGGAACCCACGCCAGCGAGCCGCTGTATTGGGGAACTGCGCAAACAACCCGCACCTTGGCTCCCATCCGCTCTGCTTGCTCTGCGGCTTCAAGAACGGCAACCCGTGCTTGTTCGGATCCGTCAACGCCTACCACCACTACGTTCTCCACAGTGCGGGGACCGGCCTTGGCGTGCTCGGCCTTGATGTGCTTGTCCTCGGTGTTCTCGCCGAGCCGGTTGGCGCAGTAGAGGGGCACGGTCACGGTAGGGCATTTGGCGTGGGCGGGAAGGGCACTGCTGACAGAACCCAAGAGACGGCCCACGAATCCGCCCCGTCCGCGGCTCCCGAAGACCAGGAGCGCCGCCTCCGCGGAAAGATCCAGGAGGACGCCTGCCGCATCACCGTTCTCGACCGACGCATCCACATCAATGTCGTACGCGGCTACTTTGTCCATGGCCTGCTTGACGATCGCCTCGGCGCCCTCACGGATCACGGAGTCGTCCACCGTGGCATACCCGCCGTCCAGGCCGGAAGCGGCAAAGATCGGTACGGAATACGCGGTCACGATGTGCAGGGGAAGCTGCCTGCGTTCTGCTTCCCGCGCAGCCCAAACAAGAGCACATTGGCCGTGTTCCGAGCCGTCGACTCCGACCACGATTCCACCGGGCGCGACGGCTTCATCGCCACCGCGCCGGGGTTCTTCAACGTGTTTACCGTGCTGGTCCATGGGGCCCGCCTCTCCACCTGCTGCTTGATGTTCCGGCCATTCTGCCAGAGGTTCCACCCCGCGGAGTGACGCCTCCGGCCTGCTGTGAAAGTCCGGGGCCGAAGAAGCCTGCGGCTTCCTCTTCCAATGCTCACTATTCTCGTTTGTCAAGTCCGAATCAAGGTGACTTTGTGCTATGTCCGTAACGGTCCGGGCACGCTTTTTGGTGTCGGTTTTGGACGCCCGATGAACAAGTGAAAACACGCGGTGACGAAGGCTATCCATGGCACCGAAAGTTCTGTAGTGTTCGAGTCACCGAATGGCCGGCAAGCGTGTTCCAGGACACACCCGGCCATTTATGTGCGGCCGCTTGGGGAGCTTGGACGCGAACCATGCAGCGCCTTCGGGCCCACACGTCAAGGAGGAAGCAAGCAGTGTCATTCACGCCTGATTCCGGCACGGAGCGCACCACCACAGTGGTGATCGGGGCCGGCCTTTCCGGCTTGGCCGTGGCGAGCGAACTCAGCCGCTACGGTGTTGGCTCGATCGTCGTGGACGGCTTCGGCTCGTTATCCACTGCCGGTCCCTCCGTGCACACCGGGATGCTCCAGCGCTGTGATGCCGCCGATCCCGCGGTGATGATTGAACGCAACGAAATACTCCGGCACTTGCGCAACTACGCAGCCAGCCATCACCTGGACGTCCGGAACACCACCAAGGCCGTCCGGCTGGACTTCATCGGGGCCAACACCCCTGAAGCCCTGGGCGCCCCGCACAGGCAATGGGCCGTCCACACAGCCAACGGGATCCTCCTGGCCGACCATGTGGTGGTGACCCGCTGCGCACAAAGCCAGTTGCGCCGGATGCTCGCCGAACTGGGCATCGCAATTGGCCAGAACCTGGTGGCCGCCATGCGCGCAGTGGGCATGCACCTTGTTGGCGTAGGGGAACTCATCACGCCGACGCCCAAGGAAGTGCTCCGTCAGGCCAAGGCAGTTGGCCAGGCAATCTCCTCGAAGGTGGCGCTTCCAGCAGGGCCGGGCATCGCGATCGCCTAGAAACAACAAAGCCAAGCTTTAGGCAAAGCCAAAGGCCGGCACCTGGAGAAGGATTTCTCCGGGTGCCGGCCTTTGGTTTATGCGATGCGGTGAAGCTTAGGCGCCCGCACGTACGTACGTGATGGGGCCGGTTGCGGTCAGCCAGCTGATCGGGTGGATCCCGGTCTGGTTGCCGTTGATGCCACCGCTGATGGCCTGGCCGTTGCCGATGTAGATGGCAACGTGGCCCGACTGGACGATCATGTCGCCCGGCTGGGGGTCGCTGACTACCTTGCCGTAGTTCAGGAACTGCATCGGAGCCAGGTCACCCACGGGGATGCCTGCGGAGCCGAGGGCCCGCTCCACCATGGCGGTGCAGTCCTGCATGATGCCGATCTGGGCGTATGCCGAGGCAACCATGGCCGCGTTGATGCTGCCGGCCGGAGCGGCTGCGGCAGGGGCCGCGGCGGCGGGAGCAGCAGCAACAGCTGCAGCCTTGGCCGGGGCGGCGGCAACGGTGGTTGCAGCCTTCTTGGCAACAGGAGCCGGAGCAACAGGAGCTGGCTTCTCGATGACCGGAGCAGCTACTGAGGATACGGCCGGGCGCTCGAAGTTCACGGTAGCCGTGGAAGCTGCGGTGACGACCTTGTTGGGGGCCTCGCCGGCGGTCTCGGCAACGGTGGCCGGGCTGGAGTCGCGCTGGACAGGTGCCTGGGCCGGAGTCTCGGCTGCGTGGGCTGCGATGGAGCCGGTCAGCACGAGGCCGGAAGCAGCTGCGATGACCGCGGCCTGACGGCCTGCACCGGAAGCGTTGCTGGCAACTGCCTTGGAGATTGAGATGAACGGATTGGGACGCGTGCTGTCCGCCTTACGACGGCCGCGAAGAATGCGTGAAGACATGAAAAAGCCTCTCCCGATGCCTGCGAGGTTAGCTGTCGGATTCGGATGGGAGTCACCCGGTCACTATCTCCCGCTGTAACTGCGGAAGCTTCGTGACTTCACCCCAAGGCACGCTCAGCGGCGGCCTAAATTGGGTTCCCCGTCTCTGCCGTAGGTTTGTCTGCGAACGGATTCCGGACTGCGGCAGAGCTAGGCAATCAGGCCGGAAGTGCCCTAAGTGTGGATCGGGCACAGGTACTACCGTAACGGATGATCACGGCAAAGTCACATTTAAGTAACGGGAAGGCCCTGGTGAGCGTGTCGCGGTAACCGTTTCGAGATTTTCGCAGGTATGTAGAAAATCGCGTTATTCCGCGGAACTTTCGTCCTCGGCGTCGTTCGAGGCGGCCAGCTTCCTACGCGCGGTAACGGCAAGGAAAACAACGAGGCCCACAGCCACCACGGCCAGGCCGACGATGCTCCAAGGGAACGGCTGCGACGCCGCCGGAGCCGACTCTCCCGTCGCAGTTCCGGGAGCGGCTGTTCCCGCCGTCGGAACCGTGACTGCCGATCCGGAAGTTGAAGGTGACGAGCCCGCGGAGCCGCTAGCCGACGTCGTGCTTCCGGCCGCGGCCTTGAACTTGAAGGTTCCCTCGATGGGGTGCGAATCGGAGCTGACCACGCGCCAGGTCACCGTGTACTCACCTGCGGGCGCACCCGAACGCAGTTTCTGCACGGCCTGGTTGTCGATGATCTCGACGGCGCCATCCGCCCAGTTCTCGCCGCCGGCCGTGACCGTCACACCGGACCCAATGGCCAGGGGGCGGTTGTTGAAGGTGATGGACACTGACACCGGAACTACCGCCACCGTGGCGCCGTTCGCCGGCGTCGTGGACTCAGCGACGTCGTGCGCCGACGCCGGGGCCGCGCCGAACAGCACAGCCGAAGCAAAAGCGAGAGCAGCTACGACGGCGGCCAGAAGCGGGCGGACGGTACGCATGGGGCGGTTTCTCCTAATGTTGGCTTCCTTACAGACTAGGCGAATCGTCCGGCCGCCCCACATCCCGGGCATAGGATTTGAGAGCACACTCACCCAATCTCCGGAGACCTTCATGCTTAAACAAGGTTCTGCCATCGACCGCTATTTCAAGATTTCCGAACGCGGATCCACCTATTCGCGGGAAATCCGCGGCGGATTCGCGACCTTCTTTGCCATGAGCTACATCGTGGTCCTGAACCCCCTCATCCTCTCCGGCGCCGACTCCAGCGGAGCGTCACTCGGCTTTACCGCCGTGGCCGCCACCACCGCTTTTGTGGCCGGCATCCTGACGATCCTCATGGGTGCCTGGGCCAAGCATCCGTTCGCGGTTGCCACCGGGCTTGGCGTGAACGCCTTTGTGGCCGTCACCGTTGCCTCGCACCCCGGGCTCACCTGGCCGGACATGATGGGCCTTGTGGTCCTGTCCGGCGTGACCATGCTGATCCTGGTCCTCACCGGCTTCCGTACCGCCGTGTTCAAGGCTGTGCCTGAAGCGCTGAAGACGGCGATCGTGGTGGGCATCGGCCTCTTCATTGCGCTCATCGGCCTGGTCAACGCAGGGTTCGTCCGCCGAATCCCGGACGTCGCAAAGACGACGGTTCCACTGGGCCTCGGCGTGGACGGCAAGCTCATGGGCTGGCCCACGCTGGTGTTTGCCGTGGGCCTGATCCTGACCATCGCGCTGGTGGTCCGCAAGGTGCGCGGCGCGATCCTGATCGGCATCGTGGTATCCACCGCCCTCGCCGCGATCCTTGAATTCACGCTCCACATCGGCCCGAGCAACGATGGCACCAACATCAACCCCCGCGGGTGGTCCCTCGTAGCCCCCACACTTTCGAAGTGGGGCGCACCGGACCTCTCCCTCATCGGCAAGGCCAACCCGTTCGGCGCCTTCGAACACCTTGGCTTCATCGCCGCTGCCTTGCTGGCCTTCGTGATCCTGCTGAGCATCTTCTTCGACGCGATGGGCACCATGGTGGGCCTGGCCAACGAGGCCGGAACGGTGGACAAGCAGGGCAACATCCCCAACGTGGACCGAGTGCTCCAAGTGGATGCCTTGGGCGCAATCGTCGGTGGCGGTTCGTCCGTGTCCTCCAACCAAATCTTCGTGGAATCCGGCGCCGGAATCGGCGAGGGTGCCCGGACCGGCCTGGCCTCGATCGTCACCGGCGTGCTGTTCCTGGTGGCCATGTTCTTCACGCCCCTGATCAACCTGGTTCCCTTTGAGGCCGTTGCTCCCGCCCTCGTGGTGGTGGGGTTCATGATGGTTTCCCAGGTGGGGAAGATCGACTGGCAGGACTGGGGCGTCGGTATTCCGGCGTTCCTCACCATCGCCCTGATGCCGTTCACGTACTCGATCGCGAACGGGCTCGGCGCGGGCTTCATCTCCTACGTCCTCATCCGTACTTTCCAGGGCCGAGCCCGCGAAGTGCACCCGCTCATGTGGGTCGTGGCAGGGGCGTTCCTGCTGTTCTTCGGCATTGGCACCGTTGAGGAACTGCTCGGGGTCAAGTAGCGCATTCCGGTATTCCAGACACTCCGGGCCCGGAGCTGCTGTTTTCGGCAGCCCGGGTCCGGTGTGCTTTAAGCATGCAAACCAGCACCCCCACCGTAGACGTCACCCCCACTGCATGGACCGGCCGCTTTGACGGCGACGGTGAACAACACCGCCGGTGGTGGCAGGCCGTGACGCCGCACGTCCCCGAGCGCTCCACCTCAGCGGCGCGTCCCGCCGTCGTGCTTGGTTTCTGCAGCGACGCCGGCGTGCAGCGCAACAAGGGCCGGGTGGGCGCTGCTGCCGCGCCGGCCGCGATCCGCGAGGCCCTTGGACCGTTGGCGTTCCACCTGGACCGCGATGTCTTCGACGCGGGCGATGTTGTGGTGGAGGGGGACGCCCTGGAAGCCGGCCAGGAGCGTGCGGGTCGCGCCGTCTCCGCACTGCTCGACGCCGGAAACCTCACGGTGGTGCTCGGCGGCGGCCACGAGACCGCGTTTGCCAGCTACCTGGGCGTGGCAGGATCGGAAGCCGTACGGAGCGGTAAACGGCTCGGCGTCCTGAACCTTGACGCGCACTTCGACCTGCGCGACGAACCCACGCCAAGCTCGGGTACGCCTTTCCTCCAAATGGCCCAGGAGGAAGCCGCCGCAGGACGGGAACTGCAGTACGCCGTCGTGGGCATCTCGGAACCGAACAACACCCGGACCCTTTTCGACACAGCGGACCGGCTCGGCGTGAAGTACCTGCTCGATGAGGACTGCTCGCCGGAAGCGGTGACGACGTTCGTAACCGATTTCCTGGCCGGGATCGACGTGCTCTACCTGACGATCGACCTCGATGTCCTGCCGGCCGCCACTGCCCCGGGGGTGAGTGCCCCGGCTGCCTACGGCGTGCCGCTGCCGGTAATCACCGCCGTTTGCAAGCAGGTTGCAGCGAGCGGAGCGTTGCTGCACTTTGACGTGGCCGAGCTGAACCCGGAGTTCGATATCGACGGCCGCACCGCCAAGGTGGCGGCGCGGCTGGTGAACACACTCCTGGCCTAGGTGCTTTTGGCAGGCTGCGTTTAGCCGACCCTGTTCGTGGGCACGTCCTCCGCATAGCCTGTGTGGAGGGAAGGATGGCGATGAACGCAACTCCTGTGGAGAACAAGTGGAGATGGGTGTCCGGTCCGGTGGCCGTGGCATTGGGCCTGGCTGCCCACGTTGTTTCCGGCGGCAGCGCCCCTGCCATCCCCGTCCTGCTGGGCTTCGTTGCACTGGCTGCCCTGGGCGCCCAGCTGGTGTCCCGATGGATCCACGGACCCATCCTTCTGCTGCTGGTTTCGGGCGCAACGCAGCAGATCTTGTTTTTTGGCTTTGAAGGACTTGGAGGGTCTTTCCCCGGACTTGGCACGCTCGATCACTTCCACGGAACCGGGCAGGTTCCGGCGGACCTTCCGGTGTCCCCATCCGGAAGCACCCCTGTCCACGCCGCGGACCTGATGCTCTATACCCATGCCGCCGCTGCGATCCTCACGCTGCTCATCGGTGCCGGGGTTGCCAGGCTGGCGGGCCGGTCCTGGCACGGGCACAGCCTTCACGGGCCGCAACAGAAGGCAAACTTCACGTAGCACGGCGACTGCCTGCGTAGCCGGGCGTCAGCCGGGGCAACCAACTTTGATCGGGTCCTTGGCGGCGGCCTAGTGTCGTTGGCACGTGGTGTACCCAAGAGGCCAGGGAGCTGCCTGCAAAGCAGCGTACGCGGGTTCGAATCCCGCCACCACGTCTCAGCCGCCTCCTCGAGGCCTTTACCCCCACGCCGCCTGAGACGATCATGAAGGGAGGCGCAGGGACTTCGCCAGGCCGCGATGTACGGCCGCTACCTGGTCAGCCGGAGGCAGCGGAGGCGCAGTGGCATGTCACCCGGGATCGAACCGGCCGACCGGTTCCTGACCGACTACTACGAGCACGTATCGGACGATGACGTCCGCAACTACTCCCCCGGCACCCTCGTGGAGCGGGCACGCTACCACCGAACATTGGCCGAACGCCGGGAACCCGGCCAGTCCACCGTAGGAATCCTGCATGAGGCCGATTCAAGCGTGCTCGCAATCGTCACGGACGACCTTCCGTGCCTCCTGCCCTCGGTAACCGCCGAGGTGGCACGGAACACCTCCTCCATCCGGCTCGTGGTCCATCCGACGTTCAGGGTGGAGCGTGACCCGGCCACCCACCGCGTCACCGCCCTCCACAAGGGCCCCCACCGCGTCGGGTTACCTGCCGCCGTCGAACCCTCGCCGGAAACGCACGACGCCGCTCGCCGCACCGAAGCGTGGCTGGCGCTGGACATCCCGCGCCTGCCGGATGAGGCGAGCGCGGAACGGCTCATTGCCAGGTTGCAGGCCGTGCTGGGGGACGTTCGGGCCGCAGCGGAGGACACAGCGGCCATGCACTCGGTGTTGGCCCGGGTCATCGGTGATCTGGAGGGACAGCCGGCGGGCCGGGGCGCGGGTGAGGCGTGCGAGCTGCTGCGCTGGCTTGGTGGGGGGAACTTTGTGTTCCTTGGGTACACGGGCGGGGCAAGCAAGGGCCTGGGTCTCCTGCGGGAAACTAACCACGCCGCAGCACCTTCCGATGCCCCGCTGCTTACGCTGAGCAAATCCACGCGCCGGTCCACGGTGCTGCGCCGCGCCTACCTCGACGAAATGGTCGTCCGGATCCCTGCCAACGGAGGGGCAAACCAGCACACCTTCGCCGGACTGTTCTCCCCCGGTTCCTCGGCACAGTCCGTACTGCAGATCCCCGTCATCCAGGACACGGTGTCCGAGGTGTTGCGGAGCTTCGGCTATCCGCCGGAGTCCCACCACGGCAAGGAGCTCGTTGCCGTGTTGGACGCCTATCCGCGGGACGAACTGTTCCACATCGATGCCGGGCAACTGGCACTGCACGCCCGGGAGATCCTCAGCCTCCAGGAGCGGCACAGCACCCGCCTGTTCCTCCGTCCGGACTCGTACGGCAGGTTCATGACCGCACTGGTTTTCCTGCCCCGGCACCGGTACAGCACAGCGGTCCGCCTCAACATCGAGCGTGAGTTGCGGGAGGCTTTCGGCTCGGAAGAGATCGAGTTTGAGCTTCGCTTGGGCGAATCGGCCATGGCCCGGGTCTTCTTCCGGATCCTGCTGCCGGAAAGCGGGCCAGCGGGCCAACGCGCGGCGAGTGCCGCCGTCGTCGACTCTGCGGTGCTGGAGCAGCGCATCATCGCCGCCACCAGGTCATGGGCGCAAGGGCTCCACGAGGCGCTGCAGGCACGGTACCCGCGCGAGGAAGCCACCCGCCTTTCCGCGCAGTGGGCCGCGGCCTTTCCGGCAAGCTACAAGGCCGACTACGAGGTAGAGGACGCGGTTGAGGACATCGTCCGGTTCGACAGCTTCCCGCCCGGCAACCGGGACCAGGACCCGCTGCTCGCGGTTTACAAGCGCGCCGGCACGGCGGTCCTCACCGAGGACGCCCGGGTCCGCCTCTACCTGACCCGCCCGCAAAGCCTTACGGAGATCCTTCCTTTCTTCCACAACCTGGGGCTGACGGTCCTGGACCAGCGCCCGTTCGAGGTGCAGCGGGCCGATGGACGGCAGTTCTTCCTCTACGACCTCGGACTGAGGTACCCCCGGGGTGTGGACCCCCTCGCGACGGCCGGGCTGCTGGCGGACTCGTTCTGCGCGGCGATGCGCGGCGATGCCGAATCGGACGCCTTCGATGCCTTGGTGATCCGGGAGGGCATCGACTGGCGCCGCGTGGCCATGCTCCGGGCATACGCCAAATATCTCCGGCAGCTCGGCAGCACCAACTCATACGGATTCATCGCCGACACGCTCCGGGCCAACGTCACGGCCACGCATGCCCTTCTGGAGTTGTTCGAGGCCAAGTTCAACCCCGACCTGTTTACGCCCGATCTGTTCGAACCCGGACCGGGCCCCCATTCCGGCGAGCGCGACGTGTTCGAGGAAGGCGGCAGCGAACTCAGCCACCGCACCCAGGCCATCCACGCGGCACGGACCGCGCTCGACCAGGCAATCGACGCCGTGCCCGTCCTGGACGCCGACCGCCTGTTGCGTTCGCTGGCGAGCCTGGTGGAAGGTACGCTGCGCACGAATTTTTATCTGGGAAAGCCGTATATCAGCGTGAAGCTCAACCCGTCCAGCATCCCGGCGGCCCCTCCCCCACGGCCGAAGTTCGAGATCTGGGTCTATTCGCCGCGGGTGGAAGGGGTACATCTGCGCTTTGGTCCCATCGCGCGCGGCGGACTGCGGTGGTCGGACCGGAGGGAGGATTTCCGGACGGAGATCCTTGGACTGGTGAAAGCACAGACCGTGAAGAACGCCGTGATCGTACCTACGGGCGCCAAAGGCGGGTTCTTTCCGAAGCTGCTTCCGGACCCGGCGGAGAACCGGGCTGCGTGGATCGCGGAGGGGCAGGAAAGCTACCGCACCTTCATTCGCGGCCTGCTGGACATCACGGACAATTTGCTTTCGGATCCCGACGGCGGACCCGCGGGCACGGTGGTGGCGCCTGCGCGGGTGGTGCGGCACGACGGCGATGACTACTACCTTGTGGTGGCTGCGGACAAGGGGACGGCCTCGTTCTCCGATCTGGCCAACTCCGTGGCCGCAGAGTACGGATTCTGGCTGGGTGACGCCTTCGCTTCGGGCGGTTCGGTGGGGTACGACCACAAGCAGATGGGCATCACGGCGCGGGGAGCCTGGGAATCGGTCCGGCACCATTTCAGCGAGCTCTCCATCGACTCGCGGGCTGAGGACTTCACGGTGGTGGGCATCGGGGACATGAGCGGCGACGTGTTCGGGAACGGCATGCTGCTCTCCAACCACATCAAGCTGGTGGCCGCGTTCGACCACCGGCACATCTTCCTGGACCCCGCTCCCGACCCGCTGTCTTCCTATGCGGAGCGGGAACGCCTTTTCAAACTCCCCCGCTCCTCTTGGGCCGACTATGACCCCGCACGGATCAGCCCGGGCGGCGGCGTCTTCTCCCGGCTGGAAAAAACCATTCCGATCACCGCGCAGGTCCGGCTCGCCCTGGGGCTGGACGAGGACACGACGGCGCTGAGCCCGCCGGAGTTGCTGCGCGCAGTCCTCAAGGCGCCCGTGGATCTCCTGTACAACGGCGGAATCGGCACCTACATCAAAGCCTCAACCGAAACGAACGCCGATGTTGGAGACAAGTCCAACGACGCCATCAGGGTGGATGCGATCCAACTCCGTGCCCACGTCATCGCCGAGGGCGGAAACCTTGGCGTGACCCAGCGTGGCCGGATCGAGGCAGCTTTGGCCGGCATCCTGGTGAACACGGACGCGATCGACAACTCCGCCGGCGTCGATTGTTCCGACCATGAGGTGAACATCAAGATCTTCCTGGACCGGATGATCTCCGCCGGCAGGATGACTGCGGGCGAGCGGACCGACTTCCTCCATTCCCTCCAGGGCGAGGTGGGAAGGCTCGTCCTGCGGACCAATGATCACCAGAACGCGCTCCTGCTCAATGACAAGCAGTTGGCCGTGGAATGGAGCCCGAGTTTTGAAAGGACCATGGATTGGCTTGAGTCCACCACCGACCTGGACCGGACCTTGGAGTGCCTTCCAGGCAACGAGGAACTACGGGCCAGGGTCCTGACCGGCAAGGGGCTGACGACTCCTGAACTTGCCGTGCTGGCCGCCTACGCGAAGATCGAACTGGCCAGGGAACTCACCGAGGGTGGTTTGGCGGACGATCCCTGGTTTTCCCGGATTCTGCACGCCTACTTTCCCAAGCAGGTCTCCGAGCGGTTCGGCGAACATCTCGCCACGCATCCGCTCCGAAGGGAGATCGCGGCAACGGTGGTTGCCAACGACATGATCAACATGGGCGGCATTTCCTTCGCCTTCAGGGCCATGGAAGAAACTACAGTGTCCGCCGTCGCCGTGGCGCGCGGCTTTGTTGTCATGCGGCACATCTGGGACTTCGATTCCGTGATGCAGGCCATTGCCGCGCTCCCCGCAAGTACTCCCAGCGAACACGGCGCCGCCGTCGCACTGGACATGCGCCGGCTCCTGGACCGGTCCGTTCGCTGGTACGTGACCCATGACTTCCGGGACAAGCCCGTGGCCGACGCTTTCGCCCGGCTCGAACGGCCCATGGCGTTGTTGCGGGCCAACTTCACGGGTTTCCTGCACGGTATCAACCTTGCCCATTCCTTGAAGCGGCTGGCGCATACTGACTCAGTGGGGTTGCCGCACGAACTGGGTGTGCGGGCATCCGAGCTTTTGGTGAGTTACGGCCTCTTGGACATTTCGGCAATCGCCGAGGAACTTCAGGAACCGGTGGAGGCCGTGGCCGAGGTGTACTTCGCCGTGTTTGAGCGCATTTCGGCCATCCCGCTGCTGGAGCACATCACCATGCTCTCCAGGGACACGCACTGGGAGTCGTTGGCCCGGGCCGCACTGCGCGACGATATGTACCTGGTGTTAGCAGACATGACCAAGGCCGTAGTCCGCCATACCCCGCGCTCGTCAACGGTCAGTGACCCCGTGGAGCGGATCATGGACTGGGAACGGGGAAACATCGAACAACTCGCCCGTATCCAACAGACCATCCAAGAGGCCATCAAGCCAGGACCGATGGACATCGCGGCCCTGTCCGTGGCGGTGAAGCTGCTCCGGGCGATGGTCCGTCGATGAGACAGAGGTCACGGCTGCCAGTCATCTTACAAATAATTTGACGGGGGTTCTATGATTGATGGGTCGCCCTCGCATGCGGCAAGTAATAGGAGGCCCCCAAATGACCACTGCTATGACAGCAGAGCGAGAGATCCATCTGTCCTTTTCCAAGGCGGACGAAATCCACGACGGACTCGACCGCGCCGTGGATGCCCTCATTGAGAGCGCCGCTGCAGACGCTAACTGCGGCATCCTGGTGACCCGGCACGAGCCCGGCACCTACACCGTGGCCCTGGACGAATCCGTTCCCTTCGGCCAGACCCACGAAGTCCTCGCTGCGTAACTGCCACCATAACGGCAGGTTTCAGGCAGCGAAGCCAAAAACCGGGGCCCGTTCCTCTCCGCTCTACTACCCGCGGAAAGGGACAGGCCCCGGTTTCTGTTTAATCTGTTCCGGCTTAGGCGCGGCGGAGAAGGACGCCGTCGGACTTCATGAAAAGTTCCTTGCCCTCTTCGGTGACGCCGGGCCCTGAGTGCTCAAGCCACACCACGTTCCCGCTGCTGGAGACTTCCTCGATCTGTCCGGCGGCGATCACGTGGGCGTACTTGATGACTTCCACTTGTTCACCCACCTTAAGCTGCCGCCAGTCGGACACCGTTGCCGAGTGTGCGTTTCGCCTGGAGAGGACTGCTCCACGTGCCTTCATTGAACTTCTACCCCTTTGTGGATGTTCGTTGTGCCGTTATTTAGTTTGACCGTCAAGCCCACGACGACATTGGCGTGGACGTGACGTACACCATAAGTTCTACTACATTTGCCACGTCCCGGAGACTGCGTTGCGAACAATTTCCGGGACGTGACAAATTTGCGCCTCAAATGAGGCTTTTATTCGACGTCAGGCCAAAATCCCGACGGCGGATTCGGCGGCCGAACGGACGGCACCGGAGCCAACAAGGCGGTCAGCTGCCTCGAGTTCGGGCGACAGGAACCGGTCCGTACCCGGCCCCTGGACCACCTTGCGAAGCACCTCGAGCACTGCCGCGCCGGCAGGACCCGGGGTGAGTTCGCCGTCGGACAGCTGCGTGCGCATGTCGATCGCGCGGGCGCTGGTGACGAGCTCGACGGCGAGCACGCGCCGCAGGTTCTCGACGGCCTTGCGCAGCTTCCGGGCCGCGTGCCAACCCATGGAGACGTGGTCTTCCTGCATGGCGGAGCTCGGGATCGAGTCCACGGATGCCGGAACCGCGAGGCGCTTGTTGTCCGAGACGAGGCCGGCCTGGGTGTACTGGGCGATCATGAGGCCCGAGTCCACACCCGGATCGGCAGCCAGGAACGCCGGTAGACCGTGCGAGCGGGCAGGATCCAGCATGCGGTCCGTGCGGCGCTCGGCAATGGAGCTGAGGTCCGCGACCGCGATGGCCAGGAAGTCCAGCACGTAGGCGACGGGTGCGCCGTGGAAGTTGCCGTTGGAGGTGACGCGGCCGTCGGGCAGGACCACGGGGTTGTCGATCGCTGCAGCGAGTTCGCGGGAAGCGACCAATGCCGCGTGGTCAACGGTGTCACGAACAGCACCGGCAACCTGCGGGGCGCAGCGAAGCGAGTAGGCGTCCTGGACCTTGGTGTCGTTGATCCGGTGGGATGCGACGATCGGCGAGTTGGACAGGACGCGCAGCATGTTGTCGGCGCTGGCAGCCTGGCCCGGGTGGGGACGCAGTGCCGCGTGCAGCTCCGGCAGGAACACCTGATCCGTGCCAAGGAGGGCCTCGACGCTGAGTGCCGCGGTGACATCCGCCGTCGCCAGAAGCATGCGCAGGTCCGCGATGGCCATGAGCAGCATGCCGAGCATGCCTTCGGTGCCGTTGACCAGCGCCAAGCCTTCCTTCTCAGCCAGGGTCACAGGCTCGATGCCGTGCTGCGCGAGCAGCTCAGCAACTGGCGCCTTGCCCGGGACGCCGTAGAGTTCGCCGTCGGGCCCTGTGGCTTCGCCTTCGCCCATGAGAACCAGGGCGCAGTGTGATAGCGGCGCGAGGTCGCCGGAGCAACCCAGCGAGCCGAATTCCCGGACCACGGGAGTGATGCCTGCGTTCAGGACATCCACCATGGTCTGCAGGACCACCGGGCGGACGCCCGTGCGGCCGGAGGCCAGGGTCTTTGCACGGAGGAACATGATGCCGCGGATGACTTCGCGTTCCACTGCCGGGCCCATACCGGCAGCGTGGCTGCGGATCAGGGACTTCTGCAGCTGGGTGCGAAGTTCGTTCGGGATGTGGCGGTTGGCCAGGGCACCGAAGCCCGTGGAGATGCCGTAAGCCGGAACCTCGCTGGTAGCCAGATCGTCAATGTGGGCGCGGACCTTGGCGACGTTGTCCAGGGCTTCCTGGGAGATGGTCACCTTGGCGTCATGGCGCGCGACGGCGACAACGTCTTCCGGGGTCACGCCGCTGGAGCCGAGGGTGACGGTCAGCTGTTCGTTTGAGGTGATGGTCATGGGGTTACTTGCCTTCGTTCATGGGGATGCGGACGCCGCGTTCGTGGGCGACGTCGATGGCGCGGTCGTAGCCGGCGTCGGCGTGGCGGATGACGCCCATGCCGGGGTCGTTGGTCAGCAGCGCTGTCAGTTTCGCGGCGGCCAGGTCGGTGCCGTCGGCCACGGAGACCTGTCCGGTGTGGATGGACCGGCCGATTCCGACGCCGCCGCCGTGATGGATCGACACCCAGGTAGCACCCGAGGACGCCGCGGTCAGGGCGTTCAGCAGCGGCCAGTCAGCGATCGCGTCCGAGCCGTCCTTCATCGCTTCGGTTTCACGGTACGGGGACGCGACCGAACCCGAATCCAGGTGGTCACGGCCGATCACGATCGGGGCCTTGACCTTGCCCTCGGCAACGAGTTTGTTGAACAACAGCCCGGCCTGGTGCCGTTCGCCGTACCCGAGCCAGCAAATCCGGGCCGGCAGGCCCTCGAACTCCACCCGCTCGGCCGCGGCGTCGATCCACTTGTGCAGGTGCTTGTTCTCCGGGAAGAGTTCCTTGATCGCCTCATCCGTGACGCGGATGTCCTCCGGGTCACCGGAGAGCGCCACCCACCGGAACGGGCCCAGGCCCTCGCAGAACAGCGGACGGATATAGGCCGGGACGAAGCCGGGGAACTCGAACGCCCGGTCATA
>NZ_JBIVHM010000012.1:0-89705 GCF_044749185.1 Paenarthrobacter sp. NPDC089675 | reverse complement strand
CGCGTCATCGCCCCAGCAGCAGCCCTCATCGGCATCGGACTCACCCTGGCCATCGCAACAACCAACCTCGAAGCACTCTTCGGCAACACAGGCCCCGCAGTCTTCATCCTCCTGAGCTACTTCTACGGCCTCGTCATCGCCGGCATCATCACCGCGCTCATCCTCAAACGCAACAAACCCGACACCTACGCCCTCATCGGACGACAATAAAACCCCAGAGGTCCAGTGTCCGTGGTACCGCCTCTGACCGTCACCGTGACAGGTGACACGGACGCTGCATAATCCCCGATAACTTGTCTTCCCCGGCCGTGCTGCGTAGCGTGGGCGGGGAAGACAAGTGGTCTTGTTTTCTGAACAGAAGGAACGGGACCAAACACCGCAGTAGAGAAACCTCAGAATTGAGATATAGCGTGAGTCCGATGCGAGCAGAAGCTACCAAGCTAGACCGCGATGAGCAGCCTACGTCCCTTTCTAGACAACAAATTCTGCGCATTGCCCTCCAAGTGGTGGATGAGCAGGGGCTTAGCGCACTCTCGATCCGCCGGATCGCCGACGTTCTTGGTGTATATCCGACAGCGGTCACTTGGCATGTTGGCACAAAGAGCATGCTCCTCGAAGCAACCGCCGCGTTGCTGTTCGACGACCTGGAACTTCCGGACGACAGGGCCATGACCTGGGACGAGTGGTTGTATGAGACCGCACATCGCTGGAGAAACCAACTGCGTCAGCACCCCAATTTGGCGCCCATAATCGGCAATCAGCTGACTGTATCTCCGCCCGCGTTGCCCTTCGTTGAGCGGATCCTGCGGGTACTGACCGATGCCGGCCTCCGGGATCAGCGTCTTTTGCATTCCTACAACGCTTTCATTGGATGCCTTATCGGGTGGGTTTCCTTGGAACTGTCCAACTCGGCCAGTTCGCAAAGCGAGTCGGAGACTCGTTTTGACAGCGAAATTAGCCAACTGAACAAAAACCTTTTCCCCGCGGTCACGGGCAATCTGGAGGCCATCCGCAACCAGGCGTTCATGGTTCGCTGGGCAGACGGGGTAAGCAATCCTCTCAATAGCAGTTTCGATGCCGTGATAACCATGGTCATTCAAGGTATCAAGGGCCTCGCCTCGGAAAGCCGATAGCCCAAGGCTTACAGGGCAGCCAGATTCGTCCCAGCGCTGTGACTTTGAAATTCAGGCGAGCGGGCGTTCCGTCGGCGAACTGTAGTCGACTGAGAACGCCATCCGCCGTAGAAGGCTGCTACGGGACGGCTCCAACGGGAGCACCCCTGTCCCGTGCTCGGCTGACATCAATTGAAGATGGCCGCCGCTTTGTTGTAGGCGAGTGGCAACTGCATGTCGGAGAAACCTCCCGCTCAGTACCTGGAGGACCGTTCGTTGGGTGGAGGTCCGCTGGAGGCCGACCGCAAAATATTTCAAGGCTGAGGACCCGACCCTTCCTCTGGACCACATCGCGAACTGCGTTCACTGTGGTTGCACGCATAACCCACAAGCCGACTCGACCCATGCCGTCGGTAGCAGAGACAACAATTGCCGGCTGATTCTTGGCGGGTGCAAGGTTACACGCTCCACAGGGCCGGACGACGATGCAAGATAGGCTCTGGTGGTCAGGACTTCTGCCCACCTTCTACTACCTCTGGTGAAGATATGACCATCGCGAACCCACGCACCCTTGATTCGCTCGACGGGAGGATCATCCTTGCCTTGGACAAGGACCCTGAGGCCAGCGCCCTGGCACTCTCCCGAACGCTCGGCGTCGCACGCAACACCGTCCACGCGCGACTGGCGCGGTTGGAGCGCAGCGGCGCGCTTCGTTCCTTCAGCCGCAGGCTGGACCCGGCAGCGCTGGGTTATGAACTGGTGGCCTTCCTCTCGCTGTCCATCAGTCAGACGCAGCCGGGCTCGGTACAACGCGGGCTCGTAGCCATCCCGGAAGTAATTGAGGTTCACGCCACCACGGGCGACGCGGACCTGATGGCCAAGGTGGTGGCCCGCAGCACGGCCGACCTCTACCGCATCACCAACGAGATCCTGGAGGTCGAGGGAATTGAGCGGACCAGCACCGCGATCTCCATCCTGGAACTCATGCCTCACCGCTACGACGGGCTGATTAAGCGACTATCCATGGAGGAATCCGCAGCCACAGGCTAAGCGGATCAGAGCATGTACTCCGTTGGCGTTTTGGCAGTTTTTCACTTATATAATGCCAAAAATACCATGCAGACATGGCTCAGTTGCTCAATCTCGCACCGTGTCGCAGGATTCCTGCATGACTTCAATCACTGTTTCCGGCCGTGTAGCGCAGGTTCTCAGCAGCTACGTCAGCGATGTCTTCGGCGTCATGGGCAACGGCAACGTCTACTTCCTAGACGCCGCCGAGAAACAGGGACTCCGCTTCACAGCCGTTCGCCACGAAGGCGCCGCCATCGCTGCGGCCGACGCCTACTATCGGGCCTCGGGACGGCTCGCCGCGGGCACCACCACCTACGGCCCTGGCTACACCAACGCGCTCACCGCCCTGGCCGAGGCGGTCCAGGCGCAGGTCCCTGCCGTGCTGGTCACGGGTGATGCGCCCACCAGCGGCGCCCGGCCTTGGGATGTGGACCAGGCCTCAATGGCCGCCGGCCTTGGCGCGGCCACCTTCACCGTCACCCGCGATGCCGCGGGCGCAGTCACCCGACAAGCGGTGGAATACGCACTTACCCGACGCACCGCCGTCGTACTTGCAATCCCTTACGATATTGCCGCAGTCGAGGCTGCGGATGAGGACCTCCCGGAGCCGTCGGTGCCCAAGGCAACGGACGACGTCGACGCCGGCTTAGAGCAGGTTGCCCGTCTACTCTCTGGCGCCAGGCGGCCTATGATCCTGGCCGGCCGGGGTGCTCACCTCGCCGGTGCCGGGCCGGCGCTTCGTGACCTCGCCGACCGGCTGGGCGCACTGACCGCCACAACTGCTTTGGCGTTCAACCTCCTCAATGGCGAGGGGTACCTAGGCGTGGCTGGCGGCTTCGGCACCGACGCGGCGGCCGGATTCATGGGCCAGGCCGACGTGGTATTGGTGGCCGGCGCGAGCCTGAGCCCCTTTACTATGAGGTTTGGGCACCTGCTGGACCCGGATGCAACCGTTATTCAAGTCGACACTGCACTGGAGCCAACTCATCCGCGGGTGGATTTGTATGTTCGTTCTGATGCCAAAGCTGCTGCTTCGGTGCTCTTGTCGCTTGTAGAGCCTGATGCTGCCGCTGGGGTGTGGCGTGCTGCGGCCGCCCAGCGCGTGGCCGTCGGACCTGGCCACGCTGCCGGGTGTGCTGAGACCGTGGACGGCCGGATGGACCCGCGCGCACTGGCGTCTGCTTTGGACGCAGTGCTGCCAGCACGTCGAACGGTGGTGCAGGACGGGGGGCACTTCATCGGCTGGGCACCCATGTACTGGAACATCCCGAGGCCGCAGGACTTGGTAATGGTGGGCACCGCCTTCCAGACTATCGGCCTGGGTCTGGCAAGTGCGGTCGGAGCGGCCCGCGCGGTGGAAGGTGACCGGACACTGGTACTGGCATCGGGTGACGGTGGGTTCCTGATGGGCCTGTCCGATCTGGAATCGCTAATTGGTGCCGCCCGCAGCGCGATTGTGGTGATCTACAACGACGCCGCGTATGGGGCCGAGATCCACCAATACGGGTCGCAGGGGCTGAACGAGAAGCCGATGCTGATTCCGGAGGTGGACTTTAGCAGTGTTGCCCGGGCCTTAGGAGCGGAGTCAGCAATCATCCGCTCGCTGGACGACCTATCCTTGCTCAAAGACTGGATAGTCGCGGGAGCCCACGGAACGTTCGTGGCCGACTGCCGAATCACCTCCACGGTCCGGGCACCCTGGCTGAGCGAGTGGATGAACGCAACGCGCGCGCCGAAAGCCGAAGTGCCCAGATAGACCGCCGGCGGCATCAAAAAGTACTGCTGAAGAGAGACAGTGCATATGTGTCTGTCCACTGAGCCAAATGAACATCAAATGGTGGAGCCTTCTCGTGTTGGCAAGAGTGTCGCGTCGATCTCAGCTGCAAAAGCCACCCATCAAGGCGTCAGAATGAGGTACACCCCAACCTGACGTCAGATGGTTGCCGGAAGGCGTCAGGATAGGGTGCCGAAGAGCTTTTCCAGGCAGCATTTGGTGGGAGTCATAGATCCCAACCTGACACTTATGAGGGGCGTGCGTGTAGACGTCTCTATGTATTGAGTGTGGCCGGCCGGTGAATCGTGTGGCCGAAACGGAAAGGTTCTCTGAAGAAGCGCGACGGCAGGGGCCAAATCGTCCCGACCTCAGTGATGGCGTCTCCGGGTACTTTCAGTTTCGTTGTGCTTATGATGTGGCGCACGACGCGTGGCAGGAACCGTCACTTGGAACGTCTTCCTGCGGCAGCACGGCGTCGAGGAGTCTTGGAAAAGAGGAACAGATGGCTACCGACTACGACGATCTGCGCCCTGACGTGAAGGAGGCGCAGGAACAGTCTCTCGAGGCGGCTCAAAGCGCCAAAGGCCCCAATGCGCTCAGTGCTGTTCAAGATGTCGAAGAAACGGATGACTTTGACGGCAGCGCCCCTGGTGGTGAGATCGTGGCCGAGGAGCTCGTGATCAATGTCGTGCCCCAGGGACAGGACGAGTTCACCTGCTACTCCTGCTTTCTGGTCCGTCACCGTTCCCAAATCGCCTATGAACGAGATGGCCACCCGATCTGCACTGAGTGCGCAGCCGATTGAGCTCCCAAGGGGAGCTCAATCATGACCTGCCCGCGCGATTGACGTTCATGGGTTGGGAGAGACATTGTCCGCTAGCGCATACAGTTCATTTGTCGGGACGGCTAATCAGTCTGCCCCGTTCCGTTGCCCCGAAATGCAGCGACTCCAGCCCAAACTGACGATCCCTTCCGACTGACGGGGGCTGCCTGTGCCGCGGCCACCCCCGTCAGCGGGTTAGCATCAGGGGAAGGCCAGCGGTGGCCCTCCGAGAGTCAGGGAGTAGGTCTGGTGTCAGAGGAACGTATCTCGTATGGTTTCCCCCTTCCGGAGGGGGAAGTGTGTCCCACGGGATCTTTCAGCCTGTCCCTGGAAACGGGGATCAGTACCTGGTCAGAGGGGCTGTTCCGCATGCATGGATACACCCGGGGTGAAGTCGTTCCTACAGCCGAGCTCGTGATCGCGCACAAACACCCGGAGGACCGCGACGCTACCCGGCAACTCATCAGTACCCTCTCCCGCGATGGAGGGCAAGGCTCGAACTTCCACCGCATTATCGACAGCAAAGGGAAAGAGCACCGGGTCTTGACCGTGGCTGAAACCGACAGGGACGAGGCAGGGAAGGTCATCGCCATCCACGGTCTTTCGATCGACCTGACCCGGGCCATCGCGATTGAAAGCGGCCACGCCGCAGCCTCGGCACTGGTCAACGCGTACGCCTCTCGCGGAGTCATCGAGCAAGCCAAAGGCATCCTGATGGGGTACTTCAACATCAGCCCTGCCGAGGCCTTCGAACGCATCTCACAGTTCAGCCAAAACACCAACACGAAAGTCGCCGTCGTTGCTGCCGGACTGGTCGCGGCAGCCGAGAAAGGCCGCATCCACGCCGTCCTGAAACGCTGGTCCCCGTCGACAACAAACGCCAACGGCGCAGCCCGTCCTCCGGAGTGATGAGCCCCGGCGTTCGTGGCTGGTTCGCGCGTCATCTCTGGCATTCTGCGTGAGAACGGGCATGTCAGTGGTCGTCGTTTCTAGGTGGCGCAGCCATTTGTGGCTTATGAAGTGGGCCGTGCCTGGGGTTTCTGGAGGAGCCAGTCCATGGCCTCGGCGCGGGAGTTGAAGAACCTGGTGGGGCACGGCATGGTTCGTCGCGCCATGGCGAAGTTGGCGATGACGCGGCTGACCGGGCTGGACCCGATCAATGCGATCCGTGAAGCAGCGCACTTGGTGCTGAAAACGGACTTGGCGCGTCGGGTCACCTCTCTGGTGTGCGTGATGTCGATTAACATCGGGTACTCGGCCTCGGCGGCCACCTTATTGATTGACGCCATCGCATCCTGGACATCAGCGGCTTCCAGAACGGTGCCGGGATTCCACACCAGGTGAAGAACACCCGCATCCGTGAGCTTCAAGGTGCCCTTGCCTCCACCAACCGCGACCTGATTCATAGCCCGCCTCCCCCAACGTTTAGTGAGGCCCAGACTAGCCACCGCTGCGAGCAGACGATAGAACGACATGCCACAGAACGGGAACTTGGCCGCGGCGGAAGAAGTCTTCGACTCGGGACCAGTTCCCGGCAAACAGAGGCACCTCCCCGTTGCGGGGTGCCGGCATCACGGGCACAGCCGGTCAGCGAGGGCGCGTAACTCCGCCGGCCGGAAGGGCTTGACCAGATGGGCAATCGCTCCCGCGGCCATGCCTTCGAGCTCCATATCAACCCCGGCGTGCGCGGTGATCATGATGATCGGGGCCGTGCAAACGATGAGAAGTCCGCGCGCCACATCTCGACCGTCCATATCAGGCAGACCCACATCCAGGGTGATCAGATCAGGTTGCAGAACAGCAGCGGCCCGCAGCCCTTCGACACCACTGGCAACAGGCTCCACATCAAATCCGGCACCATTGAGGATCAGCGCAATCAACTCACTGATGTCCTGATCGTCTTCGATAACCAGGGACAACCCCCGCGACGACAAGAGCTCCTCCTCAAGCCCTGCTCCCCCGAATATCGGGTACTCAACTCACGAACGGTGCCAAGTACGTATTTGGGGCATCTTTGGATACCCGGTCGAACCCGACCCTGGGAATCTGGGGCCCGCACACTGCAGAACGGGTCACCCAGCCCGCCCATGCTTAACGCGAGACCCCTCAACGATGCCAGCTGCTCCTCAAGATTCCATCAAGGGGCACCCCCAAATCGGTCACGACGTCCTGATCGGGCGGTCTGCCTGCCGTGGAACCCTGCTGGCCGCAGTTTTCAGGAGACCGTGGCGCTAAGAGCATCAGGTGTCTTCTTAGTACCCGGTTAGTCGTGCCAGCATCAGTATCGGCACTGTGAACAGTAAGCCGAGCACCCATGCCCCACGTATTGCCCGGGACCGGTTGATGCTCTTTTGAAGGTCTGAGAATCTGTTGCGCACGAGGACCGGGTCCGTGGCTTGTTGTGGGTGGCGGTGCCAGGTGTTTGGCTTTTCGGCGGCTGCGACGAGGAGTTCGACCTGCTTGGGATTGAGGATGACGGGGCGGGATTTGAGCCATGGAATCAATTGCTGCTCGGTGAGGACTGCTGCGCCGATGGGTTGGTCCCTTATGGTCAGGGACTTGGGGTTCCGGATGACGATGACGGCGGTGACTGGAACCGTCGCGCGTACCTGACGTCCGAGCAGGTTCGCCGCGCGGGTGGCCTCGTAGCGTGCGTTGTGGAGGTGGCGTTGTTTCCTGCCGGCCACCATCATCACGTGCCCTGCAACCCAGACACTCTGGCCACTGTGGTTTTTGGTGTTGATGGTGAACACACCTGAAGGGCCGATGAGGACATGGTCTATGTCGGTGGTTTCGGCGCCGACGGGAACGGCGTGCAGCACGGTCCAGTCCGGACCGAGGGCCGTGAGGAGGTATCCAATGGCGATTTCGCCCAGAGCGCCTTTGTACCAGGAGTGACTGCCAGCTGGGAGTGGATCTACTCCGAAGATCTTGTGTATGAAGGGCCGGGGCCGCTGTTGTCGTTGCAGCGCCAACAGATGCTCGATCACACCCTGTCCGGGCATCCGTTGTTTCAGACTCCAACGCGCAGTCGATGTCGGGTGCGGGTCATCTTGGCCGGTTCCGTTCTCAGCCACAGTCGTCTCCCTGCCATGAATCCGTACGGATGCTTGAGCGAAATGATGGCAGACCGGCTGTGCCGAAACCAGGCCCCAAGGTCTTGGTGCTTTGGTCCAGCCCAGAAATCTGCGCCGCAAGCCGTTGCGCAAACCCCGTGCGTCGCTCTAGGCCACAAGGTCCAGCAGTTACATGCCCATCAGCCAAGGTGTGGGGAACTGTTGCGAGATTGTGGTTTGTCAGGACTCGGCGAAACCCTACGGATAGATGGGCTTGCCACGCCTGGCGCCTAATTCTCCAGGAAGTGTCTGGACGATTGCTCCGCTGGACACGCTGGGATAAGAGTCCAAAGTTCTTTGCACTCTTATGCCGGGTTGGCTATTCGGGTTTATTCTCGTCGTCCGGTTCGGCCCAGTCGAGGGCGGCGACGAGGTGTCCTTCGGTGGGGAGGGCTTCTTGTTCGGCGGCGGGGAGTTTGTCGTAGGTGTAGGCGGCGACTGCCATGGGAGAGGTGGACCGGCCGAGGCTGTAGCGGACGCTGCGGTCGTTCTTGGTGCCGCAGATCAGGATGCCGATGGTTTCGTTGTGATAGTCGCGTCGGAGGACATCATCGACCAGTGCGACATAGAAGTTGAGCTTGCCGGCGTACTCGGGGCGGAATCGCCCGGTTTTCAGCTCGATGACGACGTAGCGAAGCTGTTCGATATGGAAGAACAGCAGGTCGACGTAGTAGTCGTCCCCGTCGACGTCGAAGTGGACCTGTCTGCCGACGAATGAAAATCCTGGTCCGAGTTCTTGCATGGTTTCGGTGATCCTGTTGGTGAGTGCGTTTTCGAGTTCGCGTTCGGCGACTTCCCCGGAGAGTCCAAGGAACTCGAAGTTGTAGGGGTCCTTGGCCATCTGCTGGGCCAGTTCCGAGTCCGGGGAGGCGAGTTGGCGGGTGAAGTTCGACGGCGCAGCACCGGTGCGTTCCATCGACCGGTTCATCATCATGTTTAGCAGCACGTTCCGTGACCAGCCGTATTCCAAGGCCGCCGCGGCGTACCAGTTGCGCTCTTCGGCGGTGGTGGCTTTGTCGAGAATCGTGCGGATGTGGCCCCACGGCAAATGTGCCACAGCCTGTGGCACATTTGTTGCGTTGTCCCAGGCCCGCACCATCGCCGTCATGTATTGGAGGTTGCGGTAGGAGAGGCCTTTCATGTCCGGGAAAGCGATCCGGAGGTCAGCGGCCAGCCGGTTCAGCACACCGCTCCCCCACCTTTGTTGTTCCTGCCGGGCGAGGATGTCGCGGCCGAGGGACCAGTAGAGTTCGATAAGCAGAGTGTTGACGGTTCGCTGGGCGCGGGTTCTTGCACCATGTACCCGGTTCTTCAGGGACTCCAGCAACTGGTCATAGCCTGCGGGGAGGTCAATTTCTGAAGAAGTCATGTCCCCACCCTATCGAGCGGCAATAGTGCCACAGGCTGTGGCACTATTGGGAGTCTCATCTCGTTTGCCTTGGGCTCTCGGAGTAGAACATGTTGACCGGTTTCATGGCTGGATGCTTCGGACGTCGGGGAACCACCCGTGTGGCGCCTTCTTAGGTTCGAGGTGTTCTGGTTGGCGGTGTTCTTTCATGTCGCAGTTGTAGAACGGTCCTTGTGGGTCCAGAAGGACGCGCATGTGGTGGTCTGCATGGTCTCTCAACCAGACACTCATGCCGGTGGCCGGATCCAGACGCAGATGCTCCCATGAACGCCACAGAGCCGCTACGCGTGAGATGGCCTCCGGGTGGAAGTACCATTCGATGCACCACTTGGCGGACTTTCCGGTGACGCTGCGGACATAGGTGGGCAGCAGCTGCTCATGGAGGAATTCTTCGGCCGAGCCGTAGACGAGCTCCGGTTCTTTCTCCGCACCCTGGTCAGCCTTAGCCGGTGCCGGTGTGTCCGTGTCGTAGAGGTCAAACTCAGTTGCCATGTGTGGGGCAGCCTTTCCTATTTCGTGACCCAGGGATTGCTTGCCGGAGCGGCCGGGACCGGGACAGCGGGTTCTTCGGGCCGGGGGCTGTACTTCTTGATGGATGCCTCCACGGCTTCCTTGTGAGGCCCGGTGTACCAGGGCATGGTCCGGACGAGGGTGGCGGGTGCGCCGGAGGCGAGGACGACGGCGCGGCCGCGGTCCAGTTCGGCGAGGTTGGAGATGTCGAAGATGCGTTCCTTGCCCTCTTGGCGGGAGCGGCTTGAACCGGACTTGCCGGAGGACGTGGAGACGTTGATGTAGCTGTAGTCCCCGATCAGGTCCGAAAGGGCACGGAGGAAGCCTTCTTCTGCTACACCGCCGCCGTAGACCTTCACGTTCGCCGCGGACCAGATCTTCCGCATGTTCGCCTCGCCCCATAACTCGACGCCTTGGGACCAGGACTGCAGGATCCCCATGACGATCAGGCCCTTGGAGCCGTAGTGGCTGAACTGGTCCGGCAGCCCGGCCCAGCGGACGACGTTGGCCAGCTCATCGAGAGCGAATAGTGCTGGCTTGGGGAGCCGGCCGCCGGAACGTTCTGCGCGTTCTTCCATGGCCTCAGCGATGGCCACCGTCAGGGCAGTGGTGAGGGGCGCGGCGGAGCCGGCCCCTTCCTTGGAGAGGATGTAGATCGTCTCCTGCGAAGCGGCGAAAGCATGCGGATCGAACTGCCGGCGGGGATCCGCGGCCACCGTTCCACCACCGATTGGGGCGACCCACCGCAGCGTGTTCCGGCTCTTGAGGCACTGGATCATCTTCTCGGCCGTGCCAAAGATACCGTCGCGCTGCTTGTCAGCCAGCTCCAGTGTGGACTCCAGCCCCTTGTACTGCAGCTCGTAATCGTGCTGTTTCAGGATGTTGATTGGTTCCCGGTTAACCTGCTCTGTCACCCAGATGTACACCTGCGTGATGGGCAGGCTTCCGAGCGCGGCCGCGAGGAAGTACGAGGACAGAATGTCTTCGGCTTTGGGATCGAAGTAAGCGTCAGGTTTGGAGCCGGGGACGCGTGAACCAACGGAGAAGTGCTGGGTGAGTTTGTAGGCCTTCTCTTCGTCGGTGACGTAGGAGAGCGGGTTCCACCACCAGTCCGGTTCTTCCTGGGCGATTTTCTGCGGATCGAACACCCACACCGGGGCCGTCTTCTCGCGGACGCCCCGGGTGCCGTCCACGACGTCGCGCTTGTTCGAGGTCGAGACCACAGCACCAGGTGCGTCCAGAATGGCGGGCATGACCCGTGAGGTCGATTTACCGGTACGGGGTCCCCAGATATCGAGGCTGAGGTCTTCCCAGGACTGGATGAACTTCTGCCCCGTGGAGACGACCTTGCCCACCACGATGCCGGGAGTGTCCGTGACGCCCAGGCGCTCGGCGGTCACTTTAGCTCCCTTTTCCGAGAACGCATGCAGTGCTTTGCCGCGTCCGAGGTAGCGGGCGGCCTTATCGACCCGGGCGCGCTTGGACGCACCCTTCCTCCACGCGACGAGCACGACGATGGCCAGGGCCAGCACAACACCGGCCATCAGGCAGGCAGCGACCGTGGCTTCGGTCGGCCACGGCACCCGGCCTTTGATCAGGCCGGCGATCAGATCAATTGGGTGGGCCGGTGGAGCGTCGATCCCTGCCATCCACGATCCAAGGTGCAAGGCGGCGTAGGTGCCTCCGACGAAGACGACGATGAAGCCGATGGCCAGCCAGACCAGCAGGGCATCGCCCAGACCGATCCCTTTACGGTTCGGTGCACTCACTGTGTACCTCCTTCACTGGGCAGAACTGGAGCTGCCGATTCGAGCAGGGTTTCCGGGGCCGCGTGCCATTTGCCCTCCGTGTCGTTGACGCCTTCCGGGCCCTTCTCCAGGGACGTGAGGCCGACCTGGACCGGGATCCCGGGACGGCCACCGACCTTGATGAGGAACTTGCCCCGGCCCGGCGGTTCGACGTCGGCCCCGCGTGAGTCCCACGCGGGCGGGTCCTGCCAGCCGATGAGTTTCTGCTGTTCCTGCCGGGACAGCGGAATGGCCGAGGTCAGCTGTGGCATTTCGGAGGCGGGGAGGCCGCCGCAGATCACCATTCCGGAGCGTTCTACGAAGCCGCGTGCCTTCATCCGGTCCTCTTCTGTAGGCAGGGCCAGCAGGTCGGACATGGTGTGGGAGATCATGATCTGCCCGACACCGACGGAGCGGTTCAGCCGGGTCAGTGCGTCCACGCGGTCGACCATTCCCTTGCCGGCGCGCAGCGCCCGCCACAGCTCGTCCAGGACGACGAAGTAGTTTCGTCGCGGTTCCAGACCGGCGTCGGCGAGGGCGTTGGCGACGTTGACCGTGCCGAACCCGTAGGACCAGCAGGCCAGCAGGGCGGCGGCCTGCAGATCGGATTCGGTCTCGTCAATGCTGGAGACATCGAAGACCACGGCGCGGTCGCGCTTCATCGGCTCGCTGGTCTGGCGGGAGAAGATTTCGCCCAGCTTTCCGCCGCCGGTCAAACCGAGCAGGGTTGCTTCCAAGGCCCGGGTTTCCTGCAGGTAGATGTTCATGTCGCCACGGTCCAGTGCGACCTGTCGCAGCTCGTCAGGGGCCAGGACGATGACATCTAGCAGGTCTTTCAACACCGGGACGCCGTCGAACCGGTCATCGAGGACCCGCAAGGCCCGGTCCAGGATCGTTTGTTCCTGGTCGGTCGGCGGGTTGTTCCGGCTGATCGTGATCAGCGAGACGACCATGGTCAGGCGGCGGCCGTGCGCGTCGGCACGGACCCGTGCCGCGTCCTCGTGGTGGCCGCTGTCTTCCAGGAGCTGGGCTGCTTCAACGGCTTGGCCGGGGTCAAGGATGTTCAGGTACCCGACGCCGCGACCGAGGCGGATGACTTGCCCGCCGAGCGCCCGGACGGCTTTGACGTGCTCGCCTTTGAGGTCACCGAGGATCAGGGGGTGAACGCCCTGGCCGGAGAGGCCGATGAACATGCGCCGCACTACCGTGGACTTCCCCAAACCGGGTTTTCCGAGGATGAAGGCGGAGGGGTTGGAGATCAGGCGGGCGCGCTGGAACCAGCTGATCGGGTCACAGCAGACCGTGGCTTGGGTTTCCTCATGCCGTCCCAGCGGGACACCGATCATGGGTGAGGACGCGCCCGAGGAGAATGGCCACAGGCCGCAGACCTGAACCGTCGTTCCCCGGTACTCCTTTACGGAGGGCACGAGTTGGGCCATGCCCCCTCCGCGTCCGGGCCAGCCACGGGCACCAGGACCGGACTCACGCGGCTGCTTCTTAGCCCTCTTCGGCGCAGCCTTAGCCGGGGCAGTGCTGTGCTTCGAGGAACGGGTGAAGAGTCTCGGGAGGGCCATTACAGAGCGTCCTTAATCTCGGATGGGAGCATGCTGTGCTCGGGCAGCACCAGGCCGAGAGGCAAGGAAGCGGCGAACGCCGTGTCCTGCGAGCCGTGCGCTTTGCGCAGCAAGAGCCTGGCGCTGCCGGAGCTCTGTTCCACCGCAGCCACAGCATCGGAAAGGCGTTCCCGGTCGGTCACGGTGGCGGTGATGACCATGCCGAAGTTCACCAGCCCTGCGCCTTGGGCTTCTTCCTGTGCCGTCTGTGCCGCTGACCGGGCATCGACCAGGGCGCGTGCTGAGGGGCGGGTGCCGGAGGTGATGCGGACATTGGCGTTGTTCTGGTCCCTCTCGACTACGGCGGCAGCACGGGCCGAATCCATCGGCCGGTAGAGCAGAGAGACGCGTTTGCGGTCAACGTCTCCGTGTGGGGCCAGCAGCCGGGACAGGACCGAAGAGTTCACCGAGCCCCGCGGGGCGCCGGTCATGCTCCAGGAGGCTGAGAAGGCCGAATCGTGCCGGTAGTGCTCCCAGTTGGCTTGGTGCGCGGTGGGGCCAACCTCGCCCCAGGTCAGGGAGACCGGGGACCCGGCGGCGTGGGCTTCATCGATGATCAGTGCTGCGGGAGGATCGTAGGCGATCCTCACGACCTCGCACAGCTCCTGTGCCGTCATCGGACGGGCAATGCCGGCACCGGTGGACTGCAACCGTGCCGACAATCCGGGAATCCTGGAGGCCAGGTCACGGGCGACTTCTTCCGGCGTCCGCTTTTTCGCCCCTGTACGGATGGCGGCGTTGAACGTCAAGGACACCCAGGCGCGGACCGTGGCTGATCCTTCTGGGTAAGTTTCGACAACTTCGTGGAGCATTTCCCGGGCGAAGGCGGGTGCGTCTGGGGCGATGTTCATCAGCACTTCGTTCCGCAGCCGGTACCCGGAGTCCGGTGCTGTCTCGACGGTCACGGCTGCTGAATCCAACCCTGCTTCGTCGGCCAGAGCGGCGAGCCAGCCGCCCCAGTTCGCCACCCACGCATCGACCTGTTCAGGGTCAACCAAGGATGCACCATCGGGTTCGGTGGAGAAGATGACCGTGTAGTGGCTCGTCGTTGGGACGTGGAGCATGGCGAATGGGCGTTTGTAGGAGTCGGTGAATTCGTACAGGGTTGACTTCGCAGCCAAACCCGGGAGCTGGTACATGCCCCACGGCGTTACGCCGAGCGGGCCGGAGCGGTATAGGTTCGTTCCGGAGGACCGGGAAATCTTGAACGCGATCCGGGTGCCGCCACGGTCAATGATGGACTGGCCATGCTTGTCCTTGACTGTCAGCAGCAAGGCGCTGACACCGGCAAAGGCAAGAACGCCCAGGCCGACGAACAGGCCCCAAATAGCGAAGCTCACAATGCCCGCCAACAACCCGGCGAACACGATAGCGGTGCCGATCGCGCCGAGGTTGGCCAGCCCGGCGGAGCGGGGTACGCGCCAGTTTCCGTAGGACGGTTCTTTGTATTCGGTGCTAATTGCTGCCACTGGGGCCCTCCCCGGTTGAATCCTGCGCGGTCTTTTCGATTACCTGCGACGTCGCGGACGCCACCCTTGCTCCTGTAGCTACAGCCACACCAGCCGGGCCAGCTGCCGCAGCTCCCCGACCGGCTGCGGACGCCCCATCACCGGCACCTGCTGTCGCCCCAGCAGATCCGGCACCGGCCATACCTGCCTTGCCAGCTGCATCCATGCCAGCAGCTCCACTTGGTCCCGTAGCACCGGGTGTTGGCTGCCCTCCCCTGCCTCGAGGGCCGGGCGTTCCATCACTGCCCTTGGGCGAACTGCCCATTTGCGTGCTCGTCGTACTTGTTGACGATGCCGGGGTCGGTGAAGCGTTGCCCCTTCCACTACCGCCACGGCCAAGTGAGACCGCACCCGTGGCAATGGCCCCCACAACGGCGCCAGCTCCTGCGCCACCCCCTCCGGAGGCGACGGCAGCAACCAGCGGTGTCACGAAACGCATCAGTGCGGGCAAAGCGAACAGAGCCACGACCATCAACGTGAAACCCGTAATGGAACTGATCAGGGCATCCTGGCCTCTCCTGCCCATGAGCAGGAACGCGACGGAGTAGACGATGGCGGCAGCGGGTTTGTAGGCGATGAAGGCGATGGTCCAGCCCACGGCCTTCTGAAACCATTGTTTGCCCATCTCCGTGTTGGTGAACGAGGCTGTGGTGGGCAGGATGCCCGCGAGGATCACCAACATGCCACTGCGCACAACCATGAGAACTATCTGGACAAGGGAGGCAAGCAGGCCGATAAGACCAAGAACGATGAGGATAAAGACCCCCACGCCGGTCTGGTTCGTCATCACCAACAGCTGCATGGAATCAGCGAAGCCCTTGCCACTGGTTGAGCGGTTGATGAGCTCGGCAGAAAGAGCGTCTGCTGCGATCACGAGGATTGAAATTACTCCTAAGCCCAGGCCGGTCACCAAGGTGAGCGTGAGGAGAGAGCGGAGCAGGTCTTTTAGGGGTGCCCCGCGTTGTTCCCAAATCAATCGGATGCCACCAAGAATGACGGCGAGGACTGCCAGAGCCAGTGTCCACGGCATTAGCTCACTGTTTAGAGCAGAAACAACGGGACTTGCCGTCGAACCGTCTTGACTCGTCAGGTTCACAGTGGGCATTGAGACCCAGAAAGTGGACAGAGTGGTCACCATCTGGCTCATGCCCTCCATGATGGCCTTGGCGAGGTTAGCGATCGCATCGTCGGCGATCCCGGAGATGACCTCACCGGCGCCTTCCTTGGCTTTGCATCCCAGGTCCCAAAATTCGCATGCCATCTTAGACACCGGCCCAGGGGATGAATGAACTCAAGTCACTGATCTGTCGAACTGTTCCTCCGCCTGCAGCGGGCATGTCCAGTTTCCAGTCGCCGTCTTCCCAGAGCAGTGATGTGGAGAGTGCACCGTATCCCCCATCATCGGTTTTGAAAGCCAATTCCACGACTGCATCTTTTGGCGTGTATGAGTGGACTGCGAAACCGGCAATTTGCAGCTTAGGAGAGCTTCCGCCCCCGACTTCCTTGCCTTCATTGATCGCTTTGACGGCCTTATCCCGAGTGGGGCTATCGGCTGAAAGCTCCAGATACACCTGCTTCGCGTACCCGTTGAACAAGGCAGCCCAGATGTTAGCTGTGGCGTAGAGGGCCCCTGTAGGCGAATGTGCAAAGCACGACCTCAGGCCGTCCTTGCCTACAGTTCCGGGGCCGGCCTTTGAGGGGTCTGTGGGAACGGCCATGGTTCCAACAAGCTCCCACTTGGACTTGGGTGCGGTACCAAGCGCTGTTTCCTGGCTGGCAGGAAGCTCACAGACGCTCTTGTCAGAGGCAGTAGAAGCACTGGGGCTGGCTGTGGCGGAGTTGCTGGATGCTGTTGGGGCTGGTTGAGCGTTTCCTTGTCCTTTGGGGAGGAGGAAGATCACGACGGCTGTTGCGATCAGCGCGACCACCAATGCGGCAGCAATGATGAAACCGGGTTTGGTGAACGGATTGGCCTCGGTGGTGCTCTCTGTTGACTGGCTCAAAGTGAACCTCCCGTTGTTGGTGCTGGCTTAGACGAAGGCGCGGACGATACCGGCGGCACCGGTGATGATGATGCAGCCGAGCAGAACCCAACCGAGCTTGGCAATCGACTGGGCGCCTTCGCCGCGCTGGAGCTGGATGACCATGGTGATGCCGACGATGATGACGCCGAGAACACCCAGGACGAGGCCGATACCGGAGGCCCAGTTCAGGACAGTGAGGAGTCCTCCGGCTTGCGGAGGAACAACGGGGGTCGGGTTGGGGATGACGCTCGTGGCGATTGCGGTGATCGAGTTCATGGTGTGTGACCTTTCAGTGGTTGGTGCTTGGGTTGGTTTCAGTAACCAGTGCGGTTACGTCGGTGATGAAGCGTTGGTATTCGCGGGCCGGTGGTGTGGTGGTGGAGTCGCCGTGCCGCCATGCCTCGACCCAGGGAAGGGTCCAGAGGCGGGGCGCTCCGCCGCCGATGATGGCTGTGAAGTCGCGGAGTGCTTTGGGTGGTTTTCCCGGTGCGTCCGCGAGGACGGCGAGGCCGAGCAGCTCCACAGCGGGTGCGGCTCCTGATGCCCATTGGGTCAGGGCGCTTTGAGCTGTTGTGAGGCCGCGCATGTCGGCCCGGCAGACCAGCAGCACGCGGGGCTTGGAGCCGTCCTGCAGGATGGGCCAGCAGTGCCCTGTGGGGCGTGCCCCGTCGATCAGGTCAGCGGTGCGGCTTTCACCGGCCCCGCCGTGGCTGCCGACAACCCACAACGCTGCTGTACCGGACATGGTGCGCCTGGCTAGACGATCTGCGGTGTCGGGCTCGACCATCCCTTTGAGTGGTGTGCTGATCACGGCCGCCGGCGGTACGTGCACGTCAGGTGTTTCTTCGTCGATGCTCTCTTCCGGGCTGGTGATCCAGGGGTTCAGTGAGAGTTGCATGGCTTCCTCCTTTCTTCAGTCGGTTGTGGTGTCTAGAAGCCTTTGGCGACGGCGGCCGCTGCGGCCAGCCACGCCCGCTGGGTGGCGGGCTGGAGAGCTTCGTAACGGATGGGGCCGTTGACCAGGGCCGGGTCGTAGGGGATCCGGACGACGGCGCCGACGAACGGTTCGAAACCGTCCGCGATGCGCTGGGCCTCGGCTTTCGCCCGTTTGAGGGCGTCCCCGGTCATGCTGCGCTTGGCGTCGGTGGATTCGGAGACGATCACGACGGCGTTGCGTGCCAGCTCGGCGTCGTGGCCACCACGCGATTCGAGGGTCTGCAGCGTCAACCGGGCGGCCTCCGCGCGGTCTTCGATAGCGGTGACCGGAACGACGAGCTGGTTGGTGTGGTCGATCATCCTGCGCCAGTTAGCAGCCCTCGCGGTGTTACCGGAGTCCATGACCACCAGTCGGTAGTAACGGGTCAGCACCTGGTGCGCGATGTCGACTTCCTCGGCGGTGACCTCGTGGTCGCCTTCTTCGTTCTCATCCGAGCGCAGCACGTCGAACTTGTCAGCCGTCTGGTGGTGCACGAACTTGGCGATCTCTGCCGCGTTCGTCGACGGCGAGAGCAGTTCGGTAGAGGAATCGATCAGGTCCAGGACGCTGCGGTTATGCGCGCCCTTCTCCGTGCGCCAGCCCAGGGTGCCTTGGGATTCGTTGTTGTCCCACGCGACGGTGGCCGCGCCGCTGTAGCGGGCAAGGATGGCTGAGAGCATCACGACGGTGGGGGTCTTGTTGGCCCCGCCCTTGCGGTTGACCACGGCGATGGTCCGGGGGCCGGGCCAGTGCTGGCTCACTGTGCGGACATCTTCGCGTTCGGATAGCTCCTCCTGTGAGGGGTCCATGCGGAAGCCCAGCCGGGTCAGTGTCCCACGCCAGCCCTGCGTGGCCGGTTCCAGTACCGGGGCGCTGACCAGGAACGAGGTTTCCTTCAAGCTGCGCCGCGTCGCCGGTGTCTCCGGTCCGGTCACCGCTGCTTGGGGTTCTTGTGCATCGATGATCCGTTTCGCGGTTGAGCTGGCAGGAGCAGAGCCGATCTGGATCTCCGTCGCTACTTCGGCTTCCACGGGAGTGGGCGGCCAGGGCTGGCGGTCCACTGCCGCTGCCCTTTCTTCGACTGTCGAGTACTGCGCGGCAATGGCTACCGGCTCAGGAGCCGCTACGGGGACGGTCTCAATGACAGCCGGTGCCACGGTCCCGGGCGTGGTCGCCGGGGCCTGTGCCCGGCGCCGGGTCTGGCGGGGTTCGTAGGAGACGGACTCGATCTTGTTGTCCGGGTGCACGATCAGCTCGCCGTGCCCTTCGGGGTCCTCGATCTGGACCCGCACCGGACGTTTCAGCGTTTGCGCTTCCCCAACGATGAGGGCCAGGGCGTTGTTGCGGAGGTCCTGCAGGGTGTCCCCGTCGGGGACGAGGCGGGAGCTACCGGCGACGACGACTTCGGCGGATCCGTTGTCGCGGACGATGGCCCTGATGTTGGGAAAGGCCAGGACCTCAGTTGATGCAGTACTCATGAACTTCTTCCTTTACGTGTCTGTGAAGTGAGAATGGGTCGGCGTCTAGGACGTTGGTGGAGTGAGCCGGTTGACCTTCCACGGGGCGTCCTTGCCGGTGCGGAGCAGCTGCAGCGTGTAGGTCCCGGCGTTCGTCGGGACAGAGGCTGTGACGCCGTAGCTGTTGGATTCATCGACGGTCAACTTCGCCGGGCCGGTGACGCGGCTGGCCGGAATGTTGGCTGGGTCCACTGCCGAGTAGTCGGCGGTGGCCTGCGGGGTGAGCCAACGGGCAAGATCGTTGGCCCACTGCTGGTCCGTGACCGTCGGGCGGGCGAAGTCGGCCATGGCCTTTTGTGCGACGTCCACGGCCTGGTCCTTGCCGGCCTGATCCCAGGCGATGCCAATAGTGGGAGGGACGGTACCTCCCGGTGCCTGCGGGCCGCTGTCCGCGCTGAGGGAGACCGGAGCGGAGGGCGTGGCCGTTGGCTCAGTTTGTGCTGACGTGGTGTTCGACGCTGGTGCGCATCCGGCGCACAGCAGAGCCGCTGCTGCAAGGAGGGCCAGGGGTTTTTTCACTTCTTCTCCTCTTGGTTGGGCAGGTACAGGAACGCGGACGGGACACTGTTTTTGACGGTGCGGGTGTAGTAGCTGTGGTCATCCGGTGGAGGGTTGCCGTTGTAGCCTTCTTCGACGTACGTCCCGTCGTCCTTGACTTCCTTGACCACGGCCACGTGCCCGAACGACGGGTCCGACCCGCCCACACCGGGCGAGTACCAGACGACAGCGCCGACCCGGGGTGTCTTACCGGAGGGCCAGCCCTTGGCGTCCCAGCCGGCCTTCCACGTCACCGCCGAGCCGAGACCCTGCCCGTCGGGCCGGAAGTTGCCGTTGAGGAACCTGAAAGGGGCGCTGGTCGATCCCATCTGCTGGTTGACCCGCCACAGGGCGAAGTCCACGCATTCGCGGTAGAACATGCCCAACGGCGACGCCGCAGCGGAACCTGCCCCAACCTGCAACCAGGTCGGTGAGTCCTTCCACGGGTAGTCATCCCCCGCGCCCGACTTACCCGGGATGCCACAGCCACCAGCATCAACACCGACTTTGCCGTCCGAGAGTACCTGGACGATCTTGACCGCTTCGGGCCAGTACTTCTGATAGTGGTACGGGTCCGCGTTGCGCTGGACCTTGTTCCCGGCAATGGTCGGCTCCAACTGCTCCCATCCCGGTACGGCCTGGAGTGCCTTGACGAAGTTCGTGGCACTGATGGTCGGATCCATGCGGTCCTTGTAGGAGCCCCACGCGCCGTTGTCGCGCTGCTGGAACAACCCACGGGAATCCGGACCGGGGTCGTCGCCGTAGTCCAGCACGCGCAGACGAGACTCCCCCAGGGCCACCATGATGCTGATGGTCTGACCCTTCACGGAGAGATTCAACGCCTTGCCTGCACCCATCACTGTGGCGGCGTTCTTCAACTGCTCCGCGGAATACCCCTCCACTTTCGTAGTGCCGTCCATAACAACGGCGACCGGGCCGCAGTCCGCGGCAGCCGGCTTGGCCGGCGCCAGCAGAAGGATGAAGGAAAAGATCACCCCAAAGAACAGGCCCGGGATGGCAAAGAGAGCCACCAAACCCAACGATTTACGCTGCATTATTGGCTCCAGCTGGGAGGATCCCGAAACGGAAGCGCTCACACCTGAGCACCTCATCGTGTGCAGGCAGCGCAGCGTTCACTGGCCACTCTGCGTCGAACGGCGCCGCGTTCTTCAAATCCAGTCCCTCCCCCAAAGGCTTCTCATCTTTGTCTACTGCCGGCTACCGACAATGTGGGCCTCGTATGCAGAGAGGCTGCGCCACAACTCGAACCTGCAATGCGACCCTAACTTAAAGATCATCATTTAGCGATATACTTAAGTCTGAAGCTCCGCACTATCCGAAGGATCGGGCAAGATAGACCCATGCCCCGCCTCATCCAGCCCAGTCACCCGAAGGAAGTTGAGGCGGCCATCGAGGTACTCGGGAATCGGGCCCACGCGGCCGTCCTCCGATACCTGCACCAAAAGGGCCCGTCCACCACCGGCGAAATCCTCAAGGGAATCGACCTGGGGGGCGACAAAAAACTGACCCGGCCCAGCCTCCAGCATCACCTCGAAGCACTCGAATCTTTTGGCGCTATAACGGCAGACTTTCCTCCGGGCAAACGTCAGGGCAAGCGCGTGAAGTACGCAGCCAACATTGATGCCGTTGAGTTCCAGATGCTTCCCGCCTACGTCTCCTACCTCCGAGGTAATTGAGTCCCCGCGCTCCGTGACAATCTTGTCAAAGAGCAGTAATTTCCCGTCTCACCTCAAGCACGTTACACACATGCGGTGAACATGTGCAACGCTTGTATTGCGCATGGACTATGCAGGTATAAGGGGCGCGCAGCGACGTTAGGATGGTGGGTGCCCCCATTTCCTGACCCGAGCGTGCGCTGGAGGATGAACGACCCAATGCTGACCAACAGGCGCACCCTTGCCTCCCTGGCGGTCCTTTTACCGGTGGCCGGGGTATCTGGGTTTGCGATCATCATGGCCCGCAAGATCGTCAAGCGCGGCCCCAGGGACTACCGCCAAGCGGCTGTGCTTGAAGACGGCCGGCACGTCCGCATAGAGCTGGATGATTACACCAAAGCGCCCGGAGACTTCGGCATCTTCGACCCCGAGAACCGGACCTATACGCGAGTTGGCGCCGTGACACGGATCAACGAGGATCAACAGTACGTTGAACGGCGGATTGATTCGCGCGCTGCCCAAACCGGAGGTCTGGGTCCAGTTGTGGATTGGACCCCGGACGTTTTCTTCGAACCCTCGGCCCTCGGCCGGCCGTACGAGGAAGTGCACATCTCCACTGAGTTCGGTACGGCGCCTGCTTGGCTTTTTGAAGCCGAGAACACAGATGTCTGGGTAGTCCATATCCATGGCAGCTGGACTGATCGATCCATCATGTTCCGGGATGTCCACGCCTTCACTTCCCTAGGCGTCACCTCTCTGATTCCCACATTCCGCAGCGACACAGAGGTCAGACCGCAACAGCCCGAAACGAGCCACCTCGGCCAAACGGAGTGGCGGGACGTCGAATCCGCTGTGGCGTACGCCGTAGCCCGCGGAGCCAAGCGCGTGATCCTCTCCGGCTGGTCAATGGGCGCGACCATTGCCCTGCTCACAGCAGAGCGCAGCGCCCACCAAGACAAGATCGCAGGACTCGTCCTCGTCGGGCCCGTCACGAGCTGGCGTAAAGCCATCACGGCCGGGGCCGAGCGGGCCGGGGTGCCGGCGATTGGTGCCAGCCTGGTGATGGGGCTGCTCCAGCTCCCCGCGTTCGCGAAAATGCTGGGGTTAACGGAAGCGATCGACTTCGATGCACTCGACTGGATCGGTACACCTCACCGTGTGGATGTCCCCACCCTGGTTTTGCACTCGACAGCCGACCAAGAAGTTCCGTGGGAGATCTCGACGGCGTTCCAACGTGCAAATCCGGCAACAGTGACATTGATTCCACTACCGAAGGCCCACCACACCCAGGAATGGAATGCCTCGCCTTCTACCTTCACTGAAGAACTGACGAACTGGGTCCGCAAGGCGATCTTGGCCGAGCGCAGCTAAGTCTGAGCGTCCAGCTTCGCTTCAATGCGACTGATCCTGCCTTGAACAGATTCCGGGAAGTCCATCCTGTTCACCCGCTCGTGGTTATGAAGAACAATCAGGCTCTTGTAGACACCGTTTTCCAGCGTCTCGTTGAAAAGATCCCATGCCGGGCTCACCCGTGAACGATCTGAACTGAAGCGCATCCTCAAAGCAGTCAGCCAGAGGGCATCAATCAGCCAGAGCCGCAATCTCGGCAGCTGCTTCGACAGGAAAAGAATCAGCCACCCCGCTGCGGTCACTGAGAGGCCAACATAGAACAGACGGTCAAACCAGGCCCCGATCTCGCGGGCAAAGACGTGCCACGGCGTGAAGTGAAACAGGACCACGTAAGCGATGTGGCACGACACAGCCAGAGCCACCACCAGCAGCCCCGCGGAGAATGTCGCGTACAGGCCCCTTGCCTGGTGCCGGAGCATGTAAATAATCCTGAGCACGGTGAACAACAACGCGACCATGTACAAGCCGCTGTACACGGCAGTTGCGAGCTGATCCATGCGGGTATCTATGAAGTCAGCAGCCGTGGGAGCTTTGTCCTGGATCAGGGCGAAGCTGACAACCATGACAGGGATACTCAGCAGCGGTGCGTAGTAAGTCCACCTGACGACAGGCACGTCCGCTAAACGCCGCACGCTGTCGTTGAAAAAGAAAATCGCCAGCAGTGCAAAGACGGCCTGAAGCAGGTTCGTCACGTTGAACCCACCGAGGTATCGGTCGATGTCCTCAAGCGGTGTCACCGTTCCCAGGGCATACAGCGCCGCAAGGCCGAACATCGATGCGACCCACGAGGCCCGGGATTCGGGCACCTTCACCACCGACGGGATCCGAAGGAGACACAGGGCAGTCAGCAGCGCAAAGAGCAAGAGTCTCATGGGTTATCAGAGGAAGGGGTCAGGACCGGAGGAGCTGCGTGAACGGGTCTTTTTCGACATTTCAAAAGCGAAATCCTCCACCCACCGTTCGACAGGATGATTCGGTACGGACCGGCAGGTGACACTGATCGCGTCCGCGGTTTCCCTTAGCATCTCTTCGGAGAGATCTGGCAAGGCAAGGGCAACCCGAAGGTTCTCCAAGTAGATATGTCCCAGTTCGTGATAGATGCAGTGGAGCTTGTATTGCTGTGACTTCTGAGGAGGGAAGTAGACGTTAATACGATCCTCAAATTCAGCTTTGAATGCTGTCAGGGCTCCCCAATCTTCCTTGAACTCGATCAAGTTGATCGGCTTCTCGCAGATCACAGTCAAGCGTTGGACGACTTCCTTCATCGACGTCGTGCCGTCACCACACAGCTCCCGAACCTTGTCCTGAACCGGTGGGAGCGTCATTCATTCTCGCCGTTCATCGACGCATCAATGATCCTGGTGATCGTTCGTAGAGTTTCCGGCGAAGTCTCCCCCAGGTTTCTCGCGGCGAAGTTCTTGACCTTGAGCTTGCGCATCTGGACAAGGAACTCCATTCGCGCTTCCACCTCAGGAGGAGTCCCACTGTTGAGATTAACGAGATAACTGGCCGGCACGGCAAAAACGTACTCCGCGATGCCCTTCAGGAGTTCCTGGTCAGTTACCAGGCTGCCCGAGCCGTTGATCAAGTACGACCACCGAGTCCGCGACAGGTGGATGCCATGCGCTGAAAGTGCCTCCTCAACGTGAGAGTACGTCAACGCAGTGTTGTTATCGGACTCCCAGATATCCACTAGGATCCCCACGCGGTCGGCCAAGCGCTCTTTCTTCTGTTGCTGCGTAAGAAACACGCTGCGACCCCCATCTGCCATCGTTCAAGCTCCTTCAGCCAAGGTCAGCCGCCTAGGTAGCACCGCCACACAGAGCAGGCAGACAGCCGACACCAGATTTTACCCGATGACGTTCACATCGTATAGGCCATGCTTCACCACTGGGTTGTGCATGTGCGAAGCATGTCTGTAGGCTTTCTTGCACTTGGGTCTTTGGGGGACTCAAGTCACTGCGTCGGAATACGTCCTATGAAGGCGCAGGTTCCTGGAGCCGGATTAGGGTGATTCACAGGTGGAGAAATACGGCACGCCCAAGGCGCCACAGATCTGCATGAGGGGAAGACGGACTTTTTTCGATGCATGCATCATGGGCCGCGTGGTGAACCACAGAACGATTCTGCCAAAGACTGGATGCGACACACCCCCCGGCATCTGGGGTTTCGATAACAAAAACCGATTAGATAGCTCTATGGCACTCCGAAAGCTCGCACAGGGTGGACGCCCGTCTAAGGGCCCACGGCACACATTCAACGTCAAACCGGACATCACTCGCGCCGAAAAACTGCGTGACATCCTAGACATTCTTGACTGCAACGCGGTGGATTACCTGACCCCCCTTGTTGCTGCCCACATCGACTCCATCGATCTGGAAAAATTTCGGGCCGAGCACACACAGGAGACTTTGCCTATAGCAAAGGCTAGTTAAGAACTGAAGGCCCGCACTAGGCGGGCCTTCGTCTAAGTATCTGTTCAGATCCAGTTCTTGGCGGGATCAGATCTGAACTTGTAGAACACCCACCCTGGTGGGTGGATTTTCCGTACCCCTCAAAGAGAGGTTGTTGTTGTCTATGGTACCGGATGCCGTTTTGGCGTCAACGCACCCAAATGCGAGTGTCGCGCCTGAAGTGCCTCCTGAACACGCGTGGAGTCTTGCCCCGCTCATTGCTGGCGCGCCGTCATACCGTTTGGGGCGTTGGATTGGTCAGCGGTTTCAGTACCCCCGGCCAGTGAATGCGTCGAAGATCACTCGTTCTTTGCCGGATCGACCCGCTGCTGTGATGGTTCACGGCGTTGATGGTCGGGTTGCCACATTGTGCCTTGATTTTGACACCTCGAAAGCTTTGAAGGGCGTTGTAGATTCCGACGCAGCGCTCGTCGGCCGGTTGTTAACTGCGTGTGGGATGAGGTATGTGGAGGACTTCTCCCCCAGCGGCGGACGACACTTGTACGTCCCGCTGCAGGACCGCTTGGACGCGGCGGAGGCCCGGGAACTGGTCGAGGCCTTGGCATTGATGGCCATGAGCTTGGACCCGAGCCCGCATCAGAACATCACCGATGGATGTATCCGTGTTCCTGGCACGTTGCATAAGTCGGGTGGTCGCCAAGTACTTGTCACTCCGCTATCGGAGGCGTATGACGTCTTGCGCCGCCGCAATCCGGCCAGCGCACTGGTCGAGTTGCGTGCTGCGTTGGCGCCGGAGCTGGCCCGCAAACGGGCGCTGAAGGCCCGGGAAGCGAAGACCGTTGCCGCGCAGCGGCTCGGTGGGCTGCCGACGCTGCCCGTGATGGGCGAGTCCGAGGCCCCGCTGCGCCGGGTTGCCCGGACAGGCCTGTATGACACGGCCAGGTACAAGACCGCATCCGAGGCCCGGATGGCGGTGCTGAACCACTTCAGTGCCAGTGGCTGGTCCCTGCAGCAGGTTCAGGGTGAGCTCACTGGTCAGTTCCCGGGCCTGGCGGCTCTGTACGGATCCGCGGAGCGCCAGGCCCGGCTGCTGCCCTACGAATGGGCCAAAGCACAAGCCTTCACCAGCGCAGCCTCAAGCTCTCAGAAACCGCTCCCCCGCAAAGACGGGGAAAAGAATGCCCTTATTAACAACACAAGCCCAACTTTAACCACAGGGGGGGCACGGAAACTTAGCAGCGCTAGCGTGAATCATCTGGTGAACGATGTTGAGAACATCGTTCACGGAGTCCTTGACCATAGACTGCGAACGCGTGGCCGCGAAGGTTTGAGTCTTCGCCTCTTGATTCGCGGCCTACTGGGCTACATGCGGGCGAAGGAAACCGACATCCTCGACGTCGGTTGTCGGACTCTGGCAGCTGCGCTGGGTAAGCACCATGTCACAATCGCACGGCTGTTGCCCATCCTGGCCGCCGTGTCTGACGGCATTCTGACAAAGGTCGCGGATGCCCGACAGAAAGCAGCCGACGTGTATCTCATCCAACTTCCGGCTAAGTACCAGCAACTCGCCAGGGAACTGACCTGGCGGAAAGGAAAAATCTACGCTGTTCGCCCTGTATTCCGGGCGCTGGGGGATCCAGCAGCCCTCGTCTATGAGGCCATCGAACGAGGCCGGCACTCCCCCACTACTGCCGAGATCGTCCGTGCCAGCGGTGTCAGCCGCAATACCTGCGCGTCCGCTTTGGCTGAAATGGAAGCACTTGGCATGATTCAGCGCCATGAAGGCACATGGCGGACTACCAGTGCGAATCTGCGCATGCTTGCCGCCCGGCTCGGAGTCCTCGATGACTATCTCGATCAGATCAGACGGAATCGCCATGAACGCGCCATCTGGCACGCCTATCTGGCACGGTTCATCGAAACCCCCATTGAAGAGGCCGACCTATATGAGCACGAAAGGGAAGAAATCTGGATACCACCTGACGACAACTACACGCTGTGGCAGGCAGCTTGAGTTACACCGAGCTCAAGGGAAACTTGGATGCTGTTGGATATCTTCCTACGTGTACTTGGTTCATCCTGATGGACAGCGAAGTCTCTCGGTGTTGGTTCCGACCACGCAGCTGCTTGTGATGTCGACGGCTTGTTCTCAGAAAGCGGGGCTAGATTTTCCATCGTTCGTGAGCTGACTGCTTGCTGATACCCAAAGTAGTTCCGATGGTTGCCCAAGAGACCCCCGCAGACCGTGCCGAATGCACTCCTCTTTCAATGCGCCCTTCTGCGGCTTTGAACGCCCGTGATGCAGCCCGGAGTTCGGAAATGGCGGCAGCCGGCCCCGCATGAGTCAACCATTCTTGATGCATGGCATCTTCGACTGCCACCGATGGCACAGCTACCCCGAGAAACGGGACAAATGCCTGGTGTTTCGAAAGGCTTTCCGCTGAAGTCTTTAGGACCCGCCTCCAGAACGGACCGGTCCAGCCGCATGCGCAGAGGGAACGCCAACCGATAACTTTGTCGTCCGGGACAAGCTCACGTCCGTGGTGGACTGGGTGCCTTGTGAGGCTTCCTGTGACACCCTCTACTGAGACGCTACCCGTCCTTACGTCGTTCGACATTCGCCCGTCTGGGGCAACTGCCCCTGGCCATCCTTCGTGGATACCGTCCTGCATGTCCCAGTTCATGCTCTTCATCTCCATATGAGGCTGTCTCCGGACAGGGGCCAGGGTTGCGACTTCATTCTGTCAGGAATTCCTGACGAAGGAATAATTTCGATCGCCAAAGAGACGGCGCACCCGTTGAACCGGGCTAGCACTAGTAGGTGACGGGTGGCCAATCCCCTCCCCTGTCCAATCCAATTGCGTGCGGGCTGATCGCTAGCGTTTTGGTATTACTTTCATACTGCTATCAAATCGGTATCAACCTCCTACGAGATGAACGCCGCGCTGCGTCCTTGCATCTCTACGCCCTGAGTCGAAAGGTCGAAATTCGTCCGGATGCCCCCGTTGAGTCGATTTTGATAACCAGTGCTGCTGGCACCATCGAAGTAGTGGCAGTCGTCCTTACGATACTGTTTTGATATCACTTTGCAAGTGATATCAAAACAGTATCGTAAACATATGAAAGCCATATCGGAATGATACTTTACTGCTATTAAAGAAGTTGTTTAGCGACCTGGATGGCTCCGGCAGTCCGCTGATACGGGTTCGCATCTGTCAACACGTTGCTGTTTTGATATCACTTTGCAAGTGATATCAAAACAGTATCGTAAACATATGAAAGCTATATCAGAATGATACTTTACGGCTATTAAAGAAGTTGTTTAGCTACCTTGGATGGCTCCCAGATCGCTCCGGCAGCCCGCTGCACAGGTTCGCATCTGTCAACGCGTTGCTGTTTTGATATCACTATGAAAGTGATATCAAAACAGTAGCGTGTCGCTACCAGTTCGATAGCTTCGTTGCGATAGCGTTGCTGACATGATCATCGTGGTTGGAAGCGAAAAGGGCGGCGTGGGTAAATCCACGGTCGTCACCAACATGGCCGTGGAGCTCTCGAAGCGCGGGATGCGTGTCTCAGTAGTGGATGGAGATCGCCAGCGCTCGACGGCGCTGTCAACACGTTGCTGTTTTGATATCACTTTGCAAGTGATATCAAAACAGTATCGTAAACATATGAAAGCTATATCAGAATGATACTTTACGGCTATTAAAGAAGTTGTTTAGCTACCTTGGATGGCTCCCAGATCGCTCCGGCAGCCCGCTGTACAGGTTCGCATCTGTCAACGCGTTGCTGTTTTGATATCACTATGAAAGTGATATCAAAACAGTAGCGTGTCGCTACCAGTTCGATAGCTTCGTTGCGATAGCGTTGCTGACATGATCATCGTGGTTGGAAGCGAAAAGGGCGGCGTGGGTAAATCCACGGTCGTCACCAACATGGCCGTGGAGCTCTCGAAGCGCGGGATGCGTGTCTCAGTAGTGGATGGAGATCGCCAGCGCTCGACGGCGCGTTGGGCTGTCGATCGCGAGGAAGCCGGCCATGAGCCGCGCATCTTTGTCGTTGAAAAGTTGGGGAGCTTGCACGAGACCCTTCGGGAACTCGACAAGAGCTACGACATTGTCCTTGTCGACGTGGCGGGTAAGGACAGCAAGGAAATGCGTACAGCGATGACAGCCGCGCACCAACTCCTAATTTTGACTCAGTCTAGCCAGTTTGATCTGGACACCCTCGTTACCGTCGACCAACTCATTGAAACTGCACGTGACTTCAACCCAACACTTCGGGTCCGTGGCGCCCTGACGCGGGTATCGACCAACGCTTTCGAATCGGAAAGTGCAGACGCGAGAGAGTATCTCGCTGACTATCCGAGCATTGAGCCGCTGCAGACCGTTCTGTATGAGCGCAAGGCTTATCGCGACGTAGTGGGCGAAGGCCTGGGTGTCGTCGAGTGGAAGAATCCCAAGGCGGCCCGAGAGATCCGCGGATTGGTAGAGGAGTTGATCGGCTAATGGCGCTCAAAAAACGATCTGCGTCGGAACGAGCCCGGGATGAGGCGATCGAAGCCTTTGGCAATGCGGCCGAACCACTCTTGGCGCCGCCTACCACCAGGGATGAGCGTGTCACTCCTGTTCGCCCACGGTTTACGCCCGGACTTAGCGATCTCAGGGATAGAGAGCGCCCAAAAACAATGCTCCTTCGTTTCGACAATGATCTGGATTTGGTGGAACTACTGTCGGAAGTGGCGACCCTGGAGGGGCGGAAGAAGCACCCCATGGCCCTGCGGGCATTGAGGATTGGGCTTGAGCAAGTTAGAGACAGCTACGAATAGCCTCTTTGGGTAGTATCTGTTTGATATCACTTAAATAGCAACTATCGCGTGAATACCTTGCCGCACCGAGTTTGACGGGCAATTACAGTGTTTCCCCGCTAGCGTGACCTTCGAAGCAGAAGAGGCACCAGGGGGAGTAGTCCATGGCAGGACGTAAAAGGCAGATTGATGGCCAGCTGAGTCTCGAGGCTCTTTGGGCGGCACCAGAGGAGGACCGCAATGAACAAGTACGGCAGGCAGGCTCAGGAAGCCTGGAAGGCAGCGAGCCCAACCCGGTACAGCCAGATCCTGAACCCGGAGGAGTTCTTCACGAATCTGGGGGAGCAGGCCCAGGAACAAGTGGACGAGCTGCAGATCAGGCTGGCCGGCCCGGACCCGCAAGGGGAGGGGTATCTGGAGAAGGTCGGCCGGCTGAACGCGGCCCGGAATCAGGCCGAGGAGATCGTCCGGTACGAACTACTGTCGCCCCCGGAGACGGAGGACGAGGAGGACGAGTACGAGAACCCGAGCATCAAAGAACACCTGGAGTTTATGGCCGAAGTGCAGCACATTCGGGAACAGCTCTAGACATCTCTGACAGGTTCCGTCCTGCTTCTCAGGATGACCTGGCGCCGTCCGGTGCCCGGAGCCGCATCAGGGCGAACCTTGAAGCTCTCGAGGTACTACAGGCCCTGCATGCCGAGAACCGTACCGCCACGGACGCCGAAAAGACGGTGCTGGCACGGTGGGGGAGTTGGGGAGCGCAAGGTGTCTTCCAAATCTTCGATGAAACCCGTGAGGAATATGCCGGGGACCGCGAACACCTGCGCAGCCTCCTGACCGACGCCCAGTACGACGCTGCCCGCCGCACCACGATCAACGCCCACTACACTGACGCCGCCTACGTGAAGGCAATGTGGTCAGCGGTGCAGGAACTCGGGTTCGACGGCGGAACTGTGCTGGAACCGGGATCCGGGGTCGGAACCTTCATCGGCTTCGCGCCCGATACCGCTGAGGTGACCGGTGTCGAGTTGGACCCGACCACCGCCGCCATTTCCCAAGCCCTCTACCCGGACGCCACTGTGCGGGCGGAGTCCTTCGCGGACACCAAGCTGCCCACTGGCCACTTCGATCTGGCCATCGGCAACGTGCCCTTCGCCAATGTCACGCTGCACGATCCCCGCCACAACGCCGGCGGTCACTCGATCCATAACCACTTCATCCTCAAGTCCCTGGACCTGACCCGCCCGGGCGGCATGGTAGCCGTGCTGACCTCCAGCTTCACCCTGGACGGCACGAACCCGGCCGCACGCCGGGAAATGAACCAGCTGGCCGACCTCGTGGGCGCTGTCCGCTTGCCTACCGGCTCGCATCGCAAAGCAGCCGGCACCGACGCCATGACGGACCTGCTGATCTTCCATCGCAGGGAACCCGGCCAGGAACCTGCCTCCACTCTCTGGGAGACCGTCAGTGCCCACAGGATCGACGGGACCATCACCCGCCTGAACTCCTACTTCGATGAGCACCCGGAACGTCTGCTGGGGGAGCTGCACGTGGCCCACGGCATGCACGGGGCCGAAACCCTGCAACTGACCACCGATGACCTTTCAGCCGTCCCGGAACGCCTTCACGCAGCCCTGGCCGACGTCGTGGCCGAAGCCAAGACTGCAGGACTGGTCATCACGCCACGCACCTCAGAACAGGAACGCCAGCGCGCCGCTTACGTCCCGGCATCCGCCGAATGGGAAGGCCACATCAGCGCCACCGACAACGGCTTCATCGTTGTCGAAAACGGCTCCCACACCGAACTCGCCGTTCCTAAAACCCAAGCCGCCGAACTACGCGCCCTTCTCGGCCTCAGGGACGCAGGCCGGAAGCTCCTCACCGCAGAAGCCGACAGCCGCGATGACACCGCCGACATCGACACGCTGCGCGACGAACTGAAAGCCGCGTACAGCCAGTACGTCGATACCTACGGCCCGATCAACCGCTTCACACTCCGCGACACCGGACGCGTAGACGAAGAGACGCAGGAGCCCATCCAGGCCCGCATCACCCCCCGGGTCGTGTCCATCCTTGGCCGTGACCCCTTCGGCCCCTTGGTCAAGGCACTGGAGAACTTCGACGAAACCACGCAGACAGCCACCCCGGCTGCCCTGCTGTCCAGCCGCCAGGTCCAACCCCGCCGCCCCGTCCTGGGCGTCGACACCGCAGAAGAAGCCCTCACCGTCACCCTCGATACCCTGGGCGAGGTCGACCTGGACTACGCCGCATCCCTGCTGGGCATCAGCCGCGAGGAAACCCGTGCAGCGATGGGGGAGAGCATCTATCAAGTCCCCGGCCCGGACGAGACCTTCCACACCAGGGCGGAATACCTCTCCGGGAACGTCCGCGAAAAGCTGGAAATCGCCCAAGCCGCCGCGCTAACCGACGAGCGGTTCAACGCCAACGTCCAGGCCCTCACCCAAGCCATCCCGGCACCGCTGCGCATGGACGAAGTGGAAGCACGCCTCGGCGCTGTCTGGATCGACACCGAAACCCACCAGAAATTCGTCCGGGAAATCCTGAACGACCCATACGCCACCGTCTCCAACGCAGCCGGGTCGATGTGGGACGTCAAAGCCAACCGCCACACCCTCGCAGCGACGAGCAACTGGGGCACCCAGCGGATGCCCGCCTCGGACATCCTCAAACAAGTCCTGGAACAACGTCCCGTCCGCGTCACCGATGAGGGCGAAGACAAGCGCCGGATCCTGAACCCCACCGAAACCGCAGCCGCACAGGAAAAAGCCCAGCTGCTCCAGGAACGGTTCAGCGAATGGGTATGGGAAGAACCCGAACGGGCAAACCGCCTCATCGACGAATACAACCGCCGCTTCAACTCCATCGTGCTCCGGGACTACAACACCGAAGGGGAGAGAATGACCCTCCCCGGCATGGCCAAAGACTTCTCCCCACGCCCGCACCAGCGTGCAGCCGTGGCACGGATGCTCTCCGAACCAGCAGTCGGGCTGTTCCATCAAGTCGGTGCCGGAAAGACCGCAGAGATGGTCATGGGCGTCATGGAACTCCGCCGCTTGGGCATGGTCAACAAGCCCGCCGTCATCGTCCCGAACCACATGCTCGAACAGTTCGCCCGGGAATGGCTCCAGATCTACCCACAGGCCCGGATCCTCGCCGCTTCATCAGCCGACCTTGCCGGTGACAAACGCCGCCAATTCGTGGCCCGCGCCGCCGCCAACCAGTGGGATGCCGTGATCATGACCCGCACCGCGTTCCAGCGAGTAAGCCTCAGCCCCGAAGCCGAAGCCGCCTATCTCAGCACCGAAGTGGCCCAAGCGCGCGCTGAACTGGAAGCCGTGAAGAACAACGGCCAGGACAACGGACAAGCCAACAGCAGCATCGTCAAGCGGCTGGAAAAGGCCGTCATGAGCCGGGAGGAACGGCTGAAAGCCAAACTCGACACTCCCGCCGACCCAGGGATCAGCTTCGAGGAAACCGGCATTGACTACCTCGTTGTAGACGAACTCCACGACTACAAGAACCTGGAAACCCCGTCCAACATCCCCGGTGCCGCCATCACAGGCTCCAACCGGGCAACGGACCTTCACATGAAGACCGAGTTCCTGCGCGAACGCGAAGGACGGCGCGTGATCACCGGTGCCACGGCAACACCGATCGCGAACTCCGTCACGGAAATGTACGTCATGCAGCGCTACCTGCGCCCCGACCTGCTCCAGGCAGCCGGGATCAAGGACTTCAACACCTGGGCCGCTACTTTCGGCCAGGTCGTTGAGGAGATGGAACTCTCCGTAGCCGGCGGTGACAGGTTCAAACTCAAGAGCCGGTTCGCGAAGTTCCAAAACGTCCCCGAACTGCTGAAGATGTTCCACACGTTCGCGGACGTCAAAACCGCCGAAGACCTCAACCTGCCCATCCCCACGCTCGCACCACGGGACGGGGACGGGCTCCGCCAACCGAACATGCTCGTAGTAGAACCCAGCCCTGAACTGCGTTCCTACATCCAGGACATCGGCAACCGCGTCGACGCCATCCAGCAACGGCTTGTGGCTTCCGAGGAAGACAACATGCTCAAAGTCTCCTCCGACGGCCGGAAAGCCGCCCTGGACATGAGGCTCGTGGATCCCGCACTGTTCCAGCACGGACCCACCAAGATCAGCGCCACCGCCGACCTGCTGGCCAGCGTGTATGAAGAACACAAAGACCGCATCTACACCGACCCCTCCACAGGAGAACCCGACCCGGTTCCTGGTGCCCTGCAGCTGGTGTTCTGCGACTTCGGCACCCCTTCGGAGAAGTGGAACGTCTACGGAGAACTCAAAGACCAGCTCCGCCGTCGCGGTGTGCCCGAACCCATGGTCCGGTTCATCCACGAAGCTAAAAATGACAACGAGAAAGGCCGGCTCTTCGCAGCCGCCCGTTCCGGCCAGATCGCCGTGCTGATCGGATCAACCTCAAAAATGGGTGTCGGTACCAACATCCAGAAGCGTGCCGTGCACCTGGTGGACATGGACGCCCCCTGGCGTCCGGCCGACGTCGAGCAACGCCATGGCCGGATCCTGCGCCAAGGCAACCAGAACCCCGAGGTCCGCATCTCCCAGATCGTCACCAAGGAATCCTTCGACTCCTTCATGTGGCAAGGCCTGGAACGGAAATCACGGTTCATCAACCAGATCATGCGCGGACGCCTCGACGTCCGGGAAATCGAAGACATCGGGGATAACACCCTGAACTTCGCCCAAGCCAAGGCCATCACCAGCGGCAACCCGCTCATCCTGGAAAAGGCCGTCGCGGACCAGGAACTCGCCCGCCTGTCCCGCTTGGACCGGGCCTACAACCGCAACCTGGTCGCGGTGAACCACACCAAACGAGGCGAACAAGCAGCAGCAGACGCGGCAGCCCAGGACCTGCCGCTGATCCGCGAGGCCGTCGAACGGACCGTGGACACCACTGCGGACGCCTTCAAAGCCACCATCGGGGGCCAAACCTTTGACAACAGGACAGACGCTGCGGAAGCTCTGCGGGCATGGGCAGGCCGGCAGGGACACCGGCTCATGAACCTCTACGGATACGACGAACTCGGCACCATCGCTACCCTCGGAGGCCACGAACTGCGCGCCAAACTCGTGCCCGGCCGGGACCTCGACCGCTCCACTGTGGAAGTCCGCATCGAGGGCGTACCCAGGGCAACCGCCCAGATCTCCCGTAAGGGCTTACTAGCAGCTGACGTGGGCACCATCAGGCAACTCGAAAACAGGGTGTCCTCCCTGCCAAGGCTTGCAGTCGACGTTGAAACCCGACGGCAGGAGGCCCTCGCCCGCATCGAGCAAGCAGACAAGGCACTGGCAGAACCCTTCAAACACGCCGAAGCACTCAAGGCCGCCCGGGCCGATTCCGCGCGCATCGATCAGCTCATGGCCGACGCAGCAAAATCAGACGAACCACCACAGTCAGAAACTGCACCTGAAATCGATCCGCGCCTAGAGAAGATGCAACGCCTCATGAATGCATCCTTCCCGCAACCACCCAGCACGGCGGGCACGGCTGCGACGGCAGCATCGAGCCAACACCGGGCACCTGACCATCGACTCCAACAAGACGTCGACTACGGACGCTGATCAAACAACTACATGTCAAGGAGGCGCTGCACAGATGTTTGCCGTGCAGTGCCTCCCCACCTGGCGCCGGCGCCGGGGTAGCTCACGGAGGGGACTCTTAGATAAGGAGGCCGTCACTCGCCCATTTCAAGGCATAGGCCAAATACGGTTCCAAGATATCGATTTCGCCACTCCTTCGAGTCGTAAATTCGAAGAGCGGTTGGTGCTTGTTATTGGGCAGGGCCTCTTCCTGGGCCACTGTTGGCAGATCATCGTCCTCATTCTCAAGATCGTCCTCGTGCTGAGCGCTCAGTGTTCGAGAGGCGATCTTCGTGAGTTGTTTCAATTTCGTAGTGGCGTTTAGGCGGGCATATTCGTCGGCCGCTCCGTTAACCAACAGCTGAGTGGTGATGATGTGCTTCAGGTCGCGCACCTTGGTCGAGAGGACGGGGCCACCAGCTTTAAGGGCAGCGAAGATCAGCTGGTAACCGTCCAACTTTCGACCATCTTGTAGATCAAACACCCGGCGGTCCTGCCCCCGCACCGGAGGGCCGAAGACCAAAGTTTCCAGCCATTCGAAAGCCCGTTCATCGACTTGCTCCTGGAAGAACTCAGACCAGGATTCGGGGGCCACGAGTTCCGTTGGTTCTTGTTGTTCCTCTTTAATGGCGTTGACGTCGCGAACAAAGCTGAGGCAGAGGGCTTGCATCAGCTGTGGGCTGCCGTAACTCTCTTGAGCGAGAATTTGCCCGAAAGAGCCGTTGGGGTCCACGAGGTTAAGTTTCTTGAATCCTAGCTTCGCGATCTCTTCCAGCTCAGAGGGTGTCCATCCCTCGAGCGTGGCGACCTTGTTGCGTCCGATCATGTCTTGAATCTGAGTTACAGCTTCATTTCGATGGTGGGGCAACGTGATGAGTACACCCGTTGCGCCGTTAGCGCAGAGACCTTTGAGGCTGGCAACGACGTGAGCTCGAACAGAGGGAGGCATGTAGTGGAAGTCATCGATGATGATGACTGCAGATTGGTCCACCTCGTTAAGTGCCTTGATTGCTGCTGTGACTGCTTGGTCTGCCGGGATGTCGGAGGTCCAGCCCTTCGCGATCACCCGGGAATGCTCCCCGCCGAACTGACTTTCTGCGCTGCCAAGGATGAGATCGAGCTTGGCTTTGAAACCCCACTTGGAGGTGTCGCCGTTGGTTCTACTGCCATTTTGAGATGTCGGTATGTCCAGTTTCGCAGCCAACCGTACCCAAAAATCTTGGGCCTCAGTGATCCAGCTTCCATCAATATAAAAAGCATCGGGAACGGTCCTGGTGACGAGGACGGTCTTACCCATCTTCGTCGGTCCGACAACAGGTATGAGATATCCCTTTTGATGCACGTACTGGCGAATTTTAGCGACCTGGGGAGCGTTGTCCCGCTCGACGTGCGTGTATTCGGAATCGAGGCCGGGCACAAAGACTTTGTCAACGGGAAGCAAGGTTTTCGAGGTCATTATTAGAGCCTACGATGACTTTCCTGCACCACTGTTCCCCGGATCCTGAGTGTCGGAACCCGTAGTATTGCTTTTCGTCTGACGTTCCTCGCGATGCCGCCTCCGGCGCTGGGCCTTTTCTTCTTTAGCCCGTATCTCTTCAGACTTTTCAGCCTCGGTCCTCTTGGCCCATGCCGCCACGGTGAAGATGATGCCTATCAGCAGGTACATGCACGCCAAGACGACGATGGCGGACCAGACGGGCGGCATGGGTTCGTTGAGTACTGCGTAGTACAGGCAAGCAGCCTCGGCTATAACTACCGTAGTTACTTGGGTCGCGAAGTAGAACCGCTCTGGCTGCTGCATCCTGAATCCCAAAATTAGCGGTCCCAAAAGACCTGCGACCAAAAGGGCAGGAATCACTTAGGCCAGGAGGGAGGCAGCAGCAACAGTAACAGTCACGGAGTTCATCATAATTGTGGGCTTCACTACTAGCTGATGGTCGACTAAATCAACCGTTGGATCGCGGATAGTCGTGTCCTCCGCATTTTTCGCCCGCCGATAGTGCGAGGATCCGCGGGCCTCGGGTTCGACTAATCGGCACAACGGCCAAGGTGTGTCAAAAACGACCGTTTCTAGGTGCCCTGTTTTGCAGCCATGGGAACCGGGCTCCGCAGCCCCCGGAGCCGGCGTTACGAAAGCCCAAGCACTGACTCTGAACCAGCAGCACCAGCAACGGACAGGGTACGAACGGTGAACACGACGACGCAGTTGGTGGTCAGCGGTAAACGTCCTGGGCGAGTGATGGGCTAGTCCCAATGGGGCAACCGGCGAAAGTCAACCGCGTCAGCGCTCCACTGGCTCTATTTGCAGCTGGCCTTACCGACCAAGGCTCCTATGAAACCCCCGAATTGAGGTTGCTTGGATCAACGAACACTGCCTGCTCATGTCGATAACCTTTGACGTCCGTCCAGCTGACTGTGAAGGTCATTCCTTCAGCGACAGCTTCATCGCTAGGCGTCCCGTAGAAGCGCTTGCCGATCGCGCCACCTGCGGAATTGTCGCCGAAATCCCCGGGAAATACAGGCGCTCCGCCATCAAAGGTGAAGTAGTTTTCGGGTGCGTTGATGTGGACGTTTCCTACCATCCAACCTGAGTTATAGAGAATGAATTCATCGGGGTGGTTTTCACTCCTTCTTTCGATGCGCCAAGACGGAGGCCGCTTGTCTGCTTCAGCTCTTTCTCTATCGACCTCAGCGCTTCGCGCGTCAAATCCTTCTTCATAAAGCCTCTGTGCGTGGGCCGTTCTTTGATTGGCCGTCGTAAGTGGGAGCTGAGGCCGAAGGCCACGCAACCAGCGTCCGACGCCCAACCACCAAGTTCTGCCATCCCGGCGAGCCACCGACGTAATTAGCACGATTGCCAGCACTATCCCAACGCCCCAGGGGACAAGCGCCCGCAGACGCTCTCCGCGTGCTAGTTGCGAAGGTTCGTCGCCCGGATTGAAAACGTAATACTCAAGGAACAAGAGTGCGAGGCCGATGATTACACCTAGCGCTACCGTTTCGCCGATGTAGAACCATGGGCCGTAGTTCTTCTTTGTCCGTTGAGTCTTGTCTTCCACGTTTGAATCTTATTCGGGTGTGTAGGCGGCGAGAGCCACCTCTCGGAGCAAGCGGCTAACCAAGACACGTGGGCAGCATGACACCCACCTTGGATCCAAAGCGCGCTACCGTTTCCGCTCTAGAGTTCGTGGAGTGATTTAGGCGGACTTCGATTTAGTGTCTTCCATTGGCGAAGGGCAAACGATCGTGGGCTAGCTCAAAAAGCTCCAGCAGCTTGTCCTCCAACTCCTTGCCCGGGACGCCGGGCGTCTGTTTCCAAGTAACGTCAAGGTCCTTGACATCTTCTAGCTGCCATATCCGGTTCCCACCTTCGTGTGAGACGCCGTTTTGGCCGTGGCCGTAACGCTGATAGGCGCTAAGTCGGCTTCTTAGAGTTGTCTTGTTCTCCTGCCTCAATCCGGCCGCTCCTATGTACATGATGGGTGTCGCATCGACCCACCGGCGGTGTAACTGGGAGGCTGGGGTAGACGGGTCCTTCCTGTACGTTCCTCCTGTGCTCTTTTCGAGAAACGCTGGCGGCTCAGTGCTTCGCCGGAGAACGACGTAGACACCGAACTGTCTGGGCGGCTCCTTGCGGCTCATTGTCCAAAGATTTCTGGGTTCTTCGAAGTCCATCTGTTCAAGGACAGTCAGATTAAGCATGGTTCAGTGTTGCAGGAGCAACTGCCTGCTTCCACCTGGTTGAACACCACAACGAAGACAGCTTCCAGTGGCACTTCAAAAACGACCGTTAGTTGACGGTACTTGCCCACGCAACCGATCCCGGCCGGGTGGGGACCATCGGGCAGATCAGAACTCAACACCGCAATCAAAGCTGGTCAAAAGGCTACAAGTAGCATTTTCGACCTCGGCGGCCTGTATAGCCGGCTAAAAGGTTGAAGACGACGATGCAACGGTTCTGGCAATACAACCCTGCGCGCTGGTAGTCGGTGATACTCGATTCATGGTTCTAAACATCAGGCTCATTGACCGACAGGCGGCTGACAGCGATGATCCACTCCCACGTGGATGGTGGGGCTACGATGCCCAGGCAACTCCCGAAGAGCTTTGGGACCACAACCGAGGGGTTTGGATTCTCAACGACAAGCGCATCGCAGATGAGCGTTGGGCTGCCTTCAACTATGAAGGGCGAATCATCCTCGTTGTAGAACTCCACGGACCGGATCACGAGAAGGTCATTGACAACCGCACAGGAAAGTCCAAGAAAGCGCTGAAAGGCCGCGTGCTGCGTCCAGGGAATCCAATTCATGACGCCCTAATCGGTGAAGAGGTCACCTACCGTAGAAATCCGGTCTCATATGATCCAGATCCGACCATTGCTGAGACGCAGGGCGGCACTTTGGCTGAAAGCTTGTTAGAGGCGCCGGGCGCCGGAGGTCAGGGCCTGCAGATGGACCCGATCATACGGAAAGTAGTTGAGGATGCTGCACAGGACCGACTGATGAGTCACTACCGAGACGACGGCTGGCAGGTGACAGACACTCGCCACAACCGCCCTTACGATGCAGTTGCCGTAAAAGGCTCGGAGATGCATTACCTGGAAGCAAAAGGCACTCAGAGCAGAGGTGAGTCCGTCATCGTGACTCGCAACGAAGTCGAGAACGCCCGCCAACATCCGGGCCTTTGCATGATGGGAGTTTGGTCGGGAATGAGATTGGTTGACGGAGAAGTGGATCCCGAGGCAGGGACTTTTAGGATTCTTTCCTTCGATCCAGACGATGACGCACTCCGGCCCCGAGACTTCGATTGGACGCTTCCCGTCAGCGCCGTCTAAAAGCCCCCAAGAGACCTCACCTGCACTAGCAGTTCGCATCGTCTGATGGGTCGTGAAGATGACCTGGTCCGTCCTGAACTTTGCCAGACGGACCCACATTTGTCCTCCGGAGTGATGTCTCAAAAAGCTAAAGGTTTTCAAGACGCAGACGGGGAGGTGGGAAAGAGGACAGTTTCGCCTGATTTTTCAGGGACTCCTCTGTCTCATTAACATGCCTCACCATGAAGTGTCTTAGAAGCACTTAGCAGGGGAGTTTCCAAGGCATGATAGGTGGATGAGGTTACTTGGGTACACAAGAGTCAGCACAGCAGCCCAGGAAGCGAAGCTGCAGTTGGATTCTCTCCTTTCCGCAGGGGTGCAGATGCGTGACGTCTTCTCCGATGTGACGTCGGGGAGCAGGTCGGCTGCGGACCGGCCGGGGATGAAGAAGCTCCTCGGCTACGCGGAGCCCGGGGACACGGTCGTGGTGTGGCGGGTGGATCGCCTAGGCCGTTCCTTGATTGACGTGCTGAACACCGTCACTTTGCTGCGGGGCAGGGGGGTGGAGCTTCGGTCAATTTCTGACGGGATTGACCCCGCAACAACGACCGGCAGGCTGATGCTGAACATGCTGGCCACCCTGGCTGAGTACGAACGCGAACTAATTACTGAACGTGTCAACGCAGGCATCGCTGCCGCCAAATCCAATGGCATCAGGTTTGGCCGCCCAGTAGCCGATCCGCTGGTAATCGCCGGAAAGCTCGAAATCGTCAAGCAGGAGAGAGCCAAGGGACGCACCGCGGAGGAGGCGGCGCGGTTGGTTGGGTGGAGTCGGGCGACCTTATACAGACACCAGAAAGGTCAGATCGCGAATAGCGCGTAAGGACTCAGGCTATGCTTGCTTCTCTCATGCTTGCTCACTTCTGCATTCTATGGCAGGATGCTTGCTAGCAAGCATCCTGCCATAGTGAGGGAACAATGTCTGACGATCAAAAGCGAAGCTCCGAAATTGCGAGTGCTGGCGGGGAAGCACGAGCGAAGGCTCTCTCTCCTGAAGAGCGAAAAGAGATCGCCCAACGAGCGGCAGCTGCTCGCTGGGGCGCCGACATAGCCCACGCCACGCATGCCGGCGAGATCTTGATCGGGGAAAAGCTCCTCCAATGCGCGGTCCTGGAGGACGGGACGAGGCTGATCAACCAAGAGACCTTCCTTACCGCCTTGGGGCGTGCAGGCAAGGCAAAGGGAGGCACTGGCAGCGCATCGAGTGAGGTTCCTCCGTTCCTCGCAGCCAATAACCTCCAACCCTATGTTTCCGACAAACTTCGTAGCCTCTGGAGCCCTATTCGCTATAGCCGGAGGGGTACGACGAAAGCGTACGGATACCGGGCTGAGATCCTCCCGGAAGTTTGTGAGGTATATCTAGACGCGCGGCAGGACGGAGTTCTTGCCCATAATCAGCTACCAGCTGCTCAGGCTGCGGAAATTATTGTCCGAGGGCTTGCTCGGGTTGGCATCGTCGCCCTTGTGGACGAGGCCACTGGATATCAAGAGACGCGCGCACGGCACGAACTTCAGCAAATACTGGAGGCCTACGTCGTCGAAGAGCTTCGTCCTTGGGTCAAGACATTTCCGGATGAGTTTTTCCGGCAGATGTACCGACTTCATGGTTGGGCGTATAAGCCCGGAACGTCAAAACGCACTTCTTACGCCGGGCGGCTGGTCAACAAGTACATCTACGAGCAGCTCCCCAAAGTGGTTCACGAAGAGATCAAGCGGAAGAACCCACGCAACGAGCGCGGAAACCGGGCCCATAAGCATCACCAGTTCCTGACTGAGGGGACCGGCGTCACAGCACTTGACCGACAGATATCCACGGTCACAACGCTGATGCGGATCGCTGAGAACAAACACCAGTTCGAGGATCTGTTCGACAAAGCGTACCCGCCGCTTCAACCCAAACTGCCGCTGTTTATTGACGTTGAACCCTGAGCGGTTGCCAGTCCACTAGTGTAAGGCGGCTCCTTTGCCACGGCGGCCGCCGCCCACTTCCCCCTGCGCAGAGGCTGAAGCCAACCTTGGCACAGTCCTGAAAATGACTCCTAAACCGACCTGGTTTGTTCAATAAATTCGATCATTGCTTCCAGTCGGTGAGCCCAGAAGAGGGTGAGCCCGTCAGCTTGAGCTGATTCGAGATTGTGAACTTTGAACACCCCGGACAGGACCGATGCCGGCACGGCATTCGATGTCCCGAATTCCTGGATCCAGGTTTTGGCTTTTACTGCGGCGTCGTTGTTAAGACGCTTCACGCTGTTAGTAGACGAGTTGCTGACTTTGCACTCGAGAGGCATGGTCCGGCCGTCCCACAGACGAACGATGAGGTCGGCTTTTCGGCTGCCGAAGAGGCTTTCACGACAGAATTCGCCGGGTGCGGGCAGGTGGGAAGTATTGTGGATGGTCCGCCGGGCAACCTCAACGAACGAGTGCCCTTTGAGGCACTGGGCCACTGCATCTTCCTGGTCATCCTTGGCGGAGGTACGGCGGGCGGTCTGTACCTTTTGGGTTGCAATAAGTGCTGCAGTCGAGATAATTGCAGCACTTCGTTCCGATTCCGTAGGCTCGCGCTCCTCAGAAACCCACGGGAATCGTTCTCGGTCGAGTCCCAGCAGAACCGTATCCACGACCCGGCGGGCCATCTCGGGGTCTTCCCGCAATCTGGTGGGGGTCAGTACGGCTTCGGCGAGAACCTTAAGGTCGTCTTCACTGATCGCAGGTGACGCGAGGTAGCGAATGGCCGTGAGTAGTGCCGGCTGGGTCAGCAGGTCCACCGCTTGGTCCGTCAGCTGGCTCAGATCGACGGTGCCTTCAATGAGATGTTCCACCGCTGAACGGTACTCATCGAATGAGTCAAGGTATTGCTCAAGTGGTTCGTGCATCCGAATTTCACGAAAGCGCCGAATCGCCTCTGATGAATCCACTTCCAACTCGTCCCCGGACCATCGTGGCGGCGGTGCTTGGGTCAATCGAAGGCTCCTTCCGAGAGCATTTCAAGGCTCGGGACAGCGATGCGCTCCATTTCCTTGGGCTCGAACTTGACCAGCCCGCCCGCGTAAGTTCTGCCTTCGGACAGGCTCACGGCAGTTCGAAGATAGGACGCAAGGTTATCCAGCACTGTTGTAGTCATATCCTGCCTTGGATATAGGCCATGTGCGATGTTGATGTGTCTGGCTCCGGCATCATTACGAACAAACGCCGGCGGCCGGCGTGCCATATAGGTAGCTAAAACGGGGGCCGCGGACCGCAGACCAACGCTCCACCATGCCTTACGGTTCGAGGCAACATACCCTTCGTGAGTACCTTGCTTTTTGGCTGCGCGCAAAAAGCGGTCGACCTCACGGCGCTCGGGACCGTCGAACTCATCTAGATCAATGGGCAGATCAATGACGCGACTTAACGTCGAGGGCGTGGAGAGCCGTTCTCCCGCATTGAAGAGCTCCCGCGCCCGGGTGACAGAGGGAAAAAGTACACGCTCGGGCAGGGAGAGTTCACCGTCACGATGCACCCAGATCGCGTTCGCGCCGGTCACCTGCCCGCGATGCACACGGCACAGCTCTCCCAACTCCGTATATCCTTCCGGGAGTTTGGGTGTGACGCGGGTGAGAACAGACCAGCGTGTTGCCTCCGCCAGCCGGTCACGAGTGATGCTCCGGCCTTGGTTGAGGCGGCCAAGGTCTTGAACTTCGCTGACGCGCCGGACTTTCATCGATGTGGGCTTCACGCCTACCTTGAAACAAGTGATGGCCCCGGTCGTTGTCGCGTCGGCGAACGGAACGGCGTTTGGATCGAGGACGTGCAATGACTCGCCCCCGAGGCCGTCGAGGAGGAGTTGCCGAACCAAGCTGCCGTAATTGACGTCAAGCCATTCGGCACTGGTGATGAACGCCCCGTAATCGCCCGTGCGCCCGTGTTCTACGGTGGCCAGGAAGAAATGCACATGTAGGCCTGCAAGACCGCTTGCACTCAAGCCGTGCTTCTTCGCCGTCGCCACCAGCCAGGTCTTCCACTCTGGTGTGATCTGGTGGTGACGAACGTACGGCGGGTTTCCCAGGAAAAGAGTCCTGCCCTGAATCTTGGGGAGATCCAGCTTCCGGTAGTCGCCCACCACAACTTTCACCCGCGAGCTCAGGTCGGAGACCGCCAGGTTCGCCCGCAACATGAGGGTCGCCATTGGATCGACGTCGGCGGCCACGACCGTAGCATTGGGGAAGCGCCGGGCGGCTGCGAGCAGGTAGCGCCCCGACCCCGCACCGGGATCCACAATGCGGCTAGGCGCTCCTTGGTCCATTGCCCAGGACACCATTGCATCCACAATCGTTGCAGGAGTGTACGTTTGCCCCAGCGGTCTGCGGTCAGCAGGGGAGACGATCCGACAATACGCATCACCCAATGGATCGAGCCCGGCAATGATCTGTTCGCGGACAATACGAACAGTCTCCTCAGATATCGATCCTTCCGTTAGGTCAATTAGAGCCTGCTCCTGGGGGGTCAGTGGTTCATTCGCACCGGCACCCAATTTGGTGCAAAGCTGCGCGAGAGCTCCCAGTCCTGAAATTTGATTCACACCTGTCATGTTGGCATCTGCGGCCGACACTAATGTCTTGCGTTTAGTCACGGAGCCGGAACACCCCGCGGGAGACCCGTTCAAAGTACCGTTCGTCCTGAAGGGCGCTGCGGTAGGACGAATCAGGGGCCGCGCCGATTTGTGCTTCTACAGCTGACTTGATTTCAGTGATGGAGGCCGGTCCGCCGTTGTTCTGGGCCAGGAACTGTCGCATTGCGTTCTTTAGCTCACCATGGGGCCGCCGCGCCCGGGACCTGGTCAAGGCCATGCCATCCTCCTCATAAAGTCGACGTTATAACGTCGACTTTACACGGACGGTTGCCTTGGCGCGGAACGGCCGAGCTGCAGGGGCGGAGAAGACCTGGCAGGGCGGAGGGGAAGTACTTCTTGAGGGCCTCGTGTACCGGTATCAGCCACCCCATGCCGAAAGTTGGCCTCGATGCAGGGATTTGTTGCACAACTTTTGGGACTACATCCGGGACGGATATATTTACGCAGAATCCTGCGGAAACGACCGAGAGGGGTGCCGCCGAGGGTGTCCCGCTTCTAAGGAAGTGGGACACCCGTAGTGTGTGTCGCGTAGCCGGTAGCTCCTGCCCTTGGCCGTGCTGTCGTACCTGCCTGACAAGATAGTTCAGTGCTTAGGACCTAACTGCCGCATTCAATATGCAGCTCGCGAAACTCCGGCTCAATGGCTACGGCCGGCGGCGGTTCTGGGCAGGATTCGACTCCGGGTACCGCGTCGGGCACGATCATGGTGTTCGCGGCTTGACGAAGCCTGCCAGGCCGGCCTTCCCGATCATTCTCAGGTAGAGGTCGATGGCGTTGAAGTGGACCATCTGATGGCGCCCCTGCTCCGTGCGTTGTGGGATTTAGGTCTAGAGACGCAGTTCTCATGTCAAGGAGATCCTGAGCACTACACCGCCCACGAACCCTTACTGAACTTCAACCGTACTCAAATCGTGTTTGCCGATTTTGACCAAGCCTGCAAATTTGTGCGAAAAACTATGGAGCTTCTAGAAGGTGCCGCCTACAGCGAGGGCGGAATAGATATCACCACGATGGATCCGATGGACGATACCTCTTTTCGGGCGAGTGTATGGTTTCCCCCGCAGCTTCTGGCAACCATCACGCGGCTCTGGGTCGAATTTGAAACCACGGTTCCACCGGCCGGGGGGCAACCCGGATAGTTAGCACCGACTCGCGCGCACCAGAGAGTGGCGCCCGGCGGCGAAAGACACTCTCAGGGTATGGTGCTGTGGTTCGCCGCGATGCTTAGCGAAGCGGCATGACCCTGAATCTGTAGGAGGACTTCCATGCCCGAAGCTCCATTTGACGCTGCGGGCGCTAAAGACGCCAATTACGACGACCAGCAGGCTGTCGAGAATGAGCGCGCGGACCTGCGTAACTTCGTGGCGGGGTTGAGTCCGGACGATATCAAGTCAGGTCGATGGTTCACGGAGCTCCTCGCCCAAGCCCTGAGCTCTTACACCAACAAGGTCAACTGGCAGTACTTCCAGGAACTGTATGAGGGGGTACCCCCTGACGCCATCGTCGATCAGCGGATTAAATTGGCGGCCCGGTACGCCTCCATCGAAGGTGGCCTTTCTGCCGGCGCCTACACGGTGGCGATCATTGCAACCTTGGGAAGCCTCGGCGGCGCAGCCACGGCGACCGTCCCGGCCGCTTTAGCGACCTTCATTGTCGATGTCGCTTACATCTCGCGGCTCCAAATCCGCTTGGCTTACGACATCGCGGTACTTTATAGGGTTCCACTCGATTTATCTGACCCCGCGGACATGTGGAAGCTCATCCGTGTGGCCTTCACTATCAAGGGTGGGGAAGTGGTGCGTGAGGGTGCCGCTAAGGTGGTTCCGGCTCTGATGAGGCCGGTGATCAAGCGTTTCTATTCCGGAGCGGTCCTGAACGCGGCGAAAGGGCTGCCTTTTGTTGGAAAGTACCTCCTACAGCGGAACGTCATAAAGATCGGAATTCCGGGAGTCGGAGTACCGCTTGCGGTGGGGCTTAACCATTACACGACACTAATTGCTGGCCAGCACGCTCAATCTATTTTCAGAAATGAGGCGCGGGTGATTGAAGTTGCCACGACATTGAGCGAGAGGAGTCAGCACCCGCGCCTGATGTTGTGGGTAGCTTGGCTCGTAATCAGGGCCGACAACAAGATATCTGACGATGAGGCGCTGTTGATGCGTCATTTGGTGAAGCTAGTCCGGGATCGACACGAGGTGGTCGATGAACGCCTCGCGTGCCTCATCGATATTGATCCTGACGAAGTGTGGCGATGTCTGGAAACTGAGTCAGGGGAGATGGATGACATCCTCGACGCGGCCAACCGGGTAGCCGCAGTGGACGGGCCCCTGACCCCAAGGGAGAAAACAATAATCTCGGAGCTTCACGGTCGATTGGCATAGCCAAGCTCCTCGCCCATGAAGAGGAGCAGGAAGATCTGCGGTGCGCTGGCCAGGTTTTCGCTGCATCGTTGGGGACGGCTGTTCGGCAGCGGCGCGGTTGGGCTAGTCGAACTTTTACCGGCCATTTGCTGGGCTAGGCTCTTAGATGGCCGACTCGGACGGGTTGCCGGCCGAGGAGATCATTGTCGGCTTGAAGTACAGCAGATACTTTAGCCACATGGAATGCGAGAACTGCTGGTGCAGGGGAGCAGAGTTTTGCTGTTCGAGCGGCTGCGGTTGCCAGGATGGCGGCGGTCACCTTTGCTTCGATGAAGACGATAAGTACCTTGACTGTTGGTCTCATGCCGAGACTGCCCGGGAACTGTTTTGGATGGCACGGCAAGTCGCTCGCTCTATGCCAGAGGGTTCCCCCATACGCTCTGACTGCCACGACGGGGAAGGGCTCGCAGGGTGGCCTCTAACCCTGCCGTTCGATCCTGTAAGTGGTAGGGGGCCGACTGAATGGTTCCTCGGTGAGAACGGGTCATTGAATTTTCGGTGGGCGGACGACACCGTCCCAAGCATCCGAGAAGCGCGAACGCGGTGGCAAGTTCTTGAGTTGGGAATCGAATTGCCGGTAGCACATAGTGGAGAATCGCCAACGCCGAAGATGTTATCGCGTGCCCTTGTGGGTTTGCTTCGATGAGCATCGCTAACGCCGGTGTGTCCGGCTTACCACCGCGCGGACGGCGGTTATGAAGAGGGAAACCAGCTGCTGAGCACGCCCATTTCCTACTTTTGGAACGCGATTCTGCTCAGCACCGCCAGGAAAACGCTGTAAATGATGGTCTGTACCGGGTTGTTGATGGCCGTCATCAGCCATTCGCCGATGCCTTCGACGGTGGCGAGCGTGAATGCAGGGACGACGCCCTCCAAGGACCCGTGCTCCAACAGGTACTGGATGGTGAATTCAGCGGTGGGGTACAGAAGGAAAACGAGGAGGGCCACGCGGATGGTGGTCATCAAGCGCACTCGTCGACGGAATCGGTAATGTCCTGCGCCTCTGTGGGTAAGTCTTACGCGGCTTACGGGAACAGTGACAGACGTAGTGCCGTAGCCGGTTTCGAACTCAACATCAACATGTTTGCCTGAGCGCCCCGTGACAACGCCCCGCGACCCCTTCGCGATGCCGCCTCCAGCTAGATGGTCGGTCAGCGTAACTGGGATTTCGTCAGAGGCCGTGACCCAGTCGTCCTCCTCTGGTTGCCTCGCCCACATCAGGGTACCCACCGAAGTTTGATCTTGGACCTGGTTTCTGACGGACTATTCCGCCTGGAGTTCTCGGCGTCGACATGGCTAGTCGCGTCATCGCGCATTTGGTCGTCTTTTCGCTCTTTGGCGTCACTGAGGTCCTGGATGCCTTGCTCCTGCTGCTGCCGGCGGACGTCGTCCGGAGTTGTGGGTTCCAGTGCCTGGTTAGCTCCAATTGCCAGGGCGATCACTGTCAACCCGATCAAAAGCGTTGACTTAGTACTCATCTGTTCTGAGCCTCCAATTTTTGTCCGGTGGCATGGGATAGGGCCTTGCCGATGGCAAGGGCCGTCTGGCCGGGTGAGCCGGCGTCGGCCTTCAGGATGAGACTCCAGCCGAAAGCGCTTTCCCAAGTGTCTTGGACGGTACCGTCCGAGGGCACGAGCGTTGTCATCGTCGTGACATTCAGTTTCCGCATGAGTTCCATGGCCGCGGAAGGGTCGGCGTCGTCGACCTCGGTGTCGGTTACGGCGATAACGCTGGTCGGCTTGGACCCAGACGTTTCCGCGAGGGCCTTCTGCAGCGCAGGCTGGATGCTGGTACCTCCTGTTTGAAGCGTTACCTGCCGGTAGAGGGGACCTTGCAGGGCAAGCTCCTCCACGGTGGTCATTGACATTTTGGTGTCGGCATCACCAGCGAAGGAGATAACGGTGACGGTGTCATCCTTCCGCAGGTTTTTTGGGGCCCACTGGGAAAGCTCTTCGAGGGCTTTCTCCCGAATAGGGCCGTAGCCGCTGAAGGAACCGGATTCATCCAGAAGCAGCACGATGCCCACGGGGGCCGGACTGCGCGGGCCGGTCAGTCGGGATTCTGTCAGTGTCTTTGGGATGCTCCCGAAGATCTGCGGGGCGGTCCAGAGCAGAACCAGCGCCAGGAGGGTCAGCGGCAGAAGCCACCGAAGCAACGCGTTGCGGCGGCCTGGGAGAGGGCGCAGGTCACGTAAGTTACCAGCCCGGCTGGTGTTGAGTTTGATTGGGCTCAGTGAGAGCACGGGACCCCCTCAATCAGGATGTTGACTCGTCGTTCGATGGCGGCCATCTCGTCGATCTGTTGTCCCGTGGTTGGATCAATGTCCTCCACTTTGGGTTCCGTGTCCCCGACGCCTCTACTGGTTATGCGGCTTGCGGGGACGCCGGAATCGGTGAGGTAGGTCATGGTGGCGGATGCCCGGCGTTCGGAGAACCCAACGCCGTGGTCAGGAGACGACAGGACCGTTGCGGTGTGCCCGACTATTTTTGCGGTGGCGGCAGGGTTTCGCAGGAGCATTTCCAGTGGGCGTGCCAGCGCTTCTTTGGCACCGTCGCTCAAGACCGGCGAATCCTTAGCGAAGGCGAGTTCAGCGGGAACTTCGAAAGTGCAGGAGCCGGCAGTGGATGTAGTCGTGATCTTCGGGAAGGGCGGGAGGGTGTCTTCAGGGAGATTCTTGTCAGCGCGTTCGGGATTGACCGGGTCCAGGTTTATGTCATCGCAGCCGGATGCCCGCCACTGGGTGCACAGGCCGCGACTGAAGTCGCGCAGCCACGTGCGCTGGGGGGACAGCAAGCTGGTGGTGGAGTTCCCGACTCCAGCGACCTTCAGCGCTGCTCCCTTAAGGTCCAGAGGAGCTGTGGATGAAGCCTTGGCTGCCGCTTCCGTGGGGTCCATGGACAGGAGGCCGGCGTTGAGTGCGAGAGGACCGGAATTGGCAAGCATGTCACTGAGCAGCCAGATCGTCGTGCCGGGTCCGGCGAGTTCCGCGGCCAGGGACATCGCGCGGTGCAGGTCTGTTCCCGGAGCTGTGGGCAGGGTCCCGTTCAGGAAGATCCCCTGAACGCACGCTGGCATGCTGTCGGCAGTTCGGCGCACTGACGGCCTGTCCCGCGGGCCGGGCGTGCTGAGGGCGGCGTTTTTCGCCACGATGCGTGGAGCCGTTCCGGCACCCTCAACGGCGATGACGGTGAGGGAACCGTCGTTCATGCTGGCGCGGTGAAGGTCGGCGGCGAGGCCGTCGGGGCTCGGCATATCGGCCACGGAGCCGGTCTTGTCGTTGACGATGATGACCTGGTCGGCCGCGCCCGGGACGTTGCGTTCAAGCACGTCCCGGCAGGCGGCAAGGTCGTCTTCGGAGAGAATGTGCCTCGCGTCTGCGGACGTGTTTGCGCCTACCGGGACCGGGGCCGTGGCAGTCGTACCGGTGCATGCGGTGGTGAACGCCAGCATCAGGACGACGAATACGGTGGTGACGAGCTTCTTCATTTGCATCATTCCTTGGTTAGGCTGCGGGTTCTTCGGGGGTGGTTTGTTCCGGGGAGTCCGGCACGCTGTGGATCCGTTCACGGGCGCTCTCGTGGCCGTTCAGACTTGCCGGGCCAGTGGCAGCGTCTGACGTATCTACGGCGCAGTATGTCGTCGGCGCGGCACGGAAGTCGTGCCATACAGCGGCCATGTGTGAATGTTCCGGGACTGCCTTGGCGTCGAGCTTGCGGTGGCGGTCGAGGACATGTGCGACGTGGTTGGATGCTGCCGGGAGTCCTGGAAGGTAGGGGTTGGAGGGGCTGCCGGAATAGTCCATCGTGATAAGCCGGTCGGCACCCTGGCCGGTAGCTGGCTTCGACAGTTTCCGGTACTGCTCGGCGATGTCCGCCACACTGACCTTGCCGGTGATGAGGGAGGCCTCTGTGGCTTCGGCGAGGCTCCTCATTCCGACGTCCCTGATGACGTCGATCATTCTGATAACAGCGGCGTTGGCTGCCCGGCGCAGGGCGGCCCCACGGCGCAGGAAACGCTGGTCACGGGTCACGTCACGCCATTCAGAGATGCGGAACAATAATGCCCAGCGGGCGGCCTTCCGCAGGTGCTCGAACTGAGGTGCGGCGGCAACCGTTTCGAACAAGGCCACAGCGAAGGGGAGGCTAGTCACGAGGACCACCACCGCGGCGTTCGATTTGGCTGTGTACGAGTCCGTGATGAAGCGCGCCTCGGCGAATGAATGCAGAAACGTGGCACCTGCAATCAGAACAACTGACCAGATGATCAGGGCGGTCCACGCTTCTTTGCGTCCTATTTGCCGATGGCTTGCTTCGGCTTCCGGAAACCCGGGCCGGGGTTGGACGCGTGGCCCGTCTGACTGCTGGTTGTCCTTGTCCTTTTGCAGGAGCAGTCTGCCACGGAACAGGAGCGTGGCCGCCGCTTTGCCGGCGCCCAAGGCGGCACTCAGGAGCACGGCGGAGATACCCAGCGCAGCGCCGAGGGCGGCGGCGACGCTGGGGTTGGAAACGTCAAAGATGCCTACGCTATCGGGGACGTCGGAGGCGGTGCGGACGCTGGTATAAACGGTGGCCGGGTCATTGACGAGCATCGCGGCCGCCAGAACGACAACCAGGGCGGTTGAAGCCCACGACTGTAGATGGGCGATCTTTGCATGCCCCTTGAGGAAGGGGTTGACCGCCTCCATGCGCTCCTGGGCCCGCGGGGAGTCAAGTTCTTGGCATCGGCGCTCCTGGAAGTGCTGGTGGTTCTGGTCGTGTCGCTCAGCACGGTCCAACGCGCGGCTGGCCTTCGCTGCCGGTTTGGCACTGCGTACCGCTGCTGTCCGATCCGAACGGATCCACAGGGACACGTCAGAGGCGCCGGTGTCGGCCCCGCTGACCGCGGGAACCTGCCGCTCCAGGTCGCGGGCGTGGGTGGTCTTGGCGATCTTCGTCGCCGTGCCGGCCCGGCGGTCGGCGCCAGCGGACGTCTTGAGATTGGTGAATTTTCCAAACATCAGGCAGCCACCGCCTCGGTGACGGCAACCGGCTGACTGGTGAGGTGATGACCACCGCAGCCGCACTCATACATGCGTACTTCGCGGCGCATGGTCGGAATGCCCAGCGACTCGGCGTGCTGGCGGGCCCGGCGGGCGCTAATCAGGGCGTCATGCGCTTGGTGTGCGTCCTTGAACCGACGTTTGCCCGTGAACGGGCAAACGGACTTGATCTCATGACGGCGGATCGTACCGGCACCGTTTCGCTGGCGTTTCTTGGGCTGAGTTGCGAGCTTCATGTTTTGAAGCATGATCGATACACCATATGGGAGTCAATAGTTTTACTGATATGGATGCTAGGTAACAGAAAAAACTATCGGGCTATTGTTTATTATGCGCAGTTACCGTATGGTCTATTGGGTAACTGATGAAAGAGAGCTCTAGCGTGCGCATTCTGCCTGTTGACGAATCCGGTATCGCCCCCCGGCGAAGTGAGACCTGGGCGAGGCTTGCGCATCGGGTCTCTGCGTTCTTTGGCGTTGATTTGGGTGAGGCGCCGGCCGGTCAGACGTGGCTCGCGGAGTACAACAGCCTCACGTCCGCTGAAATCGCCCGAGGTGGGCTGCTTCCATCCCGCGAGTGGCATGAGCGGGTCCATGGTGAGTGGCTCGCTGCTCATAAGGGCGGGAAAATCGCGTTGGGCGACTCGCCCTTGCTTCCGAAAAATACCTTCTGGATTGCCGGTCATGCATTGATCCGGGGAACGGGGGGCGGGGAACCTGCCTTGCGTGACGCGGTTCCTGTGACCGAAGGTATCCATGAAATTGCGCCGGCGACCACCGGTCGTTTCGGCCCGGACCGTAAAGCAGCTCTCGTACTGGCAGGAGCCAATGAAGCCTTCGCTAGCCTGCTACCGGTATTTCACGATGTCATTGGCACGATCCTGAGTCGGCAACCAGAGCTGCAGTTCCGTGTGAAGATCACGTTGTGGGCATCCTTGGTCCTGGAGGCATACCGGAGCCAACCCTGCCTTTTTGCCGCCTCAGCGCAGGCCAGAGCCATCCAGCGTGCCCTCTCCCTCCCTTGGGCGCCTGCCAGTATCGTCGAGCCGATCGCCAGAAGCGAATTCGGCTCCACGGACGGCCAGAGCAGCGGGCAGGATCCAGATCTTGAACCACGGGAACTCAACGTCCTCGACCGCACGCTCAAGGCTTGTTTGGGCGATGAGAGGGATCCCTACATGCGCGATGAGCTAGTCTCGCGCTGGGTCAGGCATCTACTGGAAAGCCCGGATCGCGGGGTTGTGTGGGTTACCGAAACAGCCCCCGGTCGGCGCGAAGCTGAAGTGCTGCTCTCAACCGTGGATTCCATCCGATCCTTCCTCGAGACGACCGAGCAACCCGAATCATATGAGAGTGACCACTGGAGCACGCTTTGCCCCGTGGCACCGGATAAAGATGAAATTGCCTGGATGCCGCAGAAGAGCCGACAGGCTCTTATCTGGTCTCTCGTGCAGACCTACAGAATCCTCCGGGACGACCCCAAGATTGAGGATGAAGATTTCCGACGACACGTCACGGAGCAGATGGCCAAAGCAACCGCTCTGTCCGCAGCCGTCCTGGGCCCGGCGCATCCCCTGACCTACTTCGCAGCCAACCGCCATGCGCTTGCTCAACAGCGCGATTTGCGGCAGGACGATCCCAAGGCCTCGATCGAGGCAGGATTGGAAGTAAACAGGACAGCGGCACGCCTGTCCGAGCTTCAGCACGCTGGCATGGTGTCCGGCGCGTTCTATGCGGAGGTCCTCGTAGCCTCCTCGGCAGCGATCCGGCTTTCCATGGCGGACGCGGAAGCCAGTGGCCAGCACGAGCTGGCCACAGAAATCCAGAACGATCTGAGATGGCTTTGGGACTCGGTCTTCAGCACGGTCGGGGTCGACCTGGACCGCGAGCTGGAGAACGCCCGGCATGGACAGACCTCGACCCTGTTGGCTGCCCTCTCACCCCATGTGCACAACTATGCTCGATTCCTGTGCGATCTCGACGATATTCAGGCCAAGGAGCGCGCACTGGTTCTCATGGAGTCCGTGGTCATCCCCGCGCGGGAAGGCCTCGCCCGTGCCCGGAAAACAGAGCGGCCGTTGCGACTTTCTCTGCAGGTCGCCGTGCAGGTCATCGACGCACTCCTGACAGCAGGCCAGCACCCGCCCGAAACCCAGAAAAACTGGGCCAAGCAGGCATGGGAATACACACACCGTCTCATCCGGATGCCTTATGTTCAGGAGACCTTAGCGAATCAGCAGAGTCTGACGACTTCCCGAGCAGCGGCATTAACAGCAGTCGTCAGAGGCTGGCTTGTCGCACTCGAGAATGAGGTTGGCGATTCAGACGTAAGCCTCGGTCAGGTCCGCGAACAGATTGAAAAATTGGCAAGGTTCAACAGTGTTGACCTGAATAGGCCTCTGCCAAGCCCCGCCTCGGAAGCACTACTCACCGTGGAGAGGCTCCATACCCGCCTGCTGAACATAGGAGTAGTCGCAGAAGCCCTGTCGGTCTTGGCGCGTGCCAACTTCATCGCCGATATCCCGATTCTGAGCGCGGAACCGCCCTCGCCGGCAGCAACGGATGCAGCCACTGCAGACCTACGCTTGGCGCTGGTCCGTGGCGAAAAGGATGAGCGGGACCGGCACTCCAGCGATGAGCTTCAGTGGACTCATGAGATGAGCGACCCTGAGACTTTCATCGCACTGCGTGGAACGCCACGACGTCATATCGACCGGTGGCCCGCTCTTCGCCTCCGGTGGACCGGGAGTGGTGAAGGGACAATCCAGGTTTCCATGGTGCAGCCGTTCATTAGCCCTTCCGTCGCCTCCGTTACTGCGACGATCACTCTAGGGGATGCGACCTACCAGGTCCCCCTGACATGGGAAGACGAACCAGGACAAATCGTCGAACTCCAGGGAAGCGTCACCGGAGTTCCCAAACCCTCAGTCAACCAGTCCCAGGTAGAGGTGGTGGTTCATGGAAGAACAAAGTAAGTCCATGACATGGTTGAGGTGGTTTGACATCGCCGTGTCTTTGGGAAACCAGCGGCGGGCCGCCGAGATGCTGGCCGAACTGATCCTGGCGGACAGCGTCCTACTCCTCTCCCCTGACGATCCACAACCGACCTATCTCCCCGAAGGGCAGCCTCCTAAATCCGTGCTGCGGGCGGCTGGAACGAAACTGATCGAGTTAAGCGACGCAGCTGCCCGGGATGATACTGCCGACGCGTGGCGCAGTCTTGGCCTCATCGCGAAAACGTGCAGGCCCCAACGTCAAGGGGACGACGACTCCGAGCTGTTTCAGGCCACACGGAGTGCTGAAGAAGCTGCCAGACTTGCCCTCGGCACGGATCCGGTCATCGAATGCTTCGCCCTGCAGAGGCTCAGCACCTGGCAGCGCGACGTTTTCCTCCTTCAAGAATCCCTGGAAACTGCAGAGCGGATGGCGGAAATAGCAAGCCAGGGACTTTCATCGAAGGAGGAATTTGTCCTCCCAGCACTTCTACCTGAAGCCAGCTGGCTCTCGGACCCAAGCCTGCAGCTGCGTGCCTTCAAGGTTTCCGCTCACGCTCGGAGCGCCATCGCCGCCCGCTTCCTGAGCGCCATCCCACGGGCCATCGCCGAGCGTGAAAAGCAGGTCCACGCCGCCGAGGCACTATCGACCCAGCGCCCGGGCACCTTGGCCGACGCCCTCGGGCAACGCGCCCTGCTGGCAAGGCACATTGGGGATGTCAGGACTTCGATCGCTGTGCTGGACAAGCAGTCGCAGCACTGCACCAAGTATCCCACTTTTGAATCCACGAGCGTCATGCACCGCAGTCAAGCGGCCCAGGCCCGGTTCCTCGACGACTGGGCCGCCGAACGGCAGCACCTGCTCGCCCGATTGGTTGTAGCCCTAGGAGCTGAGAATGAAGACGGGGTGAAGGCCGAACCCCAGTCCGTAATGGATGCCGTGGATCGGCTCTACGCGCTGGACCGTGGCAGGTCACTTCGCGCCATCGGCAACATTGCGTTTGAACTGGGACGCAATCTAATCGACTCCGGCCTGGTTAGCGATGATCCGGTAGCTTCAAAGGAAGCTGAAGGGTGGCTGGACTGCGCTCTTTGGGCGTGGCGGGACATAGCCATGAACGGCAAGGTCGCCGTTGAATTCCGGGCCTTGGAGCTGGCGGCCATCCAAGGCAAAGGCGGCCCTGCAGATGAAATCGGCCGGCGGATGCTCGAAAGCAGCCGAGCCTGGCGGCGACCTGTCGGTCGTCGTCGGGCCGCTATAAAGGCCGCGGAATTTGGAGCAGCGGGAGACCCTGCGATCCTGGAGCGGCTGGAAGAGCTTCATAAGGAAGCAAGTAACATCGACGCGGCCCACTTGGCCGCTGGCCTGGCCCTTTGGCATCTGCGGGCCGGCGACGCAGCAGATTCCAGACGAGTGACGCTGTGGCAAACAGCAGTTCAATATTCGGACGAAGCTGTTGCAGGCCTTTCCCTTGAGGGGCCCGGACCCGCTGTGGTGTTATTGGATGCCCCAGCGTACGTAGGGGCACTCCAGACCAAGGCAGAAGCGCTCCAGCGTTTGGCGATGCGCGCTGAAATTGGCGACCGAGCTCAAGAACTTCGAGTCCGCATTCAGACTCTTCCCGGGATTGCGCGACGCGTCTCAACCGCCAGCACCGCCGAACAGAAACGCGCTGTCTGGAACACCTATGCCGGCTGGCTCGTGGACACCGCTGTATTGGCTGTGGAGTTGCAGGATTCAAAGGCAGCCGACATAGTGGCAGAGGTCGCCCGTAGGGACACGGTAGGAGTCGTCCTGCGTTCCATGTCGGAGGCGCCGGAACTGGCCCGGCTGGCCCGTCAACTCACTGCGACCCTGCGCGCTGTCTCAGCAGCGGCGGATCCAGACGAAGTTCCGCCGCAGATTCCTCGCGAGTCCAAGGACCAGGCCCGCTCAGTTGCAACGCAGCTGGATGAAACCCTTGATGTCGTCGGTACCGTTGTCGGGCCGGTCGCACGCGCGCTTTTCGACCCTGAGGCCGTCCTGTCAGCCTCGGCACAGAAGGTACTCGACCGGACTGCGGCCCCTTCTGCCGCGGTTCTGTCACTATGGCTCATGGCCGGCAACAGACTGATGCGGCGGCTGGTCTGGCGTGCACCGGATGGGCGAGTCAGCGAGACGTTGGACATAACGGATGCTCCTGCTTATCTTGGCGCTCTCTCGCCTAATGCTGCGCGGAACCCCGATGTGCTGGACGCTCAACTCCGGCACGCGCGCGATGTCCTGCTCCCTGCCTCGCTGCTGTCCCTGCTCAGGCAGTCCGATTCGGACTACCCGCTTGCTTTGACCATTGTGCCGACCGGGCTGCTGGACGTTCCATTCGCCGCACTCGAGGTCGACGACAAATGCCTCCTGCTTGATGTTGCCTCGATAACGCTGATCCAGTCACTTCAAACGGCTCTGTCCCTGGGAACGGATCAACCAGGAGAGGACCCTGCTCTGCATCTGGCATCCTTTGATACCGATAGATTCAGCCATGCCAAGAGTGAATTGGAGGCATTGCGTTGCCATGTCCCGCACGTACGCGAGGCGAACAGTCTTGAGGACCTGCGGCAGTCCCTAAATGCACTGGACAGGCGCGGTAATGAGGGCTTGCTTGTCCTCGCCCTGCACGGCATCGCTGGCAACGACGGCTGGTCCCAAGCCAAAGTACTGCCCAGTGGGGAACACCTCACCACCGCCCACGTCCTGCAGTGGTCCATGCCAAGGCTCGTCGTCGGGCCCTCCTGCTACACCGGCATCCACGCAGATTACATGGGTGAAATGGGCGGATTCCCATTGGCGTTCCAACTACGGGGAGCTTCGCACGTCATCGGCACCCTCACTGAGGTCTACGACGAGGCGACCAGCCAGATCATGGCTCATTTCTACGCATATATTGCAGGCGGCGTGGAACCTGCAGCAGCGCTGAGGCTGGCACAACGGGCCTGGATCGCTGTCGATCCCGCCGATCGCCTCCCTCGCATCGAGCTTTGGTCATATCTGGTCGCCTACGGACTTCCTGAAGGGGTCGTAAGGTGATGGGGGTACGGCATGCGGAACTCGTGACGGCACTTACTGACCTCGCAAGATCGGCGCCGACAACAAAATTAGCCACTCCGTTAGCTGTCGGCCACCACCTGCGTCGACTCCGCGAACTCATCGCTGACCCCAAGGGCCCTGCATATCCCGAAGCGTTCGAGTTTCCGCCCGTGCCGGTCGACGAGATCCAGCCTCGTTTCGAGCGCGTCCTCAAGCTGGCAAGAGATCTTGATGACGCGTATCTACGCGAGATCGTTATCGCGGATGCAACATCCACCTGGGAACAGAGCACTGCTATCGCCTCACGCACCCCGTCACGAGTCACGGCGTGGGCGCAGGGCCAGGATGGCCTGCCGTCGGATGAGACGATGGACGCAGCCTGGCGCATACTTGCCAAACCACTCGAACCACCCCAGCAAGCGGCGACTTCCTTGGCCGAAGATCTTGTCAGTGCCATGCAGGAAGCCTTGGACTATTACTCCCTTTCACACTGGACTATCGAGGTGTCAGAAAATATGGGAGCCCGCGCCTCCGTGGCGGGCCGCTTCAACAAAATACGCGTCCGCAAGGACCTGATGCTCGAATCAGCCGACCTACGTAGACTTGTCATTCACGAAATCGGCGGCCACGTTCTGAGGTGGGAAAACGCACGCGCCCAACCGGAACCTCTACTTAGCATTCCACTAGGAAGTACCGTTGCCACCGAAGAAGGCCTGGCAGTGCTGCTTGAACAGGAAATGGGTCTTATCGACGAGAGACAAATGCGAATCTATGCCGCACGCGTCATCGGCGTAGCACTTTCCGTGGACGCGGGTATCGTGGACGTCGGCCGCCAACTCGCCGAAATCGTTGGGCCTGAAGCCGCCGCCGAAATTGCCCTGCGATGCAAAAGGGGCCTGCCGGACCCCAACCAGGCTGGCGGCCCAACGAAAGACCATGGTTACCTAACCGGCTACCTCACGGCGCTGGGGCTGGACCCACGAAAGCTACAGATGCTTCGTAGTGTCAAATGGTCATTTCAAAGACTGCCCGAGATCCAATATCTGGCCGAACAACAACTTTGGGTACCACCGCTGCTGGATCCCCAGGCAGCATTTGCCTCGCACCGATAATCACCGGAAAAGCAGATTTCGTAACCTCAAGGTTCGCCGTCTCGAAACCCAAGAAGATGAGGCGTCCCATCCAAGAAGCGGCCGCTACCGGAGTGGTGCACACTGACTCCTTGCCTCCCGGGTCTCCGCAGGGTGGCCAACCTCGTAGTTGGATGCCTTGCCCGGAGGTTGTCCGCACACTCAGTAGAATCAGCCCATTACAAGACGTTAGGGGATTGCACGAATGGCGACGTCAGAAGGGTCTGTGGTTACCGCAGGGATTCGGTCGTGAAGCCCGTCATCCTGCTGGACGTCGACGGTGTCCTTAACCCTGTCGTGCACCCGGGCCGCGGTGGGGAACAACCAACGTTGCGACTCTCCAATCAGAAGAAGGCATTGGTTCTTAGGTTGGCCCGTATCGGCCGAATCGCGTGGATCTCGACCTGGCCGGCTGATGCCGTCGCCGGGTTGGAGGGCCAGTTGGGCCTTGGCGTTGAAGCGCTGCGGGTTGTGATGATTTTTCGTCGGGCGGATGCGGATGTGCCGACACCAAAGCTGTCTTCCCTGAAGCGTTGGCTGTCCCGGATGGAGGCACTCGAGGAAGCTGACTGGGACTGTGTGGTGTGGATTGATGATGTTCTCGGCCCGGACGCTAGGGCCTGGGCAGAGGGATATAAGCACCCAGTTCATCTCGTGCAGCCCCACCCAGGCCCAGGACTCACCGAAGATCAGGTAAGGGGCATTGAGGCCTTCGTCACCGAAGGCGAAAGCTAACTGGCGGCCTCATTATTCGCTGCTTTCACGGGGCCGGGGCGGCTCCCTGCTTAATATGGGTCCTGTCTAATCGGGAATGGGTTCAGAGGCCACGTCACGCCTGCTGGCTAAGGGTGCTTTTCGGCTTGCCCCTGGAGTTGGCTCCGACCTCTACGGGGAATGACTCCATGTGAAGAATGGGGCGGCGTGCCTCATAATCCTTGGGATATGAGACATCGCCTACTACTGCGGAGGATACGCCGCCGGGCGCATGGCGCGCTTCGACGGGACCAAACAAGGCCTGGCGCTCTGGCTCTGGGGCATCATCATCGCGGTCCTGGTCGCTGTCCTCGCCGCGGTCGCCGGAGCCCAGTTCAACATCCTCGGAAGCCTCGGCGGCGCCCCGCACATCCCGGTCGACGGACCTGCTGACCGCCGGCGGGCTCATCGGCCTGGCCATCGCTTTGATCGTGCCCCTGGTAGGGGCCATCCTCGGCGGAAAGGCCGGCATGCACTTCCACCGCAAAATCGACCAAACCCGCATCACCTATGACCAATAGAATCAAAGCCACCCAGCGCCAAGGGTCTGCTGCATAATCCATACCTTGCAGCTAGTCTTAGGCCCACTCGATGCTTTGGGGGGCGTGAATGGAACCGGTCACTGTTGATGGCGGCAAGGGCACAGTCGGGCTCGATGCCGGGGGATTCTTCCATCTGGTGTGGAAGCCAGGGACTGCTTTGGTCGCCGGGGACGTTCACGCGGCAATACAGAGAATCAATGAGCTCGCCGACGGCGCCGAATACCCGATGCTGATTGACATCACCAATACCCGGTCGATCACCCGGGCCAAATCCGTTTTCAGCACCAAGTGCGCTGCTTCGCGGATTGCCTTGCTCGGAGCGAACCCGGTCAATCGGGTCATCGCGAACTTTGCCGTCTCACGACGTACCCTCCCTTGCCCGACCCGTTTCTTCGCATCACGCGATGAGGCGATGCACTGGCTTCTGCACGCACCGACCCCCTAATGTTGAGGGCTTTGTGCCGGTCCAGGTCCGAAGGCGCTCAGCGGAGCGGGGGACTGCCTGGCTGTATCGTTGGGTGCGTGCCAGCAGGAACCAGCCCACTTCCCTCCGGACCATTCGCCGCAGCCAAGCTGATCGTGGCCTACCACCGCGCCCACGGCGTTCTGCCCACGGTCGCTGGAGCCCCGGGCAGTGACGAGGCCGAGTTGTACCGGGCTTTAAGGAGGCTGCGTTTGCTCCACGACCAAGGAAGGCTCGAAACAAAAGCGGCCGAGGTCCTCGACAAGAGGATTCCGGGGTGGGAAGACGGTTATAGCTACAACAGCGAACGCTTGTGGCGGCAACGCCGGGACGAACTCATCCGCTGGATGAAGAAGGCCAAACGTCTCCCGCATCCCGGCTCCGGGGACGAGGTTGAGCGGGCTTTGGCCGCGTGGATATCTGCCTACCGAAAGCACGCCCGGTACGGCCGGCATCCCGACCGGATCAGGGAACTCGACACCAAAATTCCCGGATGGAACGAACCTCGCAAAGGGACACCGCGAACCTGACGCTTGGCCGCCAAAAAGGGGGCCGCACCCTCAGGGGTTTCTGGTGCCCGTTTTATGGGAAGAATAGGCACATGTGCGGCAGATATGTGATGTCCAAGGCAACCAGCGATCTCTTGAGCCACTTCGAGGCCAAGGAGGTCGAGGGCAGCCCGCCAGGGCCGAGCTGGAACGTCGCCCCACCCAGAACGTACCGATCGTGGCCGAACGCCTGGACGAAGGCACCATTGACCGGCGCCTGCTCATCGCCCGGTGGGGCCTGATCCCGTCCTGGGCCAAGGACGCCAAGATCGGCTCCAAGCTCATCAACGCGCGCAGCGAGTCCATCCTGGAGAAGCCGTCGTTCCGGTCCGCAGCGGTCAAGCGCAGGGCCATCGTCCCCGCCGAGGGGTACTACGAATGGCAGAAGACCGAGGACGGGAAGAAGATCCCGAACTACCTGTACTCCGAGAAGGAACCCCTGCTGGGGTTCGCCGGCCTCTACGAATTCTGGCCCGACCCCGAACTGCCCGAGGACGACCCGGAACGGTGGCTCCTGTCCTGCACCGTACTCACCACAACCACCCAGGACGCCCTGGGCCATGTCCATGACCGGTCCCCGGTCATCATCCCGAAAGACCGATACGCGGAATGGCTGGACCCGGACCTGACCGACAAGGCAGACGTCCAACACCTGCTGGACTCGCTGCCCGAACCAACGCTGATGCCCCGGATTGTCAGCACCCGCGTGAACAGCGTCCGCAACAACGGGCCTGAACTGATCAAACCAGCCGAGTAGCTCGCACGTTGGCTTCACCGGTATTCCTGACAGGAGAAGCCCTGCGCCAGCTGACGCTGTGCAGGGCTTCTCTTCACTGGGGGAGTGCCGGTTGAGCCGGAGCTCTATCCGGGGACATTCCTGGGGTCATTGCCGTAGCTGTTCTTCTCGGAGATGGTGCCATCCTGGTTCTTGATGACGTGCTCCACTTTGTCCTTCATGGCCGCCTCGCGGCCCTGGGCCGTGGCTTCGGCCTTCGTGCCGCCGGTTGTGAAGGCCCTATCAGCGCCCTCGCGCTTGTTCTTCCACGTGCCGTCCTCGTAATACGTCTCGATGTCACCTTGCGCCACGATGGGTCCCTTCGATCAGAATCATTTACGTTCGCCACAATACAGAGAAATAGTAAGGGCCCCTTCGCTTTCCAGGCGTTCAGGACGTACGGATGACGATCGCGTGGGATCCTTCCGGGATCTGCGCCTCGGCAGCGGTTTTGGCTTCCGGGTACGTCTGGCCTTCGGCCTCGACGTGACTGCGTTCGCCGTTGCCGGCTTCTACGGTCAGGGTCACTTTCACTCCCATATCTCAGGCCGCCATCTCAGCGCGGATCCGGCCCAACGCCGCCCACAGTGGGGCCGGCTCGTGGGTGTTCCGCAGGTCCACCGGACGCCGCCCGTTCAGGGCGGGGGAGGGGACCATCATCCACAGGGCGAAATAGTTGTGGGGGATCCTCCACGCCAACGCCCGTTCGAACAGGCCGCGCACCACGGGGTTCAGGGCGAGGTCGGCTTGGAACTGGTAGCCGGGGCAAAAGGTTCCTTCTCCGATGAACACCCGGACCAGCTGCTGCATGAGGGGTTCGGGATCCTCGTGCACGGCGGAGAGGCGTTCCCGGACCTGTTTCAAGCCGGGCAGGCCGAATTCCTCACGGGTCCGGTCCCAGAGCTGGTCCGGAATGGGGGAGCGGTACAGGTTCGCTGGCACTAGTTGATTGATTCCAGTTGCCACTGCGTAGCCAAAGGCTCCCGCCGCAGCGTGAACGTGCGCAGCTCCGCACCGGCGGACGGCAGCACGGCTTGGACCTGCCAGTGCTCGACACTGACCAGGTCGCCGGTTCCGACGGCGGCCCTGTTCCGGGTTTCCCACCATGCGTCCCTGGTGAACCAGTGAGCTGTGTGCACGTCCGGATCGACCATCCAGATCCGGCCGTCGTGCCGGATCGCCAACGGCGTCCCGTCTGGGCTGAACCGGGCCTCGACGTCTGCGCGGGTTTGTGGTTTTTCGGGGGCAAGAGTCATGGGTGGACTCTCCTTTCATACATGGCGCCGGTCAGGCGGCTTTGACGAGGGGAAGTTCGTCCCAGTGGGTGGTGTACCTGGGGGAGAGCATGTCGCGTTTCATGGACCAATCCGGACCGCCCTTGATCCCGGCATGGCCCAGGCCAATGGATCCGCGGCCGTACCGTTTGGCCACGTCCTCGAGCAGGATCCCGATGCCGCGTTCTTCGTGCGGGTTCTCGAACAGCTCCAAGGGTTTCTGGTTCCCGGACGGGCGCAGGTCGGTGACCATGATCCCGGCCCTGACGTACTTCACGCCCTCGAACACCTGGGGCAGCAGGGCGTGGGCTGCCTTGGTCAGGATCACCGGGTCAGCGGTCGGCATCGGCAATGCCAGACAGACCGACGGGAAGGACTTCTCGTTCGGGTTGAAGTGCGACGTCGCCGCGAACGCGATCAACACCTTCGCTTGCAGATCATGTTTGGCCAGCCGGGCCGAGGCCATTTGCGCGTACACGCTCATGACCTGCCGCAACCCCGCCGTCGTCGTGATCGGTGTCGAGAACGAGCGGGAGAAGATCAGCTGGTCACGGCCTACCCGTTCCTCTCCCATCGGGATACACGGGGTACCCTGCAGTTCCAGGACGGTGCGCATCATGACGATGGAGAACTTGTCCCTGATCGCGACTGGGTTCGCACGGGCCAAGTCGGCGATGGTGAAGATCCCCATCGCGTTCAGCCGCTTGGTCAACCGGGTGGCCACGCCCCAGATTTCGATCACGGACAACCGGGCCATGAGCGCTTCGCGCTGCTCCACCGGGACTGATTCCCACCGGCACACCCCACCGAATGCGGGGTTGTTCTTCGCCCACTTGTTGCACAGCTTCGCCAGCGTCTTGGTGGGCGCGATACCGACGCAGACCGGCACGCCGACGTTCCGCCTGCACGCGGCCTTCATCTCCCGGCCCAGGGCCAGTAGCTCGTCCGGTTCGCCCTTGACACCGAGGAACGCCTCGTCGATGGAGTAGACCTCCAACCAGGCCGAGTAGCGGCCCAGCAGTTCCATCACCCGGGCGCTGATGTCGCCGTAGAGTTCGTAGTTGCTCGACAGGGCCACCAGGCCCCATTCCTTAGCCCGGGCCCGGAGCTTGAACCACGGCTCGCCCATGGCAATGCCCAGCTGCTTGGCTTCCGGGGACCGGGTAACGGCGCAGCCGTCATTGTTGGAAAGCACAATGACCGGCCGGCCCTCCAAGGAAGGGTTGAAGGCGCGCTCGGCCGAGGCGTAAAAGCAGTTCACGTCCACATGCGCGATCTCCTGCATCCGGCGCATCACCGCAGGCCTAGACATGGTGCAGGCACCTCGTGGCCACGCCCCAGATCGTCAGATCCGATAGCGCCGGAACCTCAATATCCGGAAATAGTGGATTGTCGGCCCGCAGCACCACCCCCGTAGGTGTGATCCGCAGCCGCTTGATCGTCAGCTCGCCGTCCAGGACGGCCACGACCACCGAACCGTCCTTCGGTTCCAGTGCCCGGTTCACCACCAGCTCGTCGCCGTCGCTGATCCCGGCCCGCTCCATGGATTGCCCGGTCACCCGGACAATGAACGTGCTGGTCACATCCTTGACCAGATGGGCGTTGAGGTCGATGCGGCCGTCAAAGTAGTCCTGGGCGGGCGAGGGATAGCCGGCGGCCACCGCTACCGGTGCCACCAACACCGTCACCGCAGAGAGTCCCGCATCTATCACACGGGGGCCAACTATCACGCCCACAACACACCTTTTATTCGAAACTATGTTCGAATAACAGTACTCTGAAGGGGCGACAAAATAGCCTCCGAGGGCGGCAGTAGGCCCCATCTGCCTCGGCGGCTTCAACTTGCCTACCGGCGGGCCGGTTCCAGATCGCAGTGCCGTCCTGAGTAGGGGTGGTGTAAGAGGTGTCAAATACCCGAAGCTTCATAAGACCGACGCTACGAATGTTGGGGAAGGGCTTGGGCGCAACTCTCGTAGGCTCCGAATCGTCTGCGCTGCAACTTTCCTGCTGTATGAAGATTCTGACTACATCTTTCCCGTAGTTCGAAAACCCCACCACTTCTTAAACCATAAAAAAGTGTCCATAAGTTCATGAAAAACTAGCTGACCACATTATTAGAGTCATGAAAATTTTCCAATGAAGATTCATGTTTATTTTTTTTCTGTAGAACATGATTGCATGATCACATGATTGCGATACTCTATAAGTACCGCGAAACCCTATGATCCTGAGGTTAGCGACCTACGCAGCGGGATCATCTGGGGAAAGACAGCGCGGTGGCCCAGCGGGAACTGGACCACCACGTGTTTGATGGGTTAACCGATCAAGTCTTTCACTGCGGCAGCGAGAACAGCAGCAGCCGTGCAGACGCCTATTGCCAAGCGAAGCAACTTGAGGCGCCGCACGGCTGCTTGCGTTTTAGCTAGCTCCGGATCGACATCACAGATAAGACCCACCCCCTTTCAGCCAGAACCCGCCATAGGGTGGCGGGTTATCCGTGCCCCAAGGAGTTGGGGTAACACAAGGATAAACCCATTCTGAGCTTTAGGGAAATAGCAAAAGAATGTGAATTCAACGGGTTTGGCGCTGCCTCCAGACTTCTTTCATAAACTCGCAAGATTCGGGGCGCCGATGACCTCACCCCCCTCGAGTGGGTTGGGGGGTCGGGGGTCCGACCCCCCAACCCAGGCGAACCTACTTTGGACCCGAACCCCTTCATCGATTCAGTAGCGCACCGTGCACCGCTCCCTTGTCGGAATACCGACAGTTCTAGTGCCCCGGCGGGGTGTGACGTGGACGGGTTGCACACCAATGTGAACAGCTTTGAGCTGTGCGGAGGGCTCCACCTGACCCCCGTGGGCACAACCGGTCCACCGCGGGAAGGTGAGTTAGCGGTTTGCCTGCCCAACTCACGCCCTGTCCGCGTGGAAAGGACCGTGGAGCGGCCAACGATCCGCAGCGTCCCATCGACCGGCAAGCCGGCGATGATCGCTTGCGGTTGCGTGACCGGGCCGATGACGGCAGCACAGACCGCATCAAAGGTGCTTTTGTCTTCAACTTCAACCACGATCGCGAGCCGTCGTATGCCTGTGATCCGCCCTTGAACACCAGCCCTTCCATCCCTGTGGCGGGCAGATCCTTCAACCAGGTCTTGGCCAGCTCCATGTCGGTGGTGGTGGGGGAGAGGTTCAGCGGCGCGGTCCATTCCCGGGCCAGCTCTTCGAGCAGCTGCCGCCGCCCAGTGAACGGCACCGAGCGGATGTCCTGCCCGGCAGTGGACCTTCGCTGCGCTCCGGCCTGTAACAGCCTGTCTTTGCCTTACATGTGGCTGGGTTGTTCTCCGTACAAGGCCACTGATCGTAGCCGTCCGGGGGCCCGACCCGTCAACCCACGCAACCGGGCAATCCCACGCGGTCGCTGTGCTCCCTTATTTCGCGGGATTCCCCGGTCACTCTTCGGGGTTGACGGCCCGCCCTCGACCGGCTGCGACGTGGGGGGCCTCGCACGGCGGGGCAGGAAGGAGGTGGCTACATGAGCATCGACGAAGCGATCAAGCTCGCGACTTCGGTCGTGAGCTTGATGACAGCTGTCATCGCTCTGCTCTCCATGCAGAACGCGCGCTTAAAGAGCAAACGCTCCCGAGCTGGAACTCGGAAGCGTAAGCGTAAAGCAAGGAAGTAGGTGTAGCTACGAAACCCGGTGGTCGTGACCGCTATGGTTGCGGCCACCGGCTCCTTCTCAGACTAAGTCCTACACACCGATAAGGAAACCTCATGGAACCACTGACCATCGTGAACTTCGTTCTCTCGCTCACCGCGCTGGGAGCCTCGATCATGGCGTACCGGGCCAACGCGAAAGTCTCCAAAGAAGACGGCAGCTAGGCCGGATCGGGGGTGGGTCTGCCACGGGCAGGCCCACCCCGGCCGGTCCTCCAGGTGCGCTTCCTTCAGGACAGCGGTGATCCTCCTGATGGTCGCAGGATCATCCTGCCAACGGCTCCCGTCGCGCGGGCACGCGGTCAGGCTCTTCACCCCGATCTCGGCGGCGAGCTGCAGCAATTCAGCCCGGGCAGCCTCAAGGTCTGCCAGCTGCTCCGTGGTCAGCTCCAACGCTGCCGCCGGCTCCTGCCCTATGGGTGGGGCCGGCATCAGCGCAGCTGGGTGATCGACCTCAGCCGGCAGGGTGCGCCGGGTTAGGAAGTCGCGTATTCCCATCGGGACCGCTTCTGAAACAAGTGTCCCGCCTGGGATTGGGGGAACTAGGCGGGACAACACCCACCGTACCAACCCAACCTGACGAGAAGCAGGCTCGCAGTGCTCGCCCTGGTTTCCGCTGCGCTCCAACCAGTTGACGGGCGGCCTCTGCGCTTCGCTCCGTGGCCGGCTGTTGGGCCCGGTCCCGTCGTCGCAGAGCTCCGGCGTGCCCGGTCCTTATGTGTCTACGACGTTTTTTGGCTGCTGTCCTTCGGATTGTACGTGCCCGCTCCACCCCGTCTAGCCCCTCCGCAGGCTCCGGGGCCTGCGGTGCAGGAAATGCCCTGCGGCGCTCCTGCGTCGCTTATTTCCTCCGGGAATTTCCGGCCCCTTGCCCAAGGGTAGACAGGCCTCCGTCGGCCACAGCTCCGCAAGCTTCGCCAGCAGCCAAAAAACAACGGGGGGACAGGGGAGCTGGCCGGTCACCATTGGTCGCCCCACCCACCCAACTTCTCGGACAAGAAGGAGCAACACCATGCTTACCCATCTGATTGCGCTGTACATCCCAGCACGTCTGAGCGAGGGCGTCACCGTGCACAGCCTCGACGCCCGGCACACGAGCCTTCAGATCATCGTCGGCGGCGAACTCGAAAGCATCGCCTGCGGCGACTGGCAGGTCTACCTGAACGCGGAAACGCAAACCACCGGCCCCTCGAACGTCCGGGCCGTGCAACTGCTCCACGACGCCGGGCTGGACCTTCCGGTGACAGGGAACGCCGTGTTCCTGGGCCGGGCAGGTATGAACCACGACACCGACGTGCCGGACTACCTGATCCACCGCGCCGAAACCTTGTTCGACGCCCCACTGATCCAACCAGCGGCCTAACTGCCAACGGCGGCCGGGAACCCGGCGTCCCCGGCCGCCCCACCCACCAACTTCTCGGACAAGAAGGAGCACCACATCATGACTGAAAAACTCACCCTCACCGGACCCGCCGACCTGCTCGCCTACATTCCGCACCTGCTCGGGGGAACCCCCACGGAATCCTTTGTCGTGCTTACGGCCACCAGCGGAGCACTTGGCGCCACGCTGCGCGTGGATGCACCCATGGACTCCGCCCCGGAAGGATTCGCCCAGACCGTGACCAGCTTTGCGGCACAGGATGAGAATGCAACGGCCAGCTATCTCGTTGTCTACACCGACGAAACCGGCACCGATGAGCGGTTTCCCTTCGCCGCGCACGTCGCAGCCCTGGGCAACGAACTGGCCACCGCGCGCATGCCCGTCCGCAAGGTCTACCTCGTCACCAGCACCCACTGGGCAGCCTACGGCAGCACGGAGCGGAACCCGCTGGATCAGATCAAGGACAGCAACGCCAACGCCACTTTGACCTTCAGGGGAAGCGTCCCCAGCGTGGACGTCTACAACCCGCCCCTGCTGGGCAAATGGGTTGAACCGGTGCAGGTTCCGGTCCGCACGGAGGAAGCCCTCGATCAGGCACGCCGCGAATGGGAAACCGCGCTGGACGCCTCCGGGATGCCGGACCACGAGACCGCACGGAAACTGGCGGCATGGTTTCAGGACACCTACATCAGGGACTTCCTCATGGCCGACATCATCACCACGAACAACGGCGTCTTCATTGACATCATTTTGGGCAAGTTCGACGGCAGTCCTGACTGGAAGCGCGTGGACCATGCCGAAGCTGTCGCCTTTGAACTGATGAAGGCAGTCCCGGAAGGCCAACGCGCACCCATGCTGACGGTCATGGGTTGGCTGCAATGGCTCAAAGGATACGGAAAGCACGCCGCGCGATACCTGAAACTGGCCGTCGAGGACGTACCCGGTTACCGGTTCGCAGAGCTGCTGTATGACCTGATTGGCAGTGTCCACCTCGCAGAGGTGGCTAAGAACCCGGGCACTGCCTACAGGCGCCACAGCAGCTAACGGTCGGGCCGGGCAGGATCAGCAAAGGTCCTGCCCGGCCTTCAGTCTCGCGGGGCGGCCTCCGCCGCTAGAGCTCCCCCGGCCGCCATAACGCTGGCGCGGGCGCAGCGGCAGCCCAGCCAACGCAAAGGATCCACGGCTACAGTGATTCCAACGAGAACACTGCACCAGGAGATCCAGCATGGGAACCGAATACATCCTGACCGAGGACGACAAACCAACACCAGGGGCGAGCTTCCTCGAAGACGTCATTGAGCTGCAGCTACTCACCGCCAACGAATCCCTGGGTCCGGTGGATTTCGCCCGCCCCCAGGAACACCACGACTTCTAAACCCGCGCAGCAACGACGCTGCACCACCAATTTTCCTTTGTCCGAGGAAACCAGAAGGGCCGGCCAAAAGGCCGGCCCTTCGTCATGCCCCTGCTCGTTTTAAGCCCACGCGCCACAACACCACAGCGGCCAGAGCGTTCAACCCGCTGATAAACAGATCCCCTGCTGCAGGGCGTCCAACGATCACATCAATGGCCACCAACAACAGCGAAGCAGCGGCGGCCGCGGTGAACAACACCGCCAGGAAGCGCAGCCAACCAGGACCCCGGCGAGGCCGGTTGGTTCCGGGCCGCGGTGCCGGATCAGTCATGCACCCACCCTACTCAAGCCCTGAAAGCAGGCTCGCAGTGCTCGCCCTGGTTTCCGCTGCGCTCCAACCAGTTGACGGGCGGCCTCTGCGCTTCGCTCCGTGGCCGGCTGTTGGGCCCGGTCCCGTCGTCGCAGAGCTCCGGCGTGCCCGGTCCTTATGTGTCTACGACGTTTTTTGGCTGCTGTCCTTCGGATTGTACGTGCCCGCTCCACCCCGTCTAGCCCCTCCGCAAGCTCCGGGGCCTGCGGTGCAGGAAATGCCCTGCGGCGCTCCTGCGTCGCTTATTTCCTCCGGGAATTTCCCACACCTTGCCCAAGGGTAGACAGGCCTCCGTCGGCCACAGCTCCGCAAGCTTCGCCAGCAGCCAAAAAACAACGGGGGGAGAGGGGAAGCTGGCCGGTCACCATTGGTCGCCCCACCCACCCAACTTCTCGGACAAGAAGGACAAACACCATGAACGACGAAAACCGTATCGCCCGCGCAGCCCTGACCCGCATGTTCGCCCCGGGTGATGACGTAGCCCGTCAGCTTGTAGCCTGTCATGGGGCACACGCCGCCTACCGTATGGCACTGCGCGCCCGTCCTCTGTTTCCCTTCTGGGACGTCACCGCTGAAGAACTCTCGGAAAGGCTGGATCGCTGGGCACCGGCACCGCGGGAACTCGACACCCCCGTCATTGAGGCCGAGTTGAAGGCCATCGAGGATCTTGGCGGCGGTTTCCTGATCCCGGGGGATGAACACTGGCCCGAAGGACTGGACGACCTGCCCAACCCGCCCTATGGGCTCTGGTACATCGGGAACATCGCCCAGGGAATCCCTGCCCCGCACCGCGCAGCGGCATTGACCGGCTCCCGTGATTCCACCAGCTACGGCGCCGCCGTCACCGCCGAAATCGCTCAAGGACTGGCTCGGCGGGGGATCTGCGTTATCTCCGGTCTTGCCTACGGCATCGACGCCCACGCCCACCGCGCTGCCCTTGCTGGCACTACCGGGACCGGACCGGCGACAATCGCCGTCGCAGCTGGTGGTCTTGACCGGGTTTACCCGTCCGGCAACTCGGACCTCGCGGCCGCGATCAAAGCCAGCGGCCTGATCGTCTCCGAACAGCCCCTCGGAACCGCGCCCACGCGGGCACGCTTCATGGACCGGAACCGCATCATTGCCGCCCTGGCCGGAGTGACCTGTGTCGTTGAAGCCCGGTGGCGCTCGGGCGCGCTGAACACAGCGCACCACGCAGAAACCATCGCCCGTCACGTCGCGGCAGTACCCGGAAGCGTGCACAGCGCGAATTCCGCAGGCTGCCACATCCTCCTGCAGGACGGCACGGCAGCACTGGTTTCCGACGCGAGCGAAGTAGCCCAACTACTCGCCAGCTAGAGAAACCGGTGGCCGGGACACCCGTCCCGGCCACCGCCCCCATTCGTCAAGGAGAGAAGACCATGAATAGCAGCAGCAACGCACGACAGAGCACCGACGAGATTGAATGGTTTCCCGCCCGGGAACTGGTGGACGCAATGAAAGCTGAAGGCCTGGACCTTCACGTCGGACAGACCGGGGGAGGCACCGCAACCTTCTTCCTCCAGGAGGAAGGCAGCCACACGTTCCTGATCGGACCCGGATCGTACAGCTGGAACGCACCCCAGGAATCCGAGTTCACGACAGCAGATCTCCACTACGGACCGGACCAGTACGACGAGGACGGCGAACCGGTGGAGTTCTCCGATGACGAGCAGAAGACCACTACGCCCGGGACGCTGATGGCCGACATCGCCAAAGAGATCGCGACGAACTTCCGCCGGTTCAACAAACACGCGACAGACAGGGCTATCTAGCAAAAGGTGGGCCGTTCGCCGGTTGTGGCGGGCGGTCCGCCGCGGGTGGCCAGCCTGGGTGGGTGGTTCCCGGCGGCGGACCGCCGTTCCCGCAAAGGGACCAGCTGTGCTCACCTGGTGCGTGCGGCAAGCCCAGCCGGGGACTGACCTGAGCGGATCCGCCTGGACCAGGGAAAGCATGCTCGCCAGGGCTCGCACCCTTTTGGGCGGCCTCTGCGCTTCGCTCCGTGGCCGGCTGTTGGGCCCGGTCCCGTCGTCGCAGAGCTCCGCCGTGCCCGGACCTGTTGTGTCTACGACGTTTTTTGGCTGCTGTCCTTCGGATTGTACGTGCCCGCTCCACCCCGTCTAGCCCCTCCGCAGGCTCCGGGGCCTGCGGTGCAGGAAATGCCCTGCGGCGCTCCTGCGTCGCTTATTTCCTCCGGGAATTTCCGGCCCCTTGCCCAAGGGTAGACAGGCCTCCGTCGGCCACAGCTCCGCAAGCTTCGCCAGCAGCCAAAAAACAACGGGGGGACAGGGGAGCTGGCCGGTCACTACGAGCGCCCCACCCGCCCAACTTCTCGGACAAGAAGGACACACACCATGAACGCAGCACCCACACTGGAAATGCTCGACCCCACCACCTTGATCGTGGACATCAACGTCCGCAAAGACGCAGCCCTGACCCCGGAATTCATCGCCAGCATCAAAGAACACGGCGTCATCGAACCGGTCATCGCGCACCGCAACGAGGACGGCACCGTGCACGTACGCATGGGCCAACGCCGTACCCTTGGGGCCGTCGAAGCCCAGTGCCCCCTGATTCCGGTGATGATCACCGCCTCCGCGCAGGACGCCGAACGGATCGTCTCGCAGGTAGTGGAGAACGTCCAGCGCGCGGCGATGACGGACGCTGATGAAGCCGACGCCTACCACCAGCTGTCCCTTCTGGGCGTCTCGGCAGCAGCGATCGCGAAGAAGACCGGACGGAAAAAGGCCGCCGTTGAGGGTGCGTTGAAAGCCAAAGCATCCGATGCCGGGACCGCCGCCCTGGGCAAGGGGCACACCATCGAGGAAGCCCTCATCATGGCCGAGTTCGAAGGGGATGAGGAAGCGACCGCAGAGCTGGAATCAGTCATTGCGGACGAACCGGACCAGTTGTTCCATGTTGCCCAGCAACTCCGGGACGAACGCGAACGCGTCGCCGCCCTGGCCGCGTACACCGCAGAAGTCGCAGCAACCGGGAAAACCATTGTTGAAAGGCCCGGCTACGACGATAACGACACCGCCGCTGTCACGTCCCTGAAGCGGGCCGATGGGGAACCCGCCGCCGAGGACGACGCGAACGCCGTCTACATCCTTCAGGACTACCGGGGCCAGTTCTCCACTGTCCCGGTGATTGTCGGGTGGAAGGAACTTGGATTCACCGAGCGGTACAGCTACCACTCGTCATCGGCCACCAAGGGCCCGATGACCGAGGAACAGAAGGCCGAGCGGAAAACCCTGATCGCCAACAACAAGGCCATGGAATCGGCCACGACCGTGCGCCGGGAGTTCGTCAAAACCCTGCTGGCGAAGAAGCAGGCACCGAAGGGCTGGCAGTACTTCACCATCCATGCGATCACGCACCATACCGACGTCGCCCGGACTTACGACGGAGACGTTGCCGCCGAAATGGTCAGCGCTAAGACCGACGGTGAGAAGTCATGGGGGTGGAACCCGCTTCGGGATCACGTGGCCAAGTCCACGGCCCGGCCTGAGTTCTCCCTGATCGCGCTGGTCTGCGCCGGATATGAGAAGACCATTGCCAAGGACTCGTGGCGGAACCCGTTCCAAAGCCACATGGACTATTTGAACCAGCTCGTCATCTGGGGATACACCCCGTCCGAGGTTGAGCGGATCATCATCGACAGCGGCAAACCCGCCGAAGAAGAAACCGACGAGGAAGACGCGGCATAAGAGTTCCCTTGCCGGGCGGAACCCCCACCGCCCGGCAAGGCCCCCGGGCCACTCACCACGAACAGGGCCGGGAACCTCCCAAACGGCGGGCGGTCCGCCGCCCAGGGCGAACCACAGCAGCCGATCACCAGCGGCGGACCGCCATTAGCCGCCACTCAGGGAAACCGCACAGCCAGTACAGCGCCGCACCAGCCGGTGCGTCCCCTTCACTGATCATTCAAGACATCGTTGTCAGGGCCCCCGGTAGGCGAAAGGCTGGGCATAACATCCAAGGAGAGGAACACCATGAACAACCCCCTCATCCAGGCCATGAACAACACTTTCGATTTCACCGGCACTACTGATTCGTTGCTGCCGACAGTGCTGGTCAGCACCGCGTTTGCTGCGGCATACCTCGTGGTCGTCGCTCTTTGCCGGCGAGGGTTTCCCAAGGAGATGGATCTTGCTTTCGCGTTGGCCATCGCCACGCCCCTGACCACCCTTATCGTGCTCGGCAACCTGGGCGGGGGCCTCATTGTCGGAGGAACCGCGCTGGTGATCGGCCTGGTCCTTTGGCTTTCAGGACGCAGGAAAGCGAGCGAGAACCAATCAGGCAGCGCAGACAGGGTCCGCTAGACTGAACCACAGATTTCCTTTGTCCGAGGAGAGCGAAGCAGGGCCGGCCCGCGCCGGTCCTGCTTTGTTTAACCAGCAAAACCGGGCACCTTTCCCATGGGCCAAGAACCGCCGCCGGCCAGCCACCGATTCGGGACAGGTCTTTTCAGCCGGGACCACACTATGGGGCACACCCACCCAACTCACACAGGCACCATCGCCACCGCCCAGGGCAGCTTTTAAAGAGGCCGGGGGAGTACCGTCTGGCTGCTTCGTGGAATACCAAACCCGCCCCTCAAACGTGCACAGTTTGATACCAAAGAGATCGAAAAAATCCCTAGAATAAGCGGCAAAACGGTTGTTATCCGATCGGATAAACGCTAGAATTAAGGTAGCAAGTCAGACAGGCGAACCTCACCAAAACTGATACGAAACGCAGGACTGAAAATGACTTTTTCAACCACTGATTACACGGTTTACACCAAGCCCCAGTGCCCGAACTGCGACCGCACCAAGGAGTACTTCGACTCCAAGGGCATCACCTACACCGTCGTTGACATCACCGAAGTGCCGGCGGCCCTGGAATACATCAGCACCGAACTGGGCTACTCCCAGGCGCCCGTCGTGGTGAACAACACTGACGACCAGGACCACTGGTCCGGACTGCGCCGCGACAAACTCGTCCAAGCAGCCATGAGCCACAAGGCAGCGTGAGGACCATGACCACGCCGCACCCCGTCGACGGGTTCAAGCTCAGCCCCAGGATCCCGTTGGAAGTGGACCTGTTCCGGCAGGCCAACACCAGCGGCACGATCATCCCCGACCCGGTAGAGCCCGAGGTCATCGACCTGTATGACGGCTTCTACGCCGTCCCCTACCAGGGAGGCGATGACCGGTACTTCGAGGTGATGAACCGGGCTCCACTCGGGGCCGGCGGTCTCTGGGACGAACACACCGCAGACCAGCACCAACCCACCGACCCCACGCACGATCAACCAGGTAAGACCGAACCTCAGAACGAAACCGCACCACGCACCGAGAACACCACTACCAGCACACGAGGAAAAGGAACCATCATGGCCGGCGAAACCACCATCACAGTCATCGGAAACCTCACCAACGACCCCGAGCTGCGCTTCACCCCGTCGGGATCCGCAGTAGCGAATTTCACCATCGCCTCAACACCGAGAACCTTCGACCGCCAGTCGAACGAGTGGAAGGACGGCGAGACACTGTTCCTCCGGGCAAGCGTCTGGCGGGAAGCGGCAGAGAACGTCGCCGAGTCCCTGACCAAAGGCACCCGAGTTATCGTCTCCGGACGGTTGAAGTCCCGCTCGTATGAGACCAAAGAGGGCGAAAAGCGCACCGTCATTGAACTTGAAGTCGACGAGATCGGCCCGTCCCTGCGGTACGCGAACGCCAAGGTAAACCGCACCCAGCGCAGCAACAACCCGGGCGCAGGAAACGGGGCAGGCTTCGGCAACGAACCCTCTACCCGGCAGCAGAGCCAGCAGGACGACCCGTGGGCTGCGGCCTCGCACGCGAACGCCGGCTCCTGGGGCAACGGCCCGGATACTGAACCCCCGTTCTAAACCCGGTGGTGTCGAGGGCTGCTGTTATGGTGGCCCCCACGTCACCAACTCCAGTCCACGGTGTAGGCGTGAAGAGCTTGGCTCACAGTGAGGACTGCGGAAAGTAATCGGCACCAGCCCGTCTCGGACGGTAGCGCAGACGGAAGAGGACATTTGATGGCGAAGAAGAAGCGACCGGACACCCGGCTACGAGGACTCTTGGGCCCGACTTCGGGAGACCTCTATGACTACGTCCAGGAGCGACACGCCCGGTACGAGTCACCGTTTTTTGCCCGACCAGGCAGCGCTCGTGACGATGCGTTCAGGATGCTCATTCGGGAAGCTGGGACCGGGCAGGGACAAAAGGGCTGGAACGGGCCTTCCTGGAGCGATGCGGAGGTGGCAAAGGCTGCCAATGACCCAGACATTCGCCGGCGGGCATGGGAGCAATTGGCCGATACATCTTCCGGTGGATGGGGACAACGCCTTGCCCGCAGGAACCGCTGGGATCGGACGTTCGAGATCATCGTTGCGGGCGTCATTGTCCTCGGCGTAGCCCTGGGCTTTTTCCTGACAACCCGTTAGCTCAACTGCTCTACCGAATATCAGAAAGACGTGAACAACAATGTCCCTTGGAACCGTGCTTGGTACCTGCGCCTCTCATCCGGGGTGGGTGGCATGAAGTCGAGTGGGAAGAAGAGTCCTTACTTCACGGACGAGGACCTGCAACAGATCCGGGCGGCCGTTCAGGCGGTCGGGGAACTGGAAGGCTATGCGTCCATTACGGACTTCGTTGAAGCAGCCGCGCGACGTGAACTGCGTCGGCTGCAGCGCAAGTACAACGAGGGCAGGAAATGGCCGGGAGTTGAAGCCGGGCAGCTCCGCCCTGGGCGCCGAACGAGAGCAGAAACGGCAGTGTGGGGGGACCGGGCCCAAGCCCACCCCCGGCGTTCCTCGGCCGGTGGAGCGAGTCCTTATTCAGGACGTCGTGCCCTATGAGATACCTGACCGGTTCAGTGACCTTCAGGGGCCGGCGGAAGGGCAGATGACTTTGCCGCGTCACGTGTACTGGGGACCAGTGGCGGAGTGTGATCTGAGCCAGCCCGAAGGTGTCATTAAGGCGTACCAGGCGGTGCTGCGCGAGGGAACCCAGAAGGACCAGGCGGACCTTCTCAATGCCGAACTTCTATGCAGGATCTGACCCCAGCTGATGCTCCCGGTGAGATGTCGGAAGCTCTGGGAAGGTAAGTTTCCCCACCTCACCGGAGACCTTGGGGATCAACCCTAAGAATTGATGAACACGCAGTCAGGGCCCGTACCAATAGGTACGGGCCCTGACTGTCTTCGAGCTGTGGTCGCGGGTGTGCGGGTGGCGGGTCCTGGAGGAATCTTCGAGTACCTCCAGCGGAAATCCCCCTGCCGTTTGAGAAGCCTTCCCGCACTGGTGGTTCCGTGCCCGAATATGCCCTGCCCCGCGACAACCCTGGGTGTCGTCAAGGCCGAAAAGAAACCCAGCCCCGCTCCCACGGTGCGACGGCAACGCCAGTCTTGGACCATGGGAAACGGAGCCGGTTGGTGACCAGATGGGGTGGAGGCTGTGCATGACCACCGCCCACGTGTGGTGAGGCTATTTCGGTGGTGACGTGGGGGTTGTGTGCAGCCGGTCGGGTGGGTCCCGTCATCCACATGGGTGCGGGAAAAGCCCGGAGGGTTGTAGCTTTTGCCGTGCACATGTGGGCGAGGGGTTTAGTTCTGGTGGTGGTTTTCGGACGCGGGCTGCGGTGCGTCCGCGGGGGAGTCTGAGGACTTGTTGTTGGCTTTGCGGCGGCGGGTCGCCGCCGCGGGTTCGAGGCCGAGTTTTTTGAGTTCCTCGGCGCTCCAGCCGTCCCTGGTTGCTTTGACGTAGGCGCGTTTGTCGTCGCGTTCGGCGTTGGCGAGTTGTTCTTTGAGGTCGATGACTCTTTGGCGTGCCTTGACGAGTTCTTCGACTGAGCTGATGCGTGAGTTCAGGAGGGCTCGTGCTTGTTCTTTGGTCTGTTCGATGTTGATGGTCATGGTGTGTTCGGCGCCTTTCTTGACGGGGGTGGCTTAGCGTTCGTGGCCGAGCTGCTGGTGCGTGGCGTGGCCGGTGCTTGTGGTTGATGCTTTGGCTGTTTCAGTGGTGCCGGTCAGTGCGGCCGAGGGGTGGGCCGGGAAGGAGCGCTGGTAGGTCTGCAACGCTGCCGGCGTTGGTGTCGCGAGGGGCTGGACCAGGGGAGTGCCATATCGGCGTTGGTGGTAGTCCAGTACTTCGGCAAGGGTTGGTTGGTTGTAGGCATCGGTGACTTGTGCCGGTTCCGGGAGTTCCTTGGCAATGGTCACCGCCAGGGCGGTGGCGTGTTCCTGGACCTGGGCGGGGAGAGCGTTTCTGACTGCTTGTTCGATGCCGGGCAGCGCCTCGGATTGAGCACCGTTCAGGACGGCGGTGTCCGCCCGGGAAGTGTTGTTGTCGTCAGGGAGCTGTGCCCGGATGCTGAGGATGGTTCCGTCGTCGTGGATGCGGGCTGTGGTTCCTGTTGCGTTCCGTAGGTAGTCGGTCGCCAGGGACTCGATGGTGCCGGCCACGTGGTCTGTTCCGGCGTCCACGAGGATGCGTGTTGCATCCTCGATCAGGTGCTTGCTGGGGGTGGGTTTGGTGGGTACGTTGAATTCCGCCACGACCTGTCCCGGCTCGGAGAATGTTGGTTCGACGTAGTAGGCCTTAGCGACGTTGAGCGAGTCGTCCCCGGCTTCAGGGGTCACTGCTTCCCCGGGGAGGGTGTCGTGCGTGTTTGGTAGGAGCCTGGTTGTTGCCGCGGCGGTGGGTTCGGCCCGCAGGGTTGGTGGTTCCTGGTTGTTGTCGAATTCCCTCACGGCGTCGGCCATGGTCGTGGCCTGGAATGCTGCGGTGACGTCGTCCTGGCTGGGAACTTGGCTGACGGCGTACGCCGCCAGGGCGTCTGTCTGGGCGTGATGTTCTGCTGGCAGTACGCCCCGGATGGAATCCCGGAAGGCGGGCTGCAGCTGAGTTTGATGGGGTGCAAGTTCAGCAGTACCTGCACGGGTGTCGGCTGTGAGCGGCACCGGGAGGTAGAGGTGAATTTCTTTGGCGTCGTAGGCCAGCATCGCGGTTGTCGCGGCGTGTTCTTGGAGGTGCCGTGAGGCGGCCTTGTCGATCATCAGCATGGCTGCGTAGGGGTCGCCGTCGAGGCGTGCGGTGACGTCGTTCCAGAGGTCCCAGCTGCCGGCCTGCCGGTCTGCTTGGAGTGTGATCATCAGTGTTCCGCGGTCGGTGCCGGTGGTTGGCTGGTAGGTGACGCTGTTGATGGGCAGGTCGAGTGCCTGATTGATTGTCTGACGCATGTCATCCCCCTGGATAGTCGTCGTACGTGGCCCCAGCCTAGCGCCTCCACCGCTCCCGAGCCACTAGGCACGCTGACGGATACCGCTGAAAGAAGCCGACGGAGCAAGCTATACACTTACACGGGTGTAAGTGGCTTGTCGTGCTCGACACCCGGTGGTCGAGTACGGCACACTGGTCAGTGTGGTCCCGGTTCGGGGTCGCTGCGCTGGGCCGTTGAGAGAGCGGGATTGGAATTGGCGGATGAAGAGACCACTCAGCGTCCCAATCTGTCGCGCCGTCGGCGTGCGAACTCTCCGTCGGGGACGAAGAAGCGCCGCGAGGTGTGGGTCACGGCGGAAGAGGAAGCGGCGCTTCTGGCCAGGGCCGAGCGGGAGAAGGTGACTGTCCCGAACCTGTTGGTCTCATCCGCTCTGGCAGACGGCACGGATTCACCGACCGAGCGACGGGCCATCGCTGCTGAGTTGATGCAGTTGCATAACCTTTTGGCACGTTCGTCGAACAACATCAACCAGCTCGCCCGGCAGGCCAATGCGACGGGGGAGTTCCCCGTCGAAGCCCGTGAAGCGCTGAAGCATATCCGTTCGGTGGCCATGCGGATTGATGATGCGATCGATGGGTTGATGTTGAGATGATTCCGAACATCACCCGCGGTTCCCGGATGGCCGGCCTGATGGTGTACCTGGCCTCCACGGATACGGACAAGACGAAGAACGCCCACAGCGATCCTCACCTGGTGGCCGGGGACGCGGCCATCATGGCGTGGTACGACGACGGCGTCCTGGACCACGACGACGCGATTGCGATCGCGAAGCATCTGGACCGTCCACGCAAGATGTTTGACGTCTCGGTTCAGGTCAAGGACTTCGCCTGGGACACGGCGAAGAAGGAACGCGTTCACGTCGGCTACAAGGACGCGTCCGTATGGCACTGCTCGCTGAGTCTGCGCGCCGAGGAAGGTGCACTGACGGACCAGCAATGGGGTGACATTGCCAATGACTTTGTTGATGCGATGGGCTTCTCCGCGGCCAGTGGAAAGGCCCAATGCCGCTGGGCAGCGATCAATCACGGCACGAGTGAGAACGGCAATCACCACATCCACATCGCCGTCTCCTTGGTCCGTGAGGACGGCACCAAGGCCTCCACCCACGGGGACTACAAACGCGCGCAGCAGACCTGCCGTGACCTGGAAGTTAAGTACGGTCTGGAACAGCTGTCGAGTGTGTACGCCACGCGTGGTTACGACCGGGCAGAAAGGGCGACCGCTGTTCGGGACGAACGCGAAATGCACCGCGCCTCACTGGCACGAAGGGTGCGCGCCAGCGCCAGCGCCTCAGCAACCGAAGGCGAGTTCGTACGCCGAGCCCGCGAAACGGGAATGCTGCTTCGTCCGCGTTATGCGAAGAACACCACCGACGTCATCGTCGGGTACTCCGTGGCTGAACGACCCAAGCCGGGGGAGCGTCCCATCTGGTTCGGTGGTGGCACGCTCGCGTCGGACTTGAAGCTCGGTGCCCTGCGTGAAGCCTGGATGGACTCACCCCATGCCGCGACCGATGCCGCGGCTGAATGGAACGCGGCTGCACGCAACAAGCGCAGCGTCTCCAGGACCGGACCAGAGAAGGCGACGCCGTCGCCCCAGGTGTGGGTGGAGTACACCCGCAACGCTGCCGCGTTGGCGGAGCAACTACGCTCCATCCCGCTTGAGGATCATGCCACTTGGGCAAAGGCAGCACGGGAAGTTTCCGGAGCCTTTGCAGCATGGTCACACCGTCTCGAACCCACACCGGGACCACTGGCCGCAACCGCTGCGGAGTTGTCCCGCACCGCCCAGCTCCGTGCACCCCAAGCGCACAGCAGACCTGTTACCCTGCCGTCCATTGCTGGCACCGCGATGTTGTTCCTAGCGGCATCGAGTCAGAACAAGACGGCGGCGCAGGCGGCACTGATGGTGCAGCTGGCCAACTTGGCTGCCGCCATTTACGACATGCATCTGCAGTCGGGGCGGACGCGGGAAGCGGAGAGGATCCGGGCTGTCGTGGCAACCCAGCTCAAACCGTTCGCGGCGACCATGCCCCGCCCCGTTGGGGTCGGAGCTGAGGGGCAGCCGGTAGAGCGTGAAGCTGCCCCGAACCCTGTGGAGCTTGGGCTGCGCGGTATGGCACCTATCCGGCCTGGTTCGGTTGTTCCGGGCACAGGCACACCGGCCAAGACACCGACGCGAACTGGGCGCGAATCCGGGCCCGTACTCGACCGATAAGAATCGCACCACTAGTGCAAGGGGAACACCATGAGTGAATCAGACGGAATGGACGATGTAGTAGACGGCGGCCTGCGGCAATCGCTGATGATCGCATCCCGCATCGCGGAAACCTTGGCGCGCAAACGTCAGGAATCCCAGCGTCAACAGGAACACGCAGATTCACAAGCAGCGCACGAAGCCGCAGCGCGCTTGGCAGCTGACCGCGGCGCCGCCTACGCAGCCCTTGCCCCGGTGGAGAAAGACCAGTGGTGGGACAAAGCCCACGCCTCCGATATCGCCACGGCGTACGCCGTCGCAGAAGGCTGGAAGGACCATGATCCCACAGCCCTTACAGCCTCCGAGAGGATCCGGCAGGAAGTCCTGACACGCTACGGAATTGACACTCACGACGTCGGCGCGGACACCGCATATCTTGAATCAGGTATCCACACCGTCACCATCGAAAAGGCCCGGCAGGAGGCAGAGGCAAAAGCCCGGCAAGCAGCTGCGGAACACGAGAAGGCCATGCAGCTCCTCGCAGCCGCCCGCGTCGAAGAACTCCGTGCCCAAGCTGCGCAACTCGCCCCTGAAATGGAGCGCCACCAGGTGCCAGTGGAGTACCTGGCCAACCCCGAACTGACCAAAGCCCTTCAGCAGGCACACAACGCGAAAACCCCCAAAGCGTTGGAGCTAGCGGACGCCGCCGTGAAGGAACGCATGTTCCTGATCGGCAAGGACGGCATCAACGGCCCCAACCTTGACCAACTCCGTAAAGAAACCACCGCAAACGTCAACGGAGCTGGCCAGGATCACTTCAAGGACCCTGCCTTCGTAGACGCCGCCAAGAACCTGCACGAAGCCAGACTTCTGGCAGAGGGAGGATTCATGGGCGACACCTGGTCGCCCCAGGAGCAGCGGTACGAGAGGGCAGAGAAGGAACTCTTCGCCCGCATGGAAGGCATCGGACGGAAGATCGAAAACCGCGTCATCGACAACAACAGCAGCCGGCTAAAAGACCAAGGCCTGAAAGCCGAAACCGCTGCACAGGCCAGCTACGGCTCCGCAGAACACCACCAGAAATTCGCGGAATCCCTCGCCGGCACTGGCGCCAACGAAACCCAGATCCGAGGCCGACTCGCAGCCGCCCGCAGCGAAGGCACACACCCCAGCGCAGCAGTGACAAGCGGGAAGGCCACCAAGGCCCGGAAATCCCGCACAGGGGCGTCCGTGGGAGCTGAAAGAAGTAAGAACGGCCTCAGCCGCTAGAAGACCGTTCCGAGTGAATAGGCGCACGAGAAAGGGAGAATGCATTTCCGCAGTCTCTCTTCTGGGTTCGCTTTCTAGGTAGCCGCAGCGATCGACCGCTAACGGGCGCTGTCTTTGGTACCAATTTAGGAAGTTGGTTGACCGCGCCCGCTACCGGGAGATTCAAGCCATGGAAAAATGGGTCTTAGCAGCAATCTGGCTGCGGACTATCAAGCCCCCAATTCGGCGCTGAAAGGAGCAAGAAGCAGGACCCGCTCGGGGCGCCGGCTCCTATCGCAAGAAACGCAACCCGCAATCACTGACCAGCGGAGTACCCAGTTTGCTCGGGCCTCTACACGAGTCGAAGTTGTGGGCGTTCGTCTACCTGCCCCAGGAGCATTCTCACTCTGGAAGGCTTGATGGCAAGTTCATCTGCCAAGGCCATCAGGCTTATTCCGTTTTCAGCGGCGATCCGCTGAGCACTTTGGAGCATCGTCGGGATTTCTCCGGGATGTTGGTGGACTGGACTATGAACGAAAAGGTCTACTTTTCGGAGCTGATTGAGTCGTTGGAAGGCCCGTCTATAGGCCGCCTCCGAGATGGTTCCCAGCTCTCTGCATCGATATATGAGGCTTTCTATCGAGACTCCCCATTCCTTGCTTAAAGCATCCAGGACCTGAAGGTTGAGCCGGGTGGGCAGCCGTTGAGATATCTCAGCGGCTGGGGTTAAGAACTCAGCTGCGAACTCATCTGCTTCCTTTTCGAGCTTCAGGTCGCCGGGGGGTGCATCTCCGTGAAGGATGAGATGGCCGAGTTCGTGCGCTGCAGTGAAGCGATGCCGAAATACGTCGCGGGCGCGCTCGGGTGTTAGGACGACGATGGGACGGGGTAAACGTGAAGTAGAGAAAGCGTCGATCGTAGGCGTGGCATCACCTGCGAATTCTGACAAAGTTACGACAATGCCATGTTTTTCCATCGTCCTGACAACACGCGGAATCGGGCCCCTGCCTAATCCCCACTCTTTGCGAAGCATTTGTGCCGCTTCAGCCGGGCGGCTATCAACTGGGGTAACTTCGCCGTTGTCGTATCCCGGAAGATCGATCTGGGGGAGTCGCACATGTTTCTCCAACACAAGCGCTAGTTCCCATACCTGCTCGACATAGGAAGTCGCCTTCTTCCGCTGATGCGTGGGAGTGCGGCGCAAACTGCGGAAGTGGGCGTCGGATTCAGCCACAGGAGTATGAGGCCTACCCGTTGCAAGGAATGCTACGGGAACATCCAGTAGCGATGACAACGCCCCGATGTGGTCAGGTCTGGGAGGGTTCGTTCCCGTCTCCCAGTGCCCTACCGCCATAGGGGAGACGCCTATCTCCTTTGCGACGGTTGTCTTGGTCAAGCCGGCAAGTTGTCTTGCTTGAACCAGTCTGCGTGGGTCGAATGCCATTGACACATCCGATGGAGACAGACGTCCGAACCCAAAATGGGAAGTGTCGGTAACTCTCATTAGGTTGCGGAATCTCCTGAGGCCCGGGCGGACGCTGATTCTTCATGCGAGTACGTGGAGGGACTTCGTGGAGAAAGTTCTAGCTCGTCAGCCTCGTCAGTCTGGTCAAAGTAGACAGGCTTTACGGTATCAACCACGCGAAGCTCCACTGTCGGACTATTGCTCAGCCCCCCGGGAACAGGGTCGGGGAGGTCGTTCCACGATTCCCAGGCTGTTTTATCACCCGTTTCTGCAAGGCGAAGGTCTCCCCAACCGAGTCCCCAGAGCCCCGCGCTCGGGTTACTTCCGAAACCAATCGTCACAACGCGACCGAAGGCAGCAAGTTGTTCATCGATGTCATCCATCTCCTGGAAGTGAGCATCCATATCGAAATCGTCCGCCATGGCGTCCTCGATGCTGAGCTGCAGTGATTTTGTGGCTGAGGGAGTGACCAACGCCAGCAACGAACGGCGCAACTCCGACAGATTGATCTTGGCGCTTTCGCGTGATTCTTTCCTGTCAGTGGAGTAACGGAGAGGGAGGAGTGCGACAGCTGTTTCTTGTATAACGGGCAACGGAAAGCGCCCACCGGCTGGTTTCCTCATGATTACACCGGGCACGTGCCGGACCGCCTCGGCGAGCACCTCATGCATTTTGACTTTGAGCGTGTGGCCGTAAGTATCGTGTCGATCCATCTCGCCTGAGAGATGGGCTTTCAGCGCCAGCTCATGGGCTGTGTTCATGGCTTCGCTGATAATCGGTGGCAACTGCACTGCCAGGCTGCCGAATGTCGCCTCTGCACTTGCGCTAACGGAGCTAGTATCCACGTGTCCCCAACTTTTCTTTTATGCCTCATATCGACTCTGCAGCTTTAGAATACTACGGAAATAGGACATTAGCCTTCCCGGACTGGCTCAAAGTTTGCTCAAGAATGGCTCAAGGGGACGGGGCGAATTGATTCATCTGATGCGATAGGCAGACTTCGTCGAAGAGCCGCTGGGGGAGCGCCAGTGGATGAAGGCTTGAACTTCGCGTTCCGTGGCGTCCGCGCCGTCCTGAAGTGCTTGTGGCATTAGGTGGCCGTAGATCTGTTCGGTTGTCCTCACGGACGCGTGACCCAGGCGCGGGAGATTTCGAATAGCGGCAGAGCCCGTTCCTGAATGAACCAGGAAGCATGCGTGTGTCGCGGGTCGTGGATCCGTGGGGACGTCGTGAGTCCGTTGATTTGGGCCGTCTTGACGGGTGGCTCCCATTGATGTTCCGGACGTCGGTCGTTTGTGGGTGCCGGACCCGTTTCAGGGCTCCTGATGTTCGGCCTTGTCTGCCGGTGCGTCGTCGGGAATCAGGTCCGGGTCAATAACCGGCGAGAAAGCATCCGGTGGAATACTGCTTTCCCGTGAGTCCTCGTCGGGCTCGGAGGGAGTGTTGCCGGGATTTTCACTCATGCCCACAGCCTAGGCTCCGGCAATGAGCGTGTCCATGAAGCAGGCGCGGCCGCGGCTCCCAGCGAAGGCTGCTTTTGGGACGGAAACGTCTGCAGGGTCTTCGTGCTACATGGCCTCGTGGGGGGTGGGCGCGCAAGCGCCAAGCAGGACATGTGACCGGCGAACGGAGCACTCTAGCTCCCTTTTGGCTTACGTGGACGTGCACCAGGGCACTCCTGGCATGCCCTTCCTCGCGACCGGGCGTTCAGTGTGTCCTCGGTGGAGTGGCCGTTAGGACACAGCCACCAGACGAGCTGGTTCAGATAGGGGCGCACGTCGTGGGGTGTCAGTTTGCCGTTCATGGTGGGGTGCCACTGTCCAGCCAATTTGGGGAAGCGCGCGGCGAGCGACGTTTCTGCCCGGCGGCGTGATTTCGGGCAGTCCTGACAGACCATCCCCTTGGCCCGGTCCCTCACCTTGTCCTGGGTGGCGTGCCCCTCGGCGCAAAGCCACCAGACCGTCAGGCCTGAGTGTGGCAACACATCCTCCGGCGTAAGCTGACCGTTGAGTGTGGGGTGCCATTGGCTGGCCAAGTTGGGGCGGATGACGGCAAGTGACGTCGCCGGGGTGACGTAGCGCCCGGAGCACTGCCCACATCCCGTCCCGTCAGTCGTTCTTTGCACAATAGGCGTAAGGTATGCGTGACCGGCGGGGCACAGCCACCATGCCGGTTTACCCGAGTGGGCCATCACCTGGGCTGGCGTTAAATCTCCGTTCAACTGGGGGTGCCACTCACCCGCGACAGCCGGGAACTTGCTGGCCAGCGACAGCTTCCCGTACTCTCGGAGCCGCAGCCTCGTCGTGATCTGTCGTGCATCAGTTTCCGCGACGGCGATTCCGTTACGGATGTATTTTCTTGCAGACTCCGCCGCCACGTCCTGGATAAGGCCAACAGGCAGCATCATTCCCAGTGCTGCCGTCGCGACTTGATGGCCCGTAGGCGCCCGCCGGACGAGCGCATCTTGACTGGAAAGGGCCTCCAGTGGGTGCTCGCGCACTCGGATGACTTGGTATCCCACTTCCCGTAGCTGGTCGGTCTTTTCCCGGTCCCTGTCTTCCTTGCCTTCGTGCCAATACGAGCCGTCGAATTCGACGGCAATGCTGCCAACAATTACATCTACTCGAATCTTCGCCCCGCTGGCCGTTGCAATTCTGACGTCGTGCTTGATCGGGGCCAGGTGCTCGCCGAGGACAGCCCGGAGCTCTGCGAATAGGCTGATCTCGAGCTCTGACAGACCCACCAACTTGCACTTCTCGCATGCGGCACCACTGGACCGCTTGAACACCATCGCCCGCCACTCGTGGCCCCTGCTGCAGAGCCACCAAACGTTGCTCCTAGCCCCAGACGTAACTTGGCTTGGCGTAAGCTCCCCGTTCTTGGTTGGATGCCACTCTTTGCTCAGCTCGGGGAATCGCGTGGCGAGATCATTGCCGAAGCCTACCTTCTGGTTGGCGCAGTAAGGGCATCCAGATCGGATCTTGTTGGTGCGGTTCGCAACCACGGCCTCCCAGGGATGACCGCATTCGCCAAGCCACCAAGCCTTTGAGTTGGATCGCGGCGCGACCTTATCGGGGGTCCGGAGGCCATTCTTTGTCGGGTGCCAAGTTGCTGCAACTTCAGGGAACTTGCTTGCTAAGTCGTTACCGTATCCGACTTTACGGTTCCCGCAATACGGGCATCCGCCGCCGATCGTGCGGCTGTGGATGGTCGCGTCCCAAGGGTGACCGCAGGCGCCGAGCCACCAGACCTTTTTCGACGATCCCGCTGACACGTGATCAGGTGTGAGATCACCGTTTTCTGTTGGGTGCCATTCATTGGCCAGTGCTGGAAAAGACTGACGAAGGCTAATTCTGGGAGGCTTCTGTTGAGGTCTTGGAACCAGCTCCGACTGACCGTTTTTCATGAAACGCTGGTAGTGCTTTCTGCACATGCCTCGGTTCAGAACTTTTGCGGGGCCGCAGCCTTCCACACTACAAAGCTTTTCCACTGCGCTCCTTTGCCGAATTCCAGTGGGGTTTCTCAGGACTGAAGGTGAGCGTACAGCAAGCTCGTGCCGGCCCCGCCCAACCGGTCAGGAGCCTACGCTCAACACTTCGCCCGCTAAACCTCGACCCCTGACAACGTGTCCAATGAGCGATGGCAGAAGACTTAGTCACTCGTCGTTGCTGGATGACTGGGCGTCCCAGCGCTTCCGTGCTCCTTGCCGGGTGATTCCGTAAGCTCTGCCGATTTTGTCCCAAGAAACGCCGTCGGCGCGGGCTGCGGCCACGGCCTCGTCGAGCTGGGCCTCGATCTTCTTGAGTTCTCCACCGAGGGTGCTAATGGTGTGGAGGTGCAGGTCCGGGGCGAGGTGGCGGTGCCACACGTCCAGGAATAGTGGTTCCAGGTCTTCCCGGTCGCTGACATATTCAGGGTCATCACTGGAGGGATCCCCGGCGTAGATGCGGCCGCCGGCGAAGTCCTCGTCTGCACGATCCCAAACCCTCGTCCACAGAGGATCGAGGATGACGTGCTTGTTGAACGGCCCGCAACTACACGCGACTTTCCAGCCGACCACCTGCGATGGCGGCCGCCATGCCGCACTGTTCGGATCGTCGTCGTTCTCCCAGATGGTCTTGCCGTCGGGCGTCATCAGGCTGATCTGCCTGTTTTTTCCGCCGGAGCCGTACATGCCGTCGGCGAAGACGCACACGACGTAGCCTTCGTGGTCGCTGCCCTCGGTAAACCAGCCCATCACGTTTCCCTTCAGCGGCCTGCGGTAGGTACAGTGACCAGTATGCCTGATGACAATATTTGTTGCCAAGAGGGGATTATTAGGCAACTTTAGTTTACATAAGGTCCATTATCGGCGCAGAAACAACGGGAGTGGAAGTAGCTGCGAGAACTCCCGTCCCGCGACGTATCCAACGTTTGCGCAGGTCAGAACGCATTGACGA
>NZ_JBIVHM010000011.1:0-109330 GCF_044749185.1 Paenarthrobacter sp. NPDC089675 | reverse complement strand
CGCCGTCGTTCAGCGTCACGGCCAGCGGTTGGGCGCCGCCCATGCCACCGCAGCCGCCGGTCAGGGTCAGCGTCCCGGCAAGCGGGCCCTCCGACTCGGCACCGGCCGCCACGCGGCCCTCCGCGGCGAGCTTGCGCCCGACGGCGGCAAACGTCTCATAAGTGCCCTGCAGGATCCCCTGGGTGCCGATGTAAATCCACGACCCGGCAGTCATCTGCCCGTACATCGTCAGGCCCTCAGCCTCCAGACGGCGGAACTCCGGCCACGTCGCCCAGTCCCCCACCAGATTCGAGTTCGCCAGCAACACACGCGGCGCCCACTCATTCGTGCGGAACACACCCACCGGCTTACCCGACTGCACCAGCAGCGTCTCGTCCTTCTCCATGGACTCCAGGGTCCGGGTAATCGCATCAAACGCAGCCCACGAACGCACAGCCCGGCCGGTGCCCCCGTAGACCACCAGGTCATCCGGACGCTCAGCAACCTCAGGATCAAGATTGTTCATCAACATACGCAACGGCGCTTCAGTCTGCCACGACTTAGCGGTGAGCTCCGTACCCCGGGCAGCCTTGACCGGGCGGGCTCCAGTAGTGAAATCGGCAGTCATTCTTACTCCTCTAAAGCGAACCGGAAAGGACTAGCCCAGGTTCTTGTTCTTGAGCCATTCCTTGGCGATCTCACCGATGTCTTCGAACTTGGCAACGCGACCGTTCATGGTGATCAGGTCCTCCGTGGTGAGCGCCGCGGAAACCTTGTCCAGGGTTTGCTTGACGGTGTCCGTGGACTTCTTCTGGTTGATGACGGGAACGATGTTCTCGGACAGGAAGAGGTTCTTGTTGTCTTCCAGCGCCACCAGGTTGTTGTCCTTCAGTGCCGGGTCCGTGCTAAACAGGTCTGCCACCTGTACCTGTCCCGAAAGGAGGGCGTTCAGCGTCAGCGGTCCACCGGCGTCGAGCGCGGAAAATTCCTTGAACTCAAGGCCGTAAACGGACTTCAGGCCGGCCACGCCGTTAAGCCGGGTCTTCCACTCCGGCGGGCCACCCAGGACGAGGTCCTTGGCCACGGGCTGCAGGTCTTCGATGGTCTTGAGTTTGTACTGGTCCGCGGTTTCCTTCTTGACTGCGAGGACGTCCTTGTCCTGCGCATCGGAAGCTTCGAGGACAGTAAGGCCTGACGGGATCTTGGTGGCAAGTTCCTTCTCCACTTCCTCAGAGGAGACTGCCTTGGTGGCGGAGTCGAGGTACTGCAGCAGGGCGCCGCCGTACTCCGGCATCAGGTCGATGGAACCGTCCTTGAGGGCGGGGATGGTGACTTCGCGGCTGCCGATACTGGGCTTCTCCGTGACGTTGACTCCCTTTGCCTTCAGGGCCTCGGCGTAGATCTTGGCGATCAGCTGGCTCTCGGGGAAGTCAGCAGAACCGACGATGATGCTGTCGCCCGAACCGCCGCCGGCAGCCGCGGTGTTGGAGGCGCTCATTGGATCGCCGCCGCAGGCGCTCAAGGTGATGGCGGCAACTGCCGCGAGGGTGAAACCGGTGAGGTACTTCTTCATGTCAACTCTCCTGGAAGGGGTGCCGCAGGGCATGCTGTGGCCAGGTGGGGGTGGGGGAGGTGCAAACAGGTACTGGCTAAACCGTGACGGGGGTCTTCACGGGTTCGGCTACGGGAGCCGTCTTGACGGTGCGCCGTGTCAGTCCGGGTGAGACAACGCGGCGGGTGATGAATGCGAGCAGCTGGTCGAAAAACAGTGCCAGCAGCGCGACGAGGACGGCTCCCGCGACCATTTGGCTGTAGTCGTTCTGTGCTTTGCCGTCGATGAGGAGGCGGCCGAGACCGCCAAGGGAAATGTATGCGGCGATGGTCGCCGTCGAGATGATCTGCAGCAGTGCGCTGCGGATGCCGGACAAAACCAGCGGAAGCGAACACGGGAGCTGGACGTCCGTGAGGATCTTCATGGTACGGAAGCCCATGCCTTTGGCGGCGTCGACGGCGGCAGCATCCACCGCGCGCACGCCGGCGTAGGTGTTGGTCAGGATGGGCGGAACGGCGAGCAGGATCAAGACGATGAGGCTCGGGAGGATGTAGCCCATACGCGACGGGAACGCGGGCGAGAGCAGCAGCACCAACAGGATCAGCAGGCCCACGCTGGGCAGGGCCCGGAGTGCGTTTGCCAGGCCGGCAATCATGAACACGCCTTTGCCTGTGACGCCGATGTAGATGCCAAGCGGGATGGCGATAACGGCCGCGATGGCCAGCGCGATAAGGGAGTACAGGAGGTGTTCGCCGATGAGGGTGGGGATACCGTCAGCGCCGCTCCAGTGCTTTGGATCGAACAAGTAGTTCACGAGTGCACCACCTTGGGAGTCCACGGTGTCAGCCACCGGTTGAGGAGAATGATCAGCCCGTCAAGGATCATGGCCAGGACCACGCAGAGGACGATTCCGGCGATGATCGGGGTGAAGAAGCGGAGCTGGAAGCCCTGCGTGAAGAGGGATCCCAACTGCGGGATACCGAGCAGCGCAGCCACGGACACGAGGCTGACGTTGGAGACGGCGGCGACGCGCAGGCCTGCCGAGATCACGGGGACTCCCACGGGCAATTCAACCTTCAACAGGCTCTGGTAGCCGCGGTAGCCCATGGCCTTCGCCGCTTGGACGGTGTCTTCAGGAACGGATTCGAGCGCGTCTGCCACCACGCGGACCAGGAGCGCCACCGTGTAGATGGTCAGTGCCGCGACGATGTTCAGCGGGTCAAGGATCTTCGTGCCGAGGATCAATGGCAGCAGGACGAACAGCGCCAAGGAAGGCACGGTGTACAGGAGACCCGCGACGCCCACCAGCAAGGGATAGATCCGGCGGCTCCGGTGCGCCCACCATCCGAGAGGCAACGCGATGAGCAAGCCCAGGATCAGTGGAATCACGGCAAGCAGCACGTGCCAGCCGAGCAGGAAGAGAATGTTGTCGGACTGCCGCCCAAGCCATTCGAAGTTCATCGCGCCGTCTCCAGGTGGGGTTCGGCCTCGATGGCCTTGACGACGTCGGTGGCAGTGACAGTGCCGAGCAGCTTGCCCTTGTCATCGACCACGACGCCGCGGCGGCTCGGGGAGGAGAGGGCGGCGTCGAGCAGTTGGCGCATGGTTCCCGATACAGCAGCGGGAATGCCGCTGAGGTTCAGGTGTTCGCGCTTCAGCTCGCCGTTGAAGAGCTCCGGCTGCACCCATCCCAAAGGCTTCCGGCCGCCGTCGACCACCAATACCCAAGCACCCGACGCCTTGGCGCGGGCCTCGTCGGAGGTGGCACCGAGTTGGATCACGGCTTCTTCGCCGATGGCCACATTGCCGGCCGTCTTGGTGAAGCCGAGCGAACGGTAGCCACGGTCGCGGCCGACGAAATCCGCCACGAACTCGTCGGCGGGCGAGGTGAGCAGCTCGGAGGGTGAGGCCATCTGTGCGAGCTTGCCGCCTACGCGCATCACGGCAACCTGGTCGCCGAGCTTGAGGGCCTCGTCAATATCGTGCGTGACCATGATGATGGTCTTGCCGATTTCGCGCTGCAGGCGGAGGAACTCATCCTGCAACTGCCCGCGGACCACAGGGTCCACTGCGCTGAAGGGTTCGTCCATGAGCATGAACGCCGGATCCGAAGCCAGTGCACGGGCGACGCCCACACGCTGCTGCTGGCCACCGGAGAGCTGCCAGGGGTAGCGCTTGGCAAAGCTCACGGGAAGGCCTACCCGCTCAATGAGTTCCAGGGCCTTGGTCCGCGCCTTCTGCCGGCTTTCGCCCAGCAATACCGGCATGGTGGCCACGTTGTCCACAATGGTCTTGTGCGGGAAGAGGCCGGCGTGCTGGATGACGTAGCCGATCCGGCGGCGGAGCAACGCTGCGTCCATGCCGGAGGTGGGCTCATCATCGAGGTAGATGGTGCCGCTGGTTGGTTCGATCAGGCGGTTGATCATCCGCAGGGAGGTGGTCTTGCCGCAACCGGACGGACCCACCAGAATGGTCAGCTTCCCGGTGGGAGCCTCCAGGTTGAGGCCATCGACGGCAACAGTCCCGTCGGGGTAGGCCTTGGTGACATTTTCAAACTTGATCATTTCGCTTCCATGCTTTCCTGGGGTAGCTCAGAAATTTCGGTGTTCAGGGTGAGGACGCCTGCAGCTTCCTCCACCAGGTGCTGGCCGATCTTGAGGGCCTTCAGTTCGTCCACGCGGTAGCTGGGGGCCACGATGCTTAAGGCAGCCACCGTCCTTCCACCCATCACCACGGGTGCGGCAATTGCCGTGACGTCGTCCTCCACACCGCTGCGGACCACGGCAAAGCCACGCTCGGGATGGTCACCCTTGAGGACTTGGCCGGAAGCTGTTCCTTCGAGCGGGATGCTCCGCCCGACCCAGCTGGAGTGCCTGATCGAATGAGTGCCCTCAACGATCGCGATGTAGATTCCCGTGTCCCCAACTCCGGGAATGCTCAGATAGCAGGACTCGCCCGTTTCGGCTACGAGCCGCTTCATGGCGGGCGTGCACAGTGCAACGAGCGATTCCTTGCCGAGTGCCAGGGCGCCGAGCTGGATGATGCTGGCACCGGGACGGAAGTTTCCGCCGTCGTCCCTTGAAACAAAACCGCTGCCTTCGAGGGTTCGGAGCAGACGGAGGGCCGTGCTTGGCGAGAGGTCCGCGACCCGCGCGGCGTCGCTCAGCGCAATGGCCCCCTCGGAGCACACGGCTCCCAAGAGTGCGAGCGCCCGCTCTACCGTCCGGGTCGAAGAATCTGCTGCCATGGTTTGGCCTGCTTTCAAGTGGTCTGGATCACCATGTCTTGCCACTTAGTAAAAACCAATTTTCATGGCATGGCAATAGCGTTGGATAAATTTCCCGGGATTCCGGGAAATATGTCGCCGCGGATCACCACCGCGTAACGCCGATGTTTCCTTGCCGTTAAATACTTCCAACCTGGCAGGAGACCCTTGCCATGTAGTGGCATCTGCTTTTTACTTGGTGGCAGTCGTCAACATCGGAGGAACACGTGGAAACCGTCAATCAGCTCCTTGACTCGATCAAGGACGTAGGCCGGGATGGAGTGCGCGGAGGCTACTCCAGGGCGGTATATTCAACGCCCGAACTCGACCTCCGGGAATGGTTCAAGGAGCAGGCAGCCCAACGCGGGCTTGGCGTCGAGACGGACCGCAACGGCATCATCTGGGCCTGGTGGGGTGAGCCCCAGGACGGCGCGCTGGTCACAGGCAGCCACCTTGATTCGGTCCCCGGCGGAGGCGCCTTTGACGGGCCCCTCGGTGTCGCTTCCGCGCTGGCCGCCGTCGACATCCTCAAAAGCCGGAGCCTTCAACATGGCCGGTCCCTGGCAGTGACCGTGTTTCCCGAGGAAGAAGGGTCCCGATTCGGCGTCGCCTGCCTCGGGTCCCGGCTCCTGACAGGGGCCATCGACGTGGACAAGGCACTGAATCTGCGTGACGTCGGAGGCGATACGTTCGCCGATGTCGCACGGTCCAACGGCCTTGATCCGAAGCACGTCGGCGCCGACCCTGGAGCGTTGGCCCGCATCGGCGACTTCGTTGAGCTGCACGTTGAGCAAGGCAAGGGCCTCGGGCAGGACGGTCCTGCGATCGCCGTCGGAAGTTCCATCCTGGGCCACGGTCGCTGGAAGATCAGCGTCAGCGGCCAGGGCAACCACGCAGGCACCACGCTCATGGCAGACCGCGCCGATCCAATGGTTGCCGCCGCACAGATCGTGCTGGCCGTGCGCGAAACTGCGGCCCAACAGCCCGATGCCCGCGCCACGGTCGGCCGCTTGACCCCAGTGCCCGGCGGTACCAACGTGATTGCCTCGCGGGTGGACCTCTGGCTGGACGCCCGCCACCCGGACGACGCCGTGACCGCCCGCCTCATCGAAGCGATCTACAGCGCGGCACAGCAAGTCGCCGCAGCAGAGGGTTGCACCGCAAGCCTCACGGAAGAGTCCTACAGCGGGACAGTCCATTTTGATTCCGGGCTGAGCCGAAGGATTGCCGATCTCCTTCCGGAGGCACCTGTGCTGGCAACCGGAGCCGGACATGATGCCGGCGTACTGTCCGCCTACGTACCCTCCGCCATGCTGTTTGTCCGCAACCCCAGCGGAATCTCGCACTCGCCCGAAGAGTACGTTGCCGACGAGGACGCCTCCGCCGGAGCCGTCGCCCTTGCGGACGTTTTGGAGGGTCTCCTGTGAGCACGTTCTGGTGTGAAACCGCGATCATCGCTGCCGAAAACGGTGCGCCCCAAGCCGCATCCGGAGTACGCCTGGAAACGGAAAACGGCCGGATTACCAGCGTCACGCCCGGTGCCACGCCGCAACCCGGAGACACGAAGCTGGAGGGCATCACGTTTCCTGCAGCTGCCAACGCCCACTCCCATGCGTTCCACAGGGTGTTGCGCGGCCGGACCCACGAAGGGCGCGGGGATTTCTGGGTATGGCGCGAACAGATGTACACGAGCGCCTCGGAGCTGACTCCGGAGAAATACGAGAAGCTTGCAACAGCCGTATTCGCGGAGATGGTAATCACCGGTTTCAGCAGCGTCGCGGAGTTCCACTACGTCCACCACCAACCCGACGGCGCTCCCTATGCCGAAGCCCATGCCATGGAGCTGGCGCTGGCCAGGGCTGCAATGGCCGCGGGCATCCGCTTGACGCTTCTGGACACCCTCTATCTGGCCGGCGGAATAGGTTCACCCCTCAGTCCCGAACAAACACGCTTCGGGGACGCGGACGTGCACGCCTGGCTCAAGCGCATTGCCTCGCTCCGGACCGCCATTGAGGCAACCTTCCCGGCGGACCGCGTCAGCGTCGGGGCCGCCCTGCACTCGGTCCGGGCGGTACCCGAAGAGGATCTGAAGGTAGTCGCTGCGCAGCTGCCCACGGACATTCCCCTTCACATCCACCTGAGCGAGCAACCCGCCGAAAACCAGGCGTGCCTCGAGGCGTACGGCACCACGCCCGCCCGCCTCTTGGAGCGTCATGGACTGCTGACCCGCAGGCTCTCGGCCGTGCATTCCACCCACCTGACCCCGGAAGACATCACTTCCCTTGGACAGGCCGGAACCACGGTGGTGATGTGCCCTACCACCGAGGCCGATCTCGCTGACGGGATCGGCCCGGCAAGGGAACTCTCCGACGCGGGAGCAACCATCGCCCTGGGCACCGACCAGCATGCGGTGATCGATCCCTGGGTGGAAATGCGTGCGCTCGAACACGGCGAGCGCCTGGGCAGCGGACAGCGGGGAAGGTTCACGCCGCGGGAATTGCTGCAGGCCGCAACGATGGGCGCCGCCCGGTCCATGGCCACGCCCGTCCCCGGGCCGGGAATTGGCGTGGGAAGCGTCTGCGATCTCATGGTGGTTGATCCGGCCTCCACCCGCACTGCAGGTTCCAGGCCATTGCAGATGGCGTTCAGCGCAACCGCCAGCGACGTCACGGAGGTCATCATCGGCGGAGAGCTGCTCGCCTCGCGTGGGGTTCACGCGCGGCTCGGGGAACCGGGAAGGCTGCTGACAGAGGCGCTGAAGGAGCTCTCGTAGCGTCGCTATCAGCTACAGACCGTGCGACGGCGGCACTTGGCTTTGCACCAAACCCAAGTGCCGCCGTCGTGCTTTGTGTTCATTTAATGGAGTCATAGGTGCGTTTTGCCATCAACTGTGGGCTCATCGCGGACTCCCAGCCGGCACCCAGTCCGCGGACAGGCATCCTTGCGTTAAGGAAGTGAATGCACGTCATCTCAACGCTCTTGACTGGAACTTGCCCGATATGGCGTGCCACACTGTGTAGCGCGTGTGCACCGGCGTCCCGTCGGGCCGGCCGACGACGTCTCCGCACCGCAGCCCCCAAACAACCTGCCCCAAGGGAGAAGCATGTCCAAGCCCAGCACCGAGGGTGCCCCACCAGTCTCCCGAAAAGTCATTGGACTGGCAGTGGCCGGCGCGGTAGGTGGATTCCTGTTCGGCTTCGACTCATCCGTGGTCAACGGCGCAGTGGATGCCATGAAGGACGAGTTCGTACTCAGTGAAGCCGTCACTGGATTCGCCGTGGCAATCGCCTTGCTCGGCTGTGCTTTGGGTGCCTATCTGGCGGGCAAGGTAGCCGACCGGTATGGCCGCATCCCCGCCATGAAGATCGGGGCGCTGCTGTTCCTGGTGAGCTCAATTGGCACAGGCCTGGCGTTCGGCGTGTGGGATTTGATCTTCTGGCGCCTTGTTGGTGGCCTGGGTATCGGCCTGGCCTCCGTGATCGCACCGGCCTACATTTCCGAGATTTCGCCCCGCCATGTCCGTGGGCGGCTTGCCTCCCTCCAGCAACTTGCCATCACCACGGGTATTTTCGCCGCACTCTTGTCCGATGCGCTCCTGGCCAACTCCGCCGGCAGCGCCGGGAACACCTTCTGGCTCGGGATCGAGGCCTGGCGATGGATGTTCATTGCATGTGCGGTCCCCGCGGCGGTCTACGGCCTGATCGCGTTCCGACTCCCCGAGTCGCCGCGCTTCCTTGTCCTCAACGGCAAGGACAAGCAGGCACGCTCCGTTTTCGAAACCATCATGCCGAACGACGACATCGACCGGCACATCCGTGAAATCCAGGAATCCATCCACGAGGACGAACTCTCCAGCAAAAAGGGTTCGCTTCGCGGCAAAGCATTCGGCCTGCAGCCTGTGGTCTGGATCGGCATCATCCTGTCCGTGCTGCAGCAGTTTGTGGGCATCAACGTGATCTTCTACTACTCCACCACGCTATGGAAGGCTGTCGGTTTCCAGGAGAAGGATTCCCTGGCCATCTCGGTGGCGACGTCCGTGACGAACATCCTGGTGACCTTGGTGGCCATTGCCCTGGTGGACCGTGTGGGCCGGCGTCCGATCCTCCTGACGGGATCCATCGGCATGGCAGTTTCCCTGGGTGTCATGGCCGTTGCCTTCTCCTCGGCAACGGGGACGGGTTCGGACATCACACTTCCCGGCGCGTGGGGCCCTGTCGCCTTGGTTGCGGCGAACGTGTTCGTGGTCAGCTTCGGCGCCTCGTGGGGTCCGCTGGTCTGGGTCCTGCTGGGCGAAATCTTCCCGGCCCGCATCCGCGCCCGCGCGCTCGGACTGGCCGCCGCTGCACAGTGGATCGCCAACTTCGCCATCACACTGAGCTTCCCGATCATGGCGGCAGGTTCGCTCCCCCTGACGTATGCCATGTACGCGGCGTTCGCCGCGGCGTCGTTCTTCTTTGTGATGTCCAAGGTTCCCGAAACGAACGGCATGTCCTTGGAGCAGGCCGAAACGCTGTTCGTGCCCAAGGGAGCACCGGTCTCTCCGCTGCCCACCGCACGCGAACCCAAGTAGGTTGCAGTAGAGCGCGTCATGACGGCTCATAACGCGCTCTACTGCGACCCAGTTGCGTGGGGGGGCTACACGAGGTGCGGCTCGTGGGACTTCAGGAAGTTGCGGCCTCCGAATGCCACCAGAATGGCGATCACCATGGCCACGGCACCGGCGAAGAAGGGCACCTGCGGCCCGAAGTGCTCACCGAGCTGGGCTGCGGCAAACGGAGCCAGCGCGCCACCCATCCAGCGGACAAAGTTGTAACCTGCCGAGGCGATGGGACGGGGTGAATCGGAGACCCCCATGGCCAGTTCGGTGTAGATCGTGTTGTTGATGCCCAGCAGGGCACCCGCCACGATGACAAGCACGACGACGGCGGGAACCGAGTGCCCCGCGGCCAGTCCCAGCCCGATCAGGTCGAGCATGAGGACGAAGAGCGTTCCAGTGAGGACCTTGACGGCGCCGAAGCGGTTCTGCAGGACGGGGGCCACGAAAACCGAGAAGACTGCAACCGCGACGCCCCAGCCGAAGAACACCCCGCCGATGCCGTAAGCGTCCATGCCAAGGATGAACGGAGTGAAGGCCAGGATCGTGAAGAAGCCGTAGTTGTAGAACAGGGCACTCGCCGCCGTGGTGCTCAGGCCCCTGTGGCCGAGCGCCAGGAGCGGATCCCGCAAGCGTGACTTCTTGGCCGGTGCGGGAGTCTTGGGCAGGAGCGCCAGCAGGGCAATAAAGGCTGCGGCCATCAGGACGGCGGTACCAAAGAACGGCGCCCGCCACTGCCAGCCACCCAGCAGGGCCCCCAGCAACGGGCCGAGGGAGATGCCAAGGCCGAGGGCGGCCTCGTAAAGGATGATCGCGGTTCCGGTACCACCACTGGCCACACCAACAATGACGGCCAATGCCGTAGCCACGAACAGCGCGTTGCCGAGGCCCCACCCCGCGCGGAATCCGACCAGCTGTTCCACGCTTCCGGAGAGCCCGGACAGTGAAGCGAACACCACAATGATGGCCAGCCCGATCAGCAGGGTCTTCTTGCCGCCGATCCGCGAGGATACGAAGCCGCTGACGAGCATCGCCACCGCCGTCACGAGGAAGTAGCTCGTGAAGAGCAGGGAGACTTCGCTGGGGGAGGCTTCCAGGTTCTTGGCGATCGCAGGAAGGATCGGGTCCACCAGGCCGATGCCCATGAAGGCGAATACCGCGGCCAGGGCAGTGGCCCAGACGGCCTTGGGCTGTTTGAGGAAGGAAACCTTCTCGGCTTCCAAGGTGTTTTCGGCGCTTGTTGAGGCGTCAGCCAACTGGCGTGACATGCGGAGTTACTCCTGTTCGATTAATTCTGGAATGAGTTGTTGATTTTGGTGATTACAGGCAGTGCCGCAGCGAGCTGCCCGACTTCGGCTTGGGTAAGTCCTTGGAGGAGTTCTGCCACCATGGTGTTGCGCCGATGGTTGGCGGACTCGACGGCGGCCAGTCCGGCCTTGGTGGTGACCACCTGCACGGCGCGTGAATCATGGGGATCCGGCTGACGAGTGACCAGGCCGGCGCGTTCGAGCTTGATGATCTGTTCCGTGGCGCTGGGTACCTTGATCCCGAGGTTCCGGGCGATGTCTCCCACGCGAAGCCCGCCGTCGGAAATCATCGATAGCAGGCTGAGCTGCGCGGCGGTAAGTTCGCCCTCCGGGTCCAGGCGGCGGAACATGTACACGCCCAAGCGGAGAGCTTCACGGAACTCCTGCGCGAGATCAAGCAACCGGGGGTCGAAGTCGTTCGTCATATTTAGGTAGCCTAATAGTTAGGGTACCTAAAAGTCAAGCCTCACCACACCCAACTGAGGGACAGCAGGCGTTGCAATGGGGCGCGTAGCGACATTTACTGCCCCCAGTTGGGCAGGCGGGGCTAGAGGGTGAGCTTCATTCCCTCATGACTCGCAACAAAGCCCAGGCGCTCGTAGAAGCGATGCGCGCCAGTGCGGGACTTGTCAGTAGTGAGTTGGACCAAGCTGCAGCCGCGCTCACGGGCCTGGTCGATGGCCCATTGGATCATCAGCGCACCAACCCCTTGGCCCCGAAGGCCGCGCGAGACCCGGACTGCCTCGATCTGCGAGCGCCACGAGCCCTTGCGCGACAGGCCCGGGAGATAGCTGAGCTGGAAGGTGGCCACCACTTCGCCGGCCAGCTCCCCCACCACCAGGAGGTGGGACGGGTCGACGTCGATCGCGTCAAATGCCGCCTCGTATGGCGCCAGGTCCGCCGCGTTTTCACGCGCGGCGCCCAGTTGATCGTCGGCCAAAAGGCGGAGGATCGCCGGGAGGTCGCCTTTGACTGCGCGCCGCAGCTCAAAGGTTCCGGAGTCGACGACGGCGGTCATCAGGGCGGGGTGCGTGGTCATTGCCCCAGCATGCCATTTTAATTCGCAACTCAGTATTGCTAAGTACCGGTACTCAGTTCTACTATGTAGTGGTAGTCAGTAATACCGAGTAGTGAGGAGGTGTCCGATGGGCAAGCAAATGACGGAAATGCTCAAAGGGACACTGGAGGGCATCGTGCTGGCCCTCCTGACCGGAAAACCGGCGTATGGATACGAAATCACCACGCTGCTCCGGGCCCAGGGGTTCACCGACATCGCAGAGGGCACGGTGTACGCCCTGTTGGTGCGGATCGAGCAAAAAGGCCTGGTGGACGTGGAAAAACGACCATCCGAAAAGGGCCCGCCGCGGAAGGTGTACACACTCAACGCCATTGGCAAAAACGAATTGGACGACTTTTGGAACACCTGGAGCTTCTTGTCCGAACGGCTTGAAGAACTCCGCAAGGAAGGGAAATAACAATGGCAGCCAAATGGATCGAACTGGTCACCGGATCACTCGAGCAGAAGAAGCAGTACCGGCAAGCAAAGGCACGGCTTGACGCCCTGCCGGAGCCCTACAAGAGCGTGGCAGCAGCGTTCAACCGCTACCTCACCTATTACGGCGGGGTAACCGCGGGCGACACGATCGTCCAGATGTACACCGACCACGTAGACCTGTGGGAGCGGGCCTCGATCGACGGCACGCCGGTCACAGAAATCGTCGGCGATGACCCCATCGAGTTCGCGGAAACGTTCGCACAGGCGTACGGCGGCAAACGCTGGATCGACAAGGAGCGCACCCGGCTCATCGAAGCGGTGGACGACGCGAAAGCAAAGGAGGAAGAGTCATGACTGCGCCGGCCATTCGAGTCCAAGGCATCGAGAAGTCCTACAAGGACCTCCACGTCCTGCAGGGAGTCGACTTCGAGGTAGCGACGGGCAGCATCTTTGCCCTCCTGGGATCCAACGGGGCAGGCAAGACCACCATGGTCAAGATCCTGTCCACGTTGCTCACGGCGGACGCAGGCGCCGCCGCCGTCGAAGGTTTCGACGTCGCTACCGAACCCCTCAAGGTGCGGGAGTCCATCAGCCTCACAGGGCAGTTCGCCGCCGTCGATGAAATCCTCACGGGTAGGGAGAACCTTGTGCTGGTGGCCAAGCTGCGGCACCTCAAGGAACCCGCCCGGGTAGCAGATGAATTGCTTGCCCGGTTCGGCCTGGCCGAGGCGGGGGGCCGCAAGGTGGCCACCTACTCCGGCGGCATGCGGCGCAGGCTGGACATCGCCATGAGCCTGATCGGCCACCCCAAGGTGATCTTCCTTGACGAACCCACCACGGGCCTTGATCCCGAGGCGCGGCTGGAGGTGTGGCAGGTGGTGAAGGAACTCGCCAAGCAAGGCACCACCGTCCTGCTGACAACGCAATACCTCGACGAGGCCGAGCACCTGGCAGACCGGATCGCCATCCTGCACCAAGGACGCATCATCGCCAACGGAACGCTCGCCGAACTGAAGCAACTCCTGCCGCCGGCAACGGTGGAATACGTCGAAAAGCAGCCCACGCTGGAAGAAATCTTCCTTGCACTGGTGGGAAACAACGAGGCAGCAAAGGAACTGACATGAGCACGCATTTCCTCGCGGACACGTCCGTCCTGACGGGCCGATCCTTACGGCATATCTTCCGGAGCGTGGACACCATCATCACCACGGCCATCACGCCGATCGCCTTGATGCTGCTGTTCGTGTACGTCTTCGGCGGCGCCATCAGGACCGGCGCGGAAAACTACGTGAACTACCTCTTGCCGGGCATCATGCTGATAGCCATCGCTTCTGGGATCGCCTACACGGCCGTCCGGTTGTTCACGGATCTGCAGGGCGGGATCTTCGAGCGGCTCCAGTCAATGCCGATCGCCCGCTCTTCGGTCCTGTGGGCACACGTCCTGACGTCCCTTGTGGCCAACGGGCTCTCCGTGGTGATCATCGTGGGGGTAGCCCTGCTCATGGGTTTCCGCACCTCGGCAAGCGTGCTGGACTGGCTCGGCGTTGCCGGCATCCTCACGCTGTTCACCCTGGCATTGACCTGGATCGCCATCATCGCCGGCTTGTCTGCCAAGTCTTTTGACGGCGCCGGCGGGTTCTCCTACCCGCTGATCTTCCTGCCCTTCATCAGCTCGGCGTTCGTCCCAACGGACACCATGCCGGGTCCCGTACGCTGGTTCGCCGAGAACCAGCCGGTCACGTCGATCGTCAACACGATCCAGGCCCTGTTCGAACAACGCCCGGTGGGAACGGACATCTGGGTCGCCCTGGCTTGGTGCTTGGGGATCCTGGTAGTGGCGTACGCCTTCGCAGCGAGGGTGTACCGCCGCAAGATCTCCTGACCTTCAGACGCAGACCTCCGGGCGCAAACCTCCGGGCGCAAAGGCCGAAGCTCCCCTGATCTCAGCGGGAGCTTTCGCCATGCAGACCGATTCGCCATTCGCCGGACATAAGCTATAGCTTTATCGAACCAGTTCTGTAACGGCCGTCACCTTTTTGACGGTTACTCCGAAGGGTTCTTGAACACTCATGTCTGACCAGACAACAACAGGGCAGCGCACTGCCTCCAGCAGGGACGGCGAGCCCCACCTGTCACGCTCGCTCAGCAATCGCCACATCCAGCTTCTGGCCATCGGCGGCGCCATCGGAACGGGCCTCTTCATGGGCTCCGGCAAGACCATCTCCGTAGCCGGCCCCTCCGTGATCTTCGTGTACATGATCATCGGCTTCATGCTGTTCTTCGTCATGCGCGCCATGGGGCAACTCCTGCTGTCCAACCTGAACTACAAGTCCTTCAGCGACTTTGCGGGCGACCTCCTGGGTCCATGGGCCGGCTTCTTCACCGGCTGGACCTACTGGTTCTGCTGGGTGGTCACCGGCGTAGCCGACGTCATCGCCATCGCGGGTTACGCCAACGAGCTCTGGCCGGGCATCCAGCTGTGGATTCCGGGACTTGCAACCATCATCATCCTGCTGCTCCTGAACCTTCCCACAGTGAAGGCCTTCGGTGAGACGGAATTCTGGTTCGCCCTCATCAAGATCGTGGCGATCGTGGCGCTGATCGTGGTTGGCCTGGTGATGATCTTCACCGGCTTCCAGTCTTCGGCGGGCACGGCCGGCTTCACCAATCTCTGGTCCCACGGCGGCTTCTTCCCGAAGGAATTCATGGGCTTCGTGGCCGGATTCCAGATCGCCGTCTTCGCGTTTGTGGGTATCGAACTCGTAGGCACTGCAGCGGCCGAAACCAAGAACCCCGAGCACAACCTTCCCCGCGCGATCAACGCCATCCCGCTGCGCGTCATGCTCTTCTACGTAGGCGCCCTCATCATCCTGATGTCCGTCACCCCGTGGACCGAGTTCAAGGCCGGACACAGCCCGTTCATCGCCATGTTCTCCCTCGCAGGCCTGGGCATCGCGGCCACGGTGGTCAACCTGGTGGTCCTCACCTCGGCCATGTCCTCGGCCAACTCCGGCATCTACTCCACCTCGCGCATGGTCTTCGGCCTGGCAAACGACGGCGACGCACCCAAGGTCTTCGGCCGGCTCTCCAGCCGCAAAGTACCCCAGAACGCCCTGTTCCTTTCCTGCGTCCTCCTGCTGGCCGGCGTCGTGCTCCTCTACGCGGGCAAGGACGTCGGGGCGGCGTTCGACATGGTGACCACGGTGTCCGCCGTCTGCTTCATGTTCGTCTGGTCGATCATCCTGGCCAGCTACCTCGTGTACCGCAAACGCCGTCCCGAGCAGCACGCGGCATCCACGTTCAAGATGCCCGGCGGCATCGTGATGGTGTGGGTGGTGTTCGCGTTCTTCGCGTTCCTGGTCTGGGCGCTGACCACGCAGCCGGACACGCTGACCGCGCTGCTGGTGACACCGATCTGGTTCGCGATCCTCGGCGCGGCTTACGCCGTGGTCCGCCGTTCGCCGCTCCATCAGGCCCGCGTGGCCGAGTGGAAGGCGATGTCGGACGCCGAAACCGCGGCAGCGCGCTAAACCGCAAACGCACAAAAGCACGACGCCGGACCCCCTCCTTGGGTGCCCGGCGTCGCGCTTTCTGCGATCCTCGCTCACATCCCGTCCCGTTCCTACGGATCCTCGCTCACATCCCATCCAGTTCCGGCGGATCCTCGCTCACATCCCGTCCAGTTCCGGCCGGGCAGGTGCCGTTGGGAATGCGGTCTGGTTAATGGGAAGAGCCCGACGCCGGCGCCCAACTTGAGGCGCCGACGTCGGGCTTCACCCGGCGGGACGTGAGAGAGCAAACCCCCAAACCCGGGTGGGACGTGAGAGAGCAAACCCCCAAACCCCGGCGGGATGTGAGAGAGGATCAGATCTCGGCTTGGCGGGCCTCGACGAGCTTCTGCACAGCGGGGAACAGCGGGTGCGTCGCAGGCAGTTCCGTGACTCGTTCGACGACGGCCGCCGCGTCAAGTTCGGACAGCAGCTTGGACAGTTCCACGGCTTCGTCGTCCGAACCATCGTCGAAACGCAGGGCCGCGGACATGGCCTCGAGCAGAGCAACAGGAGTCACGCCGCGTTCGGCCAACTCCGCCGCCGGACCAACGAACCGCTCATGCCGCCCAAGCTTGCGCAACGGAGCACGCCCCACCCGTACCACGGTGTCCGGCAAGTGCGGGTTGGTGAAGCGGGACAGGATCTTCTGCACATACGCTTCCTGCGCAGCTTCCTCGAAACCGTGCTTTGCGACCAGAAGTTGCTTGGTCTCCTCCAGCACGGCCCGGACCTTGGATGCAACCGACGGATCCGCCATGGCATCGGAGATCTTCTCCAACCCGGCCTGGTACCCGAAGTAGGCTGCCGAAGCGTGGCCTGTGTTCACCGTGAACAGCTTGCGCTCGATGTACGGCCCCAGCTCGTCCACAAAGGTGGCTCCGGGGATGACCGGAGCGTTGCCGCCAAACGGAGTCCGGTCGATCACCCACTCAAAGAACGTCTCCACCGTGACGTCCAGGCCTTGGCCCGGCGCTTGGTTGGGCACGATCCGGTCCACTGCAGTGTTGGCAAAAACGGCCACCGAGTCCAGGTCTCCCGCGGATTCGTCCCAGGCTGCCCGGACCTCCACCTGGAGGAGGTCCGTGGCGTTGATGGCGTTCTCGCAGGCCATCACCTGGAGCGGCGGCAGGTCTGCCGGCCGGGCGGCTAGTCCGCGGGCGATCACGGGCGCAACGAACTTCAGGATGTGCGGCCCAACCGCCGTGGTGACCACGTCCGCCGTCGAGATCTCCTCAACAACAGCCGATTCCTGCGTGCTCGAGTTCAGTGCCCTGAAACCGTCCACGGTCTTGACCGCGGGGTTCTCGCCCACTTCATGGACGTCGTAGGAGTCTGCGGATGCGAGCTGGCTGATCAGCGCATCCGCGACGTCCGCGAAAACCACTTCGTAACCGGCTTCGTGGAGCAGGAGCCCCACAAAGCCGCGTCCAATATTGCCGGCCCCAAAATGGACTGCCTTCACTATGCGTTGACCTTTCCGAACAGCTCCAGGACTTCCTCAACCGTGGTCGCCTGTTCGAGCTGGGCCACCTGGGCCTTGTTGGTGAAGATCTTGGCAATGGAGGACAGGATGTGGAGGTGCTCGTTGTTGATGCCGGCGACGCCCACCACGAACTTCACCTGCTTGCCGCCCCAGTCGATGCCTTCGGGGTAGCGGACGATCGAAACAGCCGAGTGCTTGATGTGGTCCTTGGCGTCGTTGGTGCCGTGCGGGATGGCCAGGAAGCTGCCCATGTACGTGGACACCGATTCCTCGCGTTCGTGCATGGCGTGGACGTAGCTCATGTCCACGGCGCCGCGGTCCAGCAGGAGCTGTCCGGCCTCGTCGATAGCGCTGTCGCGGTCGCGGGAGCTGCCGTTCAGGACCACGCTTTCGGCCAGCAATACGTCTTTGCCTCCGACGGCGGCAGCCGGCTCCGCCGCATGCGCACCATGGCTGGGGGCTGCTGTTGCTTCCGCAGCTCCGTCCGGGTGGGCGGCGGCAGGACCCTCCGTGTTGCTCGTCTTCACAAGCTCCACGATTTCGTCGTACTTGGGGCTGTTCATGAAGTTGTCCACCGAGTAGTGCACCGCACTGGAGGTCCTCGGCTGGGCGCGTTCCGTGAGGTCCTGGTGTGTGACCACCACGTCGTAGGTGTCGCTCAGGTTGGCGATGGCCGAGTTGGTGACCTTCACTTCCGGGAAGCCGGCGGCCTTGATCTTGTTGCGCAGCACCGAGGCACCCATGGCGCTGGAGCCCATGCCGGCGTCGCAAGCGAAAACGATGTTCTGGACCGGACGCGTCAAAACTGCCACATCGCTGCGGCCGCCGCCCTCGCCTACAAGAGCGGAGGAGACCGAGCTCTTCTTGCCCTTCATTTCTTCCATGCGGGACGTCGCTGCCGAGAGGTCGGCGTCGCCCTTGTCCTTGGAAGTACGCAGGATCAGCGAGGCGATCAGGAACGAAACCGTGGCTGCGAGGACGACGGCCAGGATCACGCCCACGTAGCTGTCGCGCGAGGTCTGGAAAATGACGGCGATGATGGAACCCGGAGCTGCCGGAGCCACGAGGCCGGAGTTGGTGATGGCCAGGGTGGCAATGCCGGTCATGCCGCCACCGATCGCAGCGAGGATCAGGATCGGCTTCATCAGCACGTACGGGAAGTAGATCTCGTGGATGCCGCCGAAGAAGTGGATGATCGCAGCACCCGGAGCCGAAGCCCGTGCAGCGCCGCGGCCGAAGAACATGTAGGCCAGCAGGATGCCCAAGCCGGGGCCGGGGTTGGCTTCAAGCAGGAACAGGATGGACTTGCCGTGATCGAGCGACTGCTGGATACCCAACGGCGTCAGGACACCGTGGTTGATGGCGTTATTGAGGAACAGGACCTTGGCAGGCTCAATGAAGATGCTGGTCAGCGGCAGGAGGCCGTTATTGACCAGGAACTGCACCACGCTGCCTGCGCCTGCCGTGAAGAGTTTGACCACCCAGGCGAGGCCATAGAACCCACCCAATGCCAGGATTGCGCCCCAGATGCCGGCCGAGAAGTTGTTCACCAGCATTTCGAAGCCGGGCCGGATCTTGCCATCCCAAAGCCGGTCCAGCTGCTTGATGGACCAGCCACCCAGGGGACCCATGATCATGGCGCCGATGAACATCGGCGAGTCGGTACCGGCAATGACACCCATGGTTGCGATGGCGCCAACGACGCCACCGCGGACGTCGTAGACCATCTTGCCGCCGGTGTAGCCGATCAGGATCGGGAGCAGGTACGTGACCATCGGTCCAACGATGCCCACGTTGGGAGCGCCCGCGGCATTGGTGCCGAAGCCGCCCAGTTCAGGGACGGGAATCCAGCCGACTTTGATGAACAGGGCCGTGATGAGGCCCCAGGCGATGAAGGCGCCGATGTTGGGCATGATCATGCCGGACAGGAAGGTTCCGAACTTTTGGACACCGACCCGCGCACTGGTGCGGGGCTTCGCAACGGTCTCTGTTGCCATGTGAATTCCTAACGTGTGTCCCGCGGCGGCGCGGGGTCAGTCGATATAGATCGAGAGAGGACAGCTTCAGGAGCTGCTGGAAATGCGGTGAAGCCACTCAAGGAAAAGCTTCAGTTCAGAGCTGGACAGTTGGTCTGAATGCGAGGCCTGCAGTGCCGCATTCAGGGCGATTGCCGCAACAACCACGGAGGACTTACCGGAGTCCTCCGCTGCGGCGCCACGGGCTGTGTCCGTGGAGACGGCGAAAATCATGGAATCCCGGGTCATGGTTGAGAGCTCCAGGTTCCGGTCTTCGGCCGGTTCGGCGATAAGCATGAGCGTGACGCCCACGTTGGCCGCGAGGATGCTGCGTGCCGCTTCACGGGGCGGCGCATTGATCTGACCTGAGATGGCGGCCTTGTTCAGCATTTCCTCCAGGAGGGCTTCAGCATCGGCCACGATGGCCGGGCGGCTCTCCGGGCGGATATTGCCGAACATCACCAGGTACAGATGGGGCTGGGTGAGACCGAACTGGACGTGGTTGTCCCACATCCGGCGGACGTCCTCCAAGGGTTCCCCCGACGGTGCAAAATCCCGCTCCCCCGCCACATACTCCTCAAAGCCGGCCGAGACGACAGCGTCGAACAGGCCTTCCTTGTCGCCGAAGTGGTGGTAGAGCGTTGGCGCCGTGACCCCCGCTAGCTTGGTGATCTGGCGCGTCGAGACCGCTGACCCCTCCGAATTCGCCAGCAATTCGGCAGCTGCGCGAAGCAACCGAATTTTCGGCGGAAGCTGGTCATCGAAACTCATAACCGCTACCCTAGCACCTATAGCATTGCTATATGAAGTAGCTCACAAGGAAATTTTGTAAGCTAAATTCGCAGGCTCTCGGTGCCGTCGCCGGCGGGTCTTGACCAACCAGCAGGAACAGAGGATTCAGTGCAGAATTTCCAAGGAGTAGGGGTAAGCCCTGGACGCATCGTCGGCCTGGTCCGCCAGATGCCCAAGCCGGTGAGCGAACCGCCGTCGGGCGAACGGCTCGCCGCGGACGTCAGCCCGGAAGACGCCGTCGCGCTTTTGAAGGCGGCAGCCCAGACCGTGCATGACGAACTGAAGCGGCGCGCGGACACCGCCACCGGCGACGGCAAGGCAGTCCTCGAGGCGACTGCGCTCATGGCCAAGGACACCATGCTGCTCAAGTCAGCCACCAAGCTCATCAACGCCGGAACCTCTGCCGAGCGCGCCATCTGGGAAGCAGGAGCATCCGTCTCCGAGATGCTGCACAACCTGGGCGGCTACATGGCAGAACGCGCCACGGATGTCCTGGACGTCCGCGCCCGCATTGTTGCCGAACTCCGCGGCGTCCCCGCTCCCGGCATCCCCTCCTCAGACACACCCTTCATCCTCGTAGCCGAGGACCTCGCTCCTGCCGACACCGCCACGCTGGACCCGTCCAAGGTGCTGGCACTGGTCACTTCCGGCGGCGGACCGCAGTCCCACACTGCGATCATCGCCCGTTCCCTGGGCCTGCCCGCCGTCGTGGCCGCCCACGGCGTGGATGACATCGCTGACGGCTCGGAAGTCTACGTGGACGGGGCCGCCGGTTTCGTCGCCGTTGAACCGTCCGCCGAACACCGCGCCTCGGCGACCGCCTGGGCGGAGACCTCCGCGACGCTCGCCTCCTTCGACGGAAACGGCACGACGGCGGACGGCCACCTCGTGCCGCTCCTCGCCAACGTTGGAGGCGCCAAGGACGCCGTGGCTGCCGCGGGGCTTGGAGCGCAGGGCGTTGGCCTGTTCCGCACCGAGTTCTGCTTCCTGGAACGCGACACCGAGCCGTCAGTCGATGAACAGGCTGCCGCCTACAAGGCTGTGTTCGACGCCTTCCCGGGCAAAAAGGTGGTGCTGCGTACCCTCGACGCCGGCGCCGACAAGCCGCTCCCATTCCTGACCGACGCCACCGAACCCAACCCTGCACTGGGTGTGCGCGGCTACCGGACGGACTTCACCACGCCCGGCGTCCTTGAACGCCAACTCCAGGCGATCGCCCGGGCCGCATCGGAATCCGAGGCCGACGTCTGGGTCATGGCCCCGATGATCTCCACCGCCGCCGAAGCCGGACGCTTCGCATCCCTGTGTGCTGCTGCCGGGCTGAAGACCCCGGGCGTGATGGTGGAAGTTCCCTCTGCCGCACTGACCGCAGCCACGGTGCTCAGGGAAGTCGGCTTCGCGTCCCTCGGCACCAACGACCTTACCCAATACGCCATGGCAGCCGACCGGCAGCTCGGCCCGCTCGCGGAGCTCAACACTCCTTGGCAGCCGGCCGTCCTTCGGCTCGTGCAACTAACGGTGGAAGGCTCGGCACAAGAGGGCAACAACAAGCCGATCGGCGTCTGTGGTGAGGCAGCCGCGGACCCGGCCCTCGCCGTCGTCCTTACCGGACTGGGCGTCAGCACGTTGTCCATGACCGCCCGCTCCCTTGCCGCCGTCGGAACCGTGCTCAAGACCGCCACGCTGGAACAGGCCCAGGAACTGGCACGCCTGGCCCTCTCCGCACCGAGCGCCACCGAAGCCCGCGAATGGGTCCGTGCGAAGCTCCCCGTCCTCGAAGAACTCGGCCTCTAAGTTCCGCTCCGTCCTCAAGCAAGGAGAAACCCATGCCCGAACGTACAGCCACCATCGCCAGCAAGTCCGGCCTCCACGCCCGTCCGGCGGCCCTCTTTGCGGAGGCCGCAGGGGAACAACCGGTGGAGGTCACCATCGCCATGCAGGGCGAACCTGCCGATGACGCGCTCGACGCCGCCAGCATCCTTTCGCTCATGACGCTCGGCGCCGCAAAGGGCGACGTCGTTGTGCTGCGGGCCGAGGGCGAAGGTGCAGACGAGGCGTTGGATACGCTGGTCAAGCTGCTGGAGACGGATCTCGACGCGGTCTGATCCTCACGGCTGCACATCCGAAACGGGGCTGCGCTGCGGAGAAGGCCGGGCGCTCGGCCTTCTCCGCAGCGACCCCCCCGTAACGGCCGCCTGAGGAATGGCCAAGCCCGCGCTAGGCTTCTGCCATGGCATTGATAGCTCCCCGCGTCACGGCTGGCCTGCCCGCCGATGACGCCCGGAATCTGGAACGCTCCCTCCAGGACTCCACCGACATCACGGTATTCGTGGACGGCACGGTCCACCGCCTCCCCGACCAGGCGAGGGACGCCGTCGTCGACCTCCTCGCGAGGCTCAGCCGTGGCGAAACGGTGACTGTCAGCAGCGTGGAAGAGATGCTGACCACCTCGCAGGCCGCGGAGCTTGCGGGCATTTCACACACCTATCTGCGGAACATGACCGATCGCGGTGAAATCCCTGTGGAATACCGGGGAACGCACCGCCGGATCCGGCAGGCTTCGATCATCGCCTGGCTGGAAACCCAGAAGCGCAAGCAGGCGGAAGCGGCTTCCGCCAATGAAGGAGCCTAGCCGGAAGCCGACCGAAAAAGTTTCGGCGTGATAAGGATCAAGCAACGATCCGAGCCAACAGACCGGCACCCGCAAAGGCCGGGGTTACGCTTGTTTGGTGGGCAATTTCAAAGGGTGGCATATCGTGGCCGGGATGGCCGCCATGGCACTTGCCGCACCCTTGGGCTCCGCACTGGGTCTGAACTTCGTCGCCACCTTCATGTTCGCGTGCGTTGTTTTTGTTGCGGTGGCTATGTGGACCGAGGCACGGATCGCCCGTCGCCGCGAAGCAGCAGGGGCCGCCGGCGCACCTGAGGGGCCGAACAACCACGCCGACACCACCGAACCCGACGACGCGGCACGGGATTGAAGCCAGCGTTGGGAATCCGGCCAAATAAGCAAACCACCTCGCTGCTCTCTGCCAATGTGGAGGTTCAAGGCCTCCACGGACGGATCCTCTGGGCCGACGGAAGCCCTGCGCCCGGAGCACAGACAGAGCCCGCGTACGTCCTGATCCACGGCATCGGCGTATCGCACCGCTACCTCGCCCGCCTGCACGCTGTCCTCGCGGCAAAGGCCCCCACGTATTCGATCGACCTGCCGGGCTTTGGCGGAACACCCAAGCCGGACCACCAACTGTCGGCCGAAGAGTACGGCGCGTTCATTGCCGGAGCCCTGAGCCAATCCGGCGTGGACGACTACATCCTGGTGGGCCATTCCATGGGCGTCCAGTTCGCCATCGAGGCGGCCCTTTGCGCCCCGGAGCGGTCACAGCACTTGGTACTAATGGGCCCGGTTGTGGATTCCAGGCACAAGAACCTGCCCCGGCAATCCCTCGCCCTTTTCCTGGACAGCCTTCTCCGTGAGAGCCCGTCGTCCAACTGGATCGTCATAACCGACTACCTCCGCTGCGGCCCTCGCTGGTACGCGACGGAACTCCCCGTGATGATGAAATACCCCACCGAGAAGCGCCTCTCGCTGGTGGACATACCGGTCCTGATCCTGCGCGGCAGCCGGGACCACGTGGCCGGTCCGGAGTGGTCGCTTCGGCTTTCCCGCGCGGTGCCCCAGGGACGCCTGGTGGAGATACCCGGCGTCGGGCACGTGGCCCAGCACATGCGGCCCAAGACGGTGGCGGACGCCATCAGGAGCTTCGTCGCCGCGACGTCCCGGCACAACTAGGCAGATACGCACGACGACGGCGCGCGGCATGGTGCCCTTGTTGCCTTGGACCGGCCGCGGCTAGGCTGGCAAGGCAAGCCAAATAGTAAGTTTGCTTAGGAAGGGGTTTGACCATGACCACGTACGACCCGGAAGACGATCCCCAGACCTTCGGCGTGTCCGGAGCGGCCGAGCCCGACAGCATCCACGAAGACCCGGACATGCGGCAGGACGAAGACCGCGATCCCGCCGCCTCCGCCAACCCCGATCCCGAAAACGGGAATGTCACCGGGCTCGAGCCCGGCGGCGGGGTGCCCCCGGGAGAAACTCCTCCGGCCGAGGGCAGCATGAGCAGCGACCAAGGCCACGAGGAGTAACCACCAGGAACTACGTCAGCTTCAGGATCTCGCCGAGGTCATAATCGGCGGGCTCCTCAAGCTGCGCGTAGGTGCAGCTGTCCGGGGTCCGGTCCGGCCGCCACCGTCGGAACTGGGTGGTGTGCCGGAAACGGTCGCCCTCCATGTAGTCGTAGGCCACCTCGATGACGAGTTCCGGCCGCAGCGGGACAAAGGAGAAGTCCTTCCCTGCGCTCCACCGGCTCTGGGCACCCGGCATCCGTGATCCCCCGGCTTCCTGGCTGGCCCATTCACCCCAGGGGTGCTCGGCAAATTCCACTTGGTACGGCTCCAACTCGGCCACCAGGGCTTCCCGCTTGGCCATGGGGAACGACGCCACCACGCCCACGTGATGGAGTCGGCCCGAGTCGTCGTAGAGCCCGAGCAACATCGACCCAACAACCTGGGCCGTCTTGTGCCAACGGAATCCGGCCACCACGCAGTCGGCGGTCCGTTCGTGCTTGGTCTTGAACATCACCCGCTTGTTCGGCTGGTAGGTGCCGTCGAGAGGTTTGGACAGCACGCCGTCGAGCCCTGCCCCTTCAAGCTGCACGAACCATTCCTTGGCCCGCCCAAGGTCCGTGACTGCGGGCGTGACGTACACCGGCGGCTCGGCGTCGGCGAGCGCCTTTTCCAAGGCGGTCCGGCGTTCAGAGAAGGGCCGGCCGGTCAGGTCTTCTTCACCGAGGGCGAGCAGATCGAACGCCACCAGGGACGACGGCGTCTTTTCCGCGAGCATCCGGACCCTGCTGTCCGCTGGGTGGATGCGCTGCTGCAGACCCTCAAAATCGAGTCGGTTCCCGGAGATCAGGATGATCTCGCCATCCACCACACACTTCTCCGGGAGGTTCCTCTTCAACGCCTCCACAAGTTCGGGGAAGTAGCGGGTCATGGGTTTCTCGTTGCGGCTGCCAAGGATGATGTCGTCGCCGTCCTTGAAGACGATAGTACGGAACCCGTCCCATTTGGGCTCGTAGTGCCCAACGTCGGGGATGTTCGGGACGGACTTGGCGAGCATGGGCGAAACGGGCGGCATCACGGGTAGGTCCATAGCTCATGTCTACCGGCCAGTACGCACCGAGGGCTAGTGTTGGCGGCCGGACATTTTGGCCGTGTTGGCTGCAGGAGACCCACCAAGCGCACCAGATACAGCGGATCGGGCACGAGCTTCCCGCCTGGCGCCAGCCCCGAAGCCTAAGCGCCAGGGACCACGTAAAAAGGCGGACGTTCCGTCCGTTACATTAATGTGACTTTACTTCCCTGCTCCTGTACGGTCGAAGGGCGTGCCCGATCTCCGCTGGGCCGCTTCCGGGGTGACGCCGAGCTCTGCCGCATCCCGGAATCCGCCAGACCCGCGGCAGAGACGGGGGACCCAGAGTTCCCGGGCCTGATTTCCCTGCAGGCCCTTGGGGTGAAGCCGCCACGCGCGGCCGGACGGCCTCGTCCGAACCCGACAGCTAACCTCGCAGGCGTTGAGAGGCAAACACCATGTCCCCAACCATGGATCAGCCGCGCCGTGCCCAAATAGCGGACGAGCGCACCAAGCCATCCGGACGCCGTCGGGCCCAACCCAGCGGACAGGTCACCGGAACAGAAAGCACGACGCCGGAACCCGCCACCGCGGCCCAGCCCACCACACCTGCGCCCATGACGCGCGCGGAACGGCGGGCGGCCGAGCGCGAGCAGGCCGAGCGCGAGCAGGCGTCCGGAGCTGTTCCTGCCCGCGACGATTCGACCACGCCCGGTCCGCCCACCGCGGCCCTCCCGGTAATCAAGGCCCCCGAAACTCCGGCCGAAGCAGAACCAGCCACCGCGGCCATCCCGGTAATCCAAGCACCCGAAGCAGAACCAGCCACCGCGGCCATTCCCACGGTGCCTGCCCCGCAACCGAAGTCGGCAGCGCAAATCGCCGCCGCGGCCACTGCTGCTGCCGGCCTGGCAAGCGGAGCACCCGAGCGGGCTCGCGTTTCAGAGCACACGGACGCCCGAAAGGCTACGGCACAGCCGACGCCGGCAAGGCCGACTACGGCAAAACCCGCCTTTGGCTCCTTCGGCGGTTCGTCATTCAGCCGGGAACCGCACGCAGTCCTGACCAAGGCCGCGTCGGTCAAGACCATGGGCCAGCGCATGGCAGTAGTTGCCGGCGCACTTGGCCTGGTTCTGACGGTAGGCACAGTCAGCCATGCCTTGGACCTGCCCCTCTTTGGCCAGGACAGCCACAGCCAGCAGGCCAATGGCGCAAACGCGGGCAGCAACGGACGCGCTTCCGGCAAGGCCACCCCCGGCCCGACTCCGTCCTACACCACCGCTTCCTCCACTTCCCCGGCAGCAACAGCAGAGACAGGACAGTCGGAGACGACGCAAGCCGCGGCGGAGGCACCCGCAGCTGTATCGCCGTCGTCCGTTCCTGCTCCGCAAGTCTCGCTGGCCGCGCCCAAGTGGGTTCCTTCCGCCGCGCCTTCGGCCGTGGTTCCGGTCCCCGGAGTAACCACGCCGGTTCCGAGCCAGCCCGCGCCGCCGTCGGACACCGTCACTGCGCCAAGCCCCACGCCAAGCACGACGCCGACTGTCACACCCACGCCGTCGCCCACCCCCACGCAGACGACAAAGCCGAGGCCGAGCAACAACCCAAAAGCCAGCAGCACGCCGTCGGCCAGTGATCCGTCACTGAGCGTGGACGGCCTGTTGGATGTGGCCAAGGAGGTCCTCAAGTGAGCACCCGAATGCCACGGATCACCGCGCACGTAGGCTGGCACGGCCGGTACTGCAGCAGCAGCCGCACGGCAACGTTCCGCCGTCGGATGGGGCGTTGGAGTTGCCAACGCCTGCGCCGCTCGCAGTAGCCCGGTTCAAAAGCACCGTCTAAAAAGGAGGCAGTCACCCGCAAGGGTGGCTGCCTCTTTTTTAGCCCTCAGATCCTGGGCCGGCCGGCCCACCGGCGGGCTTTCAGGGCGGCGTGAAGTTCCAGGCGGATGGCGCCGTTCAGGGGATCCGCCCCGATGAATTGCCGGATCCGTCCAAGCCTGTTGTAAATGCTGGAGCGGTGCAGATGCAGTTTGGCCGCCACGTCCTGGACCGAGCCGTCATTGTCGTAGAGCAACTCAAGGACCGGCAGCAGCTCGCCGTTACGGTCGTGGTCCTCGAGCGCGCGGAAGTGGACAGATCCCGTGTCATCCCAACCCCCTGGCGCCTGCAGCCGATCGAAGAGTTGATATACGCCCACCGCGCGGCTGTCCACGAGCTCTCCCAGCGGGGCATCGACCGCCGCCGCCTGGGCAGCCACTTTGGACTGCCTGTAGGCCCCGGCGAGTTGCCGGATCACTTGGATCGGTTCGCTGATTCCCAGGATGACCCGCTCCACCGAACGTCCGGCGCGCTTGGCCAACTCCAGTTGGTAATGCACCAGGACCTGGGCGTGGTGGGCACGGCCGCCCGATTCCCGGAACAGCACCACCGAGTGCGTCTCGGTACCGGCGCTGAACAGCGCAGCGTCCACGCCGATGGTTGACTGCAAAGCAGCGGAGCGATGCGTCAAGGTTGCGGCGATGGGGTCGACGGCGGATCCGGCACCCTGCGCGTCGAGGATGGTCACCACCTGCCATGGACCTTTGCCTTGGATTTCCTTCCAACCGGCCACTGCGGCCACGGCATTCGATTCACCGTTGCAAGCGGCCAGGAATTCCTGCTCCCGGCGTCGGCGGAACTCGGACTCGGCCGTGTTCGAGTCGAGGAGCAGACCCGCAAGCAGGTCCAACTCGTCCCGCACGCCGGGCAACTGGGCCAGGATCGCCGTCGCGCTTTGCTCCTCAAGGTCCTGCTGCACCCACAGGTACCCCACGCGGAATCCGCGGACCAGCAAGGGCACGCAAACCCGGCCCAGCATGCCCAGGTCCTCGTTCGCCGGGACCACCACGGGACGGACCGCCGTCGCAATTCCGTGCGAAAGCTGCCAGGCGCTGACGTCGCTGGGGACGCGCTTGCTGAGGAGGAAGTTCACCCGGACACGGTCGGCGTGGGACTGGTTGGAACTGTAGGCCAGGAGGACGCCGTCGAGGTCTTCCAGGGACAAGCCGCGGCCGAGCTTCGCCGCGACGCGTTCAACGATCTGCTCAACGTCCTGCTGCATCAGGAAATCGTACCAACAGCAGGCGACACCTGACGCTCCAAGGTTCGACAAATGTCGATCCCACAGACACAAAAACCTTGATTTCTCGGGGCTTAACCGTCGGTGCCGCGAGCTGGTCCATGTCGCCTGCCTCACAGCCGGATTTATTCTGGAAGCACAGCCCACGCACCAAACCCGGCCGAAAAAGCCGCTAAAGATGGAGCCCCAAATGATCATTGGCGTCCCCAAGGAAATCAAGAACAACGAGTTCCGCGTAGCCATCACGGCCGCCGGCGTCCACGAGTTCCGCACCCACGGACACACCGTCCTGGTGGAGCGCGGCGCAGGCCTGGGTTCGGGCATCACCGACGAGGAATACTCGATCGCCGGCGCAGAAATCGTCAACGAAGCCGATGACGTCTGGGGCCGCGCTGACATGGTCATGAAGGTCAAGGAGCCCATCGCTGCCGAGTACCACCGCTTCCGCAAGGGCCTGATCCTCTTCACCTACCTGCACCTCGCCGCAGAGCCCGAGCTCACCGCCGAGCTCATCAACTCCGGCGTCACGGCAATCGCCTACGAAACCGTCCAGGAAGGCCGCGCGCTTCCGCTGCTCGCCCCAATGTCGGAGGTCGCAGGCCGCCTGTCCGTGGTGGTCGGCGCGTCCTCGCTCATGGCCCCCGCCGGTGGCAAGGGTGTGCTCCTCGGCGGCGTACCGGGCGTACGCCCCGCAAAAGTCGTTGTCCTCGGAGCCGGCGTTGCGGGAACCAACGCCGCCGCCATGGCGCTGGGCCTCGGTGCCGATGTCACCATCATGGACATCAACATCAACCGGCTGCGCGAACTCGACGCCCTCTACCAGGGCCGCCTGAAGACCGTCGCCTCCAACGCCTACGAGATCGAGAAGTCAGTTGTCGACGCAGATCTCGTGATCGGCTCCGTCCTGATCCCGGGTGCCAAGGCACCCAAGCTGGTCACCAACGAACTCGTGTCTCGAATGAAGCCGGGCTCGGTGCTGGTGGACATCGCAGTGGACCAGGGCGGCTGCTTCGAGGACACCCACCCCACCACGCACCAGGAACCGACATACAAGGTCCACAACTCGATCTTCTACTGCGTTGCCAACATGCCCGGCGCTGTTCCGAACACCTCCACGTACGCACTGACCAACGTCACCCTGCGCTACGCGGTTGCCCTGGCCAACCTCGGCGTCAAGGCGGCCTTCGACCGCGACCCCGCCCTCGCAGCCGGCCTCAACATCGCCGCCGGCCACGTGGCACACCACTCCGTCTCCGAGGCGCACAACCTGCCCCTCGTTGAGGACTGGCACAGCGTGGTTACCGCCTAGCCACCAAGGCAAGGACGACGGCGGGGTGCGGCTTCCACACGAAGCCGCACCCCGCCGTCAGCTTTAACTGTCACTTCGAGGGGTTGCCGGGAGCCTTGGGAACCTCGGGGACCAAGTGAGTGGGTACGGGGACCGGGATGGTTGAGGACCCCAGGCCCGATGGAAGATCCGGGGTGCCGAGGACCGGCGCCGTGATCTCCGGCGCCGGTGCGTTGCCGGGGTTTCCGGGGGCTTTGGATGGCTGCTGGAGTCCTCCGGCAGGCGACTTCACGGATTTTGCGGGGTCGGCCTTTTCGGTGGTGGTGCCTGCGGCCGGCTTGGATTCTCCGGCACCGTCTGTTGATTTGGGGGCGGACGGTGCCGGACCAACGACGTGTCCGGGCGATTGCGCCGGCACGCTCGACTGCTCGTGCGGTACGTGGGCCGGCCCGGGCGCGAAGTTCGAAACCACGGACCCCACTGCGGCACCAAGATGCTGGATAGTGGCGGGGATGCCACCCTCCTGGGCGGCTGCCGCAGTTGCCCCGCCTCCGAGGGCCACGGCTACGGCAAGTCCCGCAATGGCAGCGCGGCGCTTACGACGGCGGGCAGCCAGCTCGTCCTTCACCTGCGGCAGGACGGTGGTAACCGCCGTCGTCGGTCCCGCGGTGGACGCCCCGCCCGCCATGAGGGCACGTACGGCATCGGAGGGCGGGGGCGCGGCCGCGAGCGAACGGAGTTCCAGGAGTTCGTCTCGGACATCTTCGGGCTGCGGGAACCCCGACTCGGACAGGAAACGGTCCACCGCGGTTTCGGCCTGCTGCCGCTGCTTCTGTTCGCTCATGATGTGCCGTTCCTTCGCAATGCTTGCTTCCCCAAGGCCTTCTTTCGCAGCGCATTCAGTGCCCTGCGTTGGAGCTGTTTCACGGCCCCTTGGGACTTCCCCATGATTTCCGCCGTCTCTTCCACGGAGAGGTCCGCCACCACGCGCAGCGCGAGCACCTCGCGGTAATCGTAGGCGAGGTCCTCCATCAGTTCGGTCGCCCCAATGCCCCCCACCGCCTGCTCTTCAGCCGAAGGGGCGCTCCGGCTGTCCAGATCGGCGTCGTACGGGGTCGGTTCGGGAATGCGTTCCCGCCTCCGGTAATGGTCCACCATGCGTGCATGGGCGATCGAGAAGAGCAGCGTCTTGGCGCCTTGGAGTCCACCGTGAAGGGTCTCCAGCTTGGGGTAGAGGGCCAGGAAGACGTCTTGGGTTACGGCTTCCGGGTCGTCCACCCCGCGGGCGCGGAGGTAGCCGAACACCGGACCTGAAAAGTTGTTGTAGGCAGCCGTGAAGAGCAGAGCGGGATCGTCGTGATCCGTCTGCACCTTCTCTTCAACCAAAGGGTTCAGCACCCGCGGATGCCTCCATCCAGCCCAGTGCAGTGACGTCCCCGGGCCCCTGGCGCCACTGCTGCCGACGTTCGTTGCATGGCGGGGGCTCTCGGCCTGAACCAAGAGCCCCCGCCCTTAAACCGTAACCGCCGAGTGTCTAGCGGACGGAATCGAGTGCTGCGCCGGGGGCTGCGGGAACGTGGGTCGGAACCTGCGAAGGCACTGCCGGGACGGCAGGGGTCGCAGGAACGGCCGGTACGTTGGGCGTCGCCGGAACAGCGGGCACAGCCGGTACGGCCGGGAGCTTGGCGTCGACGGACGTTCCGGCGTCGACGTTGGCCGAAGCATTGGCGTCGGCCTTCAGGCCGGCTGCCTTTCCTGCGTCCACAACGGCTGCGCAGTGGGCGTCAACCTTGGTTTCGCCTCCTGCGGCGACAACCAGGGACTTGTAGCCCGGAACCTTGGCGTCGTGGGCCAGGCCACCGTTGAGGAAAGCAGTGCAGAGGCCGAATGCCTCAGGAGTTGCCTTCACGACATCCGCTGCGGCTTCCTTGGCGGTTGCCACCGCGTCGGCTGCCTTCTCCTGCCCGGCCGCCTTGGCGTCCGCGGCGGTGGACTTGGCGGTCGCGACGGCGTCCGATGCTTTGGCGGTCGCGGCGTCAGCGGCGTTGTTGACGCCTGCAGCGGCCTTCTCCGCGGCCGGAGCGGGAGCGCCAACGAGGTTGTGTGCACCCTGCTGAAGGTCGGCGGGCAGGGCACCGTTGAAGGCTGCTACACCGGTTCCGCCGGCCGCAACGGCTCCGGCGGCCAGGACGCCCGCGGCGACTTTGCTGGTGGCGAGAACAGAGAACAAGGACATAAAGACCCTCCGAAAGTTTGGGAGATTGCCCCGGCAACAGATTGTCCGCTGCCGGATGACCACTGTGCGGACGTGGCCCGCACACCCCCTACATCGATTGGCGCCCCGGCGAGGTTACGCCTTTCCCAAAAAATTTTCCGGGGTGCGTATCCACCGGGGAAGTAGTCCCCATCGCGGAGGCGGACGGCCGGGGCTAGGCTCGTGGAAAACGGGCGCCACATCCGCGCCCCGAACTCACTTCAACGCAGGGGGATGCGCTTGTGGCACAAGGTTTGATCGGTGCGGATGTCGAGGACCTCCGCAAGCTGTCGCAATTGATGGACACCGAGGCGGAAAAAATCTCGGGGCTCCAGCGTGAGCTGACAGCATTGATCCGGAACGGACACTACTGGAAGGGCAACGACGCTGAGCGTTTCCGCAGCCAGTGGAACGGCGACCTCGCCAGGCGGCTCGGGGCAGCTGCGGAGTGTTTGAAAGCCAATGCCAAGACCCTGCGGCTTAATGCAACGCAGCAGGAGCTCGCCTCCCGCGGAGATGCCTTCTCTGTCAGCAGCAGTTACTCGGACGTCAAGGGTTTTACCGCGGACCTCGGAAGCGTCGGCCCCTTCAAGGTGGACGCCAAGGGTTCACAGGGCGTCGAAGGCAAGAGTGAAGCCCACGGCTCAGTCGGTCCGGACGGAGTGGAATTCGGTGCCTCCGCAAACGGATCTGCGGGTAGTCGGTTCGTGGTCACCGGAAGCGGCGAATTCGGTCCGGTCAAGACGAGCACCACCAACGAGACCTTCGTTGGTGCCCGAGGCGATGGAAGCGTCAGCGCGCGGGTCCCGTTCGGCTTCAATCCCTTCGATCCCGTGTCCCTCCAGGCCAAGGGTGAAGGCTTCGTGGGCGCCGAAAACATCACCACCACCAAGAGCGACTTCTTTGACGGTTGGGTCAACACCACGTCAACGGCCCGGGCGATGACCGGCGTCGACGTCAGTGCACACGCCAATTCCAACAGCCCGTTCCTCTTCGGCGGAGGCGGTGAAGCCTTCGCCGGGCAGAAGCTGACCGTCGAAAACGAGACGGACGTGGCCGGCGGATTGTTGGGTTTTGGGCAGGGCACGGAAGTACGCGCCGGAGCCTGGGCAAGCGCGGGTGAGGCGGAGGTCTCCAAGAGCAAGGCCGACGGCGTCACCGGTTCCGCTGCGAGCGCGGGGGCCGGTGCAGAGCTGACCCAGTCGCAGTATGTGGAGTTCCTTGGCCAGCGCCTGACCGCTTCGGGAACGGTCGCAGCAGGGGCCGGCGAGGGTTACACCGTCAAGGCCTCGATGGATGAGGACGGGCTCACTCTCGGTATCGGCGCAAAGGTCACTGCCGAGCTCGGTTTGGGCGGCGGCGGAGAAGTCAGGATCAGCCCCTCGGGCTTCAAGGACTCAGTGACCGGCTTTATCGATTTCCTGAAGAACTAGTTCACCACTCTGCAGCCACCACCTAAGGATTTCCATGCCAGCACAACAAGTATTTCCCTCCCCCGGCTTTCCCGCCTTCCCCGCCATCCGGGTGAGCCCCCCCGAAGGTTGGATCCAACGCGTTGTTCCGGACGCCTTGGGTGCTTTGATGGGCCCTGAGCGGGCCGGGGAATACACACCGAATGTTGTCATTTCGGTTTCGCGTCGTACGCCCGGGTACCTGCTGCAGGACATCGCCGGCTCGGTTGATGGATTCCTGGCCACCCTCCCCGATGCCGTGCTCCTGGGCACGGAACCGGCGGCCATCAACGGCAGGGACTGGCACATCCGGGAAGCCCGGTACACCCATCCCGAGGCAGGATCGCTGACCCAGTTCACGGCTGTCACGGTGGTGGACCAGGAAGTCGCGGTGGATGTGGTTCAGTTGACCGGGAGTTGCCGGGCCGGGGAAGGCAGCGAAGACATCAAGGCAATCTATGCCTTGGTTGCCAGCACGGAGATCGCCTAGCCCGCGAGCCTCCTCGCCTGCTCGATCAGCTTGAGCACTTCGACCGACCCGGCCGGATCCACAGGTACCGGGAGCGCGGAGGCCGTGCCGCCGTCGTCGAGCTTTTCCGCAAGGAGGCGGTAAAACTCGGGATAGGCACCGCGTTCGGTGGCCACCGACGTTTTCTGCCCGTCCACTTCCAGGGTTCCGTACTGTCCGGGAGGCTCGACGCCGTACTCCGGGTCCGTTGGCAGCCCGCCTCCCTGGACGAACGGCTCCTGCGGGTCGGTGCCGAATTTCACGAAGCCGCCTTCCGTCCCGAGGATCCGGAAACGCGGGCCATGGAGCTGGCTGTTGAGGTTGAGCGTCACGTGGCTGATGACGCCGGAGTCGTGGCGGAGGGCGATGAAGATATCGTCGTCCGCTGGTTCCTGGGGGCGCCTTGCCGTGATCTCCGCGTACGTGACCTTCGCCGGACCGAAGAACTGGAGGGCCAGGTCAAGGACGTGGGTCCCAAGGTCGAACAGGATTCCGCCGCCATCCTCCGCTGTGGCGCCGGCTTTCCATTCCTTGGCGATGGTCGGCGCCCACCGCTCCATGCCCGATTCGAACCGGGTCACTGTACCGAGCGTTCCGGCGTCGAGCAGCTTCCTGACGGTGAGGGCGTCGCCGTCCCAGCGGCGGTTCTGGTAAACCGTGAGGACGCGGCCTTCCTTTGCGGCCAGGGCGATCAGTTCCTCGCCGTCTGCGCTGTTAACCACGAACGGTTTGTCCACCACGACGTCCAGTCCTGCTTCCAGGGCGGCTTTCGCCAGTGGGAAGTGCGTGGCGGGCGGGGTGCCCAGCACAATGAGGTCCAGCTGGTCCGCGAGGGCCAGGATGTTTTGCGGGGTGTCGACGATTTTCGCTTGCGGATAGCTCTTTTGCGCTTTCCCCCGACGGTCAGAGTCCGAGGTGGCGATGACACTCAGCTCGTAAGCCGGGTTGGCTGCGATAAACGGCGCATGGAAGACGCTGCCGGACAGGCCGAAGCCTGCGACGGCGGTACGGATCGGCGAGGAAGTCATGTGGCAAGGCTACCGATCCTCGATCACATAACACCCCTTTCCCGGCAGTTCCTCTCTCACCCGATGAGAGAGGAACGGGTCCCGGGCCGCGGGAAGTGAGAGAGGAACGGGGACGGGAAAGGCCGGGACCCCTCCGCGTGCCGTGGAACGAACCATCGGCCGCAGGGGAATCCCGGCCCTCTACCGGTCAAGCTTCGAAAGGTGTTAGCCCTTCTTCTTGCCCTTTTCCCAACCGATGGTGGTCCAGTCCGGGACGTTTGAGTTGCTCTTGAACAGGGCCGGTCCGTAGTTGGCCAGGCCCGTGTGGACGAACTGGATCTCCGGGCCGTTCAGGACGGTGCCCATGGAGAAGTACTTGGCCATGTGCTTCTTTTCCACGTCCATGGCAGCCTTGTTCCGCTCGGCGTCGTCGGCGATGGTAGCCAGGCGCTTGATTTCAGCGTCCAGCTCAGCGTCGCCCAGACCGTTCTCGTTGGTGGTGGAATCGTAGAACTGCTTCACGCCGTCAGTGGCATCCGAACCAACGGTGTAACCGGAAATGGTGACATCGAAGTCGCGGGTACCAATAACCTTGCCGAAGTCGGCGTCGCCGCGCTGGTCAATGGTCACGTCCATACCGGCAGCCTGGAGCTGCTTCTGCAGGGTCTGCGAGGTGGCAGCGGTAGTGGGGTCATCGCCGAAGTTGGTGATCTTGAAAGCAACAGGAACACCGTCCTTCGCCATGATGCCCTTGTCGTTGGCCGTGTAGCCGGCATCGGTCAGGACCTTCTTGGCAGCGTCGGCGCCGGTGTCCTTCACGGGGTAGTTGTCCTGGTAGTACGGGGAGAACGGCATGAGCATCATGGAGCCCGAGCTCTCTTCCGACCAGTTCAAGCCGTTGAAGCGGACGTCGCGGATGGCTTTGCGGTCGACGGCGGTGAAGATCGCCTTGCGCACGGCCACGTCCGTCAGCGCGGGCTTCTTGGCGTTGAGGTTCAGGCCGCCTGCAAAGAGGCGCTGGCCGCGGCGGACGTCGGAGTCCTTGGTGCCTTCGAGCTGCTTGTAGCGGCCCAGGGTACGGCCGCTGGTGGCGTCGATTTCGCCGTTCTTGAAAGCTGCGATAGTTGCGCTCGGTTCCATCTGGCGCCAGATGATCTTGTCCAGGACCGGCTTCTGGCCCCACCACTTGTCATTGGGAACCATGGTGACGGTCTTCGCCGTCGAGTCGTACTTCTCCACCTTGAACGGGCCGGCCATCCACTCCGGGTGCATCTCTCCGGCGAAGCCCTTGTTGAAGATGTCGGCGGTGTTGATCGCGGGGTGGATCAGGCCGAAGAACAGGCTTTCCAAGGGGTAGACAGGCTGCGTGGTGGTGACGATGACTTCCTTGTCGTTGGCACCAGCCTTGACGGAATCAACGAAGGCGTAGGCGCCTGCGGTGACGATGTCGATGGACTTGTCCTCGCCTTTGAGCATGTTCCATGTGTTCTGGAAGGTCTTGACGTCGATCGGCGTACCGTCGTTCCAGGTCGCCTTGTCATTGACCTTGATGGTGATGGTCTGCTTGCCGTCCTTGACTTCGCTCTTGACGTCCTCGCAGAAGTCCTTGTTGGGCGAAGCCTTGCCGTCGAAGTCCAGCTTCCAGCAACCACCGATGCCGCCGCTGCTCATGCCTACCGGATTTACGGGAGTCAGCAGCGCGGACGTGTCTGCGCTGTTGCCCACATTGGAGTTGTTGTTGAAATCCGGGCCAATGCTGCCTGTGGCCAGGGTGACCGTGCCGCCCTGTTCAAGGTCCTTGGTTTCCTTGGCGTTGACGCTGATCAGCTTGCTGATGTCACCGCCTGCCTCTTCGGCCTTCTGGGAGGCCGGACCCGACGGCGTTCCCCCGCCGCAAGCGGTCAGCATCAGCGCTGCTGCCAGTGCTACGCCGCCGATCGTCGTGTACTTCTTCATGGTTTGCCCTTCATGTTTTTACGACTTGGATTGCGAGTTGAATATTGGGTTTCACGTTCGGTTGAGTCATTTGTTGTCAGGCATGCACCACCAGCATGTCGGCATCAATTTCTCCGTCCGGGAAGAAGCATGCGAATTCCTGTTGCCCTTCCGAAGCCAGGGGCGGCTCCAGATTAAGGCACTTCTCCTGTTTGGCAGGTGGCAGCGCGGCGAAGACGGGGCAACGAGTCGCGAAGTTACAGCCCTTGGGGGCGTCCAGCGGGCTGGGGAGGTCTCCCTGCAGGATGATGCGCTCGCGGGTACGTTCCGCTTCAGGGTCCGGGACGGGGATCGCGGACAGCAGTGCGCGGGTGTAGGGGTGGCGGGGGTTATCGAAAACGTCGTCCACTTGCCCGGTTTCCACGATCTTCCCCAGGTACATCACAGCAACCCTGTTGGAGATGTGGCGCACCACGGACAGATCGTGAGCCACCATGAGGTAGCTCAGTCCGAGTTCGGCCCGCAGTTGGTCCAACAGGTTGATGACCCCGGCCTGGACGGAGACGTCCAGCGCAGAGACGGGCTCGTCCAGGACCACCAGTTTGGGGTTGACCGCGAGCGCCCGGGCGATGCCGATGCGCTGGCGCTGGCCTCCGGAGAATTGGTTGGGGAAACGGTTGACGTGGTCCGGTTGCAGCCCCACCAGCCGCATGAGTTCCATGATGCGTTTCCGGACGGCGGCCTTGGGCATGCCGAGGTTCTCCAACGGCTCGGCCAGAACCTCGTAGACGGTGAACCGCGGGTCCAGGGCACCCGTGGGGTCCTGGAAGACCATCTGCATTTCCTTGCGCATGGCCATCTTGGTTTTGTTGTCCGTGGCTGCTTTGTTGCTGACGCCTCCGATGACCACCTCGCCCACCTGCTCCGGGTGGAATTCCATGATCTCCAGGAGCGTGGTGGTCTTGCCGCAGCCGGACTCGCCGACGATCGAGAGGCATTCGCCCTCGCGGATATCGAAGCTCACTCCGTCCACGGCTTTGACCGTGCCAATACGCCGTTTGATCAGGGCACCCTTGAGCAGGGGGAAGTGCTTCTTCACGTCCTTCAGTTCCAAGACCTTTTCGCGCTCGAGGCGGGGCACGCTGTCGAATTTTGACACCGGAACCGGCGGCGCTTGGAAGATCCGGTGCGCGTCGGCGTCGCCGGCCAGCTCTTCCGACTTGATGCAGGCCGCGCGGTGTTCGTCCGAGCCGGCGACCTTCCAGAGGTCCGGCTCGCCTTCAAGGCAGGCTTCGCTGGCCAGCGGGCAGCGCGGCGCGAACGAACAACCCGTTACCGGCAGCGTGAGGTTGGGAGGGGTGCCTTCGATGGGGACCAGGGACTGCTTTTCGGAGCTGTCCACACGGGGGACTGCGCCCAGGAGGCCCAAGGTATAGGGCATCCGGGGGTTGTAGTAGATGTCCTCCACGGTGCCGGTTTCCACCGGTTTGCCGGCGTACATCACCATGATGTCGTCGGCCATGCCCGCTACCACGCCAAGGTCGTGGGTGATCATGACGACGGCGGCACCGGTCTCCTCCTGCGCAGTGTGGAGGACCTCCAGTACCTGGGCCTGGATGGTGACGTCCAACGCCGTCGTGGGCTCATCGGCGATGAGCACCCGCGGATCGTTGGCGATCGCGATGGCGATCATGACGCGCTGACGCATGCCACCTGAGAATTCGTGCGGGAAGGCTTTCAGCCGGTCCTTGGGACTCGGAATGCCCACCATCCGCAAAAGTTCGACGGCGCGGGCTTCTTTGGCCTGCTTGCTCATGGTGGGGTTGTGCACCGTGAGGGCTTCGATGATCTGGTTACCAACCGTGTAAACCGGGGTCAGTGAGGACAGCGGGTCCTGGAAGACCATCGCGATATCGTTGCCGCGGTGCTTGCACATGGCCTTGTCGCTCAGGCCCAGGAGTTCCTTGCCCTTGAACCGGACGGAGCCGGTGATGTCCGCGGTTTCCGGCAGGAGGCCCAGGATTGCCATGGACGTAACTGACTTGCCGGAGCCGGACTCGCCCACGATGCCCAGCGTCTTTCCCGGCATGAGATCGAAATCCACTCCGCGGACGGCGTGGACCACGCCGTTCTCGGAGTTGAAGCGGACGTTGAGGTCGCGGACGCTGAGCACGGCATCACCGGCTGCGTAAAGGCCGGCGTCGCGGAGTCGTTCGGCCGGGTTCCGGGAGGTGTTGGTGCTCATTTGACGATCTTCTTTGCGGTCTTGGTCTTTGCCCGGCCTATGGAGCTGGAGCTGGGGTCGAAGGCGTCGCGGAGGCCATCGTTCATCATGGCCAGGGAGCCCGTCAGCAGGAACATGACAATCAGCGGAACCCAGAACATCCACGGGAAGGAGGACACCTGGCCGGTCGCCTGGCCTATCAGGACACCGAGGCTCACGTCAGGGAGCTTGATGCCGATGCCGATGAAGGAGAAGGCAACCTCGGCCAGCACCGCACCGGTGATGCCGCGCGTGAAGTCCAGGACCAGGAGCGAGCCGATGTTGGGTACCAGGTGCCGCCACACGATCCTTCGGGAAGGGACACCCATGTATTTGGCGGCTTTTACGTAGTCGCGCTGCATCAAAGACATGGACAGCGAGCGCACCAGGCGGGCCGTGCCCATCCAGCTGAAGAAGAGCAGGACGATGACCAGGAGCAGCCAACTGGGCAGGTTCCGGAGTCCGGCATTGCCGCTCGTTGCGACGGCGACCACCAGGATGGCCGGCATCATGATGAGGGCTTCGAGGATGAACAGCATGGTGGCATCGACCTTGCCGCCGAAGAACGCCATGGTGCAGCCGTAGACCGCCGAAATCAGGACTGACAGGCCGCCGACGATCAGGCCGATGAAGATCGAGGTCCGGGTACCGTCCACGATCAGCGCCATGAGGTCGATACCGGCCTGGGTGGTGCCGAAGAAGTGGTCGGGCGAAGGGCCCATTCCGATGTTGAGGGGATCGATCGTGTCCTTGTCCCACGGCGTCAGGAAACCGCCCAGCAGGGAGAACAGGAACAGTGCAAGGAAGATGAACAGGCCGGCGACGGCGGTCCGGTTCCGCATGAAGCGCCGGAAGATGATGCGGGACTTGCCGATGACGACGTCCTGGTCGGAAACCCGGGATTCGTCAATTTCCGCGATGGGATCAATGATGTTCGTCATTACTGGACCCTCACTCGCGGATCGACCAGTGTGGTAGCGAAATCGGCAAGAATAGCGCCGATCGCGAAGATCACCGAACCGTAGGCCAGGGTGGCGGTGGCGACGTTGACGTCCTGGAGGCCGATTGCCTGGATGCTCCACAACCCGATGCCGGGCCATGCGAAGATCGCCTCGGCGAAGAAGCCGCCCGTGAAGATTGCCGGGATGGTGAAGGCAATGCTTTGGGCTACCGGAATGAAGGACACCCTCAAGGCGTGCTTGCGGATGGCTTGGTTGCGGCTGAGCCCCTTGGCCCGGGCTGTCCGCACGAAGTCCGCGTTGACATTGTCCAGCAAGTATTGGCGTTGGGCGATCTGGTAGCCCGCCCAACCGAAGATGGTCATGGCGAAGGTGGGCACGGCGTAGTGGGCCACAAGGTCGACGAACGCCGGCCAGCCCGGGTCGATTCCCGGCGTCGAGATTCCGGTCACGAAGAAGATGCGCTCCCCCACGGCTTCGTTGACGCCGATGGCGCCCAACTGGACCAGGAAGTAGGCGATCGGTGCCGGGAGAATGTGGACCAAATAGCTATATGACGTGATGACCCGGTCCGGGAACTTGTACTGCCGGGCTGCCGAGTACACGCCCAGGGCGACTCCGATGATCAGCGTCAGGATGATGGAGGCGATGAAAAGCCGGGTGGAGACCATCACGCGGTCGGCGAACTCGGCGTTCACGTACGCCCCGTTGGGGCTGCGGCCCCAATCCCAGCGGGTGAGGATCCCCCCGAGCCACTCGATATAGCGCTGCCAAGGATTCGCGTTGGGGTCCAGGCCGAGCCCCTTGAAGGACGCTGCCACTTGTTCGGGGGTGGGCCGCGGGATCTTCTCTTGTTCCAGCAGTGCCGGTTTGAGCGTTGAGACTGCCAGGAAGTATCCCGCACTCGTGGTCAGGAAGATCATGATCAGGTAGATCCCCGACCGCTTCAACAGGTATTTCAGCATGTGGGGCGGCTGCCCTTGATCGTGGCAAAGCTCAAAGCTGGTCCTTCCGCGGGTACCGGCGGTGGCCGGTGTCAGCTACGAATTGGCGCAGGGATGATGTACCCCCAAGCCCCTTCAGTGAACACCGGCCGTCGTATGGCGTGGGTCACATTCAAGAGGAAACTACCACAATAACTGCTTCACATATCGCTTCACAGGGTCCAGTTTCGCCCCTGCGGCCACATTGTTATGTACAGACTGCGTCACGAAACGGCAGGTTACGCCACTAGGTTCTTTTCTGCGCGTCTTATGAAAGGGAGCTTGCCCGGTGTCAACGGAGTGTTTTGGCGCGTCACTTCGCCAAGCGGGAGACCAGCTCAGCCCAGGATTCAGTGAGCCGCTTGGGCGAGATTCCGTGGACACGCACGTCGTTGACAATCCGCTCCGGATCCAGCGCGGAGATCAAGGTCATGGCCATCACCCAGGGATCGGGGACGCCCGCATCGCGCAGCAGGACCTCGATGTGCCGGTGCGCCAGGACGGTGGCCGGCACCTCAAAGCGGTTCCGGGTTGACGCACCTGCGGCCTTCCAGAGGTCCCCGTACTCCAGGACAAAGTAGATGCGGCCCTCGCCGAAAGCCACAAGCCGGTCCACTGGCGGGGCGCCCGGGCCCAGCGGCGGAGGTCCGAACATGAAGCCGCGTTGGAACTCGGATTCGGAGTCGCTGAGCAGGGTCATCATGAGACCCGCCCGACTGCCGAAACGGCGGAAGACCGTTCCCTTGCCCACCTTCGCTTTGCAGGCGAGGGCGTCCATGGTCAGCGCCTCGGCGCCGAATTCGTCCACGAGCTCGCGGGCGGCGCACAGGAGCCGCTCGCGGTTGCGGGCAGCATCGCTGCGCTCGTGGGGCGCTCCGAGCGGCACGTCCGGGCGCATTGGGATGAAGCTCACAAGAAACATTCTAGACCCGGGAAATAGAAAGCGGACCGTGGTCCGTTTAGTATCGGTGAAGGCTCAAGAACCCAACAAGGAGACCACAATGTCCAAGAGCACCGTCCTCACCCTCGTCGGCAGCCTCCGCGCCGATTCCCACAACAAGAAGCTCGCCGAAGCCATCCAGCTGAACGCGCCGGAAAACGTGGACGTCCAGATCCACGGCTCCCTGGGCAACATCCCGTTCTACAACGAAGACATCGACGTCGAAGGCCAGGTTCCCGCCGAAGCCGCCGCCCTCCGCGAAGCTGCGTCCCAGGCCGACGCCATCCTCCTGGTCACCCCGGAGCACAACGGCACCGTTCCGGCGTCGCTGAAGAACGCCATCGACTGGCTGTCCCGCCCGTTCGGCGCCGGCGCCCTCGCGGGCAAGCCGACCGCCGTCGTCGGAACCGCTTTTGGCCAGTACGGTGGCGTGTGGGCCCAGGACGAGGCACGCAAGGCCGTGGGCATCGCCGGCGCAAAGGTCCTCGAGGACGTCAAGCTTGCTGTTCCGGGTTCCATGATCCGCTTTGCCGAACTGCACCCGAAGGACGACGCCGAAGTTGTTGAGCAGATCAAGGGCATCTTCGAGCCCCTGACGGCCATCCAGGACGAAGAAGAAGCTGCAGCATAAGGCTCCCCTCTTTCTTGCCCCCGTTCCGCCTGTTTGCCCCAGCGCGGAACGGGGGCATTTTTCTTGGTCCGGCGGAGTGTGACCAAGTCTTGTCCGAACCGACATCCAAGCGGCATGTTGCTCCCGACGCCCGCGGCCTACCGTTTAAGGACAGGTAAACGGACAGGAGCGTGGGGCTGCCGTGCGTGCCGGGCGGGGAATGCAGAGTACGACGGCGATCGCGGCTGCCTGCCTCGTGTTCGGTTGCTGGGTGGTCGGTTGTACGGCGCCGTCTTCACCCCCGCCTGACGGAGCAGCCTCACCGGGCGCTGCCGTTTCAACCGATACTGCTTCGCCGCCTCCCGGCAGTGTGCCCTCCCTTTCCGGTCCAGCCGCTTTCCCGACGTTCCCAACCCCTGCCGCCGGTTCGTCCACGGCCGCTGGACAGGCCTCGGAAGGGGCCTCGGGTGATACCGCGGCAACCCCGCGAACGACCAGCGGTTCGTCCACAGTTTCAGGCCCGGCTCCCGGAACTGCGAGCGGAACCCCAACCCAAGGCGCCGTGGCCACCACGGGACCCGCCGTCGGCCCTTCAACCGAGCCTCCCGCGTCGCCGGGCCCTGCCGCCCGCGCCGCCAAAGCCCAGCTTCAGCCCGGCTCCGGCCCGGCGGTCTACTACGTAGCCATCAACGACGGCGGCTCCCGCGGCGTGCGTTTCGGGTGCAACGACAGTCTTGTGGCCGTTCCAGGGGCCGCTTCACCCGGAGATGCGTTGACCGTGGCACTTGGGCGGCTGTTGGGTGCGGGCATGCCGCTGGACAACGACGCCGCGCTTTACGACTCCTTGGCGGCATCATCGCTTCGCTTCGTGTCCGGGTATGTCAACGGATCCACGGCAGTGGTCAACCTCAGCGGCTCCTTGCGGCCAGGCGGCGTCTGTGACATCCCCAGGATCGAAGCGCAGCTTACGCACACAGTCGTGGCGGCCAGCGGCGCATCCCGGGCCGAAATCTACGTCAACGGAATGCCCTTGGAGGTTGCGCTGAGCCTGCGGTAGTTGGGGTGGCCCTCACGCGGTTGCGATCGCAAGGACCCTGCGCAGGGCCCACGCCACGCGCAGCAAAGCCAGCACCGAAGCGAACGCGAGGACGAACACCACCGCCTCGGGAATCCAGAGACCCGTGCGGGCGTCTCCCTCAAGGACGACAGTGACCAGCGAGGCCACCAGAAGCAACCCAAGTCCCGGAATGGCGAAGAGGAAGACTTCACCGATCTGGCGACGATGCGTTGCCGTGAGCTTCTCAAGGGGCAGCTCACGCTGCCCGGGTGCGGCTTTCTTGCCCAGGACGTTGATCAGCATGGAAACACTTGTGAGCGTCAGCCCTGCCGTGGCGCCGGCCAGGGTGGCGAGCGTTTGGAACAGCGTCCGGCGGGCTCCCGGGTCTACCCCTTCGAGAACGAGGTAATGCCCGGCCAGACTCGCGATTCCCAGCCACAGAAGGACCGCGAGGGACGCCCAAACATAGTCAGCCTTGGGATGCAGCAGGAACCATCGCCACAACGTACGGCGTCGTCGGCTCCGCTCAACATCAACGTCGTACAAGCTCATGGCCTGCACCGCCTTGGGAATCCGCCACGTCGGGGGTGTCGGTATCGGCTTGTTCCCGCACCTCCACAGCTGCTGCGTCACGAACCGCGGCCGCGCCGGCCGCCACGACGTCCGGAACAGCACTGTTATCCGGAGCGCCTTTGATTTCAGGGAGGGTGCGGGCAAAGAAGGCCTCATTGTCCCGGGCCTGCTTATTCAGGATCGACACGGCTTCGGCCACGGATTTGGCGGGATCGTTGAAGACGTCGGCATCAACCTCGATGTGCGAGACGAACCTTTCCTTCAGGAGGTCGACGACCTCGCGCTCACCAGTCAGCGAATCCTTGCCCTCGGCCACCACGTAATCAAAATGCTCCACCGACCCCGCACGCCGAAAGAGATCGATCAACTGCTGGATCCGCTCCCGGATCCGCTGCTTGTCCTCGGCCTTGCCCGAGCGGCCCACGCTCAGCGATATGCGGAAAGTTCCTTCCGTCATGAGCCGCGACGCACTGTCCAGGACATCCGCCCATTCGCCTTCCATGAGCTTTCCCGACAACCGCTCGGCCGGAAGAGCGAACTCGAACCGGCTCACTTCCAGCCGGTTGAGAATCTCCTCGACATCCTCACGCACCACGGGAACCAGGCCCAGCTCAAGGCCCAACATGCCGCCGAGGTATTCACCCAGCCGCGACGCTCGAGGACCATTCCCACTGGCGAGAACTGCCATCACGTTGCGCTTCAGGAAGGCGAAATAGGTGGTTTCCAGAAGGTGGTCACCGGGCGCCAAGGGCAAAGCCTTCCGGCGCCCCAGGGCATCCCCTACACTTGGCAGGTTGGTGTGCCGGACCCGGTCCAGCAGCAGCACAGGGTGCGGCGAAAGGGTGGCTGCCTGGGCCAACAGGACCGTTCCGTCCGCACACGCAAAATGCCGGTCTGTCCGAACGTCCTGGGCTGCCTTGAGGACCTCAGCAACCCGGCGCGCGGGAAATGGGCGGGTCAACTGCTCGCCTTGCAATTGCTCGATACGCCAGAACTGGACGCTTCGCCTCGCCATCCAACCTCCCTTTGACCGGCCCTGCTCCGCCCACTGCGGTACTTGCCTGCTCAGTCCAAGCTAACGGTGGGGTCCGACATTAAAGCCGAGTGGCGCCGTCGAACGCCTGACCGGGCTTCACGCGTCAAAGACTGTATTTTGGCCCCTGCGCGAACAGTGCATCCATCTCATCGTGGGAGCGCGTCCCGGCGAGACCTGCCCAGTTGCCATCACCAAGGATTTCCGTGGCAACGCGTGCCACCTTGGCGTAGGCGGCTTTGGCGGTGTTTCCACCAATGCTGACGCGACGGATGCCGGCGTCGTGGAGTTCCAAAGGTGACGGCGAGCCGACGCCTCCCAGCGCATTCACCGGAGCCGGTATGTGGCTTGAGAGCTCGTGCAGGACATGCAGGTCCACCACTCCGGGCACGAAGATTCCGTCGGCGCCGGCCGTGAGGTAGGCCTCAGCCCGCGTGAGCGTCTCCTCGTAGGCCGTCTCCGGAAACTGTCCTGACAAGTAAGTGTCGGTGCGGGCGTTGATGAAGAGAGGGATACCGCGGTCGTCTGCCGTGGCGCGGATCAAGGCGATTCGACGCGACTGTTCTGCGATGTCCGTCAAGGGTTCCACGCCCGAGTCTTCGATGTTGATTCCAACGGCGCCGGCATCAAGTACTGCGTGGATGGTGGCACGGAGTTCGTCGTCGGTGCGCCCGTACCCCGTTTCGATATCCGCCGAGACGGGGAGGCTGGTGGCTGCCACGACCCTTCCCAAGGCCGCCATCGCCAAGCCCCACGGCACGTGGTCGCCGTCCCGGAAACCCAGGCTCCAGGAGACCGCCGAGCTTGAGGTGGCGATCGCCGTCGCTCCGGCGTCCTGAACTACCCGCGCAGAGGCCGCATCCCAAACGTTGACCAGGACCAAGGGCGCGGGCCCGGCATCGTGCAGAGCGCGGAAGTGTTCGGCCTTGGTTACGGATCCCCGGTGCGATGTCATGAGTACATTCCAGCCGCTCGTGCTGCTGCCGTAAAGCAGCAGCCTTGTGGATTCCCTTCTTTTTGAAAACATATGTTGCACTGTTGGCAACCCTCGGGAGTATCCTGTGACTGTGACCCACGAAACATTGGATGCCGGAACCACTCTGCCCGCCGAAGCCATCGACGCCATCGAGCGCGCTGCGACCGCCGCTCACCCGCACGAGGGACTGTTCTCCGCGCGGGCCGCCAACATCAAGCAGTCCGCCGTGAGAGACGTCTTCGATATCTCCATGCAGCCCGGACTGGTCTCCCTGGCGGGCGGAAATCCATATCTCCAGTCCTTGCCGCTGGAGAAACTGGGCCAAAGCGCTGCCCGGATCATCGCCGAGGAAGGCATGACGGCGCTGCAATACGGCGGCGGACAAGGCACCGAAGAGCTGCGCCGACAAATCTGCGAAGTCATGGCCGCCGAGGGCATCACAGACGCCCTGCCGGAGAACGTTGTGATTACCGCCGGCTCGCAATCGGCGCAGGACGTGGCCACCAAGGTGTTCTGCAACCCGGGCGATGTTGTCCTGGTGGAAAACCCCACCTACGTTGGGGCCTTGAATACGTTCGAGGCTTACCAGGTGCAGGTGGAACCGGTGGAAATGGACGACGACGGTTTGATACCTGAGCTGTTGGAGGCACGGATCGCAGCCCTTCAGGCCGAGGGCAAGAACATCAAGTTCCTCTACACCATCCCCAACTTCAACAACCCCTCCGGGATCACTTTGGCAGCAGATCGCCGCCAACGGATCGTTGATATATGCCGCGAAGCGAATATCTTGGTGTTGGAGGACAATCCCTATGGACTCCTTCGTTTCGACGGGCATCCGATTGCCCCGATGCGGGCCGCCAACCCGGACGACGTCATCTACCTCGGTTCGTTCTCCAAAATCTTCGCACCGGGCCTGCGGATTGGCTGGGCCTTGGTTCCGGCCCACCTGCAGCGCCGGTTCTATCTGGCCTCCGAGTCAGTCACGCTCTGCCCGCCGCCGCTGAACCAGATGCTGATCTCCGAATACCTGCGGGCATATGACTGGCGCGGCCAGATCGACACCTACCGGACCCTCTACGCCGAGCGCTGCCAGGCACTCCTCTCAGCGCTGGATGAACACATGCCGGCAGGCCTCAGCTGGACTAAACCCGACGGCGGTTTCTTCGTCTGGGTCACCCTGCCCCAAGGCGTGGACACCTACCCCCTGCTGGGCAAGGCCATCGACGCCGGAGTGGTGTTCATCCCCGGCGCGGCATTCCTGCCCGCCGACGGCCCTTCCAACAAGTTGCGCCTCGCCTTCAGCGCTGTGCCACCGGATACCATTGCCGAAGGCGTACGGCGCCTGGCCCCTGTCCTCGCAGAAGCCATCCAAGCCAGCAATGAAGGAGCATCGCTATGACCGGAGTTGTCATCGTAGGAGTCGACGGAAGCGAGACCGCCCTAAGGGCTGCCAAGGCGGCCCAGCAACTTGCCATCGGCCTCGGGGCGGGCCTCCGCGTGGTCAGCGCTTTCGACAGCAACAGGACCGAGGTCGTAGAGATCGGCACGGACCGCTGGATTGTTTCGGACGCCGCCGAAGCCGAAGCAGTGGCCCGCGCAGTGGCCGAACAGCTCCAGGATGATCGACTCGAGGTCACGTACTCCTCAGCACGCGGCAAGCCCGGCGAAGCCCTGGTCAAGGAAGCTGAAGTCCTCGACGCCCGGCTGATCGTGGTGGGCAACCGCCGCATGCAGGGACTGGGGAGGGTCTTGGGCAGCGTAGCCAACACCGTGGCCCACAATGCTCCCTGCGATGTGTACATCGCCAAGACAGACGAGCCGTAAAGCGAGCTGGATCACGCCGCCGGGTGGGGAGACTCACCCGGCTTTTGGCGTCTTTTGGAGAAGTTCGCAGAGGCAACCGTTATAAAATCGAGATGCCCCCAATGGCGTGAGCCACCACCACTCTTCCGAATTCAGGGGATCTTTCTTGCTTACTTTGCAGCCGCGCCAGCGCGTGGGACACGACATCCTGCTTGCCCGCCACGGGAACAACATCAGCACCATGCACTTCGACCGCAGCAACGACCGCGTCATTGCGCTGCTCGACGACGGCTCCTGGGACAGCGCCCCCAACCTCATCGCCCCACAGCTGGAAATGCCGGAGACCATCGGCAGCGTCTTCCGCAAAGACTGGCGCTTCCTCTCCGTGGCCTGCATCGCGATGATCACCGTGGCCGCGGTCGCCATGGGCATCAGCGTTGAGATGGCCAACCACATGTCCACGACCGAACTCCAGGCGCTGCTGGTCAATTACCCGGCGTTCTAGGGTTCTGCCCAAGCAGCATCGCAAAAGCCGCCGGTGGTCCCGGCGGCTTTGCTGTTTCTAGGCCAGCATCCAATTCCGGAGCAGCCACCAAAGCACCGCAATAACGCCACCGCCAAAGAAGGCGCCGACTATGACCTGTGCCAGCGTGTGGGCGCGCAACACTATCCGGGACCAGCCCACCGCAGGCACCAACAGCAGCACAGGCAGCCAAGCGGGACCGAACATCAGCACGGTGATAACGGCTGCTGCCGAGATAGCCGAAGCGTGCCCGCTCATCTTCCAGAAAGCACTCACTACCGCCAGGACGGCGATCCCGCCGATCAGCGCGGTAATCATGACCGCGACGCTCACCGGACCGTTGATCCACCTGAGAACACCAAGGCCGGCCACAACAGAGGCCAGGGCAAGCAGGAGCAACGGAGTGCGCTGCCGGCGGTCGCTGACGTGATGGTCCGTAATCCGCCCCAGCTTCACCATCACCAGCACGTAAGCCAGCGGCAGGACACAGACGAAGAACGCACCCAGCAAGCCGAACCACAATGTTCCGGGGAACCCGGGCTCGATCGCCGGGCTGATCAACAGCAGGACGCTCACCACCACCGGCGGTTGGAACACTTCCGTCAGGACCTTGGCCACCGTGCGCCACGGCCCTGTGATCAGCTGCGGCGCCTTTACGAGTTGCGGCGCTGTGGTGTGCTGCGGCGCTGTGGCGTGCTGCGGCGCCGTGGTGACAGGCGCCGGAGCATCCTTACGATCAGTCAAGCAGCAGCGCCGGTTCTTCCAGGATCGCAGCCACATCGGCCATAAAACGGGCCGACAAGTCACCGTCGACCACGCGATGATCGAACGAGCCGCCCAGTGTGGTGATCCAACGCGGGATCACCTCACCGTCCAGGACCCACGGCTTCTGCTTGATGGTGCCGAACGCGATGATCGCCACTTCGCCGGGGTTGATGATCGGCGTACCCGTATCGATACCGAGTGCGCCGATATTGGTGATAGTCAAGCTGCCACCCTGCATCTCGGCCGGCTGGGTCTTGCCCGCGCGTGCCTTGGTGGCCAGCTCGTTGAGCGCCAACGCCAATTCCTTGAGGGAAAGGTCCTGCGCGTCCTTGATGTTGGGGACCATCAGTCCACGAGGTGTAGCCGCGGCAATGCCGAGGTTCATGAAGTGCTTGATCTGGATTTCTGCACCGCCGTTGCCGTCGGCGTCATCCACCCAAGTGGCATTGACACTCGGGTTCCTGGCGGCCGCCCAGATGACCGCCTTAGCAAGAATGAGCAGCGGCGAAACCTTAATGCCCTCAAAGTCGCGGGACGCCTTCAGCCGCTTCACGAACTCCATTGTCCGGCTAGCGTCGACGTCAACGAAGATGCTGACATGCGGGGCAGTGAAGGCGGAGTCCACCATTGCCTTGGCCGTCGCCTTCCGGACTCCCTTCACCGGGACCCGCTCAATACGCTGGTCTTGCGGCTTCCTGGAGGCTCCCCAGAAGGTATCGGCCTTGTCCAGTTCCGCGTCACGCTGGGCCTGGTAGCTGACCAGGTCCTCACGGGTCACTTCGCCGCGCTGGCCGGTGGCTACAACATCGGCCAAGTCGATCCCGAGGTCCCGGGCAAACTTGCGGACGGGCGGCTTGGCCAGGACTTTGTTGACCAGTCCACTGATGGTTCCGCCGATTGCCGCACCGCGGGCCGCCGCCGTCTGGGCGAGGCCCGACTGGACGGGGACCTGCTGCGAGGCGGGCGCTGCCTGTGCCGGTGCTGCCGGCGCCGATTGTCCTGTTGCTCCTTGGGTCGGAGCAGCGGAACGTCCGACGGCGTTGTCCGGGTGCGGTCGGTGCGACGCCGGCGTCACGGCTGCTTGGGCCTCCAGCACGGCCTGGTGATCCTGAACGGTTCCCTCGGCGTTTTCGGCGATCCGGACCGCGTCGGCCGCAGCGGCGGGCCGCTTGCGCGGACGGCGCTTGACGGCGTCGGCCTTTGGCCCCGAGCCAACCAGCGGGCCGCCTGCCGGTGCCTCGCCGGAGTCTGCCGGGAGCTTTCCGTAAACGGGTGCTGGGGTTTGAACGGGTGCTGGGGTTTGAACGGGTGCTGCGGCTTGCACCGGGGAAGATTCCCCAGTGCCGGCGGGTACCGGCGAAGGTTGGCGCCCCTCATTGCCTGAAACGCTGCCTGAAGCGCGCTCGGAAACGCTGTCCGGAGCGCTGTCTGAAACGGCGATAATGGCCGTGCCAACTTCCACGGTGATGCCCTCGGGAACCAACAGCTCGGTAACTGTTCCGGCAAACGGAGACGGCAACTCAACGAGCGACTTGGCTGTCTCGATCTCGCACAGGACATCATTGATGGCTACGGTGTCGCCCGGCTTGACCTTCCAGGACACCACTTCGGCTTCGGTGAGACCTTCGCCAACGTCCGGCAGGTTGAATTTCTTTACAGTCACAGTGGTCCTCGGATTTCCGTGCGCCCTGCAGATGCGGGCTGAATCAGGGCGGGTTAGTAGGCCAGGGAGCGGTCGAGCGCTTCGAGGATCTTGTCGATGTCCGGCAAGTAATCCTCCTCGACCTTCGCCACGGGGTATGGCATGTGGAACCCGCCGACGCGGATCACCGGCGCTTCCAAATGGAGGAAAGCACGTTCAGTGATTCGTGCGGCGATCTCACCGCCGATGCCGCCGAAGGTTGGAGCTTCATGGGCTACGATCAAGCGCCCCGTTTTCTTGACCGACGCTTCAACGGTGTCGAAATCCAAGGGTGAGATGGAGCGGAGGTCGATGACCTCAATGCTTCGTCCATCTTCCCTGGCCGCCTCGGCAGCTGCCAGTGCTACCGGCACCAAGGGACCGTAGGCGACAATCGTGGCATCGCTGCCCTCGCGGATGACGTGGGCCTTGAACGGATCTTCGGAAAGACCGGCGTTCTCAACATCCACTTCACCCTTGAGCCAATAACGGCGCTTGGGTTCGAAGAAAATCACAGGGTCCTGGCATTCGATGGCCTTTTGGATCATCCAATAGGCATCGTGCGGATTGGACGGAGAAATGATGCGTAGCCCGGCCGTGTGGGCGAACAATGCTTCCGGCGACTCGGAGTGGTGCTCGATCGAGCCGATGCCCCCGCCATAGGGAATCCGAATGACCACGGGCACGCTGAGCTTTCCAAGGCTGCGGGAGTGAATCTTGGCCAACTGCGTGGTGATTTGGTTGAAAGCGGGGAAGACAAAGCCATCAAACTGGATCTCGCACACCGGTGTATAGCCGCGCAGGGCCAAGCCGATGGCCGTTCCCACAATGCCCGATTCCGCAAGCGGGCTGTCCACGACGCGATCCTCGCCGAACTCCTTGATCAGGCCGTCGGTGACGCGGTAGACGCCGCCGAGATGCCCGATGTCCTCGCCCATCAGCAAGGACTTCGGATTGCTTTTCAGCGACGCGCGGAGGCCCTCATTGATGGCCTTGGCAATGGTCATGGTTGCCATCAGTTGGAAGCCTCCTCTTCGCTTTCAAAACCTGCCGAGTATTCCTCGAACCAGGCCAACTCCTCCGCGATCAGCGGGTGTTGCCCTGCGTAGACATTGGCGAAGGCCTCGCGGATATCCGGAACCTCAAGCCCGTGGGTCGTGCTGCGGACATAATTGGCGAGTTCGTCGCCGTCGGCCTCCACCTGTGCAAAGAACGCATCATCGGCCAGACCCTCGGCACGCAAGTACTTCTCCAAACGGTCCAGCGGATCCTTCTCGCGCCAAGCGGATTCTTCCGCGGATTCGCGGTACTTCGTGGGATCGTCGGCGGTGGTGTGGGCGCCGAGGCGGTAGGTGTAAGCCTCGATCAGGACCGGCCCGCGGCCTTCGCGAGCATGTTCCAGCGCCCACTCGGTGACGGCGTGGACGGCGATGACATCATTGCCGTCCACGCGGATGCCGGGGAAGCCGTAGCCCTTGGCACGGTTGGCCAACGGGACCTTTGTTTGGACTTCCGTCGGAACCGAGATGGCCCAATGGTTGTTCTGGCAGAAGAACACAACGGGAGCGTCGTAGGAAGCCGCGAAAACCATGGATTCGTGAACGTCGCCTTCGGAACTGGCGCCATCGCCAAAGTAGGCCACAACGGCGGCCTTTTCCCCCGATGAATCCTCGGCCGCTTTCTGGTCCCTCTGGATGCCCATTGCATAGCCCACAGCGTGCAACGTCTGCGCAGCAAGAACCAGGGTGTAGAGGTGGAAGTTGTTCTGGCGCGGATCCCACCCGCCATTGGAGATGCCCCGGAACTGCCGCAGCAGTTCAGCCAGGTCTACATTGCGGACAAGGGCCACACCGTGTTCGCGGTAAGTGGGAAAAATGTAATCCTGCGGCTGGCTCGCATGGCCCGAACCGATCTGGGCTGCTTCCTGTCCTGTGAGCGGAACCCACAATGCGAGCTCACCCTGACGCTGGAGAGCGGTGGCTTCCTGGTCGAAGCGGCGGATCTTTGCCATATCCGCGTAGAACACACGGAGTTTCTCGGGATCGATCCGCTTGGCATAGTCCGAAAAGACGGGGTCGGTTCCGAGCTTTCCGTCGGGACCTAGCAACTGGACCATCTCTACGGATTCGCCCGGAGATACCGCAGCGGACGTTGCCGCCAGTGTCTCTTCGGCGCCCGGGGGCAGTTGTGTCGAGCCCATTCCGTCTCCTTGCTTGCCCGACCACCGGCCGCGCAACGTCATTCGCTGGGATATATGCCCATTCAGGAATGCATTCCTGAATGGGCATATATTTTGGCTTTCGGTCCTTACTTTATAGGCAGTAAGTAGCGTAGGCGCATTTGTTAACCGCTAGGAACCCAGCGGCACCTTTGTATAACTCGCACATAGCTCAAGGAATCGGGAGTTGGCTTCCACCTCGCCGATGGTGACCCTGACGCCTTCGTTGCCGAAAGCCCGCACGGACAAAGCCTGCTCGGCGGCAAGCGCCGCAAACTCGCTGCTGTTCTCCCCGAGATTCAACCAGACAAAGTTGCCTTGGGCCTCCGGAATGAACCAGCCCATTCCGCGCAAACCAGCGGTCACCCTGGCCCGCTCCTCAACCAGGCTTTGTACCCTTTCCACAACCTGATCGAAATTCTCAATCGAGGTAACTGCGGCACGTTCTGCGATTTGGGATACAGCGAAAGGCGTTGCCGTTACGCGGAGGTGTTGGGTCAGCAGGGGCCCGGACACGCTATAGCCAACCCGCAATCCGGCCAAACCGTGTGCCTTGGAAAAAGTACGCAGCACCACTACGTTCGGGTATTTCCGGTACAGCTTGATGCCATCCACGGCCTCCGGATCCCGCACGAACTCTTGGTAGGCCTCATCGATGACAATCACCACGCTGGGGGGTACTGACTGGATGAAGCGCTCAGTTTCCTCTGCAGTAAGGATGGGCCCGGTGGGGTTGTTCGGAGTGCACAGCAGGATCACCTTGGTACGAACCGTGACCGCGGCAGCCATGGTTTCAAGGTCATGCCGGCCGTCTTTCAGCAAGGGGATCTGTACCCTGGCGGCGCCGGCCAACCCAACACAGATGGGGTAGGCCTCGAAGGAACGCCATGCGTAGATGACCTCGTCCGGCTTGCCATCGTCGTTCTGGCCCGCGAAGGTGGCGAGGATCTGGTTGAGGGCCCCCAGGCTGCCGGCACCCGTGACGACGTCGTCAGCCGGGATATCAAGGAAGCCAGCCAAGGCATTCCGCAGCTTGCTGGCGAGGGGATCAGGGTAGCGGTTGATGTCCGACTGATCCGCGATCGCCTGCAGCACTGCAGGAATCGGGGGCAGGGGGTTCTCATTGGACGACAATTTGTAGCTGGTAAGGCCCTCGATCGCCACAGGAGGTTTTCCTGCGGCGTACTTGGGGAGCCTGTCCACGACCGGTCGGGGGAGTACGCCCTCCGGTGCGTTGTCAGTAGTAGTCATGGCTTCAAGCCTAATGGCACCCCTGCTGCCACCGCCGCCCCAATTGCAGGCATCCTTGACCGGTTCCAGCCTGAACACAGCTGCATGTGGAAGCATTGGCGCCATGGGTTCATTCATTGTTCGGGTCGTCATCAACGGACTTGCCCTGTGGGTTGCCAGTTGGCTGCTCACCGGGCTCGAGATCTCCAGTGCGGCCACCGAGAAGGCTGCCACCAACGCCGGTTTCACGGAAAACGCAGATACCGTGGGCATCGTTCTCGCCTACCTTTTCATTGGACTGATTTTTGGCGTGGTCAATGCCTTCGTCAGGCCCCTGGTGAAGGTCCTGTCGTTGCCGGTGACCATCCTGACCCTGGGCCTCTTCACGATTGTGATCAACGCGGCAATGCTTTACCTCACTGCATGGCTCAGCAGCTTTACACCGGTACATCTGACTATTGATTCGTTTTTCTGGACTGCCATCCTGGCCGCCATCATCATCAGCATCGTCAGCATGGTGGCGGGCCTGATCCCAGGCGGACGCGGGCGTTAGGCCCTGGTCTTCCCCGCGCCCGTCCCCGTTCCTTTCCACGATGAACGGATCGGCTTATCGGGGACCCGCGGCAGATCTGGACTCAGGGATGTTCGGTTTGGTTTGGTGCAGGACCTTTTCCGGCATGGCCTCGCGAACTAGTTTGAAGCGGGTAACCGTAGCCGCACCACCCGCACCCACTGCACCGCTATATACCGCCGCCGATGCAAGCAACGACGGGTCCGTGCTCTGGGCAACCGCAGCGGCGCCTGTGGCATAGGTGTCCAACCTGTGTCCCGGACCCAGGCCCACGTCTTCGCCTGGCGGGGTGCTGGCTTCATTGGTCAGCGTCACCGTCACCCGGTCCTTTGTATCCGGGTTGATCTGGCCTTCTGCAGCCGGAACCCAGTCCTCATAGTGTTCAAGGTGCATGGCGCTGACCCCATCGGCCGAAGTAATGCTGCCAACCGGAGAGCCTGCAGTCAGAACGTACTTCAGGTCGAACTCCGAAAGGAAGGCTTTGTCCTGGCTCAGGTTCATGGCGTGTACTCCGCCTTGGCTATGGGAAACGGCCACCACCGTGGCGCCTCGTTCGGCCCCGGCCTCGTGCAATGCCTGCGTTATGGCTGGAGTGACGTCCTTGGAGTCGTACCCCAACGCTTCCGCGATCCCGGCCTCATCGAAAGGATTGCTTCCGCCGGCATTTTCTTTCTCAGGCTCTGTTCCGGGAATGAGTACCATCCAGGTGGAGGATCCCCCGTTGGGCAGCTCGATAATCTCGATCTCGCCGTGACCGCGGGCATGCACATCTTCCAACCGCGTCAGGCTCGCGGCCATGGAGGGATCTACTCTTTCCACCGTTTGCCCGACTTGTTCCGCCGTTACCGGTCGGGGTCGGAGCCGTTCGGCACCCGGTAGGGCCAGCAGCTCACGCAGTGCGGTGCCAGCGTCCGAACGTCCCTTGACCAGGCCGAACGGCACTGCAGCACCAGGCAGAATCCCTCGGCGGACGTTCATGACACTGGAGAGGAGCAGGCCGGAAAAGCTTTCTGTCAGGTTTCGAAGGCTTGGGATGTTGAGCTCGTCCATGCCGGACGCTTTCCAAGGGTCCAGACCTGTTCGGGTCATGACGGTGTTCCTGGCTTCCGTCGCCTCATAGTCGCGCTCGCTCGCTTTGACGTCTCCGCTGACTTCCACAAGGTCCCGGCGTACGCGTCCGATTTCCTTCCCGCTGTCGGCGACAGCGTTCATGGCGGCACAGCCGGCCGTGTACGAGTCGAACAGATAAGGCTCCAGATCGTCATGAACCCTGACCGCCTCGTCTTCTATTGCCATGAGTTGCCGGACCAGATCGTCAAGGATGGCGGCACCACATAGGAGTTCCTCGAATTGAAAGGCCATTCCGCCCACGCCGCCGCGGACGTGCAGGAAGCCGTCGGGAGCGGGTGGTTGTGGTTTCGGGGCTGATCCTGCGTCGACGGGAGCTGCATCCGACATCAGTAGCCCGCCCTACCTGAGACGCCGACGTCCTGGGAAAGCCTCAGCACGCTTGCTGCCGCACTGTCCAACGATTCACGTGCTCTCCTTAGGGCAGATCCGTGGACGGCAAGGGTAGTTCTGTACGCATTTCCGGCGGGCGATCGCCAGCCCTCCAGTTGCGCCTTGCGCAATGCCAAAAGAACGGAGTCCGCTTTGTCCACACAGTCCTTCATGCGCCAGGCGAGCCTCTGGACTTCGTGACCCCGCGAGGCGCACTCGGAAGGATCGAAAGTGGGTGGGGTGGCTGCAGGCATCAAGCCGACGCTCATGGTCCGTTAACTCCATTTGTTTGTGCTGCTGATCGGTAAGCCCGACGCTACGGAGCAACGCGACCGCCTCGAAAGCTGCCGTATTGGCTATGTGGAAAACCTTCGCTGCTTTCCACATAGCCCCCGTCACCGTCTCGGGCCCCCTTGCGGAACATGAAAGAATAGGCACCATGGCTGAATCCCCCCGCGTCTCCCTTGCTTCCGAACCCCTCGCCCTGGGCCCCCTCGACGGCCGCTACCGCGCCGCCGTCGCGCCCCTCGTTGACTATCTGTCCGAGGCGGCCCTGAACCGCGACCGCGTTCACGTGGAAGTTGAATGGTTGATCCACTTGACCAGCCAGTCTGTCCTGCCCGGAGCAGGACCCCTCTCCGAAGAACAGGTGGCAAAGCTGCGCGCCATCGTGACCGAATTCAATGCCGCCTCGGTCAACGAGCTTGCCGAGATCGAAGCTGTCACCGTTCACGATGTGAAGGCTGTGGAGTACTACATCGGCCGTCGCCTGCCTGCCATCGGCATTGAAAACCTCACCGCAATGGTTCACTTCGGCTGCACCTCCGAGGACATTAACAACCTCTCCTACGCCGTCGGAATTAAGGGCGCGGTCCAGGATGTGTGGCTGCCCAACGCCACCGCGTTGGTGGAGCAGATCCAGGCCATGGCTGAAGCCAACCGTACGGTGCCCATGCTGTCGCGCACCCACGGACAGCCGGCCACGCCCACAACCTTGGGCAAGGAACTGGCAGTCATAGCCCACCGCCTTAACCGTCAACTGGCCCGCATTGCCAAGACGGAATACCTCGGCAAGATCAACGGCGCCACCGGAACGTACGCAGCCCATGTTGCCTCCGTTCCGACCGCCGATTGGGAAGCCGTTGCCAAGTCCTTCGTCGAAGGCCTGGGTCTCACTTGGAACCCGCTCACCACACAGATTGAGAGCCACGACTGGCAGGCGGAGCTTTACGCCGACATCGCACGCTTCAACCGCATCCTCCACAACGTCTGCACCGACATCTGGAGCTACATCTCCATCGGCTACTTCCGCCAGATTCCGGTGGCCGGCGCAACGGGTTCCTCCACGATGCCGCACAAGGTGAACCCGATCCGTTTCGAGAACGCCGAAGCGAACCTGGAGATCTCCAACGGGCTCCTGGACACCCTGGCCGCCACGCTGGTCACCTCGCGGTGGCAGCGCGACCTCACCGATTCCTCTTCGCAGCGCAACATCGGCGTCGCATTCGGCCACTCGCTGCTGGCGATCTCCAACGTGGCAAAGGGCCTCAAAGCCCTCGACGTTGCCGAGGACGTGCTCGCCGGTGACCTCGACACCAACTGGGAAGTCCTTGGCGAAGCTATTCAGATGGTGATGCGCGCCGAAGCCATTGCCGGCGTCGAAGGCATGGAAAACCCCTACGAGCGGCTCAAGGACCTTACGCGCGGCCAGCGTGTTGATGCGGCCCGCATGCAGGAATTCGTCCAGAGCCTTGGGCTCTCCGGCGAAGCGGAAGCCCGCCTGCTGGCACTTACGCCGGGCAAATACACGGGTATCGCGGACAAACTGGTGGACCACCTTCGGTAACCCGAAAGCGATGACGACGGCGGCGGGCCGGGCTGGGTGGCCTGCCCGCCGTCGTTGCTTTAAGGCAGGCGCAGGAGTTCCCAAGGCAAGCGCAAACCGACGTGGGCCGTCGACGCTGAGTGTCGGACGCGGGGCTAGGCTGGGTTACGGAATTGCGTTCCTTCCCGCTGCTTTGTGAAACGACGGGCTGGAGCAAACAACCCGGCTACAAGTGAGGAGCGGAGCAGCCATGAAGATCCTGTTGATCAGGCACGGACAAACCCCAGGCAACGTAGCAGGCGAGTTGGATACGGCGTTCCCGGGGCCGGGTCTGACTGAGTTGGGTGAACGTCAGGCCGCCGCCCTGCCGGAAGCCCTCAAGGACGAGTCGGTTGAAGCCCTCTACACTTCCACGTTGCTCCGGACCCAGCGGACGGTGCTCCCCTTGGCCAAGGCAACAGGGCTGGAACCGACCATCCTGGACGGCGTCCACGAGATCGAGGCTGGGACGCTGGAGAAGAAGACAGACCACGAATCCCACATGCGCTACATGGGGACGGTGTTCGCCTGGAGCAGCGGCGACCTCGATGTCCGCATGCCGGGTGCTTTTACCGGCCACGACTTCTTTGCACGATTCGATTCCTCGATCGAAAAGGTTGCGGCGGCAGGCCACAGTACTGCGGCCATCATCAGTCACGGTGCCGCGATCCGTTGCTGGGCAGGCCGCAGGGCTGAGGACATAGATACTGTCTTCGCGGAGACGCACCAGCTGCCTAATACGGGGATCGTGGCCCTCGAAGGTGACCCCGGTAATGGGTGGCGGGTGCTGCACTGGGACCAGATCCCCGTGGGCGGCCTCGCCTTGGCGGACCAGACGGCAGAAGACCCCACCGGCGAAGCGCTCTGACCCTTCAACAAGCACGCGTTGTGGGGCCCGCACTGCGCGGCATAGCCCGGGAATGGCATGTAAAGCGGGCCCCGCAAGGCGTCCTCAGCAGTTCTCCCGAAGCTTACGCGCAGGAAACACGCCGGTAACCGCTGGTTCCTAGGATTAATTCGCATCAACACCTCAGCGAAAAGCAGCGAAGTGAGGCACACATGCAAACGAATCCCCGGCTCAACATCCGGCAGGTCACTTGGGCGAACCCCGTGGGAGCAGACCTTCGCGCGGCACAGCAGGCAGAGCTGGATTCACGCTTCGGAACCACAGATCACGAACCCGGTCCACCACCATCGGAGGCCGACACTGCGGTGTTCGTTGTGGCGTACGAGAAATGCTCGGGACAGCCCCTCGGGTGCGGCGGCCTCCGAATGCTCGATGAAAACACAGCCGAAATCAAGCGCCTCTACGTTGTTCCCTACGCCAGGGGCTCAAAGGTGGCAAGCTCCATCCTGGCGGCGCTCGAGGCCCAGGCCCACTCCCACGGATTCACTGTAATCGCGGCAGAAGCGGGCTCGGCACAGTCAGACGGGCGCAGCTTCTATCAAAGTGCAGGTTTCGCGGAGGTCCCGAACTTCGGCCCTTACATCGGCGTGAACGGTTCGTACTGCTACTCCAAGCGGATCGATTCCCACAGCGCCTCCCACACGGCCATGGCTTGAGCGGACGCTGCCGGACGCAACATCCGGCAAGCGCCCGTACACTTCGATAATCTCGGCATATGGAAAAAGCAGACATCACCTTCCGCACGCGCAAATGGGTGCGGCCCGAGGACCTCAACGCCAATGGCACCCTCTTCGGTGGCAGCCTGCTGAAGTGGATCGATGAAGAGGCAGCGATCTACGCCATCCTCCAGTTGGGCAACGGCCGCGCTGTCACCAAGTACATCTCGGAGATCAACTTTGTCAGTTCCGCCGTCCAGGGCGACCTGATCGAGATGGGCCTGACGGCCAAGAGGTTCGGCCGGACATCGCTGACCATGCGTGCTGAAGTTCGGAACATGATCACCCGCCAGAGCATCTTGACCATCGAGGAGATCGTGTTCGTGAACCTCGGTGCTGACGGTCGTCCGGAGCCTCATGGCTATACCGAAATTACGTATGACCGCGACCGCATTCCCAACCACCACCTGACCAAGACCCTCGAGCAGGACTGAACGACCCGCCGTCGTAGGTTAAAACCCGCACGAGCCGGCGGCCCGCTGGGCGGGCATCGCCGAGCACTCTACTGCAGGTAGCGGAAGACGGTCCAGGTCTGGGCGTTCAGGCAGCAGTCGGCCTGGTGCCGTGCGCTGAAGGTGGCCTTCCGGGCGTTGCCCGCGGAGCGGAAGATCGCCTTTCCTCCGCAGGCCAGGCAAACGAACTTTTGTCGGCGGGATTCCTGCCGGATGTTGTCCAGGTTGTCAAAGTCCTCTGCGTCCCAGTCTTTGCGGTCAGCGAGGCACAGTGCCCTTCTCATCGACGTGGCTTTCTTTCACAAGGCTCTTTAAGACGGGTGCCGGCGGCCGCGGGAGCGCGGCCGCCAGCCTGTGTTTTCCGGCGACGGGAGTGATGCCGCCGGAACTTGTGGTGCCTTCCGGGGAAGGCGTCAGCGCCGGTCGAAGACGAGGCCGCCAGGGACTTGGAAGGTGGGCATGAGTTCGAGCATGCCGACGTTGACGTGGCGGGGGGTTTCGATGGCGTAGTCCAGGGCGTTGACGATGTCGTCCGTTGTCAGGGACTCGTAGCCTTCGTAGTAGGTTTTCCAGGCTTCTTCCATGGCCTCGGGCGTGCCGCCCATGTTGCGGCCGAAGATTTCGGTTTCCACCCGGCCCGGGCAGATCTCGGTGACGCGGATGCGTTTGCCCACGGTGTCGTTGCGCAGTTGCCGGGAGATTTGGTGCACGGCGGCTTTGGTGGCGTGGTAGACCGTGTGGCCGTAGAAGTTGTACACCCCGGCGATGGAACTGATGTTGATCACGTGGCCGAGGTCGCGTTCCACCATGCCCGGAAGGACCAGGCGGGTCAGCTGCAACAGGCCCCGCAGGTTCACGTCGACGAGTTCGTCAATGTCGGCTTCGGAGGAGTCCAGGATGTTCCCGGGACGGGACACCCCGGCGCAGTTGACCAGGACATCCACCTTGAGTTCATTCACGACGGCGGTCAGCGCGGCGGTGTCGGTCAGGTCCACCACGTGCGGGACTGCGCCGGTCCGGTCGGCCAGTTCGGCGAGGCGTTCGGCGTTGCGGGCCACGGCATGGACCGTCAGTCCCCGCTTGGCCAGGCGCTCGGCAATTGCGGCACCCATCCCGGTCGAAGCGCCGGTAACAAGGGCGGTGGTGTAATCGGAAAAGGACATCGGTTCTCCAAAGTTCGGGGAAGGGGCGGACGCCATCGAGGAAGGCGCCCGCCGGGGATAGGGCCGTCTTGCAGCCCTATCCGACGGAAAGAGGGCTGCGCTTAGGCGTCCCGCAGCGGTTCGTGGGCGCGGTCCTTGACCGTGCTGACTGCGATGAGGGTGCCCAGGGCCGTTATGACTGCGTAGAACGCCGGCATGTAGATGTTGTTGGTGCTGCTGATCAGCCAGGTCATGAGGAGCGGGGCAGTCCCGCCGAAGAGTGCGGAGGAGATGTTGTAGCCCACGCCGTAAGCGGAGTAGCGGACACGGGTGGGAAACAGTTCCACCAGCAGGATGTGGATCACTGCGGTGTGTCCGGCGAAGATGACTGCCATGATGCACGCACCCAGGATGGCAAGGCCCATCTGGCCCGTGGCGATCAAGGCGTAGGACGGGATTCCCAGCACTGCCATGCCGATCGCCGAGCCGGCGATGACCTTCTTGCGGCCCAGCCTGTCGGAGAGTGCACCCATGAACGGAATAGCGACGCAGATAACCACGAGGCTGCAGGCGGTAACCAACAGTGCCTCGCCAATCGTGAAGTTCAGCTGCTTGCCCTTGAGGAACGTGGGCATGTACGAGAAGAGGACGTAGTAGCCGGATCCGTTCATGAGCGGGATGAAGAGGGCCAGGAGCATGGCGCGGCGGTGAACCGGACTGGCCAGGGCTTCCTTGAGCGGGTTCTTGGAGAGCCCGCCCTCTTCTTTGAGCTTTTCGAAGTTGGGGGTGTCGCTGATGGCTTTCCGGATGTACCAGCCAATGATGCCCATGGGGATGGCGACCAGGAACGGGATGCGCCACGCGAAGGAGCCGAACCCACCGCCGTCGATTGCTGCCTGGGTGAGCCACGGAGACATGGAGTAGGCCACCAGGGTACCGGTGAGCAATGCTGCGAAGGATGCAATCTGGGCGTAAGAGGTGATGATGCCCCGTTTGCCTTCAGGGGCGTGCTCCGCGAGGAAGGTCATTGCACCGGCAGCCTCGCCACCCACGGAGAAGCCTTGGACCAGGCGGAGGAGGACCAGCAGGATGGGAGCCGCGATTCCAATCGCTGCGTACGGCGGCAGCAGGCCGATCCCGGCGGTGGCCACGCTGATCAGCATGATCACAAAGACCAGTAGCTTCTGCCTGCCGATCCTGTCACCCAGGTAGCCGCAGACCACGGCACCGAGAGGGCGGACAAAGAAAGAGACTGCATAGCCGGCGAACACGAACAACAGGGCGTTGTCCGGGTTTCCGGGAGCCAGGAAGACGAGCGCCAACGTTCCTGCCATGAAGGCGAAAATGCCGTTGTCGTACAGTTCCACGAAGATGCCCACACAACCCGCGGTGACAACCTTGCGGGTTTGGCGGCCCGTGAGCCGCTCATGCTGCGTTGGCGCAGCGTTGGTGCTTGCGGTCATGACTTTTCCTTACTGGGATGAGCGTAGCAACGCCTACGAGTTAAACAACAGGTTCTTTCAGCCGCATGCCGCAACCGGGAGGTCCTGCCATTGGGGGCGGCATCCGATGCCGAGGAGTCCGAAGACGATGTTGACGGTTTCGCGGAGGGTTTCAAGCTGGGCCCGCGAGCGCCGATGGGCTGCAGTCGCTTCTGCCACTGTGGTTTTGCGGAAACGGACCTTGTCCCCCGGCCTGGCTTGGGCCAGGACATCCAGTCCGGTGCTGGTTACCACTGCCAGGACCGGGTATCCGGCAGTTACGCCGCGCCCCCGGTGCAGTACCAGCAGTTCCTCCCTTGAGGGAACTTCGACGGCGCCCACTGGCACACCCCGGGAAAGGACCTCACCGCTGGAGGTTCTTTCGGGTAGTTCCCCGCCGAGTCGCAGTCCGATGTGGTTGCTGCGTCCGCTGACGGTGTACTCGGAGGTGAAAAGCAGTTGACCGGACTCGCCGAACTCGGCCACATCCGGCCCGTCGGTAACGTCGACCAACAAGTCCGAACCCATGGTGGGCTTCTCAAGGCCCAGCCTGAAAAGCGGAAGGTCGAAGTACGGCTGGCGTACCGGACCGACGCTCCTGCGGGTGAGAAGGGTGGATCCTTCCTTGAGTTGAAGACCGAAGCCCACCACGGTGTCCGGAGCTGCACTGCCGAGCAGGGTCTCGGCCTCGACTGAACCATGGATGGCAAGGTAGGCGCGGAGGCCCCGGTTGATTCCCCGGATGGAGACCGATTCACCCGCTCGGACCGAAACCGGCTCCCACTGGCTGGACGGCCGGCCACCCACCGTGAGGGTGAGCGGAGCACCCGTTACGGCAATCAGGATGTCCGTGGTGGCCTTGAGCCGGAAGTCGAGGGCAGTGATTTCGATCAGCGGCTCGTTTTCCAGGTTCCCGGCCAGGATGTTGGCGGCCCTGGCGGAGTATTGGTCGAGCGCGCCGTTGACGGGAAGTCCGAAGCGGGGGCCACGGAACCGGCCCAAGTCCGTAACCACGGAGTTGCCTGGCTGCTGGATGAAAATATCGCCCGTCATGGCTGGACCTCTGATACCAGCGGCATGAGTTCCTTCCCCGCCAAGGAATCGAATTCATCGGCGTCGATCCTGCGGAAGCGGAGGATGTCCCCTGGCTTGTACGGGACCAGGGGCTCACGCCGGATGTTGAGGACGGAGAAAGGGGTCCGTCCGATGACGCACCATCCTCCGGGCGCCACCGCAGGAGCAATCACGGCTTGGCGGCCGGCGACCGAGACAGCACCTGCGGGGACACTTAGGCGTGGGTCCTTCAGGCGGGGAACAGGCTTGGGAAAGGCCGGGCCGTCCATCATGGGGGAGCCTGCGGGCGCTCCCAAGCAGCGGATGGTGTAGGTCTTTTCGGTATGGAGCCGGATGACATCCTCGGTGGAGATGCCTTGGTGCTCAGCAACTTTCTCCAGATCGGGGCCGAACCCACCGCCGTACACCACAGGAACGTCGAACTCCCGCGGGGCGGTTGTGGCCCCTGCGGAGCGGCCCAGCTCACTCAGGCCAAGCTTAACGAAGGCGCGCATCTGGCCAGCCGAAACCATCACGGGATCGAATTCCACCAGCACGGAATCGTAGGTGGGGACGGCCGTGTGCAGGCCCTCGGCACCACAGCTTTCCAGCCAATCAGCCAGGCGATGGACGGTCAGCCAGTTGTCTTCGCTGGCCTCGGAGATGGCGACTACACGGAGCGCGGAGTCACCTGATTCATGGATTTCAGTAGGGGCTAACGTGAGCGTGGACATTCTAAGCGGCCTTTTTCCGGGCATCGATGACCTCGGCCAGCGGAGCTATTTGGACGCCGGCGGAAATGAGTTCGGAACGGATCAGGCGGGCGAGCTCGACGGCGCCCGGGTTGTCACCGTGCAGGAGGACGGTATCGACGTCGATATCCATGTCCACGCCGTTGGCGCAGCGGAGCTTCCCGTCGACCACCATGCGGAGGGTACGGTCGACAATTTCCGCAGGGTCGTGCAGTACGGCGCCGGGCTGGCTGCGCGGAACCAACGTGCCATCCTCCTGATAGGCGCGATCCACAATCCCCACGATCGCTACGTCCAGCCCGGCCTCCCGTGAAGCCGTGGCCAGTTCGCCTTCCTGGGCCACGACAATCAGCTCGCGGTCCACGCGGGCTGCGGCTTCGGCTACTGCCTTTGCGTAGTCGGGGCGGACAGCAACGAGGTTTCCGAGCCGTCCGTGGGGTGCGATGTGGGCGACTTTGGTGCCCTGGAAAGCCGCGAAGCCGGTAAGGGCTCCCAACTGGTACAGGACATCGTTCTGGACCTCGCCGGCCGTGAGGCCCATGTCCCGACGCCCGAAGCCGCGGAGATCGGGGAAGCTGGGGTGGGCTCCGATGCCCACGCCGCGGCGGGCGCACTCAGCAACGGTGGCGGCCATGATGTCCGGATCGCCGGCGTGGAACCCGCAAGCGATATTTGCACTCGAGACGATTTCAAGGAGTTCCGAATCGTCGCCAATGGTGTAGGCGCCAAATCCCTCTCCGAGATCCGCCACAAGATCAATCATCGGGTTCACGTGGTTCTCTTTCCGTGGTTATACATTCAGGACCGGGACACTGAAATTCGTAATAAAAAGGCAGAAGTTAATTCCCGGATAACGGCGTTCGCTGCAGGAATTCCAAAGCGTCGCCTGAAGTTCTTTCCAAAAGTCTCGCATCGGTCAACCACCCGACACAAAGACCTAATAGCTATACCGTGATAGGACTCCGTTATGACCTGCGCCACCGGACGCTGTGGCACGGCTCGCATGAGTCCGGTGCGTACAGGTGCGTCTATATTTGATCATCGGGACTTGCCACCCACCGGGCTCTCCTGCCCTGCTCTTGTGGTCCCCAAGGAAGGTTGATCCATGGACACGCGGAAGCTCTCGTACTTCGTCCAAATCGTTGATTCCGGAAGCATCACCAAAGCTGCTGCCGCGCTCCATGTTGCCCAACCGGCCTTGAGCCAACAGGTTTCCGCGCTCGAAAACGACCTCAAGCAACGTCTCCTCATCCGCAGCAAGCAGGGCGTCGAACCCACAGCCGCAGGGCACACCTTGTACCGGCACGCGCAGTCGATCCTGCGCCTGGTTGAACAGGCACGGCAGGATGTCGCCACCTCGGGGGCCGCACCTTCGGGACGTGTATCCATAGCCATAGCCCCTTACAGCATGGCCTCGAGCCTGACGCCCCAAATCATCAGTGAAGTGGGCCGGCGCTACCCGGACATCGTGGTCCACCTGACGGAGATTTTCGGCGGCGTACTGAGCGAAGCCATCAAGAACGGGCGCCTGGACATGGCCCTCATCTACGAACCCGGAAAGATCCGTGGCGTGCAGTTCACCACCATGATCGTGGAAGACCTGCACCTTGTGGTCCACCCCGACGTGGACGTCAACCACGGAAGCCAGACCATCACCCTGGCCGAGGCAAGCACGGTGGGCTTGTTCCTTCCGGAAAAGAACCACACCCTCCGCCAGCTGATCGAAAAAGCGCTGGCAGACCAGGGGCTGCCCCTGAAACTGGTGGGAGAAGTGGAGTCCGTACCTTCGCTGACCAGGCTGATCCGAGCCAACCTCGGCGGTACCGTCCTGCCCAAGTCGGCGGCCGACGCACTGTTCCCGGACCAGGACTTCAAGGTGCTGAGGATCGTGGAGCCGGCGCTCCAGAGCAAGATCGCCCTCTGCACCCCGGACCACGAGCCCCTCTCCGAAGCCGCCTCCGCCGTGCTCCTGGTGGTCAAGGAAATGCTGCACCAGCAACTGATCACCAAGTACGGGGCGGACCCGGTCCAGTTGCCCGGACATCCATAACAAAGTCTTATCCGGACAGACAGCTTTGGTCTTATTCAAGGCCGTTTTAGTTCCCTAATATCGAATTAACAGGAAATTCGATATACAGCCCAAGGAAACGCGGGCCGGTTCAAAGGACAAAAACGGTGAAAAAGATCAGCACCTCCGGATGGGTTTCAAATCCAACCCGCGGAACGGTCAGCGCACGTACCGGCTTCCACTGCCCCAGGAATGGCTTTTGGCGTCCCGTGGGCGGTATTGGCGAACCCCTCTTCGTGTTTGAAGGAAGCCTGATGCCGGCACACGCCGGTAACAGCATCGAATGGCACCTGGTGGACACTCGGCCGGGTCATTCGGGACTCGACTGAACCCCAACGGCGGAAGCCCCGCAAACTTACGGCATCACCGAAACCCGGCCCGCCGCCGTCGTACGTAAACCCAGCACCCAAGGCGCCATGCCACCGGACCCACCGGCCCAGGCAAGGGGCCTTTTATTGTGCCTGCGTCCCACCAACAGAATGCAACGCCGAAAGGGCCGGCCACCGCCTCGTGAATGAGACGGCGACCGGCCCCCGGATCGGAACCTAGTCCTCCACCAGGAGGCCCTTCTCCTTGAGCTTCTCGGTGAGGCCACACAGCTCGATGGTGTTGCCGCCGTCGTGGTAGAGCTTGATGAGTTCGCGCTCGTGGTCGTCGCGGGCCTGGGACAGCGCGATGACTTCCTCAGCTTCTTCGCGACGGACGACCACCACGCCATCGGCGTCGCCGCGGAGGATGTCGCCCGGGTAGATGATTTCGTCGCCGAAGACGATCGGGTGGTTGATCGGGCCGAGGGTTTCCTTGACGGTGCCCTTGATGGACACGCTGCCGGAGAACACGGGCAGGCCCAGTTCAATCAGGTCCTGGGTGTCGCGGACGCCGGAGTCGGTCACCATGGCGGCGATGCCCTTGGCCTTCATGGCGTTGCCCAGGACGTCGCCGAACGTGCCGGCTTCGGCCATTTCCTGCGCGCCGACCAGGACGACGTCGCCGGCCTGGGCGTAGTGGATGGCCACCTGAAGCATGAGGTTGTCCTGCGGGGCGCAGGCGACGGTCACGGCCGGGCCACAGAAGGACATGGAGCGGTCGATCGGCTTGATCTTGGAGCTCAGTGCACCGCGGCGGCCCTGTGCCTCGTGGATGGTGGCGGAGGAAAACTTGCCGAGGCGCGCGACAACGTCCGCGTCCGGGCGCTCGAATTTGGTTTTGACGTGGATCATGGCGTGTTCCTTCTCAGTTCAGTGCGTTGACGGCGTCGCGGATGGAATCCACGCCCGCGTTGATGGTCTCCAGCGAGGTCGCGAAGGAGATCCGGAAATAGGGGCCCAAGCCATAGGCCGAACCCTGGATGACGGCCACGCGTGCGGCGTCGAGCAGGTAAAGCGTGAAGTCCTGGTCGTTCTGGATCACTTGGCCGTCCGGCGACGTCTTACCGATCACGCCGGAGCAGTTGACGTAGGCGTAGAACGCGCCTTCCGCCGGGGCGACCGACAGGCCACTGATGGAGTTCAAACCCTCGACGGCGGCATCGCGGCGCTTCCGGTAAACCTCCACACTGTCGCGGACGAAGGACTGGTCGCCGTTGAGGGCGGCCGCGGCGGCTGCCTGGCTGATCGACGACGGGCAGGAGGACGTCTGGGACTGGAGCTTGTTCATGGCAGCAATCAGAGGTGCGGGTCCGACGCCATAGCCGAGCCGCCAGCCGGTCATCGCGTACGCCTTGGACACACCGTTGACCAGCAGGATGCGGTCCTTCAGCTTGGGCGCAGCAGTCACGAGGCTGGTGACGCGGCCTTCGCCGAAATAGACCTCGTCATAGATTTCGTCGGTGAGGACGAAGACGTGCGGGTTCTCTTCGAGGACGGCAGCGAGGGCTTGGAGTTCTTCACGGGAGTACACCGCCCCGGTGGGGTTGGAGGGTGCGTTGAGGATCAGCCACTTGGTCTTTGGAGTGATGGCTTGCTCGAGAGCCTCGGGGGCGAGCTTGAAGCCTGTTTCCTCGCCGCAAGGGACGATTACGGGAGTGCCGTCATTCGCCAGGACCATGTCCGGGTAGGACACCCAGTAAGGTGCCGGGACGATCACTTCATCGCCCTCATTGAGCGAGGCCATGAGGGCGACGTAGAGGACCTGCTTGGCTCCGCCGCCGATGGTCAGCTGGTTGCCTTCGTAGCGCTGGCCGGGATCGCGCTCGAGCTTCTTCAGGATCGCGTCCTGCAGCTCAGGGGTGCCCGTGACCGAGGTGTACTTGGTCTCACCGTTCCTGATAGCGGCGATTGCTGCTTCTTTGATGTGGTCCGGGGTGTCGAAGTCCGGCTCGCCGACAGTCAGGTCGATGATCGGGATGCCTTCAGCTTTCAGTTCGCGGACGCGGGCGGCCGCGGCGACACTGGCTGAGGCCTTGATACGGGTGACCCTCGACGCCGGCAGGAACTCGGACATGTCTCCTCCAGGAAAGTGGAACTCGGGACGCGCGGATTCGCGGATCCCTTTGTTCGAGACTAGGTACGTCCGGGGTGCTCTGGATAAGACCTAATGTGCGTGGATTCATAAGGGGGCCTTATGACGCATGGCTTGCTCAGCCTGGATGGCCGCTTCTTGAAGCTGTTCGGATACCTATCCATGCCGTTTGCTTATGGGCTCACGCGCTATTGGTATTTCCACGCACGGGTGAACGATGCCTAGATTCGAGTGGTCAGCAGCACCTGTCCGAAATCGAAGGGGAGCCATTGCAAACCCGGTCAGCAGCCACCGGCAGGTACACGTACCGGGCCAATTCCCCTTCCCGTCCCGCCGCTGCATCAGACCGAGAGCACGCCAAACTGGTTCAGGCCCTCGGGATCCACCGGCAGCTCTTGACCCATGCAGCCAGTTCCATCAGGACGCTGACTGCGGCAAGGAACGACCTGATCGCCCAGGCAGTCGAGGACGGGTTGCCGTTGGCTACCATCGCTGCCGTCACCGGCGAAAACCTCCGGACCGTCCGAACCATTGCGCTCGCTTATGACGACCTCCAGCTGAGCGGACTCCCCCGCCAGGCCCAACTCGACGCACTGAAGGCCAAGAGCCGGGACTTGAAAGCAGCCGAAAAACATCGGGAGCAAATTGCTGTACGGCGGGAAGCACTGATCGTCATGGCCTTGCGAAGCCAGGTCTGCGATGACCTTGAGCTTGCTTCCCTGACCGGCCTGACGCCGGACCACATCCGCCGCTCCACCCGGGGTATCGCCCGCCCGGTCTAACGACCGTTGTCCCCCGGCGGGTGCAGGCCTGGCGCGGGCATGAGGCACGCGAGTTCACGGAATGGTACATGGCCCGGAAATAGTCAGCGGTGGAACCCAAGCAAGTGACGGCTGCCGCCCTTCTGAGCGCTGGGAATGACCTCATCTGCGGACTCAGTTGGGTAGGTCAGTAGCTGTCGCGCTCCGCCGTCTCCGACGCCGGGATGAAGATCTTCGCGAAACCCTCTGACGCGCGGGCGAGCACGGCGACGTCCGCACCGACCAGCACGAAAGAGGCTCCGGCGTCGAGGTACGCACGGGCGGTGTCCGGGTTGAAGGCGTTGACGCCGGCGGGCTTGCCTGCCGCTTTGGCGGCCTCCAGGCAATGCTCGACGACGGCCCTCACCAGCGGATTTTCCTGCTGTCCCAGCAAGCCCATGGAAGCGGCCAGGTCCGAGGGCCCAAGGAAGATGCCGTCCACGCCGTCGACCGCGAGGATCTCCTCCACGGCCGACGCGGCGGCTTCGGACTCGATCTGGACGGTGAGGCTGATGGTTTGCGAGGCCGTTGCGAGGTAGTCGGGGACCCTGTTCCAGCGCGAAGCGCGGGCCAGGGCTGATCCGACCCCGCGCACACCCAGCGGCGGATAGCGTACAGAGGCCACCGCGGCCGCGGCCTCGAAGGCCGAGTTGACCATGGGGATCAGCAGGTTCTGCACGCCGAGATCGAGGTATTGCTTAATAACCACGGTGTCATTGACGGGTGGCCGGACCATGACCTGCAAGGGGTAGCCGCTGACGGCGTGGAGCTGGGAGAGGATGGATTCGAGTCCGTTGGGGCTGTGCTCGGCGTCGATCAGGAGCCAGTCCAGGCCGGAACCGGCACAAATCTCCGCGACCAACGGGCTGCCGGAGCACACCCACATCCCGGCCAAGGGCCGGTCCCCCTCCCTGAGCGCCGTGTAGAAGGTTGGGGTCAGTTGAAGTGGCATGTGACAACTCCCAACGGTCCGTAGTCAGCGTGGACGGTATCACCTTTGTACACCCAAAGGGGCCGGGTGAACGAGCCCGCCAGGATGATATCTCCGGCCTTCATCGAGTCCCCGTGCGCGGCGATTTTGTTGGCCAGCCAGTGCACCCCGTTTGCCGGGTGGTCGAGGACGCCGGCGGCCACACCGGTCTCCTCGACGGTCTGGTTTTTGTACAGGATCGCCGAGACCCAGCGGAGGTCGACGGCGTCCGGCTTCACGGGCCGGCCGCCGATCACCATGGCCCCCATCGCGGCGTTGTCCGAGATGGTGTCCACGATGGTCCGGCCCTCCATTTCGATCCTGGAATCCAGGATCTCGAGGGCCGGAACCACGTAGTCCGTGGCGTTGAGGACATCGAAAATGGTGCAACCCGGGCCTTTGAGCGAGTCCTTAAGGACGAACGCCAACTCCACCTCAACCCGCGGATGGGTGTACCGGTCCCAGTCCACGGAGCAACCGGTTTCGAAGACCATGTCATCGAAGATCGCGCCGTAGTCCGGCTCGGTGATGCCCGTGGCTGCCTGCATGGCCTTGGACGTGAGCCCGATCTTCCGCCCCACCAACGTGCGGCCGGCTTCCTCGTTACGCTGGCGCCACAACTGTTGCACGGCGTAGGAATCCTCCACCGTCATCTCCGGGTAGCGGGCGGTCAGGCGCGGAACCGGCTTACGGTTCCGGCCGGCTTCTACGAGCTCGTCGGCAATAGCTTCGATCGTCTTCGCGTCCAGCATGGTTTTAGACCTGCGCTCCCAATTTGAAACCCTCTGCTGAATTGCCCTCGGTGGGGCGGGTGTAGGAGAAGCCGTCGGCGCCGACAGTCACGGCCATTTCGGACTTCTCTTCGCGTTCGATCACCGGCTGCGGGTTGCCGTCGAGGTCCAGGACGAGGGAGGCCTCGGTGTACCAGGACGGGACGACCGGGTTGCCCCACCAGTCACGGCGCTGGTTGTCGTGCACGTCCCAGGTGATGGTGGGGTTGTCCGGGTCGCCGGTGTAGTAGTCCTGGGTGTAGATCTCGATGCGGTGCCCGTCCGGGTCCAGGATGTAGAGGTAGAAGGCGTTGGAGACACCGTGGCGGCCGGGCCCGCGTTCGATGCGGTCGCTGATCCGAAGGGCGCCCATCTTGTCGCAGATCTGGATGATGTTGTGCTTCTCGTGGGTGGCGAAGGCGACGTGGTGCATGCGGGGTCCGTTGCCACCGGTCAGCGCGGTGTCGTGCACGGTCTGCTTGCGGTGCATCCACGCGGCGTAAGTGACGCCGTCGGAGTCCTTGATGTCTTCGGAGACGCGGAAGCCGAGGTCTTCGAGGTACTTGCGGCCGCGCGGGACGTCCGGGGTGACCTGGTTGAAGTGGTCCAGGCGGACCAGCTCACCGGCGGAGTAGAGGTCGTAGCGCTGAGTGAGGCGTTCGACGTGTTCCACGTCGTAGAAGAACTCGTACGGGAAGCCCAGCGGGTCCTCGACGCGGACGGAATCGCCCACGCCCTTGGTGAAGCCTTCCTTCCGGCGCTCGACGCGGCAGCCGAGTTCGCGGTAGTAGGCCTCGGCGGCGTCCACCTCGGCCGGGGACTTCACCCGGTACGCGAAGGCGGCGACGGCGGCTACCGGGCCCTTGCGCAGGACCAGGTTGTGGTGGATGAACTCCTCCAGGGACCGCAGGTAGATCGCGTTCTCGTCCTCTTCGGTCACGTGCAGGCCCAGGACGTCGACGTAGAACTCGCGGGACTTGGCCAGGTCCGTGACCACGATGTCCATGTACGCGCACCGGACGATGTCCGGGGCCGGGACCGTGGGAGTCGGGATGGGGCCGGTGAACGGGTTGCTCATGATGGTCTCTCTTCGTTGAAAGGGGTTAGGCGCCGAATTTGGGAGTGTGCACGGAGCCGAGGGTGATGTGCACGGCCTGCTGGTCGGTGTAGAAGTCGATCGAGCGGTAGCCGCCCTCGTGGCCCAGGCCGGAGGCCTTGACGCCGCCGAACGGGGTGCGCAGGTCGCGCACGTTGTGGCTGTTGAGCCACACCATGCCGGCCTCGACGTTCTGGGAGAAGTTATGGGCCCGGGTCAGGTTCTGGGTCCAGATGTAGGCCGCCAGGCCGTACTTGGTGTTGTTCGCCAAGGCGAGGGCTTCGTCGTCGTTCTCGAACGGAGTGATCGCCACGACGGGACCGAAGATTTCCTCCTGGAAGATCCGCGCGTCGGGCGCGACGTCGGCAAACACCGTGGGTGCGATGTAGTTGCCTTCGGGGAGGTGGTCGGGTCGGCCACCGCCGGCGAGCAGGCGACCTTCGGACTTGCCGATCTCCACGTAGGAAGCGACCTTGGCATAGTGCTCGGGGTGGACGAGTGCACCAACTTGCGTCTTGGGATCGTGGGGATCGCCCACCACGATGTTCTTGGCCCGGGCGGCGTACTTCTCGCAGAATTCGTCATAGATGGCGCGTTCCACGAGGATCCGCGAACCGGCCGTGCAGCGTTCGCCGTTGAGGGAGAACACGCCGAACAGGGCCGAATCGATAGCAGCATCCAGGTCGGCGTCGGCGAACACGACGCACGGGGACTTGCCGCCGAGCTCCATGGACAGGCCCTTGAGGTTGGCAGCAGCGTTGCGGAAGATCGTCTGGCCCGTGGTGGTCTCGCCGGTGAAGGAAATCAGCGGAACATCAGGGTGCTTCACCAGCGCATCGCCGGCTTCCTCACCCAGGCCGTTGACCAGGTTGAACACGCCATCGGGGAGGCCGGCATCCTTGAAGATCGTGGCCCACAGCGAGGCGGAGAGCGGCGTGAATTCGGCTGGCTTGAGGACCACGGTGTTGCCGGTGGCCAGCGCCGGTGCGAGCTTCCAGGACTCAAGCATGAACGGGGTGTTCCACGGTGTGATCAAGCCCGCGACGCCGATCGGCTTGCGGTTGACGTAGTTGATCTGGGAACCCGGCACCTTCATGGCGTCGTCGAACTGGGCCACGATCAGGTCCGCGAAGAAGCGGAAGTTCTCGGCGGCGCGGAGGGCCTGGCCCTTGGCCTGGGTGATCGGCAGGCCGGTATCGAAGGTTTCGAGTTCGGCAAGGCGGCTTTCCTGGGCCTCGACCGCGTCGGCGATCTTGTTAAGGACACGTGCACGCTCGCGGGGCTTCATCTTCGGCCAGGGACCGTTCACGAACGCTTCGCGTGCTGCGGCGACGGCGAGGTCGATATCTTCCTTCTGGCCCGCAGCAGCCGTTGCGTAGTTCTGGTTGGACACCGGGTCCAGGACGTCGAAGGTCTTCCCCGAGACGGAGTCAACAAACTCGCCGTTGATGAAGTGCTGGATGTGCGTGGGCAGATCCTCGGGGACGTAATGCTTGGTGGTTTCTACTGAGGTAGTCATCGTTGTCTTCCTTTTCATCCAAAGCTTTAGTTGGTGGTTGCGAGGTACGCGTCCAGGGTGGCGGCGCGGTGTTGGCGGGCTGCTTTTTCGATGGTGTCGGCGTCGGCTCCGGACTCGATGAGCTGGAGCAGGGCCTCGTGTTCGCGCACGGATTCCTGGGCCCGGCCAGGGACAAAGCGGAACGTGGACGACCGCAGCGAGGCCAGCCTGTTCCAGCCCCGATGGACCAGGTCAAGAATGTGTGGGTTGGGGCAGTGTTCAAAGAGGACGCTGTGGAAGTCCTGGTTCAAGGCAGTGAACCGGACGGGATCGAAGTGTTCCAGGCACTCGCGCATCTCCGCATTGACGGCGCGTGCCCGGGCGATAGTGGCCGGATCGATCAACGGCGCGGACAACGCCGTGGCCGCGCCCTCCACGATGCTCAGGGTCTGCATCGTGTAGAGGTACTCGGTGGGATCGATCCCGGAGACGGTGGCTCCAACGTTGCGTTCGAACTTCACCAGCCCTTCGGCCTCGAGGCGGCGAATCGCTTCGCGGACCGGCACCACGCTGAAGCCAAGGTCCTCGGCGATCTTGGCGAGCACCAGCCGGTAGCCCGGCGTGTAGGTGCCCTCCACGATCCGGGCTTTGACGGCTTCATAGGCCTGCTGGGACTTGCTTTGGACGGCGTGATTCCCGACGGCGGTTTCAGTCACCGTGTGCTCCTTCCGTGGCTTCCCATGCTTTGTACCGGGCCTGCCATTCGGCGTTCATCGGGTAGAGCCCGTCCACGCTGTTGCCTTCCTGGACCATCTGGAAAATGAACATCTCTTCCTTCTCCTGGGCGATGCAGTCGTCCACGAGTTCCTCGGCGATGGCTGGCGGAATCACCAGGATGCCGTCGGAATCGGCCACAATGACGTCCCCCGGCTGCACGGTGGCACCGCCGCAGGCAATGGTGATGTCCGTGTCCCACGGAATGTGCCGGCGTCCCAGCACCGCAGGGTGCGGGTTGGCGAAATAGGTGGGCATCTCCAGGTCCGCCACGGCCGAGAAATCGCGGACACCGCCGTCGGTGATGATCGCGGCGGCACCCCGAACCTGGGCGCGGAGGGCCAGTATGTCTCCCACGGTGCCGGTCCCCTTTTCCCCGCGGGCTTCCATGACCAGGACTTCGCCCTCGTTGACGGAATCGATCGCGCGTTTCTGGGCGTTGAAGCCGCCACCGTGGGTCTTGAAGAGGTCCTCGCGGTTGGGCACGTAGCGCAGAGTCCGGGCCAGGCCCACCACCTTGCGGTCCGGGCGGGTGGCCTGCAAGCCGTCGATGCTCACGTTGTTCAGCCCGCGCTTGCGCAACTGCGACGACAGGGTCGCCGTGGCCACGGATTCGAGCTTGGCTTTCAGTTCCGGGGACAGGCCGGCGGAATCCGGCGCCAGTCCCGCAGCTTCCCGCGAACCGTAGGCCTCTTCCCGTTGGGTGTCGTCGGTCTTGGGTTGGGCACCAAAGTCAGCGAACGGCGTCGTACCTTCCGTCACCTTGGTGGTGAGGCGGCCGGTGCTGAACTCACCGCTGGTGACTTCGATTTCGACGACGTCTCCCGGCTTGGCGACGGAAGCGCCGGCCGGGGTGCCCGTGAGGATGATGTCGCCTTCTTCCAAGGTCAGCAGCTGGGAGAGGTCCGCGACCAGTTGCGCGAACGGAAAGAGCAGGTCCTCCGTGGTGTCGTCCTGCACGAGTTCGCCGTTATGCCAGGTGCGTATCCGCAGCTGCGTGGGATTCACGGCATCGGCCGGGATCAGCGCCGGGCCAACGGGAGTGAAACCGTCGCCGCCCTTGGAACGGACGTTCGAGCCCTTGTCCGCATAGCGGAGGTCGTACACGCCGAGGTCATTGGACGCAGTAACCCACGCGACGTGGCTCCACGCATCCTCCAAACCGACGCGGCGGGCGGCCTTGCCGATGACCAGCGCGATTTCCCCCTCGTAGCCGAGGAGTTCGCAGCCTGCCGGACGTTCTACTGCGCCTGGGGCTTCGGCCGGGCCCAACGCCAAGGACGAGGGTGGCTTCAAGAAGTACGAAGGCTGCGCGGGAGTGCGCCCGCGCTGGGCAGCACGGCTCGGGTAATTGATGTGGACCGCAATCACCTTGCGCGTCCGGTCCAGGACATCCTGCCCCAGCTCCTGCGTCCGGAACTCCACTGTCACGAACCGCTCCCTCCTGAAGAAACCCCGATATCTGATCGACCAGCTATCGAGTACGAAATCGTATACGAAAACTATGGCGCCTGAAATGGAGCCCGTCAACCCCTTTTTTACGGAGGTGTCAGATTCTGCCGAATCATTCAGGTTTGCCTGCCGCGGCGACCGCGTATTTACAGGGTTTCCGGTCGGTCCGAACGGAATGATGCCGCAAAAAATGGGTTCATCTTGTCAGTGGGCTCCCGTAGGGTACCGGCATGGACATCATCCTGGTACCTGGTTTCTGGTTGGACGCTTCGTCATGGGAGGAGGTGACGCCGGCCTTGGTGGCTGCCGGTCACACGGTCCACCCACTCACTCTCCCCGGGCTGGAATCACGGGAGACTTCGCGCACGGGGATCGGCCTCCGGACACACATCGACGCCGTAATCGAAAAGGTGGACTCGCTGGAGGGCAAGGTGTTCCTGGTGGGCCACTCCGGAGGCGGGGCCATTATCCACGGCGTGGTCGATTCCCGGCCGGATCGGGTTGCCCGCGCGATTTACGTGGACAGCGGACCACTGGGAGAAGGTGGCGTCATCAACGACGAGCTTCCCGACGACGGCGACGATATCCCGCTGCCGCCCTGGGAAGGGTTCGAGGACGCCGACCTTGTGGACCTTACGGACGAGCTGCGGGAGAAGTTCCGCGCACGTGCCATCCCGGAACCCAGGGGCGTCGCCTACGATCAGCAGCACCTCCACGACGTGCGGCGATACGACATTCCGGCCACAGTCATCGCCTGCGAATTCCCGTCATCCATGCTCAACCAGATGATGGACGCCGGGCACCCCTTCACGGAGGAGCTGGCCCGGATCCGCGACGTGGAACTTGTGGACCTGCCCACTGGGCACTGGCCCCAGTTCACCAAGCCGGCCGAACTGTCCGCGGCGATCCTGAAGGCGGTCGAGCGCACGGATCAGGGCCGCCCCGCATAACTTGCGGTCCGGCTAAAGGTGCGGTCCGGCTATAAAGATGCGGTCCGGCGTCGAGCATTAAAGCCCGACGCCGGACCGCACCTGATTGAACCCGCTCGCGTCAGGCTTTGGGCGGCGTGTTGGTGGCCGGGCCTTCCGGCGCCGCGCCGCCTTCGCTCGTCCAGTCGCTGCCGGTGGTGTCATCGTGGGCCGGGTCGGAGATGACGTCGCCCTTCACGGTTGGCACGGTTGCGGGACGATCGGCGGAGCCCTGCCCGTTCTTGGAATCCAGGATGCCCGGAAGTACGGCCTCGGCCTTTTCCAGGAGCTTCTTTCCGGCAGCAAAAAGATTCTCGAGGATGTCCGGCACCGATTCCTGGACGGCCTCAGTGGCTTGATGGATGTTCTCCTGGACGTCCGGGTTCTTCAGGACCTTCTCTGATCCGCCCCGGATCCGCCGGTAGACCTCAGGCCAGGACTTGGAGCCCCAGACATAACCAACAGCAACGCCCGCAGCGAACAATACTTTCCCTTTCACAGGGATCACTCCTTTCGAGGTGCTATTTCCTACGACACTAGTACCCCGCACATCGCACTGCTACCCCAACTTTTTACGGTTGTTGTTAGGGCGCATTTGCCCAATCGGAACAATGGACTAAACTTTAATGCCAACCAGCGGAAAACCGCAGGCAAGAACAACATCGCGACCCGAGGAGTGAAAACCATGGGACTGGATGACAAGATCAAGAATGCTGCCGAAAACGTGGGCGGGAAAGCCAAGGAAAAGACCGGCGAAGCTACTGGGGACAGGGACCTCCAGGCGGAGGGCGCCGGCGATCAGGCCTCGGCCAACGTGAAGCAGGCGGGCGAGAAGGTGAAGGACGCCGCGAAGGACGTCTTCGACAAGTAGCGGAAATCCGCGCTTGACCTCCCCGTTGCCGCTCTCGGCTGAGCGGTCGGCGAGCAGCCTTGGCAAAAATAGTCAGGTTACTTGCTGTTGCCCCTCGGGCCGGCTAGCGTTGCAAGTGTAGTACATAGGTCGAGCCGGTCGGCAGGAGTGCTTCTGGCTGCATTTAACAATTTCATCGTAATTGTGAAACCACTCCAATCCCCCCAATTTTCCGGGCACTGAGGAGCTGACCCTCGGTGCCCGGAAGCCACATTTTGATACCCGATGAACTGAACCGCTTCACCGAGTTCATGGATTTTCCATCAACAAGAAAGTAGGAGCAAAAATGGGTTTCTTTGGTTTTCTTTTGCTCGGCCTTTTGGCTGGTGCCATCGCTAAACTTATTCTGCCCGGCCGCCAGGGCGGAGGCTGGCTAGTGACAATGCTGCTCGGCGTAGTAGGCGCACTCTTGGGCGGCTGGATCGGCGGCCTCATCTTCGGGGAAGGACTCACCCAGTTCTTCGCCATCCGGACCTGGCTGTTGGCAATCGGCGGTTCGATCATCGTGCTCCTCATCTGGGGCCTCGTCACCAACCGCAGGGCGCACCATGGCTAACGAATCAACGCCAAATACCAACCAGGACGATCTTGAGGGTCAGTACGCCGAAGGCGATTATGGCGATGCCGGAGCATCCCCTGAGGCCCTGAAGGACGATGCGGGCGGAGACTACACCGCTGGCGATTACGCCGAGAAGACCGTTCCATCCTCGGAAGCGGAACTCGATGAACACAATACGGAGGACACCCCGCCGGACCGGCCTTTCTCATCCGAGCCGGATGACGAGGCAGCAGGCACGGGGAATCCGTAGCAGCTGAACAGCAGCAAAGTGCCCCCGAAGCTCCGGCTTCAGGGGCACTTCCGTGTCCGGCTACATGCGGGCGGAACCGGGTCAAGCCGCCTGGAAGAGCTCCAGGACCTCGTCCAGGGGCAGCACCCGTTGCCGGTATTCGCGCACCAGAACCCGGAGGACGCCCTCGGCGGCCTCCGGGTTCTCCGTTGCCATGGCATCTGCCGCATAGATGACGCGGATGTTGTGGGCGAACGCGTCTGCAGCTGTCTGGGCGATGCAGTTATGGGCCGAAACGCCGGCCAGGATTACGGTGTCCACCTCCCAGTTTCGGAGCCGCATCCCGAGGTCGGTGCCCATGAAGGCGCTGTCGCGGGTCTTGGCCATTTTGGGGTGGTCAGTGGTGACCAGTCCCGGCACGAATTCGGCCTGCTCACTGCCCCTGAAAATGAAACCCTGGTCGTCGTCCAGCATGTTCAGGCTCCACGTGGATTTGTCCCGTTCATGCTCGGTTCCGATAAGAAGGACCTTGGCCCCAGCCTCCCGCGCCGCGCTGGTCAGTGAGTTGCACGCAGCAACCACCTCGTCGCGCCGCCGTCGCAGGACAGGCTCCTCAAAGAAGGCATTCTGCATGTCAATAACCAGTACTGCGATCATGCGCGGGCTGTAACCTTTCTAGCTTCGACCAGCAAATTCGACCAGGAGGTCAGAGTCCCTTTCCACCCGTCACGGGAAGGACTGCACCGGAAATGTAGGAGCCTTCGTCCGAGGCCAGCAGCACGTAGGCGGGTGCCAGCTCTGCGGGCTGTCCCGCGCGTCCCAACGGCGTGTCCTGCCCGAACGATGGAACTTTGTCCGGCCATTCGGTGGCAGGAATGAGCGGGGTCCAGATGGGACCGGGCGCCACGGCATTGACACGGATGCCCTTGGGTCCGAGTTCCTGCGCCATGGCCTTGGTGAAGGCGACTTGGGCGGCTTTGGTCATCGCGTAGTCCACCAACTGCGCTGAAGGATTGAAAGCCTGGATGGAGGAGGTGACGATGATCGAGGCGCCCGGCCGGAGGTGCGGTATCGCCGCCTGGGTTGTCCAGATCTGCGAGTAGAGGTTGGTCTTGAAAACCCGGTCGAACTCCTCGGTGGGGATCGTTTCCAAACCCTCGCGGTTCTTCTGGTACCCGGCATTGAGAACCAGGATGTCCAAACCTCCCAGCTCCTGCACTGTACGCTCCACGATCTCCGCCGCGAAGCCTTGCTCGCGTGAATCGCCGGGCAACAAGAGGGCGCGGGCGCCGCACTCGCGGATCCATTCCGCCGTCGAACGTGCGTCTTCCTCTTCCTCCGGAAGGTAGCTGATGGCAACCTGGGCACCTTCACGGGCGTAGGCAATAGCCACAGCCGCACCGATGCCGGAGTCACCGCCGGTGATCAACGCCGTCTTGCCTTCAAGCCGACCGTGGCCTACATAACTGGATTCCCCGTGGTCCGGTTGGGGATCCAGGGGTTTGGTGAGACCGGGCTGCTTCTGTTCCTGCTGCGGAAATTCCCCGGAGTGGTAGCCTCCCCGGGGATCCTTGGGTGCCGAAGTGAGCCGGTGGTCCTGCGCGTTTTCGGAATGGTTCGAGTCGTCCTGGGCCATGGCCCGTCCCCCTTTTCAGAGTCTGATTCCAGGTCAATGCGGCGCGCTGCGCCTCATTGTGGCTGTACCCCGGAAACCGCTCCGTCAAACCTCCGGCTAGGTCCGCATGGTCTTGGCTTTGACCATCAAGAACAAGCCGTAAGCGATCAGGCCAATTGCCACCGCCGCCAGGAGATAGGGGCCGTAGGGCTGCTCCTTCAACGCTTTCAGGCTGCCGTCCAGCCCCGTTGATTGCTCGGGCCGCGCCGTGACAGTTGCAATGACCACCAGCAGTCCCACCAAGAGCAGGGCGATTCCCTTGGCCACATACCCCACGGTGCCCACGCCCACTTGGAATTTGCGGGCCGGCTCACTGGGCGAGAGGACCAGGTCCTTCTTGAACGAGCGCGTGAATCCCCGCACCGCGAACACGATCCCGGTGATCATGATGGCAGCACCCACCGCAATGAGCAGGGCTACTCCGAACGGGGCCTGCATGAGGGTGGCCGTGCCGTCGCTGGTGGATTCCCGGCTGTTCTTGGCCTTGCCGACCGCGAACGACGCGATGGTCAGAGCCAATCCGGCGAAAACAACGGCCTGCCCGGCCTCTGAAAGACGCTTGGAAACCTTGGGGTGCTTTTGCCGACGGTGGCCGAAGATCGCGTTGGTCAGTTGCCAGAGGGCCAGTGCGGCGCACGCAGCGAAACAAACCCACAGGAGCAAGGGCCCGAACGGCTGCGACGCCAACTGGGCGACTGCTCCCGATACGTCCGCCTCTCCACCGCTTCCGAAGGCCAACTGTGCTGCGATGACGCCAATGAGCACGTGGAGGATGCCGCTGACGGCAAAACCCGAACGGGCGGCAATCTCAAAGGGACGCGAGTTGGAAGCGTCCTCGGCCGCATCCGCCGCCTTCTTCATCTCTTCTTTGATGGCAAGCCTCCTGATCATTCATCGCGTGGACACCATCGTGCCACTGGAAGCACCGCAATGCCACGGAGGGCAGGCTACCTAGAAGCCGCAGACCGACTGGGGCCAGATGCTCCTCAGCCCTACGCCCAACGGGTTGAACTGCTCGCGGACGGATCCCACCGCGTGGTTCTGGCCGGGAACCTCGCCCGGGTGGTGAAAGGCCTCGGCGGTGCCTGCAGGGTGGGTCCCGAGCGAATCGGCCGCAGCGTGCGCCGCGCCGGAGTTCGAGGACGGGAGGATGATCTGGTCCGGCATGTCAACGGTCCTTCCTGAAGGTTCTCATCAGCTCCTTTGACTGACAGTTCAACCATCTGGCCGGGCCCTCAAGAACGACGCCGGGTCATCTCAAGATTCGCTCAAGATTGGCGGTGCCCTCATCCAGGGGCGGGTGAGGGCACCCCATTGAGCGTGGATCCGCGATGGCCCCGCGCCCGGAGCCACCTTCATCTCCCGCGGCGAGCCATTGCGGTTCCCGGTCCGCGCGGACGACCTCGCCTTTACCGCGTAGCGGCTTTGGACGTACGACGGCGGCCGGCCGGCTTCCCGCGCAGGAGCCAACCAGCCGCCGTCGTTATTTAACCCAGGCCTACCACATCGCTTTGTTCAGCGGCGTGACGGTGAGGCTCTCCAGATGCGCTGTGCCCCCTTCCGAGAAAAGGGATATGGACGTGGCACCCGCCGCCGGGAAAACCTGGTCCGTCAGGGTCGCGAGCCCGTCCTGGGCGAACACTTCCACGGAAGCCCTGTCCACGTAGAGCCGCAGTTTGAGTTTTCCGTTGACCAGCTGAACAGGCACGTCATCAACCGACGCGAAGGCAGGGTGGAAGTTTTCGTTGCCTGAGTTGGTCCGATCGACGAAGAGGCGGCCGGAGGCTGGTGCGTATCCGACCTTTGCTGACTCCGTCCCGTTGCCCAGGACCTTCAAGCCCAAGTGGTGGTCTTGGCTTAGGGCCGGCCGGGACCGGGTTGTCCTCGAACGGCGGAGGCAGCAGCGGAGGCAGGAGCGCCCACGGACAATGAGGGCGCCCCGCCAACGCAGTGCCAAACCGATGCCAAACCAGCCAAAATTGCCAAAACGATTTGCCGAGTGGCGCCGATCACTCTAGGGCCGCAAAATCCCCGCCGTCAAGAGGGGAAACTTTTTTCGGAAACGCGTTGACAGATCCGCGGCAACACCCCTAATGTCGTTGCCAAGTCGTTTTGGCAAAACGATTTTTCAAAAGCCAAAAGCACTCCCCGATCATCTCTCTGCAATTTCCGTTCAAGAGAAAGTGAGTCGACAGAGATGTCCACTCGAAACACCATCTCCAAGCTCGTCACCCTCGGCGGGCTGTGCACCGCCGTCGCACTCGTTGCCACCGGTTGTGGCGCCGGCGGTCCCGCACCCTCATCCGGCGGCTCCGGCGGATCAAGCACCGTCAACGTCTTGGTGGAAGCCGGCGGCCACGCCGAACTCACAGGCGTAGCCGAACAATGCAAGAAGGACGCCGGCGTGGACGTGAACTTCGTGGAACTCCCCTACGACGGCATGTTCAACCGCCTCTCCAGCGAGTTCTCCTCCGGAAACGTCTCCTTTGACGTAGCAGCCCTGGACTCCGTCTGGCTCCCCAGCTTCAAGGACGCCGTCCAGCCCATCGACGAACTCTTCACCGACGAAGCCAAGAAGGACATCTTCCCGGCCCTGGTGAAGGAAGCCAACGTGGACGGCCACTTCATCGGCATGCCCGCCTGGACCAACGCCGAGATCATCCTCTACCGCAAGGACCTGTTCGAGGACGCCAAGAACAAGGCTGACTTCCAAGCGAAGTACGGTTACGAGCTCGCTGCCCCCAAGACCTGGAAGCAGTACCAGGACATCAGCGAATTCTTCACCAAGGACGGCATGTTCGGCACGGACGTCAAGGGCGCCGTGGAAACCGAATGGTTGGCACACGTCCTCCAGGCCGGCTCGCCCATGGTCCTGGACAAGGACAACAATGTGGTCATCGACAACGCCGCCCACAAGCAGGCACTCGACTTCTACGTGAGCCTCGCCAAGGACGCCCCCAGCGGGGCTGCACAGGTTGACTGGGCTGCCGCGCAGAACCTGTTCAACCAGGGCAAGACCGCAATGACCCGCTTCTGGGCCCACGCCTACCGCCAGATCCCTGCCGATTCCCCGGTGGCCGGAAAGGTTGGCGCTGCGGCAATGATCGGTGGCAGCGCCGGCGTCGCGGGCGTGCCGGGACCGTGGTACCTCTCCGTTCCCAAGGCAACCAAGAACACCGAGGCCGCCAAGAAGTTCGTCAAGTGCGCCTATGACTATAACGACAAGGGAATTGAATCCAAGCTAGGCCTGGCCTCGCGGATCAGCGCCTTCCAGAAGTACCAGGACCAGCCCGGTTACGAGAGCTTCAAGCCGCTGATCGAGACCCTCAACGGCCAGGCCACGGCAACCCGCCCGGCAACGGCGAAGTGGCAGCAGATCGTGGACACCGTCCTGATTCCGCTGTTGCAGAAGGCAGTGGCCGGCGGCGACACCGCGGCGCTCCTGGCCGACGCCAAGAAGCAGATCCAGGACCTCCTGAAATAAGACTCCGCGGCCGGCACCGTCAGTACCCCAAGGGCAGTGCCGGCCGCGGCACCACGCAGTAGAAACAAGCAGCAATAACAACCAGCAGAAAAGAAAACCGTGCGTATCTCCGATCGCCGCTTCGCCCTCTTCCTGATGACGCCGGCGGCCCTGTTCCTGGCCGTATTCGTCGCCTACCCGCTGTTCCGCCTTGTGGCCGACAGCTTCTTCAAGATCTCCCCGATCGCAGGTGGACCCCGCGACTTCGTGGGCTTCCAAAACTACGTCACGGCCTTCACGTCCGAGGCATTCACGAGTGCCGGTTGGCGGACCCTCGCCTACACGGTGGTGGTGGTGACCCTCGAGTTCGCGCTGGGCCTCGGAATGGCCTTGCTGTTCACCACGCTGGGCAAGAAATCCCAGATCTGGCGGACCGTCTTCCTGTACCCGCTGATGATCGCCCCGATCGTGGCCGGGTTGCTGTGGAAGTTCCTGATGATCGACAACTTCGGCCTGATCGGAACCCTCCTCCACCAGGCAGGCATCCTCTCCGATCCGAACCAGATCGGTTGGTTGTCCGACCCCAAGATCGTTCTGTTCTCGGTGGCTATCCCGGACATCTGGCTCACCACCTCCTTCATGTGCCTCGTGCTCTTCGCCGGACTGCAGAACATCCCCGGCGACCTCATCGAGGCAGCCCGGTTGGACGGCGCACGTGCCCCGGCACTCCTGTTCCGGATCATCATCCCGCTGCTGCGTCCCGTGATCGCGGTGGCCCTGGTGGTCCGCGGGATCGACGCCGCAAGGGCCTTCGACACCATCCTCATCCAAACCAACGGCGGCCCCCAGTCGGCCTCCGAAACCATGAGCCTGCTGATCTACCGGACCATGATCCGCTTCGGCGATCCGGGCCTCGCGAGCGCCATGGGCACCATCTACCTGATCGCGATGCTCGCCGTCGCCTTCTTCGCGGTGGCCACCATTTGGCGGCCAGGAAAGGACAGCTGATGACCATGGTGACCGTACCAACCAAAGCCAGCACGCCGCCGTCGGACGTCTCCACTCCGCAGGTGCTGCGGAAGCGCCGCGGGGTCAACCGCGAAGGCCTCGAAGCGGGCCGCCGCAGCACCAGGACCATCCTGTGGATCCTGTTGGCCGCAGCCATGATCCTGTACGGCTTCCCGTTCCTGTATTTGCTGTTCACGTCGTTCAAGACACCGATCGACACCATCGCCGTGCCGCCGACCATCCTCCCGAAGGAGTGGACGCTGGAGAACTACGTGAACGCGTTGGGCCGGGGCGGCGTGGTGGCTTCCTTCATCAACAGCCTCCAGACGGCCGTCATCAGCACCCTGCTTTCGTTGGTCCTCGCAGTGCCGGCCGCGTATGGCATCACCCGGTACAAGACACCGAGCGGCCGGGTGTTCATCATGGGCGCGTTGGTGACCCGCATGGTTCCGCCGGTGGCGATCGGCATCCCCTTGGCGTCCATGATGTCCTCGGTGGGCCTGGCCGATACGCCGATCGCCCTCTCGATCGCGCACACCACCATCTCGTTGCCGCTCTCCATCTGGCTGATGTCCAGCTTTTTCGAGGCCGTTCCCCGCGACCTGGAAGAAGCCGCAACCGTTGATGGGTGCAGCCGTCTTGGGGCCCTGTGGCGGGTGGTCATCCCGGTGGTGTCCGGCGGCATCGCAGTGACCGCGATCTTCGCCTTCCTGGCTTCCTGGAATGAATTCCTGTTCGCGCTGCTGATGACGGCCATCCGGTCGCAGACCACCCCGGTGGTAATTGCGAACTTCCAGACCCAGTTCGGACTGGACTGGGGATCGATGACAGCCCTTGCGGCGGTGTACTCGATCCCGGTGATCCTCCTGACCCTGTTGCTGCAGCGCAAGATCGTGGCGGGCATGACGCTCGGCGCGGTCAAGGGCTGACGCGGCCTGTAACACCAGCAACGAAGTAGCCTACTGATAGCCCCTCAAGGGCATCACCGACCATAAGGACGTGGCAGACAGATGAGCAGCAAGAACGTGGGCATCAAGGACGTGGCCGTGGCCGCCGGTGTCTCCGTCACCACCGTCTCCCACGTCCTCAACGAGGTTTCCTATGCGAGGGTCAGCCCTGAGACCCGGGACAAGGTCCGTTCAGCTGCCGAACAGCTCGGCTACGGTCCCAACCGCCTTGCCCAGGCGCTTCGAACGCAGCGGACCGGGATGCTGGGACTGGTCAGTGAAGAGATCGCCACCACCCCGCATGCAGGCCGGATCATCCTCGGCGCGGACGAGGCCGCCAAGGCCCGCGGGTACAACCTCATGATCATCAACACTCCCGGTTCGGCCAGCCTCGAATCCCGGCAAGCCGACGTCCAAGCGCTCTTGGAGCGGCGGGTGGACGGCATCCTCTACGCCACGATGTATCACCGCAACGTGGAGCTGCCGGCCAACCTCGGCAGCGTCCCGTCAGTGCTGGTGGACTCCGTGGCGACCGATGGCAACATCACGGCCGTCATCCCGGACGAAGACGGCGGCGCCAGGGCCGCCGTCGGCGCGCTCCTGGAAGCCGGGCACACCCGTGTTGGCTTCATCAACAACACCGACGACGTCCCCGCCACCCGCGAGCGCCTCCACGCCTTCCGGGCAACGCTCAACGAAGCAGGGCTCGACGGCGATGCGGCACCGGTGGAGTCCGAGGTTTCGGAAGTGGACGGCGGCTATGCCGCAGCGCGTCGGATCCTCTCCCCCGAGGACCCGGCCGATGTGCCCACGGCCCTGTTCTGCTACAACGACCGGATGGCCATGGGCGCCTACCGGGCCGCCGCCGAACTGGGACTCAGGATCCCTGAAGACCTATCGGTGGTGGGCTTCGATGACCAGGAGCTCATCGCCGCCAACCTCTACCCGGGCCTCACCACGGTCGCCCTCCCGCATTACGAGATGGGTGCCTGGGCCGCAGAGAACCTGATCGACGCAATCGAGGGCAAGACCGATCTTGGCCTCATGGCCCTGCACCCGACCATCCTGGGCTGCCCCTTGGTACGCCGCGACTCGATCGCTGCGCCACGGTAAACAGCCCTTCCCTTTCCAACTTCCAGCTAGGAACGCCACACATGTCCACTCGCCTTGATGCCGCACGCCCGGAGACAGCTCCGGACGCAACCCCCGGGTTCCGGCCAGCCATCCACTTCACGGCAAAGGACACCTGGCTCAACGACCCCAACGGCCTGGTCTTCCACAATGGCGTGTACCACCTGTTCTTCCAGAACAACCCTTACGGCAATGTCTGGGGCAACATGTCCTGGGGGCACGCCACGTCGCCGGATCTCCTCCACTGGACCGAGCACCCCGTTGCAATCCCGTGCGATGAACGTGAGGACATCTTCTCCGGCAGCGTTGTTGTGGACCAGTCCAATACCTCGGGCTTCGGCACCCTCGATTCGCCCGCACTCGTGGCCGTCTACACCAGCGCGTTCAAGGACGGGACCGAGCACAGCGGGACGCAGGCCCAGTCGTTGGCTTACAGCACCGACAACGGCATGACCTGGCAAAAGTACGCCGGGAACCCCGTGCTGACCCGGGGCTCCGCCCATTTCCGGGACCCGAAAGTCTTCCGTTACGAAGGTGCGCAAGGCGCATGCTGGGTGATGGTCGCCGTCGAAGCCCAACACCAGAGGGTTGTCCTCTACCGCTCCGACGACCTCAAGTCCTGGGAGTTCCTCAGCGATTTTGGCCCGGCCAACGCCGACGCCGGTGAGTGGGAATGCCCGGACCTCTTCCCGCTTCCCCTGGACGGAAACCCGGACCACGCCAAGTGGGTTTTGATCGTCAACGTGAACCCCGGCGCGGTGGCCGGAGGTTCGGGGGGCCAGTACTTCGTGGGGACGTTCGACGGCGTGAGCTTCGTTCCGGACGACGGTTCCCTCGTGGCGCCTGCCGGGCTTTCTTCCCTTCCGGATCCCGGGGCCCGGGCCGAAGCACTTCAGCATTGCCTATGGCTGGACTGGGGGCGTGATTGCTACGCCTCCGTCTCGTTCAGCAATGTCCCTGGCGGACGGCGGATCATCATCGGCTGGATGAACAACTGGGATTACGCCAACGAGGTCCCGACTTCTCCGTGGCGGTCTGCCATGACGCTTGCCCGGGAACTCCGTTTGGTGTCCGTGAACGGCTTGGCCAGGCTGGTCCAGGCTCCCGTACTGACCGGTCGTGATTCCGCCGACCGCCTTTTGGAAGCAGGTCCCGTCGAGCTGGACGGCACATCTTTCCGGTTGCCGGATGCCGAAACCGGCCGGGCACAGGTGATCGAGGCGGAGATCAAACCCGGCTCCGGGCGGATCGCGTTCCGGTTGTTCAGCAACGCCGACTCCAGCCAAGCCACGGTCCTGGCCTACGATCCTGCCAAGTCGCGGCTCATGCTGGACCGCCGGAAGTCCGGTGATACAGCTTTCAACGCGAAATTCGCATCTGTTGAATCCGCACCCGTTGTCCTTGACGAGGGCGTGCTGAAGTTGGTCATTGTGGTGGATCATTCCTCGGTGGAAGTGTTCGCCCAGGACGGCAAGGTGCTCCTGACGGACCTGGTCTTTCCCGATGACGGCAGCAGCGGGAACTGGCTGGACGTCCAGGACGGCCCCGCCACTGTGCAGAAGCTCGTCATCTCATCACTCGCCTAAGGAGGACCGGAATGTATAACCCCAAGCAAACCAAGACGGACAGCAGCCCGGGCCACGATGTAGTGGTTGTGGGCGAGGCCCTGGTGGACGTCGTCGTCTCGGCGGGGGGCTCCGTTGAGCACCCAGGCGGGTCGCCGGCAAACGTGGCCTACGGACTGGGCCGGCTCGGCGTAGCCACGGCGTTGCTGACCTCGATCGGCGATGACCACCATGCCTCGGCCATCGAGCAGCACCTCTCCAGCGCCGGCGTGCCCCTCCTTCCCGGCTCCAAGGGATCGGGCCGGACAGCCACGGCTACCGCTACCTTGGCCGGGGACGGCTCCGCCCACTACGACTTCGACATCCATTGGGATCTCCCCCGAATCGCGCCGGCAACGCTGCCCAGGATCCTGCACACCGGATCGATAGCCACCTTCCTGGCTCCGGGAGCAGCAGCGGTGAAGGAACTCCTGGAGCAATCGCACGATCGATGCCTGGTGACCTACGACCCCAATATCCGCCCCGCCTTGTTGGGCAGCAAGGGCGAGGCCAGGACCACCTTCGAGGAACTCGTCCCCCTCACCGACGTGGTCAAGCTCAGCGATGAGGACGCCCTCTGGCTTTACCCGGACCGGCAACTGGAAGACATCGCGCAGCAAATCCTGGGGCTCGGCCCGGGGCTGGTGGCCATCACCATGGGATCCCGGGGTTCCTTGCTCTCCACCGGGAAGGACCCCGTTCTTATCCCCCCGGTCCCCTCGGCGGTGGCAGATACCATCGGCGCGGGAGACTCCTACATGGCAGCCTTGATTTACGGCCTCCTCAACCGCAGTGGCGACGGGCTGCCGCCGTCGGACTTGGACGCTTTGGGGCGATTGGCCTCCAAAGCCGCTGCCATCACGGTACGGCGTGCCGGAGCCAACCCGCCGACGCTGCAGGAACTGCATGCTGAGCTGCCTGAGCATCAGGCATTGGCCCAATGACACACCAAGGACCCGCCATGCAGACTTTCCAGACCCACTACCCCGAGGGAATCCACGCCATGTCCAGCACCAACTACTACGACGTCACTGCCTGGCCGGTAGGCAACGCCTCCGAGGACGTCGGCGAGGTCATCAACAGCATCATCGCCGACGTCAAGGATCGGCAAAACAGCACTGACACGAACGACGGCGGCAAGCCGGGTGCGGTGATCTACCTTCCGCCCGGTGACTATCGGCTGAAGACACAAGTGTTGATCGACATCAGCTTCCTCAAGATCCAAGGCTCGGGCCACGGCTTCACGTCATCGAGCATCCGCTTCAACGTGCCGCGGGAAGAATGGCCCGATCTGCACGAGCTGTGGCCTGGAGGCAGCCGTGTCCTGGTGGACCTGCCGGTCGGCGCCGGTGAGGATGCCCAAGCAGCGGCGTTTCTGGTGGAACGCGAAGGCAGTCCACGGATCAGTTCCGTGGAATTCTCCAACTTCTGCATCGACGGGCTGCACTTCACGCCGGACGGTTCCAAGCTGCCCGCTGAGAACACCTACGTCAACGGCAAAACCGGCATACATGTTGCGAGCGCCAACGACTCGTTCCGCGTCAACGGCATGGGATTCATCTACCTTGAGCACGCCCTCACCATCCACAAAGCCGACGCGCTCTCCATCCATGACAACTTCATTGCCGAATGTGGAAACTGCATCGAACTCCGCGGATGGGGACAGGCCTCCAAGATCACGGACAACCTGATCGGTGCAGGATTCAAGGGCCACTCGCTCTACGCGGAGAACCACGGCGGACTGCTGGTCACCGCCAACAACGTTTTCCCCCGTGGTTCCGGAAGCGTCCGTCTTGAAGGGGTCACGCGTTCAAGCGTGACCAACAACCGCTTGCACTCCTTCTACCCGGGGATGGTGGTGCTTGCCGCGAACAGTTCCGAAAACCTGGTGGCCACCAACCACTTCCTCCGCGATCACGAGCCGTGGACACCGTTCTTCGGGATCGATAACGGCCTGAACGACGATTATGGCTTGGTCAGCGTCACTGGCAGTGACAACTCGATCCTCTCCAACCACTTCTCGCTGATCATCGACTCGGGCAAGATCCAGCCACCGGGAGCCACACCCGTGGCCATCCGCTTGGTGAAGGGAGCCGGCAACTTCGTTTCCACCAACCATGTGGTGGCCAAGGATGTCCGCGCCACCTCGAGCGAATCCTGCTTTGAAGCGCAGGTGGATGCTTTGCTGGAGACGCGGACCACGGACACCCTTGAAGTCACGACTGTCATGGTCGATCCCGGCTCGGCGCGGAACACCATCCTGGACTCGGGCAGTGACAGCCAAGTCATCGCGGACAGGGCCAGCAATGCGCTCAGGACGACGCCCACCGTGGGTGTTCAACCGGCGGACCCGAAGGGCTGATTCAGTACTCGCCCTTCAGCACAAAGAACGAGCCCCGGATCTCCCCTGCCAGCTTGGACTTCTGGCGGGCGAACTTGAAGTTGGAAGCCAATTCCTCCGGGACCTCCATGCCCTGTGAAAGCTTGAAGCCGACGGCGCGCTTGGAGCCCTCTTCGAGGCCGTAGAGGACGTTGATGGACAATCCGGATTCGTAGAAGACATACGTCCAACGCGTGCCCTCGACCTCGAAAGACGTCACTTCCAGCGGCTTGGACTGAATGACGAGGTCACGCTCTTTGAGCACCCGGTTCACGTAGTCCACGATCTCCGGGGAGTCCTCGGCAGGTTCCACGGTGAACACGTGATCGTACTTGTTCTTGAAGTACCGGGCTTCGTTCGCCCGGAGCCCGGCCAACGCCTCAGCCACCGGGGATGATTCGAGCCCAACGGTTGAAACGTTCTGGAAGTCTACGGTGTGCGGCATCTGGCCCCTCCTGGTTTGTGATTTTCGTTGTTGGCTTCACCCTACGTCCACGGCGGGTGGCCCGGCTTCTTGGATCCTGCTCGACTTCCCGCTGTGACAAAAAACCTGCTTTCACCTGCGGGTATCATCGGCAGGGAATCCTTAAGAAGCTTGGGGGACTACCTAAATGACGCGTGCACAAGGGCAGCTCGCTTTTACCGAAGAAGACAGCCGGGACATCGCCTTGCGCGAGTACGGCCTGGACCCCTCCTTCGATTCGCCGCTGCTGCCCAATGCCGCAGTGTTGAGCTCCCTGCAGAACCTCGTGCGCCTCGCCACCGAGCTTTGTGGCGCACCGTTCGGCGTGGTCAACATCATCAGCGCCGAGTACCAGCACCAGATCGGCGCGTGGGGTGTGGAACCGGGGATCTGCTCGCGCGAGGACTCGATGTGTGCCAAGGTGTTCCTCTCCCGTGAGAAGACCGTGGTTGCAGACGCTTCATTGGATCCCCGCTTCGCGGACAACCCATTTGTCACCGGGGAGATCGGCAAAGTCCGTTTCTACGCGTCCGTTCCGTTGCAGACGGATTCGGGGTTCGTTCCTGGCACACTCTGCGTTTTCTCCGACATGCCCAAGGAACTCCGGCCCGAACAGGTCGGGATGCTCGAGGTACTGGCCAAACAAGCGGTGGAGCTACTGGAGCTCCAGCACCGGACAACCCAGTTGGACCGCACCTACGCCGAGCTGAAGGAAAGCAACGCCAAGCTCGCTGGTTTCGCGGGCCGTGTCAGTCACGACCTTCGCATCCCGCTCACCACCATCCTGGGCTATGTGGAACTCGTGGAAGACGATCCCGACGTCCAACCCGGAACCGTTGCGGCAAAGTACCTGGACAAGATCGGCGCCAGCGGACGGCGCATGCTCGCCATGCTCGAGGATGTGCTGAGCTATTCGCGGGTGGGCGGTGGAATCCAGCCCACGTATGTGTCACTGAAGGAGGCCGCCGGAGAGGTGGTCCGCGACCTCGGCATCGAGAATGACGGCCTGGTGGAAGTCCATGACGTCACCGTGTACGCGGACCCCGGCCAGCTCCGCACGCTCCTGCAAAACCTGCTGACGAACGCCATGAACTACCGCAGCCCGGATCGCGAACTCCACGTCCGCATCAGCGGCGTTTCCAATTACCATGGCGCCACGATCCACGTGGCGGACAACGGCAAGGGCATCGCGCCCGAGGACCGCGCGAAGGTGTTGGAACCGCTCGTCCGGCTCCGGCGACCCGGCGACGGTGCCGGCACCGGACTGGGGCTCTCCACGTGCAGCACCATCGCGAAAGCGCACGGTGGCGAGCTCACGCTCTTCGAAACACCGGGCGGGGGGCTCACCGTGGCCGTCACCTTCCCGGCGGGTTCTTAGCTACAAACCCCGACGGCGACCTGCCGGTCATCCTTACCTTCCCGGCGCCTTCCCTACCCACCGACGGCGACCTGCCGCCGTCGCACTTGAACGTCGCACTTGAATCCCGGAGGTTGCCGGGCGGCGTCTCTGGGTAACGCCACCCGGTCCCCCGGCGGAGCCCAATGTATGCCGCAGCCCAACCCACGGGGGTCCTGGCCGGGCATTCGTGCGGTCCCGCCGTAATTAGTAAAGATGCTTATCATCCCTGGCACACGAGTAGTCGGTACTCGTGTTTTGGGTATTTCCGGCGGACCACTACCCGGTCCGTGAGCAGAACCGCCGTAGATGGCCGCTCAATCCCCGCGGTTGCCCTTCCCGTTCTCGGACCCCTTCGGATTCTTTCCGTCACCCTTCGAAGCAGGCTTGTCCTGGCCCGGACCCTTTACCGCATTACGTGTGGAGGCCGGAGCGTTCTGTGCCGGCGCCGGTTGTGCCGGGAGGCTGACCGGGACGGGCTGCTGTACGGGATCGGGTGCGGTTGCCACCTCTGCCGCGGGCACCACTTCCGCGGGGACAGCCTCCACTGGATCGGCCGGAACACTTGGCCGGTGGTCATTCACGGAGACGCTGGTCTCCGCAGGCTTGGTGGGTTCCGCGGAGGTTCCCTCCAAGGAGCCTCCGTGGAGGAACAGTGCGATGGCTACCGGGATGCCTGCGGCGGCTGCGGCAACTCCTCCAAGGACCTTGCGGCGCTTCCCGGAGGATGCCAGCCTGACCGGGGATGCGGGCTTAGCCAGGGATGCGGGCTTAGCCGGGGCAGCAACAGCCGTGCGAGCTGACCGTCGACCGGACGATATGCGCGGAGAACGCGACGGAACCGGCGGCAAGATCGCGGTCCGGCCGGCAGCGAGCTTGCGGCGCGGGCTGTTGAGCGCGGCTTCCACGTCGGCAGCCTTGGGCCGCTGCTCCGGGTCCATGTCCGTCATTGCTTCAAGGAGGCTTGCCATGCGGGCCGGCACTTCCGCGGGAATGTAGGGGCGTCGATGCAAACGGGCTGCGGCTGTTTCCACGGGCGTTCCAGGGTACTCGGCTTTGCCGGTGAGGCACTCCAGGAGCACCAGCCCGAGGGAGTAGATGTCACTGGCCGGGGTCAGGTGGAGCCCTTGCGCCTGCTCCGGGCTAAGGTACTGGGCAGTGCCCACAGTGAACCCGGTTGCCGTCAGCCTGTCATCGGACATGACCAAGGCCACCCCGAAGTCAGCCAGTTTCACGGAGCGCCCGGAGCCGGGCTCTTCAGAGACCAGGATGTTGGCCGGCTTGATGTCCCGGTGGATGACGCCTTTGCAGTGGACCTGGGCCAGCGCGCCGGCAAGCCGGGCACCGATCACGGCAGTCTCCGCCGGGGAAAGGGGGCCTTCTGCCAAGGTTGCCCGGAGGTCGCGTCCCTCGGCGAGTTCCATGACCAGGTAGGCCCGCTCTTCGTCGTCGCGGGTATCAACCCCGGCGTCGAAGGCCCGGACCAAGCCAGGGTGCTCGAAGGCCGCCAGCAGCCGCATTTCGGTCTGCTGGCGAGCCCGGAACGAGTCGTCTCCGGAGCCGGGCAGGAAGAGCTTGACGGCTACTTCCCGGCCAAGCTTCAGGTCCGTCGCACGGTACACCGTGGACATGGCACCCCTGCCCAGCACGGGACCCAGCCGGTAGCGATCATCAATGACCCCGCCCTTGGTACCCGGTCCGCGGAAGTCCACGGCCTCGTCTTTGTTGCCCACCAATTGTCACGCCCTTCAGGCGTCCCTGGGTGCTGGACCCAACCACTGTCCGCCGCTGCCAGGCAACGCCGTCGATCAAACTTTCACGATAGTTGCGGGGCACTTGTTAGGCGGTGCCTCGCAACTCGAGCACTCCTGCTTGAGAACAGCATCATCCGGTTTACCAGATTAGTCATCAGGATACTTACTACTTATCGAAAGGGGCAACCCGAGGTTCCGATGTGAAGATTATGAAGCTTCGCGGGTCCGGTCAACTGCCGCGCGCAAGCTGCCGTCGGTGACGCCGAGCGACCACTCGGCAACATCGGTAACGAAGCGCGTAAAAGCTTCATAGTCGAACGCACCCAAATTGTTGACGTAGGCGCCTACGCCATCCACCGCCACCAGGATCCGGATGCAAGCATCAAGCGGGTCCGCCACGAAAAAATCACCGGACGCGACGCCGTCGTCAATCAGCTCCGTGAGGCGGGTGCGGTCGAGGTACTCCTGGGCCTGGAGGGCCTGGGACAGCGGGGGGCTGAACCGGCTCATATGGCGGGCGTTCAGCCATAGGCGCGAAAGTCCATGGGCGGATTCGCCCTCCACCCTCGCAATCAGGTGGGCCATCCGCCCAAGCGGGCTTCCCTCGGCAGGGAACAGCTCCTCACGCTCCTCGGAGACGGCGCGGACAAAGGCTTCGATGACCAGGTCTTCGGCGGCGGGGAAGTAGTGGCTGATCAAGCCCGGCCGGACACCAAGCCGCTCGGCAACAGCCCTAAGAGTGATGCGCTCCAGCCCCTCCGCGAGCGCAATCCGTGATGCCTCGGCGAGGATCTCTTCACGGCGCTCCTGCGGGAGTTTGCGAATGCGCTGCGGGGCAGGACTTGACACCATGCCGAACAGTCTATTGGATTAGTGACCAATATCGCATTGGTCTACCGACCAATAAGATGTCGACCCACCAACTTTCCCCAATCCTCCGCGCCACCGGCCACAGCGACGTAGCCGGCCCGCACCAAACCTCCCCCGACAGGACCAGCCATGACCAAACAAGCGAGCCACCCGGAAACCAGAGGCATCGAACTCATCCACACCTCCCAGAGACGGGGCAGCGCCCGCGACCTGTTCCCCGTCTGGGCTGCACCGAACGTCAGCGTCCTGAACTTCACGGTGGGCGCTTCGTTGATCCTGCTGGGGCTTGAACTTTGGCAGGCCCTCCTCGTGATCATCGCCGGAAGCCTTCCCTGGATCTTCACCGGGATCGTCGCGATCAGCGGGCCGGCCGCGGGCACGTCGGGATCCGTGATCACCCGGGCCATCTTCGGGATCAGGGGCAACCGGCTGATGGTTGCCTTCTTCGGCTGGTTCATTTCCGCGGTCTTCCTGGCCCTCAACTGGCTTGCTTCCTCCTTCATGGGTGCCGAGCTCCTGGGCCGGCTCGGCTTTGACGATCCCGTGGCAGGTCCCATCCTGGTGACCTTGGTGGTGGCTGCGGTCACGGTGCTCGTGGCGGTCTTCGGGCACGGATTGATCCTCCGGACCTACCCCTACGTGGCGCTGGTCTTGCTGATCATCTTCCTGCTGGTGACCGCGTTCGTCCTGCCGCACGTCGACTGGAGCTACTCGGCCGCGGCCTCGGCCGGCGGAGCGCTGGAAGGGGCTCCCCTGTGGTCGGCAATGAGCATCGGATTCGCGATCCTGGCGTCCACTCCCTTGTCCTACTCCAACAGCCCGGACATGGCCCGCTACCTGCCCGCCACCACCAAGCCCTCCCGCATCATCGCCGCCACGGCCCTCGGCGGAGCGCTCCCCTGCATTCTCTTCACGGCGGTGGGCGCCCTTCTGGCCACCGGAATCGAACCGGCCGCGATGGACCTCGGCATCCAATCCGCGTTGCTCGCAATGTTGCCGGCGTGGCTTGGCCCCGTGTTTGTCCTGGGCGTCATCATCAACACGATCTCCCTGAACGGCATGACGACGTACACCGCCAGCATGGCTTTCCAGTCGATCGGTGTCCCCATCCGGCGCATCCCTTCGGCGATCGTCGTCGGCGCCATCGGCACGGCACTGACCATCTACCTGGTGATGTCCACGAGCCTCCTGGACGCGGTCAACCTCATGCTGCAACTGCTGGTCCTCATTTCCGGACCCACCATGGCTATCTTCGCCACGGACGTGATCCGGCGACGCAACGACTACAACGGCTCCGAGCTCTTCGACGAACGCCCCGGCGGCCGCTTCTGGTACAGCCACGGGTGGAACCTTGCCGGGCTCGCTGCCGTGGTGGCCGGTGCCGCCGTCGCATCCCTGTTCCTCACCAGCGGCCCCTGGACGGGACCGATCGCCGCCGCCATGGGAAACATCGACCTCTCAGTCCCGGTTTCCATGGCCGTCACGTCCGCCCTGTATCTCGCATTCAACAAAGCCACACCCTCCGCCGGCGGCAGCCAGGCCGAGGCCACCATCGAAGGAGTCCGCGCATGACCACCACGGAGATCCCCGTTCCTCCCGCCGGGCCGCAGGCCCCTCTGGCGCCGCGTCCCACACCTGATAGGTGGCAGGAACCGCCTTACAACCGTTGGGCGTTCGCGAACCTGGGCGAGTTGATCCCGACGGCGGCAATCCCCCGCCGCTACCGGCCCGCCCCTGCCGAAGCCAGCAACAATCCGGGCGCCCTGGGCTGCCGGCTGCCAGGGCTGGCGGAACGACTTGAGGCGGCGTACACGGACGCCTTCCTGGTGCTCCAGGACAACGAGGTGGTTGCCGACTACTACCGCGCCGGCCTCCCCCCCGACCAACCACACCTGGTGATGAGCGTGTCCAAGTCCTTGTGCGGACTCGTCGTCGGGGCCTTGGTGGGCGAGGGCTCGATCGTTACTGACGCGCCGGTCCTGGAGTATCTCCCCGAGCTGGCAGGAACAGCGTACGCAGGCTCCGTCACGGTCCAGCACGTCCTGGACATGGTGGTCCACGTGGACTACAACGAGGACTACCTCGACCCCGCCAGCGAGGTCCAAACCCATGACCGCTCATCGGGCTGGCGCGGACGGCACGACGGCGACCCCGCCAGTACCCGCGAATTCCTCACCACCCTCACAGGGAACGGGCAGCCAGGCACCTTTCAGTACTGCTCGGCGAACACCGACGTCCTGGCCTGGATCGTGGAACGGGCGTCCGGCCTGCGCTACACCGAGGCCCTGTCCAAATACTTGTGGTCCAAGCTCGGCGCTGAACACGACGCAACCATCACCGTGGATCCGGAGGGCTTCGGCTTCGCCAACGGCGGCGTCTCCTGCACGGCACGCGACCTCGCGCGGGTCGGCCAGCTAATGCTCGACGGCGGCAAAGGTCCAGGCGGCAGCGTGGTTTCCACCGAGTGGGTCCGCAGCATCTTCGCCGGCGGCGATCCGCAGGCCATGGCAGGCTCCCCCTTTACCCAGGTCCATCCCGGCGGTTCCTACACCCGGCAGTGGTGGTGCACGGGCAGCGAACGCGGCATCATCACCGGAATCGGCATCCACGGCCAGTACCTGTGGGTCGATCCGACAGCCCGGGCAGTCATAGTGCAGCTCTCCACCTGGCCCGAACCCGACTCCGAGCACTTCCACCGGCAGCAGAACCAGTTGCTCCTGGACATCAGCCACTCACTCACCGAGGACACCCCCGCATGACAACCCAGCTCTACACGAACGCACGCATCTTCACGTCGGACACCCGCCGCTGGGCCGGTGCCATGATCGTGCAGGACCAGCGCATCCTCTACGTCGGCGATCCGGACACGGCCGAACGGCTGGCACCGGACGCCGAAACGATCGATCTTCACAACCGGCTCGTGGTTCCCGGATTCGTGGACGGCCATGCCCACGTGATCGGCACCGGGGAGGCGCTTGGCCAAGTCAGCTTGTGGGGAGCGGGCTCGGTGGAAGAGATCCAACGGCGCATCAAGGAATGGGATACCGGGCACCCCGACGCTCCGCGGGTCCTCGCCACAGGCTGGCTCCACGGCGCCATCCCGGGTGGCGTCCCGGATGCGCGAATGCTGGACGCCGTGGTCCAGGACAAGCCCGCGTATGCCTTCGCCTACGACTTCCACTCGGCCTGGGTGAACTCTGCGGCACTCGCGGAACTCGGCATCACCGATGAGACCGCGAACCCCTTGGGCGGAACCATCAGGCGGGATGCCGCAGGCCACGCCACGGGCTACTTGGACGAGAATGCCTTCTACCACCTTGTCCTGCCATTCCTGGATTCCGTGGCCGGAGAGGACCAGCACAGCACCAGCATCGCTGCCGTTCAGCAGGCGTACCGCGAAACCGGCGTGACCACCGCCTGCGACATGGGCTTCAATGAGACGGACCTTGCCACTTTCGAGCACGCGGAAAAGGAAGGCACGCTCACCAGCCGCCTCATCGCCTACTGGCGCGTGGACAATACCGGTTCGCTGCAGGACAACCTGGCCCAAGTACAGCGGGCGGCCCGGCTCGCCGTCGAGCACTCCTCCCCCTACCTGCGCGTGGTGGGCATCAAGGTCATTATCGACGGAACCATTGACGGCTGTACGGCGGTCCTTGGGCAGCCCTACGCAGACGGCTCCAACCCCGAACCCATCTGGGGCTTGGCGGACCTGCGCCCGGTGGTGGCGGCAGCGGATGCGGCCGGGTTGAAGGTGGCCATGCACGCAATCGGCGACGAAGCGGTCCGGATCGCGATCGACGCGGTCGAGCACGCGGTCTCGGTCAACGGGCCGAGGGAGCGACGCCACCGGATTGAGCACCTTGAGCTGGTGGACAAGGCCGACGTCGAACGCCTCGCCTCGCTGGGCATCACCGCAAGCATGCAACCGGTCCATGCCGATCCGGCAATCAGTGAAAACTGGTGCGCCAAGCTGGACGACTACCGCGTGGAGCGGGGATTCCCGTGGCCGTGGATTACCGGGGCGGGTGCCCGGCTGGCGTTTGGCACCGACTCTCCCACCTCGCCGCACGCGCCCCTGCCGAACATGTATGTTGCCACCACGCGGGCGTCCGCACTTGAGCCGGGTTCGGCCGACACCAATGTCCGGGAGTTCGCCCTGCCGCTTGTCGATTCGATCGAGCACGCAACCAAGGATCCGGCGTGGGCCTGCGGAGCGGAGCACGAGCTGGGGCGCTTGGAGGCCGGACTGTTCGCCGACTTCGTGGTGCTGGATACGGACATCTTCACTGCGGAGCCCGGAGCCCTCCTGGACGCGAGGGTGCTGCGGACCGTGGTGGGCGGCACAACGGTGTACGACGCCGAAGCGACGGCACGCGCCTAGTCCTCGAAGAACGTGGTGACCGCCTCGCCGCTGCGCCCTCGCACGATGCCGGCGGCGATGTCGTGGACCTTCTGGTTGCGGTGCTGGGACGCCTTGAGAAGGAAGGCGAAGGCATCCGACTGGGTGCAATTGTTCTGCGCCATGATCATCCCGCAGGCGAGGTCGATCACCGTGCGCCGTTCCATGGCCGCCCTCAGGTCTTCGGCCAGCAGGTCCGCAGTGGCAATCCGAAGAGCCAGCCGGAGTGCCTGGGCGGCCATGTCAGCGAAGACGGCGGCTTCCTCGGTAACCTCCTGAGTGAAGAGTCCCGGTTCCACGGTGAAGAAGTTCAGGGCCGCCCACGCATCCTCTCCGAGTTGCAACGGGACACCGAGCACTCCCTTGGCTCCCGCGGCTTCCAGGCTCTTTGCGTACTCAGGCCAGCGTCCGTCATTGTGGACATCCGCTACCAGGATCATCTGGTTGGTGGTTAAAGCGTGGACGCACGGGCCGTCCCCCAAAGCCTGCTCGATGCCGTCCAGGATGATTGACTCGTCGCTGCTTCCGGCGATGGTAACTGCCCGCTTGCGGCGCCTGAGGGTCACGGCACAATGAGTGCTTGCTCCGCTCGCCCGGGACAGGGCCGCGGCGGCATATCGGGTCATTCCATCCAGAAAAACCTTGATGTCCTCCGCCCCCGCGATGAGTTGGTGGAGCCTCTGAAAATCCTCATTCTGTTCTTCAGCTTCCACGTTTCAATGCTAGCGAGACAGGTCATGAAACGGCAGGGGGTCGCCTAGCCAGCCGGGTTGGCACCGTCTTCGCCGGTGATTTCATGGCTGTAGGCAGCCCGCAGACCGCCCAAGCTACACTTGAGCTGCTCGCTCAGGCTTGCCACGCTCTCCCTAGCTAACAGGCCAAGGCTCCACATTTTAATGCGCAGTGCGTCCCTACAGGGACCAACAGGCGTCGTTGTGCATGACATAGTCGCGTGCCGCAGGCCCCTGCATTCGCAGGCCGGTGTACGCCCCGTGATGCCTGCGCCGCCGCAGCCTGCCCTGGCGCTTGCACGCCGAGCTGAAAGATTCCTCGGGCTCGGGGCGCGTGCTGTTGATATGGCACCAGCTCACATACAGACCGTAGAGGGATTCGGCATCCAAAGCGTCGGCGGTGTCATCCTCGAAGACAAGGGACTCCTGAATGAAATGGGTGAGATCGTCGCGGGTCATGGCCGTCCTTGGGCGGATTGGAATCGGTGCCGGACTGCATCAGCGATGACACTTCCAATGTTAGGCTTCCGGGACCTTTCAATCCATGGTTCATTGCAGGTACCACACGGCCCTTCATGAATGCATGTGGCGGAGGGAACTGCGGCGTCCGGGGCAGGCAGGGCAGAATGGAAAGCATGACCCTCACGACCTTTGCCCTCGTCCGCCATGGCCAGACCGACTGGAACGCCGAGCGCAGGTTGCAGGGCACCACGGACATCCCCTTGAACGAGACGGGCCGGGCGCAGGCCCGCGATGCTGTTGCCACCCTGTCCGGCCATGAGTGGGACACCATCGTTTCGTCTCCGCTGGGCCGCGCCGCGGAGACCGCGGACATCATCGCCGAAGGCCTGGGGCTCACCGTCGCGCGGAGGGTACCGGAGTTGATCGAGCGGAGCTTCGGCCCCGCCGAGGGGCTGCAGGCCGGCCCGGAACTGGAGGCCTTGCGCGTACCCGGCGGCTTCAGGGGCGGCGAAAGCGATGAGGACGCCGCAGCACGCGGACTGGCTGCGCTTGAGGATCTGGCCGGGGAGTTCGCCGGCAAACGCGTGCTGGTTGTCAGCCACGGCACGCTCATCCGGCTGGCCCTCAGCAGCGCAATCGGACGCACGCTGGACAGTGTCCACAACGCCGTGCTGAACCTTGCGCATCACCACGTGGTGGACGGTTGGCGCGTGGAGTATTACAACGGCGAACTCCTGACGGCGGACGTCGAGGGCTGATCTCCCAGGAAACAGTTCGCCAGCTTATTGACATGCCCCATGCGGGTTTCTATATGCTCGTAACAGTCAAGAAGTTGGCCTTCCGCGACCCAGCGCCTGGAGGTCTCCATGGCACCCCTAGTGGCCGACTTCCCCGTCGGCAGTCCGGAAGGCTGCGCCCCGGGTGCGAAGACCACCATCACAGCGGTGGTCACCTTGGCCGCGGATACCTGGTTTGAACTTCGCGTTCAGCAGATGCCCGGCCTCGTGGTTTATGCCACGAGCCTGGAACGCGCGCAGGATGCCGTCGTTGAGGCTGTCGTCAAGGCTACCGGGCAGGCTCCGGGAGAGCTTTGCGTCCACATTCAATGGTGAGGCTCGGCCGGCCCCATTGAGGGGCGGGCGCTATTTGGCGGCGAGCCGGGTCCGCAACTGTTCGGTGTAGTCCGCGTAGGCCGCGGCAATTTCTTCGAGGTCCACCGTCAGCGGGAAGTCGATAACCGGTTGGTGCTCGGCAAGGTAGGTGGTGGTTTCCTCAACCACGGCCTGCTGGTCGAACCCGCCCAGGCCCGCTTCTTCAAGGAAGTCGGGGTTCACCCGAACCACCGATTCCCCGGTCTGCCCCTCGGATGCCCAGCGCACCAAGTACTCGTCCTGGTTGACAAGCTCAATATCGAATGACTTCTCCATAAGAGCAGCCTACGCGGTCAAAACGCACGACGGCGGGGCTGCCGCCGTCGTGCGTTTTGTGCGTCCGGAACCGCTAAACCTCCGGGCGCCGTTCCACGATGGTGTCCGGGGCGGTGCGGCGCTCCACCACGGTGTGCCGCGTCCGGCTGGACATGATGATGGAAATGATGAGGCCAAGAACGCCCACCACCATCAGGATGTAGCCGATAAGTACTTGATCGATGAAGGGGATCAGCCCGGGTGTCAGTGCAAAGGCAAGGATCGCTCCGATTGCGACCAGTGCTATGGAAGAACCTATTCTCATGACATGCTCCTCTCGCTTCCGTCCGGCCACAGGGGTACATCCAGCCGACCCGGTATAGTCAGCCTACTTAGCAATTGGCGGCTTCGCTAGATTTTGTGCCCGCGATTGTTCCCGGGGCGCGGTTTGGGGCTTGGCCTGCGGTTTGGGGCGCGGCCCGTGCCCTGGCGCGAACGTCAGTGCCCGTACTTTGCCGCGAAGCGCGCAATCGCGTCCTCGGGCGTGGGGACTGCCCCGAAGACTTCTTCCTGGCGCCCGGTATCGGCAACGTACTTACCCGTCTCAAACCAGGCCGACATACTCGCCATGTCCGCCACCAAAGGCGCAAAACGCGAGGTTGCCTTGCCTGCAACCTGAAGGACCGGCGTCGGAATCGACATCACGCTGATGTCCTTGCCGCCGTCGTTGGAACCATTCCTGAGTTCACGGTGACGGGACAGCAACGACGCCGCCTCGAGCATGCTGACCGGCCTGGTCCAGCCGATATCGATCCGTTCGCCATCCCTGATGTCGGCATCGACCGCGGCCGCCAGATACGCAGCCAGGTCGGCCGTCAGGACAAACGTCAGCGGGGTTTCCTTGGAGCCGAACCACATGATGCGGCCTTTCTGGAACGGGTCGCCGCGCATGCCCGCTATCTGGTCGAAGAAGGCGCCCGGACGCAACGCAACGAAGGGCACGCCAAGTTGCTCCAGCTTGTCCTCCGCAAGCTTCTTATGCCAGAAATGCGGGACCTGGGGTGTTTGGTCGCTGGTGAGGATGCTGATCAGCACAAAGCGGCGGACCCCGGCCTGCTTGGCCGCGACAGCCAGGTTGCTGTTGCCGAAAGTATCGATCGCGTCCGCGTTGCGGTCGTTCCGTGTGTAACCGGCCGCAGTGGAAACCACGGCGTCGACGCCCGCCATCGCGTCGGTAAGCGAACCGGCGTCGAGCATGTCACCCCTCACGACTTCCACGCCCTTCGCCGCCAGATTGGAAGCATCCGATTTAGGCCGCACCAGCGCCCTGACCCGCTTACCGCGCTTGAGTAGTTCGGCCACCACCTGGCCGCCCAGATAGCCGGTGGCACCAACAACAAGAACCGGTTTTTCTCCAGCCATGGCTCCTCCTGGAAATGACGCTGGATTGTGGTTGCAGAACAGTGGTAGCACGGTGTGCTGCGCTCGCTCTACCCCTTGGAAGCGGGTACGGTCAGGATCAGTCATGCCAACCGAAGAAGGAGCTGCATCCATGGCCAGGATCGAGGACTACGCACTCATTGGCGACCTGCACACGGCGGCACTGGTGGGACGGAACGGTTCCATCGACTGGATGTGCCTCCCACGCTTCGACTCCCCGGCCTGCTTCGCTGCCCTGTTGGCCGATTCCGAGGCCGGACGCTGGCTCATAGCCCCCGCAAACGTCGATCCGGCCAACGGAGGCAACTCCACCCGGCGCCAGTACCGCGAGGACACCCTGGTCCTGGACACCGAGTGGGAAGTGGAAGGCGGAAGTGTCCGCGTCACCGACTTCATGCCCGTCCGCGATGACGCCGTGGACCTCGTGCGCATCGTGGAGGGCCTCAGCGGGGAGGTGTCCATGAAGATGGAACTCGTTCTCCGGTTCGATTACGGCAGGGTTGTCCCATGGGTCCGCAAGCATGGCGAGGGCATCAGCGCGGTGGCCGGCCCCGACTCCGCCTACCTCACGACGCATGCCCCACTCGAGGGGCGGGACAACCGCACCATCAGCGAGTTCACCGTCCGCGAGGGCCAGCGGGTGCCGTTCGTGCTGCGTTGGGCGCCGAGCCACGAGCCGGAGCCCCGCCGGATCGACCCTGCGCGCGCCCTCGCCAACACCAGCTCATTCTGGCGGGAATGGATTGGCCGCAGCGAGATCGACGGCAAGTACAAAGAAGCGGTGGAGCGCTCCCTCATCACCCTCAAAGCACTGACCTATGCACCCACCGGCGGCATCGTGGCAGCAGCCACAACATCCTTACCGGAACAGATTGGCGGGCCCCGCAATTGGGACTACCGGTACTGCTGGTTGCGCGATGCCACACTGACCCTGCAATCCCTGCTCGCCGCCGGCTACACCGAGGAAGCGGGTGCGTGGCGGGACTGGCTGCTGCGCGCCATCGCCGGCGACCCGGCGGACCTGCAGATCGTTTACGGGCTCGACGGCGCGAGGCGGCTACCCGAAATGGACCTCCCTTGGCTGCGGGGTTACGAGAATTCGGCGCCTGTCCGCATCGGCAATGCGGCCGCTCCGCAGCTGCAGCTGGATGTGTGGGGCGAAGTGCTGGACGGCCTCTCGCTGACGCGCGCTGCTTCCCCCACAGGGACCACGGACAATTCCTGGGATATCCAGGTGGCCCTGATGGAATACCTAGAGGGCGCCTGGGACCAGCCGGACAACGGGCTCTGGGAGGTACGGGGCCCGCGGAGGCATTTCACGCATTCAAAGGTCATGGCCTGGGTGGCGGCAGACCGCATGGTCAAAGCCGTCAGGGAGTCCGGCCTGCCCGGACCCGGAGACCGCTGGGCCAACCTTCGATCCACCATCCACCAAGAGGTCATGGCCAAGGGGTTCGACGAGGACCTCAACAGTTTCGTCCAGTCCTACGGCAGCAAGGAACTGGACGCGAGCCTGCTCCTGATCCCAAGGGTGGGTTTCCTGCCGCCGGACCATCCCCGGGTTGTGGGGACGGTTGACGCCATCCAGGACCGGCTCACCGAAGATGGCCTGGTTCTCCGGTACCGGACCGAATCCGGCCACGATGGACTGCCCGGGGATGAGGGAGTGTTCCTGGCGTGCTCCTTCTGGATGGTGGATGCGTTGCTGGGAATCGGACGCACCGACGAGGCCACAGCCTTGTTCGAGCGGCTGCTGTCCCTCCGGAACGATGTGGGCCTGCTCAGCGAAGAATGGGATCCCCGGACCCGGAGGCAACTGGGAAATACCCCACAAGCGTTCAGCCACTTCCCCCTGATCCACTGCGCGCTCCAGCTGCAGCACGGTGAAACCCACCACAGCGACACGCCCCTCCATGACGGAGGGCGCGGTGGCTCAGGTGGCGGGCGGATTTCGGAGAACCCCTCGCCCGCGCCGGGCGGCCAAGCAGCCCCGGACAGCCAATAGGTACGCAACCGCTAGGTCCGCGGCTCAGCTCTCCGTTTTCTGCTGGTCCGGATCCGGGGACTCGGCGCGATGCTTGGCTTCCTCCAAGTGCTGGTCAAGCTTCCGCTCCGCTTCCCGCCGACGCTGCCCCACGGTGCGCATCTGCTGGGTGGTGGGTGAGCCGCCGTCGTTATCCTGCCACTGACCACTGTCCCCCGGGACTGGCCCCGAGGTCCCGGGCTTGCCGTTCTGTTCCTGTCCCATAGGGAAATCGTCCCATTCCCTGCCCCGATCCGATACCCCGTCAAGCTTGGGTGCGGCCGCTGCCCCGGGTAGCGTGAGCCACAGCCGCTGCCACGGGTAGCGTGAGCCACAGACCAAGGCGATTCCAAGGAGCTGACCATGAGCAGAGCCCACCGGACACCGAACGATGCCGCCACTACCGCCGTCGAACTGAACCCCCTGTTCAGCAGGCCCGGCGAGTCCTCCCTCTTCCCGCGTTTCACCCTCCCCGATGGCGAGTCGCTGCCGGGAACCGCGTATCAGGTGGTGCACGACGAAGCCATGCTGGACGGCAATTCCAGGCTCAACCTGGCAACGTTCGTGGGTACTTGGATGGAGCCGGAAGCATCGAAGCTCTACGCGGAAACCGTAGACAAGAACATGATCGACAAGGACGAGTATCCGCAGACCGCCGAGATCGAGACGCGATGTTGGCGGATGCTCGCCGGGCTGTGGAACGCGCCGGACCCCGCGAAGGCCATGGGAACCTCCACCATCGGATCGTCTGAGGCGTGCATGCTCGGGGGGCTGGCGTTGAAGCGCCGCTGGCAGCATGCGCGCAAAGCTGCGGGGCTGGGGACCGAGAAGCCCAACCTGGTGCTGAGTTCGGCAGTCCAGGTGTGCTGGGAAAAGTTCTGCAACTACTGGGATGTCGAGCCCCGGTTTGTTCCCGTGTCCAAGGAACATCCAATGCTGGACGGCCATGAGCTGGACCAATACGTGGACGAGAACACGATAGGTGTGGTGGCGATCATGGGTGTCACGTACACAGGAATCTATGAGCCGGTGGATGCCATATCGGCCGCACTCGACGAGATCCAGGAGCGCCGGGGCCTTGATATCCCCATCCACGTGGACGGGGCTTCCGGGGCCATGGTGGCACCCTTCCTGCAGCCGGAAACTGTGTGGGATTTCAGGCTTCCGCGGGTCGCGTCCATCAACACGTCCGGGCATAAATACGGACTCGTGTATCCGGGACTTGGCTGGGTCCTCTGGCGCGATGCCGAGGCACTCCCCCAGGACCTGGTCTTCCACGTCAGCTATCTTGGCGGCGATATGCCCACGTTCGCCCTGAACTTCTCCCGACCCGGCGCACAGGTCCTGCTCCAGTATTACCTGTTCCTGCGCCTGGGCTTCGAGGGATTCAAGTCCGTGCAAGCCACGTCGAGGGATGTCGCCTTGTATCTTTCCGGCGAAATCGGGGCCATGGAGGCCTTCACTCTTTGGAGCGATGGATCGGACATCCCCGTCTTCGCGTGGCAGCTTACGGAGGGCCACACCAAGAACTGGAACCTGCACCACCTTTCGGAGCGACTCCGGATGAACGGCTGGCTGGTCCCTGCCTACCCGCTGCCCGAGGGCTTGGATGACGTGACTGTACAGAGGATCGTGGTCCGCAACGGCTTCACCCGCGACCTGGCCTCGAGCTTCCTGGCAGACCTGAAGAAGGAAGTGGCGTACCTGGACCGCCTGACCGCGCCCATGCCCGCCGATGGGCAGTCCGCGGCATTCCACCACTGACGTTCCGTTCAGTGCCGAACTAACTAAGGGGAACTATGTGCCGGCTTTTCGGGCTGCATGCCGGTTCGGAACCCGTCCGGGCGACTTTTTGGCTGCTCGACGCCCCCGACAGCCTCTCGGTCCAGAGCCACCGCGAACCGGATGGAGCCGGCATCGGCACCTTCAGTTCGGATGGCACTCCGAAGGTAGCCAAGCGCCCGCTGGCGGCGTGGGAAGACCATGCATTCGCACGGGAAGCTCGGGTGGTAAAGAGCACTACATTCCTGGCCCACGTCCGGTACGCCAGCACGGGAGCCCTGACGGTGGCTAATACACACCCCTTCGAGCAGGACGGACGCCTGTTCGCGCACAACGGCGCGTTCGCCGGGCTGGCGTTGTTGGACCAGCGCCTTGTAGGGCTCGGGGTCCGCGAGCTGGTCCGGGGGCAGACCGATAGCGAAAGGCTGTTCGCGCTCATTACGGCGGAAACGCGCCGCGCCAACGGCGATGTCACTGCGGGAATCAGGGCTGCCGTGGGCTGGGTCGCCGGAGAACTCCCAGTCTTCAGCCTCAACTTCATCCTGACTACCGCAACGGATATCTGGGCCCTCCGCTACCCGGCGACCCACGAGTTACACGTCCTCCGACGGGACCCCGCGACTCCGGCCCCCGCCGCACCTTTGGATGCCCGCAGCAAACGGATCCACTCCCGGAGCACGGAACTGGCCCGTTCCCCGCACGTCCTGTTCGCCACCGAGCCCATGGACAACAACCCTTCCTGGCGCCCCATGGCGTCCGGCGAACTGGTGCACGTGGGGCCGGATCTTTCGGCTACTTCAACGTTTCCCTTTCCCGAATCCGTGGCACACCAACTCACCCTGCAGGACCTTGATCCGGCGGCTGCGGAATCGCAAAAGCCCTGAGCCACCCCGGTCCCCGTGGCTGGGTTTTCCACATAGGGGTGTTTGTTGGGTTACGGGCGTTGGCTGGCGTGACAGGGTTGATTCATGGGATTTGGCGGGCAGGTGATAGCGGAGCG